>JACPPJ010000011.1 GCA_016191085.1 Acidobacteriota bacterium | reverse complement strand
TGAAAACGGAAGGGCACGACTTCAGTCGTGCCGGTACAATTAGCAAAGCGAGGCGCTTCAGCGCCTGAGGTGCAAACCTCAGCGGCTAAAGCCGCGTCGGTACATTCCGTTTCGGCATGGCTGAAGCCATGCCCTTCCGGATTTCACGGATCAGAAGCGCCGAAATTCAAACTGACCCAGCACAGAGTAAGTGCCACTCATAAGTCCATCTGATCACGGTAGGCCTTTTCGACACAGCCTGGCAACGGTGCTGATCAATGCGGAAGACGTGACCGGCTTGGCCACATGCGCTTGATAGCCCGCCTGCAGGACGCGGTCGCGGTCCTCATTTCGCGCAAAGGCGGTAACAGCCGCGGCTGGTATATCGCCACCGTGCGACTCGGGTAACGAGCGTACATTCTTGATCAGCCAATAACCATCATGCCGCTGATCGGCAACTTCACCGTGAAAGATGCTCCGCGGCCTTCGCCCTGGCTTTCTACCGCGACCATGCCGCCGTGCATTTCGACGATACTTTTTACGATAGCCAATCCCAATCCCAAGCCCGCGTGCTGCCGGGCGGTCGAGGCATCTCCCTGGCGGAAGCGGTCAAACACGTAGAGCAGAAATTCCGGCTTAATCCCCATCCCTGTGTCGCTGATGGTGAGTTCCAGGTCCGAGTTTTTCTTTTGCAGGGAGACTCTCACCTCGCCGCCAGCGGGAGTAAATTTGATTGAGTTGGAAAGCAGGTTCCAAATTACCTGCTGCAATCTGTCGGAGTCACCAGAGATCGCGGGCGCCGTGCGATCGATTTCTCTACGGATATTGATTCTCTTCTGTTGGGCGGCCGGGAACAGATTATCGATACAGGCGCTTAGAGTGGTCTGCAGCTCCACCTGTCGCCATTCCAACGTCAGTTTGCCGGCCACGATCCGGCTCATATCCAGCAGTTCCTCGATCAACTGGGCCTGCGAACGGGCATTCCGGCCGATCACCTCCAGACCGTGCCGCATTTCGCTGTCGGGAGGCAGGGACATGAGGAGAATATCAGCCCAACCGAGAATGGCGTTAAGCGGAGTGCGCAGTTCATGTGAGACGGTGGCGAGAAACTCATCCCTCAGCCGGCCAGATCGCTCGGCCTGCTCACGCGCCGCACGTTCACTCTCCAGGAGGGCTTCGCGCTCCCGCTCGGCTCGTCTGGCCGCCGTCACCTCCTCGGCAACTACGTTGATACCGACGACGGCGCCACTGCGGTCTCGTATGGGAAACCAGTTTTCTTTCCAACTCCGGATTACACCGGGTTGAGCGGGCGTTTCACCTGCGAACTCCAGCCCCAGAACCGGTTCGCCAGTTTCGATGACCTCACGAAGCTTGGTCTCAATTTCTTCCGCAACGTTCGGAATCAAATCTCGAACCCGCTTACCAATGTGTTCGGCTACCGTGAAGCCGTTCATCTCCGCCAGACGCTCATTAATTTGCACCCATCGAAGCTCCCGGTCGAGGACGCACAAGCCGACAGGAGCCGCTTTGTAGATGGCCTCCAGTTCGTCCAAATGGCGCTGCGCCAGTTCATCAGCGATCTTGCGGTCCGTGATATCCACAATCACGCCGATTAACTTGGTGCTCTTACCCATCCTCGTCAAAAAGAAGGCCGCCGCGCGTCATCACCCATCGGATGCTGCCGTCAGGCTGTACCACGCGATACTCGTGACCGTAAGTCGCCTGGTCGTGCCCGATGGCCATTCTGTCCCGATCTACGCGCTCGCGATCTTCCGGATGTACTGTGGCGAGAAACAACTCGTAAGTCATCTCCTGATCCGCAGGCACGCCAAAGATTGCTCTGCATCGTTCGTCCCACAAAAGACGGCCAGTGTTAAGGTCCATTTCCCAGGTCCCCATGCCAGCGGCTTCCAGAGCAAGCTGTCTATGTGTTTCCATGCCGGCTTGGCGTGTCAGGCTGGGGCGAATCGCGGATACGCTGTCGCGAACGGTCGTAATGAACCATGCCTGGCCACTGGTTTCAAACCTTTGTGGTGTCACTTGGGCTGCAAACGTGCTGCCGTCTTTGCGCCGATGGATTGTTTCCGAAACCGTTCCCGATGCATGTAACTCCGCGGACGGGTGATTGAGATCCTGAACCTGCGAACGATCCAGCAGATCTGCTATGGTGAGATGGAGCAGTTCATCCTTGCTATAACCATAAGCTTCGATGGCTGCGGCGTTTGCGTCTGCGATGCGGCCATCCGTATGCAGGACCAGCGCGATGTCCCGAGAAGTTTCGAAAGCAAACCGATACAGCTCATGGAATACTTCAGCAGAAGTGGCCGAGCTGGAGGCATGAATCTTATCGCCGAATGATTCGCTCATGATGACTCGTTCTGAAATTATCTCACGAGCGCATGACGATTTCGAGGCGGCCGTTTCTGTTTCAATAACTTGGGACAATACGCTTGCAATTCGCAGCGAATATCCATACACTAACTCGCTTGAGCAACATCGTTAAGCAACTGCTTCTGACATCGTGTTCTACGCATAGCGCCTGTTCGCTCCTGCTCCAGTCCCAGATGGTGGCGTTACTTTGACGAGCTAACATTGATACGCACCCGCCGCACGGTTCGCCCTACGTGCAGCGTAATCTACACAACATCATGAAGGGACCAATGAACAACTCCTCTCGTATTTTTAATGGCGGCGAGCATAATCGGGGGCTGATCCTCATCGTGGATGACTTCGAGGATGTCCGCGAAATGTATGCTCAGTTTCTCAACACTGAAGGATTCAAAGTGGCGTTGGCTAGTGACGGCGAGGAGGCGGTGGACAAAGCTCTTCGTCTGCGTCCAGACGTGGTAGTGATGGACCTTCGACTTCCAGGGATCAACGGCTGGGAGGCAGCGCAGAGAATCCGACAGAACGAATCCAATAAAAACACCGGCGTCATTATCATGACCGCTTTCGCAAACGCGGCCCCCGCAGTCATTCGAAACGGATGCGACGCGTTTCTCGGCAAACCTTGCGCGCCTGACAGACTCTTGAAAGAAATCACCACATTGGTTGATCGCAAGCGTCAGAGCGTCCCCGCCAATTAATGCGGTAAAGTTACGGCGCGCTCCTGGTGATGTCATCCCGAGCGGGAGCGAGGAATCTGCTTGTTTTCACGATGTTGAAAAACAGATTCTTCAGCCCCGACCAGCCGGGTGCTTCAGAATGACGAAATCGCGGCTTCTTCCCGCAACTTCTTCAGCCGTGCCCTTCCGCGAGTCCCTTCGCGAGTTGCCAAAACGAAAAACAAACCGAGAAACTACCAGCCAGCCGGCTGCTCGGATTGACCGCTTGCAAAACGCTCTGCTACTATAGAATGGCCCTGCGGGTTGGGGGCGCGTCCGGGCGGGTCAGTGTGAATGAGGTGACAAACGAAATCGAAGCATTTTCCTCGTGGCGCATAGGCATTCACACGTCTATCGCCGGCTCCTTCGATCAAGCCGCCGAGAAAGCGCGGCACCTCGGCTGTTCTGCATTCCAAATCTTCTCTTCTAGCCCTCGCATGTGGAAAGCGCGTGAGCCGCGGCGAGATGAAATCACCGCGCTCGGTCGTTTGCGCCAGCGTTACAATCTGACTCCGCTGGTTGTTCACGCAAATTATCTTATTAACCTCGCGTCTCCCGACGAAATCGTACGAACCCGCTCTATTGAAGCTTTCCGCGGCGAAATCGGCAGGGCGGCGGCGCTGGGAGCGGAGTATGTCGTGCTGCATCCCGGCAGTTTCCGCAATGGCTCGGCTGAAATCGGCATGAGGACCTTCGCGGAATCCGTGCGCGCGGCGGCGCGACAGACGCCTTTCGGCCGCGTTACTTTGCTGATCGAAAACACTTGCGTGCAGGGTAATACTCTCGGCGGAACCTTCGAACAGTTGCAGGATATGCTGGCGATGCTGGACGGCGTTCCCGCTGCCGCCTGTATTGATACGGCGCATTGCTACGCCGCCGGCATGGACATTTCATGTCCTGACGGCCTGCAGAAAACAGTCGCATCATTGCAGCAGACGATCGGTCTTGAACACGTGAAGGTGATTCACACCAACGACTGCCGCTCAGCGCTGGGATCACGTCACGATCGCCACGAGCATATCGGAAAAGGCGGTATCGGGACCGAGGGCTTCCGGCGCATCGTGAACCACCCGGCATTGCGCGATAAGACCTTCATATTGGAAACACCCATTGATGAGCCCGGAGACGATCATCGCAACATGCAGGCGATTTTGTCGCTACGCTCCGGCCCACTGCGAAAAGTTAAACGAGCCGCGCACCCGATGAGGGTGGCTGCTCTCGGAAGCCCTTATCCCATTCCGGCGTGCATGGATTGGATGCCCGTGCGGAGATACGGAAAGGTAAACTGGTGACAGGAACTTACGAACATAAAGCAATTGAAGAAAAGTGGATGAAAGCGGGCAAGAAGTATCACGCCGAAACCGGCGGTTCCCGCCCGAAATACTACGTCCTTGAGATGCTCCCCTACCCTTCCGGCAAGCTGCACATGGGCCACGTGCGAAATTATTCCATTGGAGACGCGCTGGCCCGCTACAAGCGGATGCGGGGTTTCAGCGTGCTGCATCCGATGGGCTGGGACGCCTACGGCCTGCCCGCCGAAAACGCCGCCATCAATCGAGGGGTGCATCCCAAGCAGTGGACGCTCGACAATATCTCAAGTATGAAGCGGCAGTTCGAGCGCTTCGGGTTCAGCTATGACTGGTCCAAGGAGATTACTACCTGCAAACCGGACTACTACCGTTGGAACCAGTGGTTCTTCCTGAAGATGCTGGAGCGCGGCTTGGCATACCGCAAATACAGCCGCGTGAACTGGTGTCCGAAATGCCAGACCGTGCTCGCGAATGAGCAGGTGGTTGAAGGCTGCTGCTGGCGGCATGAAGATACGCCGGTCACTCAGAAAGAGCTGGAGCAGTGGTTCTTTCGCATTACGCAATACGCCGATCAGCTCCTCCAGGACATGGACAAGCTTTCGGGCTGGCCCGAGCGCGTGCTCGCTATGCAGCGCAACTGGATTGGCAAATCGGTCGGCACGCGCGTGCAGTTTCCTGTTGTCGGGCTGGATGAATCCATCACGATATTCACAACGCGTCTCGACACGATCTACGGGGCTACGTCCGTGCTGGTCGCGCCGGAGCATCCGCTCGTCGGCAAGCTGCTGGAAGGAGTAGCCGGCAGCGAAAACATCAGGGCCAGCGTGGAGCGGCTGCGCGAATCGCGCCCGGCCGGGCAATCGGTTGATATGGAGAAGGAAGGCGTTTTCCTCGGCCGGTTCGCTACCAATCCGTTTAGCGGCGAGCAGCTTCCCATCTGGGCCGCCAACTTTGTCCTGATGGAATACGGCACCGGCGGCATCATGGCTGTCCCTGCACATGACCAGCGCGATTTTGAATTCGCTCAAAAGTATCGCCTGCCGATTCGGTTCGTGATTAGGTCTGTGGATGGCACCGTCGACGGTAAGAGGCTCGACGCGGCGTTTACCGACTACGGTCTCCTGGTCAACTCCGGCCCATACAACGGCCTCACCTCTGAGGAAGCCATCGCTAAAATGCGCGAAGAGGCGGAGAAGCGCGGCATCGGCCGAAGCGAGACCACCTACCGCATCAAAGATTGGGGCATCTCCCGTCAACGGTACTGGGGAACCCCGATCCCTGTGGTCTACTGCGCCAAATGCGGCATGGTTCCAGTTCCGGAGGACCAACTCCCGGTGCTGCTCCCGGAAAACGTGCAGATCACCGGACTGGGCCACTCGCCGCTGAAAGACGTGCCGGAATTCGTGAACGCAACGTGCCTGCGGTGCCAGGGACCGGCGGAACGCGAGACGGACACCATGGATACGTTTGTGGATTCGTCATGGTATTTCTACCGCTACACAGATCCAACCGCCGACAAGCTTCCGGTGAACCCGGACGCCGTGAAATATTGGTTCCCAATCGATCAGTACATCGGCGGCGTCGAGCACGCCATCCTGCATCTGATCTACTCGCGTTTCTTCGGCAAGGTGATCCGCGACCTCGGCCTGTCGGAAATCTCCGAGCCGGCCGAGCGGCTCTTCACGCAAGGCATGGTGATCAAAGACGGCGCCAAAATGTCGAAGTCCAAGGGCAATCTGGTTGATCCCGACGACATGGTGGAGAAATACGGCTCCGACACCACGCGCATGTACGTGCTGTTTGCCGCTCCTCCTGAAAAGGATTTGGAGTGGAACGAAGCCGGCGTCGAGGGCATATACCGGTTTGTCTCCCGCGTTTACAGGCTGGTCAATCGCCATACGCAACCGGGCGCGGGCGCCGCACCGAAGACCGGCACCGAAGCCGAAGATCGCAAAGTGCTCAGGAAGCTGCACCAGACGATCCGGCGGATCACAAGTGATTTTGAAGGGCGCTGGCACTTCAACACCGATATCGCAGCTTGCATGGAACTGGTTAACGCGCTCTATACATCGGAAGCGCAGATGTCGCCGCGCGCCCTGCGCGAATGCATGGAGACGCTGGCGAAACTGCTGTCGCCATTTGCGCCTTATCTGGCGCAAGAATTATGGCAGCAACTGGGGCACTCACAAGATTTGTGCGACGTTCCCTGGCCTTCGTTCGACCCGCTGCTCGCGAAAGAAGAGCAGATCGAGGTCATCGTCCAGGTCAACGGAAGACTGCGCAGCAAGATTCTGGCGCGACAGGATATGCCGGAAGACGAGCTACGAGAGACCGCGCTGGCCGATCCGCGGATCGCTCACATCATCAACGGTACCAAGGTTGTGAAGATGATCGTGGTGCCAAACAAACTGGTCAATATCGTTGTGGCCGCGGGGCGCTGATCAGCATTGGTAGCCATGGCCTTTGATTAACAGCTTTCTGCCGTTCTCCGTGGCTGCCAGTCACTTTACTATCAGCACGCTGCACGGAGCGAGCTTCGCAAGGTTCTGAGAAGTGCCTCCCCAGATTCTGCCGAACACCTTGGAGTGTCCCATGAAGCCGACCACCAAGAGATCATAGCCTCCTTCGCGCGCGTGGCGGATGATGGATTCGACTTCATGTCCGGTCTGGATTACCGCTTGGAAAGGTATGCCGCGGGCAACCGCCAACTGTTCCGCTTCCTGCTTCGTCTGTGCGTAGAGCTTGTTTTCCTCTTCTTTTTCCTCCATCACTTCGCCCATGGTGGCCGCGAAATGAGAGTGAACTTCTATGATCGAGATCGTGTGCAAGTCCGCCCGCGAGAGCTGCGCCAAATCCAGAGCGGTAGCGAATGCCCTGCTGGCGCCTTCGGAACCATCGTGAGCGACCAGGATTTTCCGAAACATTAGTCCCCCTCCTCGGCGGCTTGCATCCTCATCGGCGTGGCTTCGGGTGCAGGTTGCGGTTCCGGCGCCGGCCGGAAAAACTTCTCCGCGATCAGTGTAGGCACAAAAGCGCTCAGGATGACTACAGTCACCAGCGTCGTGTATTGCGACTGGTCTATGTATCCGTGCGTCAGGCCAAAGAGCGCCGAGATGGTGCCGAACGTCAAGCCAGTGGCCATCAGCAGCGTAGTGTATATGGCATTGCTCTGCCCGAAGCGGAACTTCAGCGTCCAGGGATAAACGCCGACCCCTTTCGTAACCATTTTCACCGCGAAAAATGCCGCGATCAGCACGAGTCCTGAGACCATAGCTTTGGCGGAAACATATGAACCGGCTTTGAGAAAATAAAACGGCGTCAGGAGGCTGAACGTCAGGGCGCGCATGCGATGCATCAATACACGATTTTTCAGGAACTGGCGGGCAAGCGCCAACCCCATCAGATATGCTGGCAATACCGCTTCGCTCCCGGCGATGTTGGCGAGCCCGCCAAGCCCGAACAAGATCAGCAGAACCAGCTTGATTTCCGGTTCGCTCACGCGGTTTCCGACGGTGCGAAAGAGCCATGCAGCGAACTTCGGGATGATCCAAACTGCAACTGCGGTGATTGCGGCGAAGATTGCGAGCCATCGGTCGTAATGAGCAAAGAGCAGCCCGAGTGCGACCACGGTCCCCAAGTCGGTAATGAAACACGCGGCCAGAATAATCTTGCCAAGTGCCGTCTCATTTCTCCCGCTTTCGACCATCACTGCATACACGACTGCAACGGAGGTCGTCGAGAGGGCGATACCTGCTATTTCGGCCGCATGCAAGTTCCATCTGAAGATCCAGTATGCGGCTGCGAAAGCCCCAACTGCTGGCGCCAGGAAGGAAAAGAATCCGATGGTCAGGCTCTCACGAAAATTGGCGCGCAGCGTGTCGGGATGGATTTCGGCCCCAGCCAGAAAGGTTAGAACGACGCTGCCACTCGAGGCCAGGAAATCAATCCAAGGGGTGGTGGAAAGATGGAAGGTGTTTCCTGCGACAAATCCCGTGAAAATCTCGACTAGCGCAACGGAGATTCCCAGTCGTACCGAGCCCAGCGCCGACGCCAGCGCCAGGCCGATCCATATCGCCGCGATCAAAAATGGGTTCATCCAGAATCCTCCGCCGGGTAAAGAAAAACCCCCAGCCGTTTTACTGAATTCGGCAGGGGTCATCAGTCCTGGCGGACGGTTATGGGCGAACCCCATCGCCCTCGGGTGGCGCAGAATAAATTTTCTTGCGCAGAACCCAGCAGGAGTCATCAGCCCGCGGGCGGTTATGGCGAACTCCATCGCCTTTAAAGCAGAGGACAGTATAACATTCGCATTCCATTCACTGTACCTGAGTGGGGCGCCAGGTATGGCGGAAAGTTTTGAAATCCGTCCAGTTCTTGCTTTACAATTCAACTGACCCACTAAACGGCGGTTCAGCGGAAAAGTTGAAACTAGACAAGTGCTGCTCTGCTGCTGCTCTGCGCCTCGCACACTGCCGCACTTGGAGGAGATGAAACATCATGGCTACTTCTATGGCGGAAGTTGTGGCTGACCCGAAGCTAATGGTTGCCGATCTGATCTTCGGAAGGTGGAGAAGTCAGATCCTGTATGCCGGAGTGAAGCTCGGAATAATTGAGGCCCTGAAAAAAGGTCCGCGCAACGCGAAAGATGTGACCGACGAACTGGGATTGGATGCTGCGCTGGGCTATCGGCTACTGCGGGGGATGGGGGCTATCGGTCTTCTGAATGAACAGCCCAACTGCACGTTCGATCTGACGCCCGAAGGCCGATACCTATTGGCCGACCACCCGGAGACATTTCGGTCCATGGCGCTGCTGGAGGAAGGACCGGAACACTATGCGATCTGGAAGCACCTTCCCGACATGGTTCGCGATGGCAAACAGAATGCCTTTGTGCGCGAGTTCGGGCGAATGGCATTCGACCACGCGGATGCTGACGCGGAGTACGCCGAGGTGTTCAATCAGGCAATGAGCAGTTACTCGGCGACGCAGACCGAGGCCGCCCTTCAGGCGTTAGAGGATTTCGACTTTGCAGCCGTCCAGACCGCCTGCGACATCGGCGGCGGTCATGGGCACCTCGTTTGCGGCTTTCTGAAGCGTTATCCCCACGTGAAGGGCATCGTGCTGGAGCGCTCCAGTGTCATTGCGAACCTCGACCTGCTTTGGGCAAATCGGCTGGGCCTGGAGGACCGCTGCGAATACGTCGACGGGAACATGTTCGAGCGCGTACCACCCGCCGATCTCTACTTCTTGAAGTTGATCACCCACGACTGGAACGACGAGGAGTCGGTGCAGATTCTCCGCACGGCCTGCAAGGCTGCTCCCGCCCGCGGACGTATTTTCATCATCGAGCATGTTGTGCCCGGCGCGGAGACGCCGCATTTTTCGAAGCTCTTCGATATCCACATGATGTGCTGGGGCACAGGCCGGGAGCGTACAGCCGCGGAGTATGCGCAGTTGCTTGAGGCCGCCGGATGGCGCTACAAAGGCGTCCGCCCCGCTCCCAGTGGGCTGATGGCTGTGGTGGAAGGGCAGAACCCGAGATGTAGAGATTGACGGCAACGCCGGCCATGAAATCCCCAGGCCGCTTAGGGCGAACACCATCGCGGTTCAAATCAGGGACAGCGCCACTGCAGTTGTGCCATAATTACGTCCGGATTTAGGGCTCGGGTGAATTCTGATACTCCCGGGCAAATCAAGCCGAAATCATTCACTCAGGCCGAACCTGAGTCGAAGTGAGCTTGAGGGGCGCATGGCAGAATCAAAACGGCCTTTGGAAAAACGCAGAACTATCCGGATTCCTGTCGACTTTCCAACCAGGGTAACGGCCGGAAAGAAGAAATTCAGTTGTAAAGCACTGGAGTTCAGCGAGTATGGAATTTTAATAGCTTCCGACCGGAATGATCTTGTCGGAACCGATGTAGAACTGGATCTGCTGCTGGAGAGTGCGAACAAACCTGTGTCGCTGCAGGGCGTAGTCGTTTACTCGATTGACGCTGGTTTGGGGATTCGCTTCAAGAATATTACCGAAGAACATCGGACGCTTTTGAAATCGTACGTACACAGCCATGATCCGAGGCTAAAACCACCCCCGGTGCGCGCCTAGACGAGCTGCGCCCAATATATGTGTCTGCTCCACGACGTTCGCTTTTCGCGTTATTTCTTCCCCAACTGATCCAGAGTCTCACGGAAAGCTCTGGCGAGTTTTTCAGCAGGTCCTTTACTCCAGTAGTGCAAGAATATGATAGCCGGCTGCGTGCCGATCATGTGGTGATGTATCGATACGATTTGGATGCCGTTTTTGCGTAGCGTCTTCAGAACCGGCGTAACCTCGTCATCCAGCATGGCCACATCTCCGGCAATGGCGGCGTTGTCGTCGGTGCCGACGAAAGCCGCCCAGGTATTCAGTCCCATGCGAGCGTTTATAGTAGCGCCCGTCTCTTTTACGGTGACGTCGTCGCGCCCGATCGTGATCTTGTATACGGATCCTGTCTGCTCACCTTCCTGATTTACAATCTGCGCGATCTTCCCTGTATCAATCTTGCCCGGCTGCAGGGTTACCTTGCCCGACGAGGGCGGATGCGCAGAGGTAACATGGCCGATCAGGGCCACGGCGGGTTTCGCCATGCGCGCGAGATCGGCCGCGCTGCCGTGTCCCATCACGTGCATGTAGTAAATTCTGGGATCTTCGAAAAAGAAGTGATTGTGCAGCGCAGTGACCTCCAGTCCGTTGTCGAGCAGCGCTGACATAACCGGATTGACCTCGTCCTCCAACAGCACCAGGTCGCCCATCATGACCTCCTTGCCGCCATTTCCCTTGGTCATGGCGAGCCATCCGCCAAATCCGAAGGGAGTGGGCGTGGCGACGCCATCCACCGTTACATTCAAATCGTTGCGTGGGATGTTGATCTTCAGCACGTTGGCCTTAAAGTCGCCCTGTTTGCCGAGCGCTCTTAGAGCCGCGTCGTATTCCGGTGGCATCTGCTGATCCTGCGCCGAGGCTCCCGCCCCGAGCGCCAACACCACGACCGCAATCATGAAACCGGCCGAAGTGAGGCGAAATCTGATTCTCATGTTGTCTCCTCCCGTCGTGCGGCGCCGTCGGTTTGTTGCGGTCCACCTGCATGTGTATTAACCGCCAGATCGTCGACGCGGTCACGCTGTCTGTTTTCGTCCACCTCGCGGTTTCGTCGTAAGCAATTTCTCCCCCTCGCTGACGTGGCTTTGCGTAATCTGCACTGTTTACCCGCCGACTAAGCTGCAATATAGCAGTTGCATCGAGTCCTAGAGAAATTGTATCAATGTCAATCACCGCCCGTTACCTAAAATCTATGTGGAAGGCGAGATTGGACCAGAGTTTTACTCCTTGCAATCGGATTGCGAAGTGTTTGCTTGACTGAGCTTTATCGCTCCCTTATCATTGTTCTAGCGAGTTGCCAAACCTAGTGGAGAGTTTTCTGAAGATCCATATGTCAAGTAAAGTGTTTTTCGCGACCGTGTTGTTCGCGGCCGTTTGGGTTACTATTGGCGTATCTGTCCGCCCGTCTTCCGCTGCTACATCCGGGGATTCCAAAGTTGCTATTCTTCCTCTCAGTGATATTCGCCCCGGAATGAAAGGCGTCGGCAGAACGGTTTTCGTTGGCTCTAAAATCGAGGAATTTCAAGTTGAAATCCTCGGCGTCCTGAAAAACGTCTCTCCCAAACAGAGCGTAATCCTGGCGCGCATTTCCGGCGGACCGCTCGAGAATGCCGGCGTCATTGCCGGAATGAGCGGCAGCCCTGTTTACATTGACGGCAAGCTGATCGGCGCTGTGGCGCTTGGGTTCCAGTTTTCCAAAGACCCGATCGCGGGAATCACTCCCATCGAGGAGATGATTCAAGCATTTCGCGAGGAGACGGGAGCTGCGCCAACGCCAGGCACGCAGAAGGCTTGGCATTATGATCCCGGCGACAGCGTCACGGGCCCACGCATTGTATCCACCGGCACGCCCGAGTTGCTGCCTCCGGTGCTGCATCGTGCTAACCCAGTCTTCTGGGGAGGCGCGGAAAATTCTCTGGTCCCGGTGGCAACCCCGCTGGTGCTTTCAGGATTCACTTCCGAAGCCATTCAGACGTTTCTGAACCCTCTGCGGTCGCTGGGCTTGATCCCGGTGCAGGGAGGCGGCTCAGGAACAGGCGACGGCAGCGAACCCGGTGATCCTTCCCGTTTGCAGCCTGGCTCCATGATCAGCGTTCAATTAGTGCGTGGTGACATGGGCGCAAGCGCCGATGGCACCGTCACACTAGTGGATCATGGCAAGGTCTACGCTTTTGGGCATCCGTTTCTTTCCGCCGGTCCCACCGAGATCCCGTTTTCCGAATCGAACGTCATCGCGGTTTTGCCGAACTACTCCAGCTCGATGAAAATCACCACGCCTGGCGGACTTTTGGGGGTCATCGGACAGGATCGCTCCACGGGCATTGCCGGTACTTTGGGCGGAAAAGCGCGAACCGTCCCGATGGAGATGGAAGTCGCATCCAGCAATGGGTCGAAGCGCGAATATCGCTTTGAGATGGTGAATGATCGTTTTCTGCTCCCGTTCCTGGTGAACTTCACAGCATTCTCGGCAATCAGTTCGACCGAACGTCTCATCGGCGAATCTACGCTGCACGTCGAGCAGGCCATCACGATAGACGGTCTGCCCGAGGTGAAAGCCGAAAGTTTTGTCAGCAACAGCGCGAATAACGCGGTGGCGGCGGCGCAGTCGGCGGCTACTCCGCTTGCATATCTCATGCAAAGCGGCCTGGGTCCGTTCAACATCCACAAGATCCGTCTAAAAGTTTTTTCGACCGACCGCCGTTTGGCGCAAGAGGTCCAGCAGGTGTGGGGCAGCAAGCGCGAGGTAAAGCCCGGCGACGAACTGGAGCTTTCCGTTCTGCTGCGCGCGCAGGATGGCAAGGAAACATTGCAGAAGACCGCGGTTGAGATTCCGGCCAGCCTGTCACCGGGGCTGCTGACGATCACGGTGGCCGATGGCAGCTCCATGGACCGGCAGGAGGGCTGGCGCACGGGAAAGCTGTTCGTGCCTAAGAATGCGCGGCAGCTCATCCGCGCTATCAACAAATCGCGCCGCAACAACCGGCTATATGTGCGGCTGGCGCGATGGGAGCCCGGATTCGTTTTGCAGGGCGAAAATTTCCCCTCGCCTCCGCCCTCCTTGGTTCGTACTCTTTCCGCCGATCCGGCCGTGAGCACGAATGTGTCACCCACCGTGCTTTCCACAATCGCCGAGTATGAACTCGATCCGGTGCCTTCGGTCGTCTCCGGGACCAAGAGCATCACCGTCACGGTGAAGGACTGAAGAACATAGGCTGGAGGTATTAGGATGCCCCTGGTCAGGGCACGCCTTCAGGCGTGCCGATGAGCAATCAGATCGAGAGGGGCTTTAGCCCCTGAGGTGCACGTACGACCTCAGCGGCTAAAGCCGGCCCTTATCACAAGCATTTCCGGCATGGCTGAAGCCATGCCCTGACGAAATGCTAGACGAAAACCGGTCCATGGCAAACAGTCTCGGGACAGCCCCGCGCGGAGCTACAAACGCAGTCCAAATTCGCGGAATCTTGTTTGCCTTTAACAATGGAGCTGGCGAGGAAAAACAGGCGTCAAATATTGCCACGGCTTGACAGCTCGACCGCCGCGTTCCCTTTTGAGGACCGCGTCCTGGTGTGGCTCTTCGACATCTGGCAAGAGGATGTGACGCTTTTCCATAGGTCAGATGGCAAGAGTATGACTGAATCTTTTGAGCTCCATAAGCTTCGCAGATTCGATGAAGCATGTCACATTGAACTGACAAAGAGGCTAAAGACCGTTGGTGACTCAGCAGGAGTGCGAGAAGGTGCGGGAGGCGCTGGGGCGCAGCGGGAGTTCAAGGCGACAGGGGGTAAACGATGGATGGCGAGCGCGTAATCAACCTGCGAGGCGTAGACCCAGAGCTGTTCAAAGAGGTCAAGCATGCAGCAATTGACGCAGGAATGACCATGAAGGATTGGATCGTGCTGGCGATGAGGGAGATGTTCAGTCAGCAGCAGGCCAAGGCAGCGGGGATTCGAACCCGTTACCCGAGCGGCTACGGACAAACACACACATGACCGATAAGCTTTTTGCAAACGAAGGAAGACATGATGAGTAAGCACGTGCATTTTAGTGCGCTCCAAATATTGGTAGCGATTTCCTCACTCCTGCTTTCGTTGAGCCCCTGGGCGTTCGGTGTCAGCACCAAGTTCTGGTCCAGCGCGATGTACGAGGATTTTGCCGCCGGCACGTTCAATGGCGTCTCGCTGAACCGCGAAGGAACCATGTCGCTCGCGCCTCAGCTCAAAGAGGTGTTCAGCACGGATCAGGCGGTGGTATGGGCTGCGGTTCACGACTCCAAGGGCAGCATCTACCTCGGCACAGGGCACGGCGGAAAAGTCTTCAAATTATCCCCCGATCTGAAAGGCACTGTGTTCTTCGAAGCGCCAGAGCCGGACATCTTCGCCCTCGCCGTGGACAAAGACAACCGCGTGTATGTGGGTACATCGCCTGAGGGCAAGATCTATCGGGTGGATGCCTCCGGTAAGAGCGAAGAGTTTTTCGATCCGCAAACCCGTTACATCTGGTCCATGATCTTCGCCGCCGATGGCGCGCTGTACGTCGGGACCGGCGATCGAGGCAAGATCTTTCGCGTATCCCCTAGCGGGAACGGCGAGCTTTTCTACGATACCAAGCAAACGCACATTATGACGCTGGCCGTCGCGCCCAATAACGAAATGATCGCCGGCAGCGAACCCAACGGACTGGTGTACCGGTTCTCAGCCGCTGGAAAAGCGTTCGTGCTTTACGATGCTCCGTTGACGGAGATTCATCGGGTGGCGGTGTCACCGGAAGGTTATATTTACGCGGCTGCTCTAGGCAATCCCGAAGATCGCCGCATGCGCACTCCGCAGCAACAATCACCCAACCGCGAGCCGCAGTTGCAAGCTTCTACCACCATCACGGTGCGGGCTTCGCAGGGCCCCGGCGCTCTGCCGGGCGAGGGCACTGCCGCGCCGGACGCCGAGCAGGCCAACAAGGAGACCACGCCGGCCGAACCGCAGATGCCCAATCTGCCTCCCAGTTACTCGGCGGGCGCGCCGCGTCAGGAGGGCCGCGGAATCAAGAGCGCGCTCTATCGAATCTCTCCGGACGGCAGCGTGGATACGCTATGGAATTCGCCTCGCGAAAACGTATTCGACCTGCTGCCCTCGGGCAACCGCCTGTTGTTCTCGACAGATGATAAAGGCCGCATTTATGAGTTGATGCCGGACCGCCGGGCCTCCCTGGTTACCCAGACGGACGAAGAAGAGACCACTCGCCTGCTTCCACATCAGAATTTCGTTCTCGCCACGACCGCCAATTTGGGGAAGGTATTCCGCGTAGGAACGCAGCCGGCCGAGACCGGTTCATATCAATCCGTCGTTCACGACACCGGTGGCGTTTCCAGTTGGGGCAAGATTCGCTGGCGGGCCGACGCAGCTTCGGCAACAGCAGTGGAGCTGTACACGCGCAGCGGCAACTCGGGCCGTCCCGACGCTACATGGAGCGACTGGTCTGGTCCATACCGGCAGCAAAATGGCGATCAGGTCACCAGCCCGCCCGCCCGGTACGTGCAGTGGAAAGTGGTGCTGCATGCCGCGAATCAGCGTTCACCCGTTTTGCAGGAGGTCGTTCTGCCATACCTGCCCCGGAACCAGGCGCCCACTGTCACGGAGCTAAAAGTCACGGCCCGCGCCGAGAAGACGACCGGCAGCGGCGCGCAGCCGGTGAACAATCCGGTAGTTTTTCGCGGCTCATCGTCCGGATACGCCACTGCGCTTCGTCCCGCGCCTCAGAAGGGATTTGATGTTTCCTGGGTTGGGGCCGACCCGGACCGTGATGACCTGACCTATGCTCTATATTTCCGCGGCGAAGGCGAAGCGGAATGGAAGCTCCTTCAGGATCAAGTGAAGCAGAATTATTTTCAGTTGGACAGCGATGCGCTTGCCGACGGAAAATACCGGCTGAGAGTGGTCGCCTCTGACGGAGGAGTCAACCCCGCTGGGATGGCCAAAACAGCCGAGATGCTGAGCGCTCCATTCAACGTCGATAATGCTCCGCCGGAAGTGGAAATGAGCGAGATCAAGCGCTCCAACGGTTTGGCAACGGCACGTTTCCGCGCTTTCGATCGTACCAGCGGTCTGACCAGAGCCGAGTACGTTCTTGATGCCGAGCTCCCGGTGCCGGTGCTTTGCGATGATGGAATCGTGGATTCGCAGGAGGAGACCTTTACCGTCAATTTGAATCAGTTGGATGGCCGTGAGCACCTGCTGACCTTGCGAGTTTACGATTCGGCCGGGAACATGGGGGTTGGAAAAGCTCTCTGGAAATCGACGGGCGGCGATGGTAAATAGGGGGCGGAGGGGTGGTCGGTGACCCTGTCGGCCACTCGCCGAACATGCATAAAAGGTGGTTATATTTCTGATATCTGGTACAACTCAAAGGAATATATCCGCATCTGTATAGTTCTAGGGCAGATGTGAAGAACAGAGGCACTTGAATCCCAGCCCAGAGGTTCCCGACAGCCGGGAAGCAAACGCGATCGAGGAGGCCAAGAAAGGCAGTGCGGCCGCATTTGAATACCTCTATGAGAAACATAAGCGTAGAGTATATTCGCTGTGCCTAAGAATGACCGGCGACACTGCTGAAGCGGAGGATTTGACGCAGGAAGCTTTTTTGCAGATGTTCCGCAAGATCGGAACCTTCCGCGGTGAATCGGCGTTCTCCACTTGGTTGCACCGATTGGCCGTCAATCTGGTTCTCATGCGGCTGCGAAAAAAAAATGTGCTGACATCTTCACTGGACGAAGCGCAGGGGCAAGATCCGGGTGAGAATCGAGTGCGGGAGTATGGCGCCGCCGATGTGGTGCTCACGGGCGCCGTGGATCGCGTGACGCTGGAACGAGCCATTGAGGCCCTTCCTGCTGGATACCGGACGATCTTTCATCTGCATGACGTCGAGGGATACGAACACAAAGAAATTGCCGGGATGATTGGATGCTCGGTCGGCAATTCCAAGTCCCAGCTTCACAAAGCCAGAATGAAGCTTCGCGAGTTGTTGCAGATGCGTCCAACCGGTCCATCTGAAAGCGAAGCCGAAACTGAAAAAGAACAGAAGTGAGAGCACGAACAGAGGGAGCGCGCCTATGAACTGCGAAGAATTTGAAAGAGAGTTTGCCAATCTGGAGCACCTCTCAGACGATTCCGCCGCTCTGGAGGCCCATCGCGCTTCGTGTCGGTCGTGTGCTGGGCTGGTGAGCGATGTTAAGTTCATCACGGCTGAGGCACGGCAGATGACTTCCTCAAGTGAGCCTTCCGGCCGCGTCTGGCGGCAAATTCATTCGGAACTACAAAAGTCTGGATTGATTAAGGAGCCGCGGCAGACAGTTTTCGCACCCGCGCCAGCTTTTGGCTGGTTCCCGCGAATGAGCATGGGTCTGGCATACGCGGCTGTGTTCGTCATTGCATTGGGCGTGGTGTACATTTACAGCATTCTGGCGCCGCGCGTTGCCACTCCGGCCCTTCCACAACCGCCAAACCCGCCGTTCGCGCAAGTGTTCGAAAAAATTCCGCCGCAGCAACGGTCCACCTACGTCAATCACCTTAATCAGGTGGATGCGTCCATCGAGCAGCTCAAGGCGTTTTTAGCGGCTCATCCTGAGGATCCATTTGCTCGCCAGGAGTTGTTCACGACTTACCAGCAAAAGTCCCGGTTATGGGAGGATTTGGTTAGATGGCACGATTTCTCCGAAAGTACCGCTCCGCCAGCAATTCCGGAAGCGATTCCGGCAAGCAGCCAGCCGTAGTAGCGCTGCTGGCTGGACTGTTGTGCGTGGGAGTTACGGCACTCCATGCGGAACAGATCAAAAAAGACATCCCGACCGGACCCAAGCCTTCTCTCTTGCTGCGGAATCAGAATGGTGCCATCTCGGTCACCACCTGGGACCAGAATCAAATCCAAATTCAGGCCAATCCCTCATCCGATTCCATGGATGTGATGATCATCCCTGGAGAGCAGAAAGTCACGGTACAGACCCATGCCCGCAGAGACCGTCCCGCGCCGGCTGACGCTCGTGTAGATTTCGAGATCAAAGTGCCGCGCGAAGCGACGGTGCGCGTCGATTCCGAGCGCGGTCAGATTTCCGTCGAAAACGTGAATGGCGATATCTCCATTGAAGGCGTCAGCAACTCCGTTGGGCTGAACAATCTGTCCGGCCATATTACCGTTCGCACAGTGGATGGCCCTATCCTTCTGCGCGCCTGTGAGGGCTACATCGAAGCCCATTCCATCAGCGGTGACCTGAAATTCTTTAACGTAAATGCTTCCGAGTTGATAGCCAATACCAACTCGGGGATGATCAGCTATCAGGGCGATTTCGGCTCCAACGGGCATTACGTCCTGAACAATTACAAATCGCCGATCGAAATCGTGGCGTCCGAAAAAGCCTCTTTCGAACTGACGGCGCGGGCCGTCCAGGGCTCCATCGAGAGCGAAATCGCATTCCGCCCCACTCCGCTCGGGCAACCTTTCCGGCGGCTTACTCCCGGGAAATTCTTGCAAGGACTTTTCCGCAACGGCGGAGCCACTGTCGAAGTCACTTCCTACAGTGGTACAATCCGGGTTCGCGGACCCCGCTAAGGCCGAACTTCTTATCACAGAGAACACAACAGCAACAAATCAGAAAGCGTATTGTGTTTTTTCTGTCGTCTTTGTGGTCTCCTATGGTGAAATATTGCTATGGTCGTGAACTCTATATTTCTAGTCGGCTTTATGGGCTGTGGCAAGAGTACTGTGGGGCAGCAGCTCGCGCGCCGGCTGGCGTGGCGGTTCATTGACCTCGACGAACAGATCGAAAAGACGGAGGGGCGAACCATCGCTGAAATTTTCGCGCAGGGCGGCGAAGCTCCGTTTCGCCGGTTGGAAAACGAGGCGCTCCGCAAGATCGTCGAGGAATCCGCACGTCCGGGTGGCCGGGTGATCGCACTTGGCGGCGGGACTTTTGTGCAACCGGCAAACCAAGAATTGCTGCAGCGCGCGCGTGCCATCACTGTGTGGTTGGAATGTCCCGTTGAGGAATTGCTGCTGCGGTGTGCCCTGATGACCAACCGCCCACTGTTTCGGGACGAATCCAACTTTCGCGCTTTGTACGAACTGCGGGCGCCATATTACCGCCAAGCAACATTCACCGTACCGGCCGGTAACTCTACTCCGGACGAGGTGGTGGACCGCATCCTCAGCCTCAAGCCGTTTCAGGGACTCGTATGTTGCACTTGACCCGTTTGGTCAATACCCGTCCGATACACATATTCCTGATCGTCACAACTATTGCGGCGCTGGCGCATCCCTCATTCACTCAGAAGAGCTCAACGACTGACTCGGGCGTCTTCGTCATCCTTTCCAGTCAACAGCGTGTCGGCAGTGAAAAGTTCAAGATCACTTCCACTGTTACAGGTACTGAAGCCGCGGGAGAAATTGAAGTGAACATGCCGGGTTCCCCTAAGGCATCCGAGACATGTATGCTGAAGCTCGGCCCGGGGCTGTATCCCGTGTCTTACGAGCGGCAGCAAAAATCGCCGAAGAAAGGCAGCATCGCGGCGCAATTTGGATCTCCGGAAAGCAAGTTGGTGTCGTCAACCGAGGCTGGAACCGAGAATCGTATATTTTTTCTGCCCGCCGATCACCTGACCGTGCTCGATACCAACTTCTTTCATCATTACACTTTGTTGCTGCGGCAATATGATGCTGAACGCGGCGGGCCGCAGCAGTTCAACGTGTTTGTTCCGCAGGAGGCCACTCCGGGAACCATCAAGCTGGAATTTCAGGGTAAAGAGAACCAGCAAGTAGGGAAAACAGTACGCGAATTCAATCACTACCAAGCTGCGACCGATGATGTAAGGATAGATATCTGGGCCACGCCACAGGCCGAGATATACCGCATGGCGATTCCGCAGGCCAACCTGGAAGTGGTGCGGCAATAGAGCGTGATCAGCCACTGATCAGTCAACGTTTCCGCGATCGCCGCTCCTACCCTATAATGCGTCATTGACCCCGGTGCGGTCGTCATCCTATTGCCGTGAAGGTGCTCATGAAGTGGAATGTTCAGCGCGCCGCAGTGTTGGGCGCAGGGACGATGGGGTCCCGAATTGCGGCTCATCTGGCCAACTGCGGCATCCGCTCTTACCTGCTCGACATTGTTCCTACCGAATTAACCCCTGAGGAAAAAAAGAAGGGTCTGCAACTCTCCTCGCCGGCTGTACGAAACCGCGTGGCGAGAAATGGTTTGGATGCCGCTCTGAAAGGCCGCCCGGCGGCGCTCTCCATTGATGACCTCGCCGCGTTCATCACGCCCGGCAATTTTGAAGATGATATGCCAAAGGTTGCAGAAGCGGATTGGATCATCGAAGCAGTGACCGAAAACCTGGGGGTCAAGCGAGCGATGCTCCAGCGCGTTGCGCCGTTCAGAAAAGCGGGTGCCGTCATCAGCTCGAATACGAGCGGACTCCCCATTGCGCGCATCGCAGAAGGATTTCCAGAGGAGTTCCGGCGGCACTGGCTAGGCACTCACTTCTTCAACCCGCCGCGTTACTTGCATCTGCTGGAAGTGATCCCCGGCCCGGACACTTTGCCGGAGATCGTGGAAGCAGTGTCGCAATTCGCCGATTTGCGTTTGGGCAAAGGTGTCGTGCGCGCTAAGGACACGCCGAACTTCATTGCCAATCGCATTGGGGTGTTTTCCACCTGCAATATTTTGAGGATTGCGCAGGAGGAAAATCTCACGGTCGAGGAGGTGGATCGCCTGACCGGCCCCGCTCTGGGGTGGCCCAAGAGCGCCACCTTCGGAACTCTCGACCTGGTCGGGTTGGATGTCCTCGATTTGGTGGCTCGCAATCTGGTCGAGAACGCTCCCGGAGATGAGTCACTGGAGATCTTCCGCGTTCCCGAGTTCGTTACCAAGATGATGTCGAGCGGCCTGCTCGGGGCCAAAACGGGCTCCGGGTTTTACAAGCGGCCGAAGTCCGGGTCTGGCGACACACAGGTTCTCGATCTTCAAACAGTCGAATATCGGGTGCAAGAGAAACCCGAGTTTCCTTCGCTCGATCTCGCGAAAGGAATTGACGATGTGCGGCAGCGCGTGCGGATGCTCTTCGAATGCAATGATCGCGCCGGGCACCTGCTGTGGAAAGCCATCGGCCCGGTCCTCGCATATGCCGCGCGCCGCATCCCGGAGATCGCTGACCGGGTGGTCGAAGTTGACCGCGCCATGAAGTGGGGTTTTGGTTGGGAGTTGGGTCCCTTCGAGATGTGGGATGCCATAGGCGTTGAGAAATCCGTCGGCCGGATGCGGCGCGAAGGACTCAATGTACCGGAGAATGTCCAGCGGATGCTTTCTTCGCGCTACACCAGCTTTTATGACGAGTCGGGCCGGGAACGGCGGTACTTCGATTTCGGGTCCGGCGAATACAAATCAGTCGAGCCACTTCCGGGCGTTTTGCTGCTGCATGACGGGCATGGTGCGCCGCGCGTGGTGCGTCGGGAGACTGACGCCAGCCTACTCGATCTGGGCGACGGGATCGCGTGTGTCGAGTTCCACAGCAAGATGAACGCGATCGGTCCCGAAGGCGTCGCCATGCTGAACGCCGGGCTTGGCGAGTTGGCCGAGAGTTTTGATGCGCTCGTCATCGCGAACCAAGGGGTGAACTTTTCCGCCGGAGCCAACTTGCTTCTGCTGCTCATGCAAATTCGCGATTCGAACTGGGAGGATATAGACCGTGAAGTTCGCACGTTTCAGAAGATGACTCTCGGCATTAAATATTCGCCCAAACCGGTCGTCGCAGCGCCGTTCAAGATGGTCCTGGGCGGCGGCTGCGAGGTGGCTCTCGCGGCTCCGCGGTTACGAGCCAGTGCTGAAACCTATATGGGATTAGTCGAAGCTGGGGTCGGCCTGGTTCCGGCGGGCGGCGGCGTCAAGGAGATGCTGCTGCGGTGCACAGAGGCACTCCCTGCTGGAGAAGAACTGTTGCCGGCCATCAAGGAAGCATTCAATTTGATCAGCCGTGCAAGAGTCTCTGGAAGCGCGGAAGAGGCGCGGCGATTACGATTCCTGCGGCCCTCCGACAGTGTTACAATGAACCCTCACCACCTGGTCGCCGATGCCAAGCAAACTGCTCTCGAAATGGCATCGGACGGGTATCGCGCGCCTTCCCCGGGACCGCGCAGCGATATACGCGTAGCTGGGCAGGCGGCATTGGCGGAACTAAAGATCGGAATCCATATCGCCCGGCGTGGAGAGTTCATCACTGGGCACGATGCACTCATTGCCGGCAAGATCGCGCACATTCTTTGCGGTGGCAACCTGACAGGGTCCTCGTTAGTGACAGAGCAATATCTGATGGATTTAGAACGGGAAGCATTCCTGAGCCTGTGCGGCGAGCCGAACACGCAGGCCCGCATCGAGCACATGCTTAAGACAGGCAAGCCGTTACGGAACTGAGGAACTAAACGACGTGCCTGGCCAGACGCTACCAAGCTCCAGCAACAGAAAAACCTGCGGAATGTCGGGTGACTGACAGAACTTTACGGCGGAATAATGGATGCTGATGCGAGTGCCCAACGGCTGGCCAGGATTCCCAAGAGGCTACCGACGCCCGCCAACCTGCGTTCCGAGATTCGTGCGTGCTGTTCCGGCGTATCATTCCCGAGACTCAAACCACAGCGTTAACCGCAGCATAGGAACTATATGAAATCGAAACAGAAGCGAATCATGCTGGTGGACGACTACAAGGACGTCCGCGATCTGTACGCGCAGTTTCTCAGCATGAAGGGGTTTGATGTGTCTGTGGCAAGTAGCGGGCAAGAGGCCCTAACAAAGACTTTCGAGCTGTCGCCGGACCTGATTGTTATGGACTACTCCCTTCCCGATATCGGCGGCTGGGATGTGACACAACGCCTGAAGAAAGATCCGAAGACACGGCAGATTCCCATATTGCTTCTCACAGCCTATGACTTCGTTGGCGCGGCCCCAGTTTTCAAAGAACACTGCGCCGGTGTGCTGATCAAACCTTGCATGCCGGAGAAGTTACTCGCTGAAATCACCGGGGCGCTCGGCCGCGCTGATCGGCAGCTCAAGGCTGAGGAGAAGGGGCAAGCTAATGGGCAAGCCAAACGAGCAGCCAAAGGCGACGTGAATACTCCCCTTCGGGGTAGCATCAAGCGGCCGAAGTCCACCAGTACGGCTGCAAACCCGGCCAGAGGAGACCGCTAGAACAATCCGCATTCGCCTCTGCGCCTATTAGCCACGTTTTCTGATTACTAGCGCGCAATGTGCTGCCCGGTTTCGAGTAACGCGCCTATCCGCCGACAGCGTTAAAATAGCTGTGTACAATAGCCACGTTCGGAGGCGTCATGAGAGAGGCTGTGATAGTTACCAGTTTGCGGACTGCTGTGGGGAAAGCGCCGAAGGGCACGCTGCGAGAAACTCGTCCTGATGATATGGCGGCGACGGTCATCAACGAGGCCTTGCGCCGCACACCATCTGTGCCTGCAGAGCAGGTGGAGGATGTGATCATCGGCTGTGCTATTCCGGAGGCCGAGCAGGGTCATAATATGGCTCGCATCATAACGCTCCGCGCCGGACTGCCTGAAACCGTCTCGGCAATGACCATCAACCGATTCTGCTCCTCGGGCTTGCAGTCCATCGCGATGGCGTCGGAGCGCATTATGGCGGGTTTTGCCGACGTCATTATCGCGGGCGGTGCCGAATCCATGAGCATGGTTCCTATGGCTGGCCACAAGCTCGCTCCCAATCCCTACCTCGCCGACTGCCACCCCGACGTGTATCTCAATATGGGCATGACGGCTGAAAACGTTGCGCGGAAGTACAACATCTCGCGGGACGAGGCCGATGCATTTGCAGTAGCAAGCCATCAGAAGGCGCTGGCGGCAATTCGGGACGGCAAGTTCAAAGAAGAAACGGTGCCGCTCGAAATTACCACCACCACCTTCGCTCCCGGCAACGGCAACAAGCTGGAGACCAAAAAGAAAATCTTCGATGTGGATGAAGGTCCTCGCGCTGATACTTCGGCCGAGGTGCTTGCGAAGCTCAAGCCTGTGTTCCACATTCGCGGCACGGTCACGGCGGGGAACTCATCTCAGATGAGCGACGGCGCTGCCGCTGCGATCGTAATGTCCTCTGACCGGGCAAAAGAACTGGGGTTGAAGCCGCTGGCGCGATTCGTAGCATTCGCTGCCGCCGGTGTGCCGCCCGAGATCATGGGCATCGGCCCGGTCGCCGCCATTCCCAAGGCGCTGCGTTTGGCTGGACTGAAGCTGGAGGATATAGATTTGATCGAGTTGAACGAGGCGTTTGCAGCGCAGGCGCTTGCGGTCATAAGAGAAGCCGGTCTCGATCCTGCCAAGGTGAACGTAAACGGCGGCGCAGTGGCGCTGGGACATCCGCTCGGCTGTACGGGCGCGAAACTCACGGCTACGCTGCTACACGAAATGCAGCGCCGGGGCTCCCGCTACGGCATGGTGACCATGTGCATCGGCGGCGGCCAGGGCGCCGCAGGAATTTTCGAGAACCTGTCGCGCTAGAAGCCAGAATCCAGAAGCCAGAAGAAAAAAGCAGATCCTTCCTCCCGTTGGTCGTCAGGATGACAACTGCCCGCATGATGATGCAATGACGATGTTGTCATCCTGAGGAGCGAAGCGACGAAAGATCTGCTGTTCGACGAATGGTTGCTCCACACCACCAGCCTTCTTGAACTTTAATTCATCTCTGTGCCCTCTGTGTTCTCTGCGGTGAGCTTGCCTCCGCCTCAGCAGGCGATATGAACTCCCTGTGAATCGCCCGCACTGCCGCGCCGCGGTCCTCGACTGAAACTACCAGTGATATGTTCGACTCCGAAGAGCCCTGTGCGATGGCGATGATGTTGATCCTCTCTTTTGCCAGTGAACCAAATAGCCGCGCCGCTACGCCCGGGATGCCGCGCATCCCTTCGCCGATCAGGGCGATGGCCGTTACGTGCTGAGCCGTCAGCGGTTCCAGGTAATTGTGGTTCAACTCCAGCCGGAAGGCATTTTCGAGCGCGGCGCTGGCTCGCTCGGCCATGTTTTGCGGCACCAGCAATGAGAAGCTGTCCTGGTAGGACGATTGCGTCACCATCAGGATCTCCACTTGAGAATGATCCAGTGCCGCAAATGTACGCGCCAACAGTTCCGTCGTGCCGGGTCCGCCGATACTGCGGACCGTTAGCAGGGTGACAGGGGTCATGGAGGTGACGGATTTGGCTCCCTGTTGAATACCCGCGTGAGGCGGCCCGATGCGCGTGCCGCGCTTTTCCGGCGCAAAGGTGTTCTTGATGTACACCGGAATCGTGCGATTTAGCAGCGGCCGGAGCGTTTTGTGATGCAGCACCTTGGCGCCGAAATGCGACAATTCGGAGGCCTCCTCGTAGGTCAGTTCGTCCAGAATAGCCGCCTCGCCAACCATCTTCGGATCGGCGCTCAGCACGCCGTCTACATCGGTCCATATCCATAGCTCATCGGCTTCCAGGGCGTCGGCCACAATCGCCGCCGAATAGTCTGACCCGCCCCGGCCCAGCGTGGTGCGAATACCGTCACGCGTGCCGCCCAGGAAGCCGGTGATGACGGCGATACGCTTCTTCTCGATCAGGGGAAGCGCCACATTGCGCAAAGCATCGCGCGTCAGATCGGTGAGAGGCTTGGCATTGCAGAAGTTATCATCCGTAATTACGCAATTCACAGCGTCCACTGCTTCAGCCGGAATCCCCTGCTCGTCCATGTAATTCGCGAGAATGATCGACGACATCCGCTCGCCAACCGACACTCCGGCATCCATCGACCGTCGGGGCATCTCAGAGAGCAAAGCCATCCCGCCACAGATTCTGCGGAACTCGCCTAACACGTCCAGCACCTTTGCGCGAACCGCATCGCGGCGCGCGCCCGAGAATAGCGCGTCAATCGTACCGAGGTGCTTCTGCTCCAGATATTGGAGCTTTTCCTCCACGCCCTTCTGATCGCCGGCGCACGCAAGTCGTGCCGCGGAAAGTAATGTTTCCGTGACGGTGCTCATCGCGGAGACCACGACTGCGCCCACCGTCTGATCGCGCGCGGCGCGCGCGACAATATCTTTGACTATGGCAAAACATTTCGCGTCGCCGACCGAAGTTCCGCCAAATTTCATGACTAACATTGTTTGCCCTACCCTTAAAGCGGATGTCATTCTGAAGTCCCGGCTTGCCGGGGCTGAAGAATCTGCTTTGCTGCGATTCTGGAAATTAAAAGCAGATTCCTCGCTGCGCTCGGAATGACATCATCATTTGTTCATTTTCAACAATCTCTTAATTATTACCATTGCCAGATTAGTCCCGAAGACAATCGGAAGTCATTGGAGCCGCGACCCAGCACTCGCGGCTGATTCACGTAATCACCTTGAAAGACGCGCACCGCCCAGTGCCTGGCGACAGAGACGTCCAGCCCACCGCCCGCGCCGAAAGAGAAATCGGTGCGGGTGTCGCAAATACGAATCGTAGACAGAGTGCTTGAGATGCCGCCAGTTATCGGATATAGAGCCAGATAAGGTCTGACACTAGGGGAAGCATCCACAGGGTGACACGCTTGTGCTGCTGCGCTCGCCGCCTGTTGTGGCGGTTGTGGTAACCCAACGATGAAAGTATATGTTGGGCCGCCGCTCGGAGAGGCGGCGCTCGCATGAATGCGCGCGGCTCCGAACAACGCCCTGGCAAATACTCGGACCCGATTATTTATACGCTGTGAGAACTGCGGGCCTGCCATAAGAGAATGGATATCCGTTCCCGTCCGGAGCATCGGTGAGTTCGTAGGCGGCGTTGCCGACAGGTTACCCAAAAGGAAATTTTCGAGTGAGCTGAATGTGATCGCACCGGGTTGCGGCGAGTGTACATCTCTCGAACCATAGTGCCCGCTGAAATCCGCCACGATCTGCAGTTGCTCGGCTATATGCACCGCGCCAGAGACATTCCAGCCGCGAAGCATCGGGGCGCCGCCGGTCCGGCCGGAGAATCCCAGGAACATCTCGCCTCGCGGAGGGGTCTGAGCAACTGCAATGATCGGCGTCAACATGAGTGGCGCGAAGAGAAGAGCTTGTATCCGCGTTTTGAGCATCTGATCCTCAGCAACGTAGCTAAATTCAAATCCTTTATCTTACCAGAAAAACGCGACGTGACACCCCCCAGCAGCGGTGTCAGGTGCTGGGTCAGTTTGAATTTCGGCGCTTCTGATCCGTGAAATCCGGAAGGGCATGGCTTCAGCCATGCCGAAACGGAATGTGCCGGTGCGGCTTTAGCCGCTTCTGAGGTCTGCACCTCAGGCGCTGGAGCGCCTCGCTTTGCTAATTGCACCGGCACGACTGAAGTCGTGCCCTTCCGTTTTCAAACTGATACCCGGTGTCATCGCGTCGATATGACTAACAGGCGGATGTCGTAATTGTGACAACATTCTGTCAAATGGCAATATATTGGCGTAGCGCTTTGGCACTTAGATGCTAGTCGATTAATCTTTTGTGTTACAACTCTCATTGTTGCAACAAATTAGCCTCAACTGGCGGCTGGCCACCGGATTGCCCTGTGTTATGGTGCACCGTCATTCTGAAAGAGGTAAGAAGCATGGGAGAGCAGCTCACAGCGTTGATAGTTAGTTGCCGTGAGGGTCTCTCTCAAGAGCTTCAAACTGCCCTCGAACTGGCAGGAATTACCTCCGAGCTTGCTCCAACGTGCAGTCATGCACGGGAACGTCTCGAGCAGCCCGACGCCCCGCAACTGGTCTTCAGCGAAGTCACGCTTCCTGATGCAACCTTTGCGACGCTTATCGGAATGGCGGCAGGGAAAGCGGCACCGGCTCCAGTGATCGTCGTCTCGGAGGTCATCGATTACGAGACCTTCATGGACGCCATGGAGGCCGGCGCTGCCGATTTCATCGCGCCGCCGTTTTCCGCCATCGAAATTGGATGGATCGTTACCAGCGTAATGGAGAGCCGCCACACAACGTATCAGGCGGCGTAAGCGCGGCCGCAGAGAAAGAAGGATCGGCTAAATGCTCAAGATCACAGTCCAGAACAGTAACGGTTCCCCCAAAGTTCGTCTGGACGGAAAACTGGCCGGCGAGTGGGTCGGCGAATTTGATAAGGTTTGCCAAAGCCTTTGTTGCGGTAAAGCGGCGCGAGACCTGACTCTGGATCTATCCGGGGTCACGTTTGTAGATGGAGAAGGCAAGAAGCTCTTGAGCGACTTGTTAGACCGGGGCGCGACGCTCAAAGAGCCGCAATTGCTGGTGAAATATATCATTGATGAAATCAGGGCTGGGCGTTAGAAGCGAAGGAGTTACGTATGGGCATCCCCGTTGCTATGGAATTAAAGGAAGATTGTATCGGTTGTTCCGGCCCGGAGGGGTTCTTTTGTAGCCTGCCACCGGATTCGCGCAGGTCTCTTATCTCGATTTTATATACAAGCTCATATCCGGAAGGTGCAGTATTGTTCGCTGAGGAGGACCCTCCTCGAGGCGTTTATCTTGTCCTGAAGGGTCGCGTCAAACTGTCCATGACATCCGCCGAAGGCAAAACGGTAATTCTACGCATCGCAAACGCAGGCGACGTGGTCGGGCTGCACTCGGTCGTTTCCGGCGAGCCTTGCCAATCAACCGCCGAGACCCTGGAGCTTTCGCAGGTGGCTTTCGCGAGACGCGAAAATTTCCTGCAGTTCCTGCGCGATCATCCAGGGGCCGCGCTGCAGGCTGCCAAACAGTTGGGGGTGGATTACCGTACCGCGTGCGAGCAGGTGCGTGCGTTGGGACTGCTACATTCCGCGCCCAAGAAGCTGGCCGGATTCCTGCTGGAGTGGGCCTCCAACGGGCAGCCGTCGGGGCAGGGCCTGCGCGCCAAGCTGACGCTCACGCACGAAGAGATCGGGCAAATGATTGGCGCTTCGCGTGAGACCGTGACGAGAACGTTGTCTGGATTTCGGCACCAACGTTTGCTCACGCTCAAAGGCTCGACTCTGTTTATCCAGAACCCTTCAGCGCTGCAGCACTTTACCCATGGCTAATTTCCCGCCGCGAGTGGAAGCACCGGCATCGGATCCATAGCGCCGGTTCTCAAACAGAGGCAGGGGAGTGAACTGAGGACTGGCGCTCTCGCGTTCATTGAAGCAGTTTACGTACTTAACTCAGGCAGTGATCGTCGGCGATACCGCCCCTCCCTTGAGCCCATCAGGAGCATCAATGCCCCGGAGCATTCGCGTAGAACCAGCCAAAACACTTCGCCTCAGTACCATTTCTGATGCTGCCAAGCGCATGCGGGATCAGTATTTCGTCGCCGAACGGGCGCACCAGTTATCCAAATATGGCGAGCGGCAGAGCCATGCGCTCGGCATGACTTCCCAACCCTTACACGCTTCCTCAAATGCAATACTGGCAGCCCTTCCCGCTGACCAATTCAGTCGCCTCACCCGGCACTTGGTGCGTGTGAACCTGGCGCGGGAACAAGTCCTGTATGAGACCGCCCGCCCGTTCCGGCACGTTTACTTCCCGGAGACCTGCCTCGTCTCAGTGTTGGCCGACATGGAAAACGGAACTACGGTACAGGTGGCGCAGATCGGCAGAAGCGGAATGCTGGGCATCTATTTGGCCTTGGGATCCCAAAATGCTGCCCACCAGGCAATCATCTGCATCTCGGGCACAGCGTTGCGGATGCCTGCCGAAATGTTTCTACAGGAATTCAGGCAGCCCGGCGTCTTTCACAAAGCCGTGCTGCACTCGATCAGGCGGCAAATATTCACGATATCTCAGCATGTAGCATGTAACCGCATTCATAATGTGAGCCAGCGACTGGCATGGCTGCTGTTGAGTATCCACGACCACACCGGACCTGCGGAATTCAGCATCACCCAAGAGTTCATGTCCGGCCTCCTTGGAAGCGCCCGGCCAGAGGTCGCCAAAGCGGCGCACGAATTTCGTACGGCGGGTTACATACGTTATACAAGAGCAAACGTAACGGTAGTGAACCGGGTTGGGCTGGAAGCGGCCGTTTGCGAATGTTACGGAGCCGTCCGCAAGGAATTCGATAGTCCAAGAAAGCCAGGATACATCCCCTTCTGATGTCTACTTCTACTGGCATCTACTTCAAGGCGGGTCCTCACGTAACCGATTCCTCCCCGCGTCTTTGGACCTGAGCACAGGTTCTCCACCTTACTGTATAATCTGCTCGGCTAGCCTCACGGCGTCTCCTACAGCAGATGTCCACTTGGTCGAATTCCGCGGCCCGAACTCACTCAGTTGCTTCAGTCGAGGTAAGAGCAAAATCGAGGCGATGATTGCCAAAGCATTTTTGTTGCGGCCCCGCAAAGCGCACGCCTGCTCGCTAGAGGATTAGTCTCACGTACGGCGCAGCACTCGCCGCGGCTATCACTCTTGCATAGTTACACAAGATTGCAACTGTGTGTAACTTCCCTGCACTGCGGTATTTAACGCAACCCGCCCGTTCACCCGTCTCGCTAAGTCATTGCTCCTGAGCCGTTCCGTTAGGACCCGGATTTGCTGTTGCCATAGTATGGCTCGCAAACCCCCGAAGACGACCAACACTCATAGGTCCGGCAAAGCGTCTGTGCGCGCCGGGTCAAACCACACACACTCTTTGGCCGAGCGGCAACCCATTTATCGGCTGCAAGCCGAGATATGCCGCGTGCTGGGTCACCCGGAGCGGCTGGCCATCATTGATCTGCTGAAGAATGGCGAACTACCCGCGTCGGAGTTGCGGCGGCTCCTCGGCATAGGAAAGGTAAATCTCTCGCGGCATCTCAAGGCGCTGCGACAGGTGGGACTCGTTGACGGCCGCTCGCGCGGCCGCGAGGCGCTGTACAGCTTGGCTTTTTGCGAAATCGGAGCGGCCTGCTCCGGCATCCGCGAAGTGCTGGCGCTGCGGCTGCACCACAGCGCGCGTCTTGCAGAGACATTCCTGCCGCGCAAGCCGCGCGGCCCGAGGTCTAACGCCCAGAAATCGGAATGAACCATGAAAAGGAACTGGCTGCTCCTGTCGCTGGCATTTCTGCCCGTTGCTCTGCGGGCGCAGGAGAGCCTCACGCTAGAGCAGGCGGTGCGTTCGGCCCTGAGCCACAACCCGGCACTGAAAGCCGTAGAGCAGGAAAGCGCGGTGGCGGAGGCGCGCTTGGGACAGGTGAAGGCATCCCGATTCCCTCGCCTGGATTTCTCGCAAGCGTTCACGCGAGGCAACAACCAGGTATACGTCTTCGGCACGCTCTTGACGCAGCGCCAGTTCACGGCCGCTCATTTCGCGCTGTCGCAGCTCAACGCTCCGCACCCGCTCGACAATTTTCAGGCGCGGTTCGACGGGCAGGTGTTGCTCTTCGATTTTGGACGCACGCGCTGGCGCATCAGCGGCGCAAGAGACGCACAGACTGCGGCCGAACACCAGATCGAGCAGGCCAGACAGGACCTTATACTACGGGTCATCCAGGCTTACTCGTCTGTGCTCGTGGCCCGGCAGAATCTCGCCGCGGCGCGCGAGGCGGTGCGCAGCGCCGAGGCCGGCGAGCAGCAGGTTGCATCGCGACAGGAGGTCGGGCTGGTCGTAACGTCCGATCTGCTCAGCGCGCAGGTGTTCCGGGCGCAGATGAAGGACCGCGAGTTGCGGGCCGCGAACGCTTTGGATCTGGCGCTGTTGACGCTCAGCCGCGAAATGGGCGCGCCGCCGGAAGAGTTGCGCCCCCAGCCCTCCGAAGAACTGGCCGAGCCGGAGGCACCCGCGATGAGTTTGCAAGAGTGGGAGAACGTCGCTCTGAAAGAGCGGCCCGCCCTCCTTGCTGCCCAGATGGAGCAGCAGGCGGTCGTGGCCGGCAAGCGGCTTGCGAAGGCGGAGTTCGGACCGCGATTAGGCGCTTTTGCTAATTTCGAACGCGACGCAGAAACGCTGAGCGGCCCTTCGGGAGCGAACTGGAGCGCGGGCGCGAAACTCGACTGGAATGTTTTTTCCGGTGGCGCCAGGCGCTACGCAATCGCCGAAGCGCAGGCTCGCGAGCGTCAATCCGAGAGCAACCTACAATGGTTGCGCTCGGGCGTGCGCCTGGAAGTGCGGCAAGGGTGGCTCGAGACGCAATCGGCGGCCCAGCGCGCCGAGGCGGCTCGTCAAGCAGTGGAGCAGGCCCGTGAAAGCCTTCGCATCGTGCAGAGCCGTTATGATGCAGGGCTGGTCACCATCACCGAACTGTTGCGCGCACAGGCGGCGCAGCTCGATGCCGCAACCGCGCGTGTGGCCGCTCTCGGCGACTGGCAGGCTGCTCGCGCGCGGCTCGAGCGTGCCGCCGGACGGCTGACCGTCAACTCCAGCCTGCTGCATCCGGGAGGTCAGCGATGAAGGATCGGGGATTTGAAGCCGGAGTTCGATGGAATCGCGTGCTCGCCGCCATCAGCTTAGCTGTGTTCCTCGCATTGGCAGCTTGCTCGACAAAACCCGCCGCGGCGCCTCCTCCTGCTGAAATCGTCACCGGCATACGCCTGGAAACCATCCGGCTCCAAACGGTGCCGATCGAAATCGAGGCTCCGGGCACTGTAGCTTCGTTCCGAACCGCGCAGATCAGTGCGCGCACCATGGGCACCGTGCAGCAGGTGACAGTGCGTGAAGGTGATACGGTCAAGTCGGGCCATTTGTTAATTCAACTCGACGAGCGCGAAATGACCTCACGGCAAAGCTCGGCGCGAGCCGCGCTGGACGAAGCCGCCGCCGCCCGCGAAGAGGCGGTACGTTCTTTGGCAGCCGCACAGGCGCAGGCGGAAATTGCAGAGAAAACTCTTGAGCGGTACCGGGCCTTGCGCGAAAAGAACGCCGTTGCGCCGCAGGAGTTCGACGAGGTTGAGGCGAAGCAGCGCTTCGCCGCAGCTTCAGTCGAAGCCGCGCTGGCGCGGCAGCGGCAGGCCGCAGCGGCCTATCAACGAGCCGAGGCAGAGGGTCACGTTGCCGAAACCATGTCGAGCTATTCACGCATCGTTGCTCCATTCGACGGATTAGTGCTGCGGCGCAACGTGGAGCCGGGCGCCATGGCCATGCCAGGTGAACTCCTGCTTGTCATTGAGGACAGCTCGCGTTACCGTCTGGAAGCGAATGTGCCCTCGGCTGATGCAGCGGCGATCATTCGTGGCAGCAAGGCTCGCGTGCGGCTGGATGCCCTGCCGGGCCGGGAGTTCGAAGGAACCGTCGCGGAGATCGAGCCCGCCGCCGATCCACAGTCGCAGACGGCGCGAGTGCGGCTGGATCTGCCGCGCGCACCCGGAGTACGCTCGGGGCTTTTTGGCCGCGCATGGTTCGCCCGCGGCGAACGCACGGCCATCACTGTTCCGCGTACTGCGATTCTCCAACGCGGGCAACTCCGCGGTGTGTATGTCGCCAGCCCAGACGGACTGCTGCGCTGGCGCATCGTGACGGTCGCGGAACGCGGCGGTGAGCGGAACGGAGAACGACTGGAAGTTCTCTCCGGTCTTGGCGAGACGGAACGCATTGTGCTCGATCCGGGCAGCCGCGAACTCGACGGCAAACGAGTAGACGAGCCATGACTAACGGAGCCAAGCCAAACAGGGGCGTTGCAGGGAAGATCGCGCACGCGTTTGTGCTTTCGCCGCTCACACCGCTGATCATCATCTCCGCTGTGTTGCTGGGCTGGTTCGCGGTGCTGCAAACTCCGCGCGAGGAAGAGCCGCAGATCGTCGTGCCCATGCTGGATCTGTTCGTCTCCATGCCTGGCGCCTCAGCGCAGGAAGTGGAACAGCGCGTGGCTGCGCCGATGGAGCGGCTGCTTCGCGAGATTCCTGGCGTCGAATACGTCTACTCGATCAGCCAGCCCGGCGCGGCGATGGTGATCGTGCGCTATTACGTCGGCGTGAAGGAAGAGGATGCGATTGTACTTACGTACAACAAAATGTATTCGAACTTCGACCGCATCCCGCCGGGCGTCTCGCAACCGCTCATCAAAGTACGCTCCATTGATAACGTGCCGGTGCTCGCGCTGACGTTTTGGGGCCGCGGCTACACAGGATTCGAGCTTCGCCGAATCGCAAGCGAAACCGAGCATGCCATTAAGCAGGCGGACGATGTCTCCGAGATGGCGCTGATCGGCGGCGAGCGCCGCCAGTTGCGCGTCACCTTGGACCCGCAGAAGCTCGTCGCCTTCCACCTGGACCCGCCGTCAATTGTCCGAGCATTACAGGCATCGAACCAGCGCGGACCCGCGGGAGTTTTTTCTCAAAGCAACAATGAGGTCGCTGTCGAGGCCGGACGATTTGTGGGCACGGCAGAAGATGCGCGGCGAATCGTGGCAGGTGTAGTGAATGGGCGCCCCATTTATCTGGGCCAGGTGGCGGAGGTGGAAGACGGCGCCGAAGAGCCTTCCAATTACGTCCTGTATGGCAGCGCTACAGGCGAGTTCCCCGCTGTGACGCTGACTGTCGCGAAGAGGAAAGGCGCGAACGCCACGCTGGTCGCGGAGGACGTGCTGAACAAGTTGGAGTCGGTGCGCGGCTACATCATTCCGCGCGATGTGGAAGTAACCGTCACGCGAAACTACGGTGAAACCGCCAAGCATAAATCTGACGAACTGCTGAAACACCTCGCGCTTGCGACGCTCTCCGTCGCACTCCTGATTGCGCTCGCGCTGGGGTGGCGCGAATCGGGTGTAGTGCTGCTCGCCGTGCCGGTCACGCTGGCGCTGACACTGGCGGTCTTCTGGCTCTATGGGTACACGCTCAACCGCGTGACTCTGTTCGCTCTGATCTTCTCGATCGGCATCCTGGTGGATGACGCTATTGTCGTCGTCGAGAATATCGTCCGGCATTTCCGGCTACCGGAAAACCGCGGGCGTGCACGGACCGACGTTGCGGTCGAGGCGGTGGACGAGGTCGGCAACCCCACCATCATGGCGACGTTCGCGGTGATCGCGGCCATTTTGCCGATGGCCTTTGTGCGCGGATTGATGGGGCCTTACATGCAGCCGATTCCGGTGGGCGCATCGGCGGCCATGGTGTTCTCGCTGCTGATCGCGTTTGTCGTGTCACCATGGGCGGCGGTGCGCCTGCTTCGCGGGCATACAGGTGGCGAGGCACACGGTAGTGAAGCGGAGGGTTGGACGACGCGGCTGTATCGCCGACTGATGACTCCGCTCATTGGTCGCCGCTCGCGGCGCTGGATGTTCCTGGGCGGGGTAGTGATCCTGCTGCTCGCCGCTTGCTGGCTGGTGCCGCTGAAGCTGGTGCGAATGAAGATGCTGCCGTTCGACAACAAGAGCGAATTCCAGGTGGTGATTGACATGCCCGAGGGCACGCCGCTGGAGCGCACGGCGGGCGTGGCGCAGGAGATCGCTTCATATCTGCGTACCGAGCCAGAAGTAGTCAACTATCAGATCTACGCGGGCACGTCAGGTCCGTACAACTTCAATGGCCTTGTGCGGCATTACTTTCTGCGGCGCGCTCCAAACCAGGCGGATATCCAGGTGAACCTGAGGCCGGCGGACCAGCGAAGCCAGCAGAGCCATGAACTCGCCAAGCAGATGCGCACGCCCATACAGCAGATCGCGGCGCGCTGGAACGCGCGCGTTAAGATAGCTGAAGTTCCACCGGGACCGCCGGTGCTTTCTACGCTGGTGGCCGAAGTGTACGGGCCAAGCTACTCGCGGCAGATTGAAATCGCTCGCGAGATCCGCGGCCTGTTCGAGCAAACACCGGGCGTGGTGGACGTGGACTGGTACATGCCTGCGGACCAGCGGAAGTTTGATTTCGAGGTGCAGGAGGACAAGGCCGCGCTACGCGGCATTTCCAGTTCGGACGTTTCGCAATCGCTCTCGATCGCTCTGGGCGGCGCAGATGTCGGCCTGCTACATCAACCCGGCGAACGCGAGGATGCTCCCATTCACGTGCGCCTGTCGAGAACCAGCCGTTCTGGAGCGGAGGCACTCAGCGCGCTATATCTGAATGCGCCAGGAGGAGCCGCTGTCCCACTCAGCGAATTGGTTCGGGTGAACACATCCATCATTGATAAAACGATTTATCGAAAGAATCTGCGCCCCGTAGTGTACGTCATCGGCGACGTAGCCGGCACGGAAGAAAGCCCCGTCTACGCGATTCTGCAACTCAAACAAAAGATCGCGGCGCTGCGGATTGCGGAAGGCTATGAGATCGCGCAGTACTCCGCCGTTCAGCCGCCGGAATCGAACAAGCTGGCTGTGAAGTGGGACGGCGAATGGCAAATTACGTATGAGGTGTTCCGCGACCTGGGGCTGGCGTTCGCCGCTGTGCTGATCCTGATATACGTGCTGGTGGCGGGCTGGTTCGGTTCATTTATAACGCCGCTGGTCATCATGGCGCCCATCCCGCTGACGCTCGTCGGGATTCTTCCGGCGCACGCCCTGGCGGGCGCGTTCTTCACGGCGACTTCGATGATCGGATTTATCGCGGGCGCGGGGATCATCGTGCGGAATTCCATCATCCTGGTGGACTTCATTCAGCTCCGGCGCGCGCAGGGTATGCCGCTGGAACAAGCCGTGGTGGATGCGGGCGCGGTGCGGTTCCGTCCCATGCTGCTGACGGCGGCGGCCGTGGTGGTGGGCGCGTCTGTCATTCTGTTCGATCCCATATTCCAGGGATTGGCGATCTCTTTGATGGCCGGCGAGGTCGCGTCCACTCTGCTGTCGCGCATAGCCGTGCCGGTGCTCTATTACATGAGCCAGAAATCGAAGGCGCCGATAACTGAGGAGGTCCGGGTAGGTTGAGTTCGGAGGTGAACATGTGCGTAGAACGCTTATTGCGACTGATTGCGGGAACGTTCGTACTGGCTTCATTGGCGCTGGGCACCTGGGTGAATCCTAACTGGTATTGGTTCACAGCGTTCGTGGGAGCCAACTTGCTGCAATCGGGGTTTACCAATTGGTGCCCGATGATGTGGGTCTTGCGGAAGCTGGGCGTGAGACCGTAAGCAACGTCCGTTATCGCTAACACGCTTGGGTACTCAGTACGTAAGGAGGAAAAATGATCGTCTATCAGGTCGACTCCAAGAAATCGGTGCCAGAAGCCGCCAAAGCATTTGAAGCCGCAGCACAGAAGCATAAGTTCGGCGTTCTGGCGGTCCACGACTTGAGAAGCAAGATGAACGAAAAGGGAGTTCCTTTCGATCGGGATTGTTTGGTGTACGAGATCTGCAATCCGCAGCAAGCCAAGCAAGTTCTGGACGCCAACTTGGAAATCTCTACGGCACTTCCGTGCCGCGTGTCGCTATACCCCAAAGGCGCCGGAACAACGCTGGCCACGATCCGCCCCACAGCGATGCTGGAAATGTTCAATACACCTTCGGTCAAATCAGTGGCCGAAGAAGTGGAAGACTCAATTGTTAGGATGATGGACGAAGCGGCCAGATGATGAAAGAAAAAAGCAACGGCTACCCTTCCAGAGGAAAAATACCCTTCCATTGCCTTAATTTCCGGGCACTCGAACCCCGACGTGTGCGGCTAAGTCAAAGGTTTGAACGCGCTGGCTAGGCACCCGTGTGGTCCTGCGATTGCACTTTCCTCGATGAACAATTCCACTGGCACGTCCGGGGGTGCCTCTTCAGCACGGCGAACCGATGACCCGGATAGTGCATACGCCAAAAACAGGGAGGTAGCCTCATGATGAGAAGAGCATCGTTGCTTCTGTTGCTCATTGCGTTTGCAACAGCGATTGTGGCCGCGCAGGGCACGCAGCAGCCCATTACGCCCGATCCTGCGGACCCAACTTATGGCGGATCGCAAACTCCCTCTGCCGATTCAGAGCAGATGAAGCAGCCCGAACAGCGCGGGGATTCAGATCAGATGGACCACACGCAATCCAGCAGCCAGTCAAGCGCCTCGACTGCGATCCGTGGGACCATCGATAAGGTGGACTCCATTGGCAACAACGTGACCATTCATACAGATAACAACGAGCAGCAGACTCTCTCGATGGACGCCAGCACAAGTATCAAATTGAACGGCCAAGCAGCCACAGTCGCGGACCTGAAACCCGGCCAGCGGGTTGAAGTGACCATGGACGGCCAGAAAGCGGTATCCGTAGAGGTGACTGAGTCAAGCTCGCAGATTCGCTAACGTTTTAGCTCGGAATGCATTCGAAGAGATGCCATAAGGGCATGGCTGAAGCCATGCCCTTACAATCCCGCGCACTATACATCTATTATGAAAATGCCCTAGCCCGTCCCTTTTTTTCCTCGCGGCACTGGGGGAACCCCCAAAGTGGCCACTTTGCGCCAGGCCAGCAGATCGTGCTACGAATAGCATAGTTTACAAGGATCAAGCGATCGCGGCGGGGGTTAATCGCGCAGAACCACGTTGATAAGAGAGCTGTGGACTCGCAGCCCACCGTTGTATTCGATGAGGCCAAGCTTCCTGAACTTATTCATAAAGTGGCTGACTCGTTCGCGGGTTGTGCCGACCATTTGAGCTAAAGTTTCCTGGTTGATTTTCGGAACGCTCTCAGTCTTTCCTTCCTTGCCGAACTGCGTCAGTAGCATGAGAACCCGAGCCAGACGTCTCTCGCTGGAGTTGAAAAGTTGGTCGACTAAAGCTTCCTCATACTGGATACTGCGGGAAAGTAAATGTGCCATGAAGAATGCTGAAAAGCTCTTTTGTTCATTGAGCACTCGGGTCATCGCAGATTTCTCAATCCTGAGCAGGACACAATCAGTAAGTGCGGTAGCTGTCTCCATCCGAAGCGATTGACCGGCCATGCTCGCCTCACCGAAGAAATCATCGGCAGTGAGAATCGCCACGGTCGCGATTTTGCCCTGCTTGGACACAACAGTCAGCTTCACTTTCCCTTTCTGGACGTAAAAGATCGCATCCGCAGCATCTCCTTGCGAGAAGATGGTGCGTTTCTTTTTGTATTCGACGATTGTTCGTCCCGCGCCGATTTTCAAGAGGAATGTCTTGGGATCGAAAGCTCGCGTTGGCTTAGGGGCCATGATCATACCTCGCCGCGACACCTGTTCTGCGCACGCGGGGATGGTTAGTACTTGAATTATAACAGAATCCTCCAAATCGTAATTCGCAGGGGTGTTGGGCTGCTCCAACAAAAAACCTCGAAGTGTGCAATTTTATCCAGACTTTAAGGCTAGCCGTTGCGATAATTTGGGCAGGAATTCGCGTCAGCGTCGTCCAGTTTGAGGCGGGTCAATGTTTATCGTCACCAGAAAAGTATAACGAGGGCGCGTGATGGCTCTCAAGGGTGAGACATGCATCAACTGAAGATCTTGATAGCCGATGATAATGAAAGCTTGCGGCAAGCGCTGAAAGAGCTACTCGAGCTAAAGAGAGGGTGGAAAGTGATAGGTGAGGCCGCAAACGGCCGCGATGCAATCCAAAAAGCAGAGCAATTCCAACCCGAAGTCGTACTCCTCGATATCAATATGCCGGAAGTAAACGGATTGGATGCAGCCAGACAAATCCATCAAACGCTACCTAAAGTGCGTTTGATTATCCTGACTGTTCACGATTCGCCCCAAATGATTCGTGAGGCCTTCGAGACCGGTATTCACGGTTATGTCGTGAAATCATGTCTGGTCCGCGATTTGGAGCCCGCTATTCAGGCTGCCCGTCAGGACAGACCATTCATTTCTGGAAGAGGCTCTGTGTCCGGTTCTGCTTTTGCACGTTCGCACACACTTGCATTAGGCGTCGTGTTTCGGCCGCGTGATAGGCCGGATGCATAACTGGACAGGAGTGGCGGCAGCAACGGGCCTACGACTCTGAACCCGTAAAAATTACTGTCAGCTACACGTTGGTTTCGGCCCGTGATTCTGCGATCACATCGGCTTGCTCGAACCGGGGCGGGGGTGCGGGAATGGTGAGGTCAGGCATCGGCTTGGCCCGGAACAGGCGTTGACACGGTTTCGCCAGCCATCGCGCCCATTTGTTTGCGCTTTTCCTGCGAGCACTGTCTGTCGCGATACCTGTGTTGGCATACATCTGGCGATACAGTTTCGAAATGAACACGAAGGCCAAGCGCGACCTCAATGACTTAACACAATGCGCACGCTTCCAAATTTCCGGCAAACTGTAGAAGTTATCCCACACCCCCTGGGTGCGGCTCCGGATTTCGTCAGGCGTCATGGTGGGGTGAGGAGTATAGAGCTTGGGGCGTAGGTTCCCCGGTATCAACCAATATCGTGTGACGGGCACGCCCTGGATACGATCTGCATTGTCTCCGAGGCTCTCTTCCCAACGTTGAAAATCGACTGTGCCGGGGAAAGGCGTCATCATCACGAACTGAGCAAATGCTACTTCCGCCTTCTTTGCAAGAGCGGCGGTGGCCTCGAAAGTAGCCGCGCGGTCAGTCGGAAGACCGAATATGAATGACCCCAAAACATGCACGCCGCGCTGCTTGAAGAGTCGCAACTGTTCGGCCAGTTTGTCACCAGACGGATTGAATTCCTTGTAGATGCTTTTCAAACCTTCAGGAGTAACTGCCTCGATTCCAACCAGAGCCCCCTTTATGTGCGCCTTCCGCATGGCCTCAAGGAACTGCGGGTCTTCCGCGGCTTCCATGGTGATTTGTGTAAAAAAAACCAGATCGTCCGGGAGTTGAGCCAGCCGCTCCATCAGATAAAAGCGTTCCTCGCGAAGGTCTTGCAGTTCGGCTAACCGCTGGTGGTTATTCTGACGGCGAGCGTTCGCGATATCGGTCATCGTAACCGGATAAAAATTATCATCGGCCAGCGTGATAAAGCGGTAGCCCATGCGCCGGAGCTGAACAACTTCTGCGACCACGGCGTCGGCTGCGCGCTGGCGCGGTTGCTGTCCGTCGGTGCGCCATACTGAACAAAACGAGCAATGTTTAGGACAGCCACGGACGGTCTGCACTGAAGCCCACATGTAAGCGTTTGGGCGAATCAGATCCCACCGGGCCGGCAGGAAGTGGTCGGCGGGAGCGCGGCCGCCGTCGTAAATTCGGCGCGGCTGCGCCTTGGCGCAATCCGCCAGCACGGTGCTCCAAACCACATCGCCGTCTCCCTTGACTACGCCATGAGCGGCACCTAGCTCGTGCGCTTCCTCAGGGTACAGCGTGGCATGAATGCCACCATAGATTACCCAAGCGCCTCGCTCGCGGCTCACTTTGCCAAGTTCGTACCCGCGACATGCGTTGGCGGTGTGGATACCGATCCCTACAACATCGCCACTTTGCACGCTGCTCGGGTCAAACTGTTCGAGCGTCTCATCGGTTATCGCCGGATCACCGTATTCCTGCGGTGTGGCACTAGCCAACACGTAAAGCCAGCGGGGCGTGATAACACCAACTCCGAAAGATAACTCATTGGGATTGACTAAATGAACGCGCACGTTGCATTACCCTCCTGAAGTGGTCCCCAACAACTGGCCTTCGGTGCATCATCGCGATAACAGGAAGGCGAATGTCATCCGATTGTAGCAGAAGAGAGGCGTGCTTGCTCGTACTTTGCAGCTTGTTTTCTTTAGTTGCTAGTGAATCGCCAGCAGAAAAGCCAATCCCCGTGGGCGCCAAGTCCGCTCCAACTTTGCACTGGCTATTCCCACGTGCGGTTCCGGTGAATGCGGTTCCGGTGAATTGTCAAACTGCGCGTTCCAGATTAGACTCTGATGGTTACATAAATGCCAGTCGCGCAACGCTGGAATGGTTGACGAGATAATATGAACCAGTATCCAATGATTATCCAGGGCGGCATGGGAGCGGCTATCTCCGGCTGGCGGCTGGCACACGCTGTATCGGAACTCGGCCACCTCGGTGTCGTCTCTGGAACGGCTCTGGATGTGATCCTCGCGAGGCGGCTGCAAGACGGTGACAAAGGCGGACACATCCGCCGCGCCCTCGATCATTTTCCATTCCCCGAGATGGCTGGGCGGATATGGCGCAAGTTTCATATTCCCGGTGGCAAGCAGAATGACGCACCCTATGTGATGCTGCCGCTACACGCGAAGGATGGCCCTCGGGAAGTGGAGGAGCTTTGCGTTGCCGGCAATTTTGTGGAGGTCTTTCTGGCGCGCGAAGGCCACCGAAATCCCGTGGGAATCAATTACCTTGAGAAGATTCAGCTTCCGCACCTTCCATCCATTTACGGCGCCATGCTGGCCGGCGTTGATTATGTACTGATGGGCGCTGGCATACCTCTGCGAATTCCCGGAGTGCTCGAGCGCTTTGTCACACACGATCCGGCAACCTATCCCCTGACCGTCACCGACGCGCAACAGGGTGACGACACAACCGTGACGTTCGCCCCGCGCGACTTCATGGAGCGCGATCTTCCGCCGCTCCGCCGTCCGAAATTCCTTGCCATCATCGCCTCGAACACCCTTGCCACGACCATGGTCAAGAAGGCCAATGGCAGGGTAGATGGATTCATTATCGAGAATTCCTCGGCGGGCGGACACAACGCTCCACCGCGCGGCAAGTTGCAGCTCAGCGAAGCGGGTGAGCCGGTTTACGGAGAGCGCGACAACGTTGATCTTGACAAACTGCGCAGCTTGGGATTGCCGTTCTGGCTGGCAGGCGGATACGGCTCCCCGGAGAAATTCGCCGAAGCTCTCGAAACCGGCGCCGCCGGTATCCAGGTGGGAACCGCGTTTGCCTTCTGCGCCGAGTCTGGTTTGAGAGAGGATTACAAGCACGCCCTGCTGCGCAAAGCAGTCTCGGGGACCGCGCGGGTATTCACCGACGCCATTGCCTCATCTACCGGTTTCCCATTTAAGGTCGCACAACTGGAGGGCTCGCTTTCAGAACGGCAAGTGTATCTTGCGCGGCCACGCATCTGCGATTTGGGATATTTGCGCGAAGCCTACAGGACGGCCGAGGGCGCCATTGATTTCCGCTGCTCCGCAGAACCGGAGACAATCTACGCCTCAAAGGGCGGCAATCCGGAGGACACCAGGGGCAGACGATGCCTCTGCAATGCTTTGCTCGCAAATATAGGCCAGCCACAGGCGCGCAAAGGCGGTCGAATCGAGGTTGGCATCGTAACTTCGGGCGACGACCTCCTGAACATCAGCCGCTTTCTCCCGCCCCATGGTTTAACGTATAGCGCCGCGGATGTGATCACAAAACTCATGGAAGTGTGCTCGAGCTCAGTGGCCGTTGTGAGTACGGCTTTGCCGCACGCCGCGTTATAAACGAGGCGGCCCACTTCGGACGTGATATACTATATTTGCGCTTAATACCGCGGTTGTGTAGTGCGGTTGCTCTGAGCATCTGATCTGAGAAATCCCGCCCTTCTTATTTCTGCCGTAAGTCTTCAGCGTAATTTAACCCATACTGGCAACGCAAGTCGCTGGGCTGACAACGTGTGTACGGCCCGCCTGCTATTGTCATAGACAAGGCTATCGTGAACGATTTTTCAGAACTCTCGATCTCCAGTTACACTCAGGAGCGCCTAGCGCTATCTCGTTTTTCAACACCAACTCCGGTTCAAGCCGCCACGATTCCGCAAGCGCTCGATGGCAAAGACGTCCTTGCCACCGCTCAAACAGGTACAGGCAAAACATTGGCGTTCCTGGTCCCCATAATGGAGCACCTGCTTCAGCAAAGCACGCCCGGAATCGCAGCTTTGGTCCTGGTTCCCACGCGCGAACTGGCGATGCAGGTTCTGGATCAGTACGATAAATTAAGGGGGAAAAAACTGGGGCCTGGTGCTCTCGTGGTAGGAGGTTTATCCGAAAGCCAGCAACTCAGCGCGATACGCACCGGTGCCAGGCTGGTTGTTGCCACTCCCGGACGGTTGGAAGATTATCTCAAACGCAAGCTGATCAGCTTCCTCCGGCTCAAAATCCTCGTGCTGGATGAGGCCGATCGCATGTTGGATATGGGATTCCTTCCGGCGATCCGTAGAATTGCCTCAGTGCTGCCGAAAGAGCGCCAGACAATGTGCTTTTCCGCAACCCTGGAAGCCTCCGTCGCACATCTTGTGAACGATTATTTGAAAGCTCCTGTGCGCCTCGCGTTTGGTTCAATTCTGAAGCCCTCGGAAAATGTCCAGGTGCGCGCATTTGAAGTTGCGCCTGATCGCAAGCCGGAACTGCTACAGCGCATCCTGTCGCAAGAGACTGGCCGCTGCCTTGTATTTGCACGAACTAAGCGCGGAACAGAGCGAGTCGCCAGGAAGCTGGCTCACCAAGGGTTCAGCGCGGCCATGATCCATGGTGACCGCACGCAAGCACAGCGTACGACAGCTTTACTTGGCTTTCAGCAGGGCCGCTATCGCGTACTCGTCGCCACCGATATCGCGGCGCGTGGAATTCACGTTCAGGGCATCGCGCACGTCATCAACTATGACCTGCCCGAGGTCGCGGAGAATTTCATTCATCGGGTCGGCCGCACCGGACGTGCAGGTGTCCGCGGCGTCGCTTCGACTTTCTTTGCCAAGGACCAGCGGTCGGAGTTACACCAGTTGGAACGTACGCTCGGCATCCGCATGGAGCGGACTGAATTGGACTACCATGTGACCGCAAAACACGAGCAGAGGCGACCCAGCATTGACAGCGCCGGATCGGAGGCTGCGCCCAGAATCGTTCCGCTTCCGGGAGAAATTCTGCGAGTCCAGTTAGGAAGTTAGTGTGGGTTGCTCTCGGCGAGTTGGCGTTTTGATTGGCGAACTGGGCTGCGGCTCAGCCGAATAGACCGAGCCGCTGGGAATACGCCGCACGCGATCCTCCGCCCTGCTCTCCTGGCGATTACAGTTATGGTCCCCCAGGTTACTTAGTGGGGCTCCCCGCTTCGATGTCAATGGTGAAGCCATTGTGTTTTGTGTAGCTGTAATTGTAGCCGTGGCCGTTGTAGCGGTGAGTGCCGTAGTACAGATTGAAACCCGCATTTTTCCCCGCGCCGAAATAACGGAGGTTCTCAATCCGAGGCGCTGACTTGCCATCGTTTGCCGAGCCACTGGCGGCGACTAACTCCACCGCGCCTTTGCCATCGGCGCGCGATGCGGTATGACGTTCCGGAGAATGTGTAATGGTCATCGCCGTCCGATCCGTCGTTGAAATTTTTTGCCAGGTAACGGGATAAATCTTGGTGGCGACTTTCATGAATGCATCTACCTGCTCCTGAGTCGCTGAAGGTTCAAATGCCGCCACGACCGCCTCCGTTTTGCCCTGGCTGAAATCGCCTCCCAAATTGCCGGACAACCATACGTGCATGCCGTCGAGCTTTACGTTGCCGTAGTGGCCCTGTTGCACGCTGAAAACGTTATTGAAGTTGCAGTAATCATTGGCAGGCTTGGTGTTGAAGTAGCATGGGCAGAACAGCGGGCAGCTACAGGCCTCATCAATGTGGGCCTTCAAATACCAACTCGGTTCCGACGTCTGCCCACCGGCCATGATAGCTAAAGCGAACGCGACAACAACGGTCTGCAAGCCGATCCATGGTCTTAGGTGCAAGTAGCTCATTCATCCTCCTAATTGTCTGGCTCACTTGCTGGGAGGAGAAAGAAGGACGCCTCGGTCCGCTTTGATTCCGCCCAGAAGTGGCAGGAACGAAAAAACAGTTACCCGCGCAACGAAAAAGTCGAACCGATTCAAATTCAAATTCCAGATTCCGCCATTGGGAAGAAAATAAATCGGCTGGTCGTGGATGTCAAGGGAAATTTATTCTGGCTGCCATTCGGGACTGCCCTTGCGCCCGCGAGCCCAACGTACGCTAAGGCGGCGGAATCGATTCCTTCTACTAATCAGATTGAATCGTTTTCGCCGGACGCACATCCAAGTAGTGATTTACAGCAGTTTTGAGCAGGTCCCGCCTTTAAGCGTCACCAACCTCTAATTAGCAGTTGATCTTCTCACAGGAAATTTCAGGAAAGGTGTAAAACAATGGAACAAGGAACTGTTAAATGGTTCAACGACGCCAAAGGTTATGGTTTTATCAGCCGTGACAGCGGTCCAGATGTTTTCGTGCACTTCTCCGCTGTCCAATCAACGGGACATCGGACGTTGCAGGAAGGCCAAGTCGTACGGTTTGTCCTAAAAAACGGACCCAAGGGGTTGCAGGCAGATAACGTGCAAGTCCTCTAATCGGAAGAACTGCTCGGTCGATTCGACTGAAGCAGTTCTTTTTTTTGAAAGCCGCCCCGGTTTTACCGACCTGAGTTCTCCACCCTTCGCTTTGCCATTGCAAACTGCTTTCGTTCGGCGCTATGCTATGGAAACTAAATCACTGGCCCAAATCACTGTTCCAAGGAGATGACGCCTATGCCAAGCTCCCAGAGAAAAGTGATCGATTGCAGAAACTTCCCGACTGAGAAAAACTGCACGCTTGCCATTTCAGGCAGGGAGGATGAGGTGCTCGACCTGGCGGTCCTTCATGCCACAACGGTCCATGGCCATCAGAACACTCCTGAACTCCGCGAGCAGATTCGCTCGATGCTCAAGGATGAATCCAGAGATATCATCGCAGCCTGAGCAAGACGCTAACAGGTGTCAGCCGTGGGGGTCATTGTTGTGTAAATCAGCGACAAATGATCCCCGCGGCCGCTCTGATACCACTCAAATTTCAATCGGCACAGTTGCATATCATTGGCTTCGCGAAGCCCACCCCAGTGTAATCCGCTTACACCACGTGGTATTCCGCTCCTACTGAAGCGATGTCTTTCGGAAGCTCCCTTTGCGCTCCCCGTGCTTAAAACAGGCGAAATACAGAGCTACAGAGAGCTTAGCTGACAGCACGGTTTGGCATTGTTCTTGCAATGCCGCACACCTGGGACCCGCCCATCTGCATACGTCCCAGTGGAGAGTTGCGCGTGCACAGGCCAGACAGATTGGTGTTCCTGTCGAACCATGCAGTATCAAGCTTAAGTTCAAGCTCAAGCAGATCTCAGGAGCAGAAAAATGAAATCCAGCAATAGATTGTTCGTTGTCGTTACAGCGCTCGCGCTGTTTGGGTGCGTGACACTTTCCCCTGTGCCCGCGGTTGCGCACTCAATTGATTACGTATCCACCAACATTAGTCCGGCAGCTACTTTCGCCGGCAGTTCCGGGAATTGGACAGTGAATGGTACGGTGACTGGCGGGTCCAACATCACGTTTACGCTTACGTTCGGCATAGACACGCAAGGTAGCACGACCACGTACCCGAGAACGGTGACGTTCGGCGCAACGACCGAGGTAAAGCCGAGTGGCGCTTCCGACGCGGTGGTATCGCCCGCCACTCCTTCGTGTACATTCACGACCTCGGCAACCACGTGCCCCACGAATTATACGATCACAGCGCCCACCACCGCGGGCACGTACACCGTAAAGATTCAAGCCGCCACCGGAACCGGTGGTGCTCAAGGGCTAGGTGGCGGCAGCGGAGTTTCGATCACTTTCACGGTTGCGGTGCCAGTCGCTTCGGCTGAGGCAACCACTCTAACGCTGTCCGTGGGAAATGGCGGATGCGTGGTGCTCCATAGCAGCACCAATGTGTCGATTTCGGCGACTCTGGTCACCACGGTCGGCTCGACTCCCGTCGCGAACAAATCAATCTCCTTCTTTATCGACAGCGCCTCGGCGGGCAGCGCGTTTACGGACGTGAACGGCGTGGCCACAATCGCCTTCAATCCGTCCACGTTAGCATTGGGCGACCATACCGTCACCGCATCATTTGCCGGCGATTCGCTGTACGAAGCGAGCGGCGACAATGCCAACCTTGGCATAACGTACGTCTTTGTCGGTTTCCAGCAGCCGATCAATGCAGACGGTACGAGTATATTTGGCGGCCGGACCGTTTCTACCAAGATCCGCATCACGGACGCTCTGAATTACGCCATTAGTAACGCAGCCGCGCATGTGTTCTTCGCTTACGGAACGCCGACCGTCGTTGGTACGGATGCGGAGCCAGTCGCCAATACAAACGGCGACACCGGCAACGCCATGCGTTACGATTACACGGCCAATCAGTACATTTTCAATTGGGATATCGCGGGTCTCCCGAACGGAACCTACTCGATCCGTGTTGATCTGGCCGAGGGCTCGTGTGGAGCCGCTCACACAGCGGTTGTCTCGCTCCAGAAGAAGGGGAGCAAGTAAGGCCACTGTCCAAGCATGCTGCTCTAGGGCTGCTCCCGGCGCCTCGCTGCGGAGCAGCCTATTGTCTGCCCGGATCATGACCATGCGGGCTAACGCGCATCCTTGCAACTTCATCCCGTTCGCAAAATCTCAGCGGCCTGAGCGATGGAACGCAGCTTTTGCTCGGCGATTGCCGCCGAGCTCACTGGATTATCCGCGAAGGTTGCGAATCCACAGTCGGGCGTCAACAGTACACGGTCTGCTCCGAAGACGCGAATTGCCTCTCGGCCCCTGGCCACGATCTCTTCCACGGATTCCCTTGCAGGATTCTTTTGGTTCACGACACCCACCCCGATTCGCAACTCGCGAGGCAAATCTTTGAGGACAGCCATCTCTCCCGCGCGAGGCGTGCAAAGCTCCAGGAACAGCGTGCCGACGTGGAGTTCCTGGAACAACGGCAGAAGAGGTTCATAACTGCCGCGCAGTGCCGCCGATTCGTCCGGTGTCCAGTTACCACGGCACATGTGCATGGCCGTTCGCGATCGAGGCATTCCTTCCACCACACGGTTGATCAGATTGCGTGCGAACGACAGCTCGGATTCGGCATCCTTTTTTTCGCTCAACGCGCCGCACATAAAGCTGCGAGTAGCTTTGGCCCCCGTGAAAACCACCTCGCTCAACACAGGCTCATCGAACTGTACCAGCGCCGCGCCAGCCGCAAGAAGAAAGTGCAGCTCTTCCCGCAGAACGCGCACTACGTCCTGAGCGAGCTGCTCGCGCGATTCGTAGGCATGTGGAGACAGACACTCCATCCACATCGTTCGAGTAAGTAAGTACGGCCCGGGGAGAGCCACCTTCGCGGGTTTCCCGGTCAGCGTTTTCAAAAACTCCAGTTCATGAACCGCCAGCGGTTTGCTTCGACCGATAGGTCCAAAAACCGCTGGATGGCGGACCTTGTCGGCTGGCACATCCAGGCTCTTCATTTCCTCTTCGAAGTGAGCCGGATCATCGACCAAGGGAAGGAGATCCGTTAGCGGGACCAGAACGCAATTATCGAGAAGGCCCCCCACGAAGCTCGCGTAATTGTCCCGGCGCTGCTCTCCATCAGTGACCACGTCTACGCCGGCGCGCAACTGTGCCTCGACAGCTAGTCGCACGGCGTCATCGGCGGTCGTTTGAAAGTCGGCGTCCGACAGCCGGCCTTCCAGATGGTCGTGGATCGACTGCAGCATCCACCGCGGCCGGGGCCAGCTTCCGATTCCCATCACGGAAAGCGGCGGAATTTCCGGCGCTGGTGCAGGCTTCGGAAGCACGGACGGAATCTGCACCGGAACCGGAGCTTGCGACGAGAACTGCTTGGGTGCGGCCGCACTAACGTTGGATCGGTTCGCGAGCGATCCCTTACAGATGAGGAAGCTTCGCTGATCACCCTGGCGAGTCAAAGAGATGAACTCATTGCCGGTGAGACGGCACCAGGAGGGCAGGTCCTCCTCGACGGAACTCTCCGTTGAGCGGACCTCCAGGATGCCGCCGCTTGGCAGCGGATCGATATGCTTTCGGATCAGCAGCAGGAGCCCGTTGCCGCAATCCATTTTGCCGCCATCGAACGAGACATCGGGCTCCAGCGGATGACGCACTACCGGTTCCATCAGATTCCCCTAATAGCTGACGCAAGGCGCGCCTTCGCTGAGAAATTCCACCAGCTTGGCTCCGCCTACAACAGTTGCGCCCGCCACCAGATTGTTGGGATCGAGCTTGCGCTTGTTGAAGCACGGCGAGCAAACGTAAATCTTACCGCCCGCATTGGCGAAGTTGCTCATCAGTTCTTTCAGCGGTGCGAATCCCTCTTCGTGAATGTCGTCCCCGTATCCTTTCTGAGAAAGTCGCACGCCTTCGATACTGAGGAATACCAGCGTATCTTTGTCCGATGCAACCGCGGCGTTCGCGACGACGAACGCGACCGTAGCTTTGTCGGAGTTGTCCTTGGCATATGAAAGACTCACGCAAAACTTTCCAGGCATTGATCTAGTTCTCCCTTCGTTGAATCCAATATTCAGGATGTTTGGACAAAACCAGTTTGTGTCCCGTTAAACGGCACCATGCCGGAAGATCTTCCGGCATTCCGCCGTCGGTTGCGGTTAGCTTCAGAATTTGCCCTGCTTTCATGGTTTGGAGACGCATCCGAAGCCCCATTACCAACTCGCCGCAACCCATGTTTCCGGCGTCCCACTCGGCGTCAGGGACCGAATCGGGAGCGGGTTCGTCAGACAATGCATTCATCTTCTGCTCCGGTTGACTCTCTTTCGCAATGCCTTCCGGCGACGGCCATAGGCAAAGCGGCAGCGCGGCCGGCTCGGTTGCCTCTTCCCGGTTGGCCCACGACCAGGCGTCACGGCGGCACGCACGTCCCATGATATAGCCCAACAGGTGATCGCGCACCTGCTCGCGGCCTCCTCCCATCAATCGGGCGAGGCAGGACAAACATCGCGGGCTGTCCTTGCATCCCGCCACGAGACTCATTAGCGTCTCATGGGCGCAAAGCAAAGCCGCACATTCTTTGCACCGCCCCCCCCGCATCCGCAGGAGATCATGGAGAAGAGCCGCTGTTTGAGACTCCTCTCGAATGTCTGGCGTGTCGTGCATGGAATGGTCCGAATTACGACGGCTTAGGGAGCACTATTTAGGGTCTCAGCGATTTTCGCTTCCAGCGCTTTCTCATCGCCGGGCTTGTACCCGGTTTGGGAAAAAATCACCTGGCCGTTCGCATCGAGCAGATAGTGGGTCGGCGTCGCGTTCAGGCGGTAGTCTCTCTGCAAAGCCTCCTGCGATGCTCCGATCAGCACTGGTATCGTGAGATGGTGTTTTTCCTGCCAATCGGGGATTAATTTGTTCTGCTTGGGCAGAACGTTGATCCACACCACCGAGAGTCCCTTATCCTTGTACTTTTCGTAAATGTTCTGCACCTCAGGAAGTGCGGCGTTGCAATACGCGCAGGTGGGAAAGAAGAAACCCACGAGCGTGGCTTTATTTGCAAAATCCTGGAGCGTCTTCGCAGCTCCATCCGATGTCTTTAACTTGAATGGCTTGAACTTGTCTGGGTCTTTAGCGCTTACCGGCGGCATTGCGAATGCTACGAGAAGCAAGCACCAGACGGTTCGATACCCGATCGAAAAGCTATGCTGCATACAACTTCTGTCCTCCTCAAATCCTGGCAGGTTGCTGAAAATTACTTTTCGCTGTCATTCCGAGCGGAGCGAGGAATCTGCTTTTGTCTCGCGCTGCTGAAAACAAAGCAGATTCCTCAGCCCGGCAAAAAGCGCCGGCTTCGGAATGACATCATCGGAACATTTTTCAGCAGCCTGCTAGGAGCTACCCCAGTTCTTTACTTGCTCGGTTCCGACGTGGTAATTCCCAGATCGGGCTCTACCTTCTTCCTGCCGCCGAGCTGGAACATTACGCCCACCCGCACTTGGAGGTGTGCAAAGTCCGAATTTTTCGGGATGCCAAGAAAATCCGGCTGCACGTTCTGGCGTACGCGTATCGGCACGCTGACATTGTACGATGCCAGTTTCGTTGCGAAGTTTAATCCTGGCTCAATGGTGAAAAACCACCCAGGCTGGCGGAAGCCTATGGTCTGTGTCAACACGTTATGTACGGGCACGCCCGCTATCCTTCCGACAAAGAATGCAGACACCCCGGGCAGTTTGGGAACCGACGTGGCCGCACCTGCGCTGAAGAGATACGAGTCCGGTGTAGAGACGTACCGGACGTTCTCCGCCACTGCCTCGGGCCCAAGCGGGTTCATAGCGGCGCCCATATAAAGCGTGTCGTTTTGATCCCGAAGGCTAAACATGTATTGACCCGATCCGAAAACGGCGAAATACCTGAACTGCTTGAAGCTGTCCACCGACAAGCGGAGTCCCCATGCGCCGATGCCGGGGTGTATCCCCGGGAATACAGGACGCTTGGCAAAGTCCCGGCCCTGAGAGTTGGGATATAGAACCTGGTAATTCGATTCTCCCGTAGGCAGTCTTACACCTGAGCCAAGCGCGATGTTCTGGTCAGGATGGCTGTCGCAGCCGAATAACCACACGCGCCCGCCGGCCACAATGTCCGACAAACCCCGCGCAACTTGTTTCTGCCGAATACCTGCGACTTTCGTGCTCCAGTAAGACGAAAGTATAATCGGGGCTTCAACCAGAAGGTTGATTTGACGCGTGAGGCCATAGCTGCCTTGCACGCCCAGGGTAAGTGCTCCTTCTTTTACCTGTGAATCTGTCTGGTAAAGATCTACCCTATGGTCGGTCCCCCGGAACTGGTCATCAGTCTCCCAACGATTGATGCCTCCGATAACCTGCCATTCACCTTTTTGCAAATACGGTCCGATTTGGGCGCCGATCCCGGGCACCATATTTTTCGCCAAAATTCAGCCTTGCGCAAACGCGCGCTGAGGCGCCAGCGAAATAAGGCCGATCACGGCACAAATTAAGAAGCCAGTTGTTCGAATAGACTGCATGGATGTCCTTGTTTTCATGGAATTCGAACTTGGCCAAGGGGGAGCTGTATACAAACCAGAACGCCCCCTTCTTGGCCCGAAGGCAGAAGGTTGTTTTTTCAAAACACCAAAAAATTAAGGGAAGACGGCAGACCGACGTTGGTGGGTTAGACTCAGGTGTAGCCAGAACCGATGATGCGTACCGTTAACATGGATGGCATTGACTATAGGACAGCAGCGAACCCGGTGTCAAATGTTCTTAGATGACATAACGTTGAATCAGGCAGGAAGAAACTCATACCGATAATCCGGAATTCAGCGGGCTTTACTGCAAGGACGGCTCGCCTTGCGGTCCCGCATCGTATTGCGGTGCGCGGAAAGCCTTTCCAACCAAGCGGTAGCGCGGCAGTTGCGGACCAGCGGTGCTACCGTCGGCAAGTGGCGGGAACGCTTTCGCACAGCCCGCCTGGAAGTTTGGCCGATGAGCCTCGTCCCGGAGCCCCTCGTGAGATTAGCGACACCCACGTGGAAGAGCTGATCACCCGCACCCTGGAAACGACACCGCCCCAGGCCACCCACTGGAGCACCCGTTCGATGGCGCAGGCCACGAAGTTGTCGCACATGGCCGTGGCGCGGATCTGGTGCGCGAACTGGAGCAGGCGATCCATCACTATTTAGAGCATCACAACCGGAATCCCAAACCTTTTGTCTGGACCGCAACGGCCAATGAAATCTTCAAAAAGGTCCAACGCGTTTGTAAACGAACTCACGTTACAGCACGCTAGCAGGCTGCTGAAAAAGTTCCCGATGATGTCATTCCGAGCGCAGCGAGGAATCTGCTTTTCTC
>JACPPJ010000002.1 GCA_016191085.1 Acidobacteriota bacterium | reverse complement strand
TCGCTAATCTCACGAGGGGCTCCGGGACGAGGCTCATCGGCCAAACCTTCCAGGCGGGCTGTGCGAAAGCGTTCCCGCCACTTGCCCACGGTAGCACCGCTGGTCCGCAACTGCCGCGCTACCGCTTGGTTGGAAAGGCCTGGTCTTCTTCGCCTGGATTGTAAGTTTTTAGCCACGCTTGGGCATCGGGATAATCACTATCATCACGAGGAGCAGAACAGCCAGGGATCCGTATCGGACGCGTCAGACAAGGCTCGCCGCCATTCCCAGGATAATAAAACGTGAACAGTCCGGCCCGTGCAGCTTCCTTCAGAATGGGAGAGGCAAGAATCGTATTCGACAGGGTTGCCATGCCTACCGGATCTTTAGGATCATTCCAAAAAGGAAGATATTGATCGCCACCGCCCGGCGGCGCCCCCATCTGACTGAGTGAGCGTGGGTTCGTCTCCTCTCAGTCCTGCGAGAATGAGCCGTGGAACAATTCTCTCTATATGCGCGTCACCTTGACCGTATACATTAACCATTCGCGCGCAAATACAATCGAGCAAGTAAATCTTCCGATAATGCTGTACAGCAAAATCCGCAGCAATTTTTGTCGCGGTATAGTATGTAATGACCGACTGCAGGAGCGTCTGTTTCAGTTAACGGGGGTTCCGCCACCGGGACGCCGTAAAAGCATGCACTGGATGCAAAAACAATTCGGGTACCACGACTAGATTTCCTGACGGCCTCAAGCACATTATATGTTCCTAAAATATTGTCTTCAGCTGCTCCAAACTGGGTCCACATTGCTGCGTGCGGAAAGTGGCTGCGCGGCGAGATGAAAAACAACATCGGGACGTTCGCGCCGAATCAATTCAGCTATCCGGTCGCGATCTCGTAGGTCAGTTTCCCTGAATTCCAATTCTTCGGTTTTGGGCCAAGGGATGAGGACTTTCGTAGGCGAGTTGCGATCAGCGACTATGACGTGTATACCTTCGGCTAGGAGCCTCGCCACAAGATTCGACCCAATAAAGCCGGTACCTCCAGTAACCAAGCAGTGTTCCATCTGGTTAAGCCCCCTTCGAAATTGCGAATACGTCCTCAACTTGCAGGAGATTATACTCCCGAGAAGACCTAAGGTAGACGATGCGAGGAACTCTCACCCATACTGAGACGTTCTTCCGCGCTGTGGAAAATCATGTGGAAAAGAGGGCGTCTTTATACGTCCGAGGCTGGAACAAACGATTGTTAGCTGCTCCCCAAGGGAGGTTCGTGGTTCGTTGTAAACCAAAGCTGGATAGCAACTTGCGACGGTTTCCCGGCTGGTGCGGGAGGCGCGCTCATCATCCCGCAACCTTTTACGCCGCTTTCCAATTGAGAAACCTGTTTTGCACAAATCTGCAGCAAGAAAACTAATGAAATGCCCTTGTTTCGCGGCCTGCAAGGTACTTTCCCCGTCGCATGCTGCTGCCCCAAATTGCAGCAGAAAGTTCGGCAAATTACGGTATCTAAGTACTGTAAGGTAACCCACACGAGGAAGGTGACCTCGAAGGTTCATTGGCGTTCTGAGGTCGTCAATCAGCGGCCAGTGGTTCCTCGGTTGGGTGGTAGCGGAGCAGGCGAGCGGCGATGGAGTGAGGCAATTCAGCGTCAACGGTAACGACTCCGTCCGATTCCTCCCGACGCAGTACCCTGCCGGACTCATACACAATCGAAAGCTGTCCGCGCTGGCCTCTACCGAACCGCAGGCGAACGGTTTCGACGGGATCCACGGTCAAATGCCGATCTATAGCGCGAAGCAGCTCTTCGATGCCTTCTCCTGTAAGGGCCGAAACCCCCAACGCGTCCTGCCGCATCTGAGGTGAGGCTCTCAACGACTCCTTCTCGGCGTCGCCGAGCAGGTCCATCTTGTTCCAAATGTGCAGTACTGGTTTTTGCCCCGCTCCGATTTCCTCAAGCACGCTCTTCACCTGTTCGTCTTGTTGTACCCGGCTCGGGGATGAAGAGTCTGAGACGATCAGGATCAAGTCGGCCTCGGCAACCTCTTCAAGCGTGGCGCGGAATGCCTTGATCAGCGTGTGAGGAAGATTGCGGATGAATCCGACCGTGTCGGAGACCAGCACGCGCCGTTGCGAGGGCAATTCCAGCAGACGCAAGGTAGGATCGAGCGTCGCGAACATGCGCGGGGAAGCCAAAACGTTCGATTGGGTCAGACGATTAAACAGCGTTGATTTGCCCGCGTTGGTGTAGCCGACCAGGGGTACAGTCGCGAGCGGAATCGTAACGCGGCGGGAGCGGCGGCGGGTTCTCTGCTCACGTACGTTCTCCAGTTGGTCTTCCAGCAGCCGGATTCTCCGGCGGATGCGCCGGCGATCCATTTCCAACTGTGTTTCGCCGGGTCCACGTGTGCCGATCCCGCCGCCAAGCCTGGACATCTCTGCACCGTGCCCCGCCAACCGCGGCAACAAGTAGTTCAACTGCGCCAGCTCCACTTGCAACTGGCCTTCGCGGGTTCTCGCGTGACGCGCGAAGATATCCAGGATGAGCTGAGTGCGGTCCACAGCGCGACAACCAGTAGCGGATTCGATATTCCGCTGCTGCGTGGGAGAAAGATCGAAATCGAATATGAGAAGGTTGGTCTTAGTGGATGCGGCGTGCTGACGGATCTCATCGAGCTTGCCCCGGCCGACCAGAGTGGCCGGATCGAGCCGCTCGCGGCTCTGCAGGATCTTCTCCTGCACAAATGCCCCGGCGCTGCGCGTCAGTTCCGCGAGTTCGTTAAGCGATTCCTCCGGGTCCGGTCGCGCCGCGGAAGGCAGCCGCCCGGCCGTCTTCTCTTTCACGCTTACCAGGATCGCCCGTTCCGGAGAAACTGACCTGGGAATAGCTAGGCCTCCGCGACTTGCTGGACGGGCTGAGAGACGGATTGCGACGCCCTTGCCACCACAACTGTGGAGATGGCGTGCTTGAAGACCAGTTGCTCCTGGTTGTTGGTTTCCAACACTAAAGCGTATTTGTCAAAACTTCTTATCTTGCCCGTGAGCTTCACGCCACCCGTCAGAAACACAGTCACAACCGTGCGTTCCTTCCGCAGATTGTTGAGAAACACGTCCTGAATATTATTCTGCGAGACGGCAGCTGGAGCTTCTTTGGGACGATGGTCTTTGTGATGGCTTTCTTTTCTTGGCGTATCCAGCATACAGCCATTCTACGCCGCAGGAAGAGAATAGGGAATACCTTTTACATTTCCGTGTTGTGTTGGCCTGAGGTTGAAGTGTCCATCAGCTGGGGTGTTCAGCTCAACCCATCGGGCGACGGGCCGCTTATCCTTCAAAGCCGGGGACCAGAGGCTGTCGTGTGGCTCCGTTTGTTCAAAAATGCGCCGGGCCAGGCATTCGAGGCAGATTCTGTCTGATTGCACGGCGGATGCGGTTTCGTGAGCCACATGTGTTGGCCAGTGACTACAGTCCCTGCGGAAATGCCACGTGAACGTTCTTATTACGCGCCTGTATGAAACGGACATTGTATTACCTCCCAAACATCAACCTACAGGGTACAGAGGGTGCGGAGCGCATGTCTGTGATGCGGCTCACAGTTTTAGTACCAGAGTACCTCTGGTCACTGTTTCGTTTGACTTGACCGGAGCCGGTCACTAGAATGGGCGGGCGGGCTGAAAATCGCCATTGGCGGGAGCGAGCTAGACCGTGTCAGAATTGGCAAGGAGTTCTCCCGTGTCCATGCGTCCTTTTTTGCGCAATCAAGATAGCCCTTATTGGAATCGATACTACGAGACCATGCCGCGCCGGCAACTCGACGAGTTGCACCTGCACCGCATACGAGCTGTCCTCCAGCATGCGTACGATCACACCTCTTTTTACCGCCGTAAACTCGACGAGGCGGGCGTCCTCCCCGGCGATATCCGGAGTTTGCAAGATTTTAAACGTAAAGTTCCGCTGATGGACAAGGACGAGTTCATCATGCTGCAGGAGGAGCGTCCAATTTACGGCGAGACATTGGCGGTTGATCCCGATTTCATCGCGCAGCATTGCGAGACCTCCGGCACCACCGGGATTCCGTTGCGCATTCCGTACACCGGATACGACACCGAGCGTTACGGTGAAGCGTGGGCCTGTGCGTTCTGGTGGCTCGGCGTTCGACCGAAAGACAGGTTTTATTTTGCATTCAACTGGGGGCCGTTCGCCGGTTTTTGGAGCTGCTACTGGGGCGTGCGGCGACTCGGAGCCACCGTTATTCCCGGAGGCGGGCAGAATTCGGAGGGGCACATCCGCATGATCCAGCGTCTGAAGCCCACCGTCCTGATCTGCACGCCCACTTATGCCTTGCACCTCGCAGAGGTGGGTCGCGCCATGGGAGTGGATACTGCCTCGCTAGGCCTGCGTTTCACTTTCCATGCCGGAGAGCCCGGCCCGTGCGCCATCCCCGCTATGCGGCGCCAGATCGAAGAGGCTTGGGGCGCGCGCTCCGGTGAGTTATTGGGGCTGGCCGAAGTACATGCCTTCGCGCCCAGTTGTCCTACTCAGGAAGGTGTACACGTGGACGAGACGGGCTGCTTCACCTGGAGCCGCGACCCCGAAACCGGAGATGAGGTGCCTCCGGATAAAATCGGTGAGAATATCATCACCACCTACGTCAACAACGCGCAGCCCCTGATCAATTACCGCACTCACGATCTGGTCGAGCGCCACAACGAGTGTGCCTGCGGGCGCACGTGGGCGTTTCTCAAGGGCGTGGTATTGGGCCGAACGGACTTCATGGTGACCATCCGGGGCACCAACGTGTACCAGTCCGCGGTCGAGAACATCATCGGGCACATCGAGGGGCTCAGCACGCATTACGAACTCGTTCTGACGCGCGTCAGCGGCATGGATCGCATCTGCGTTCGGGCCGAGCCCGTGCCGCAGGTACCGGCGGATCAGTACGACCAACTGGCGCACACGGCCGCGGGAAGAATACACGAAGCCATCAAGGTGCGGTTGGAAGTGGAGCTCGTTGCGCCGGGAACTCTGCCACGATATGAGCTGAAGACGCGGCGCATTATCGATCAGCGCCCCAAAGAGGTACGCCGCGTGTTGGATCGGGTATAACGTAGTAACGTAGCGCAGAGTTTGCGGTTTTCAAACTCTGCGGCTTTCAATTCGCTCTGCGCTACCCACCGGGAGCAAGCGCTCAGGAGTCACAAATGGACCGGGAAGAGATGCTGCAAAGAATCGCGCAGGCCCGCGCACTGTTGCGAGAGGTGATTGACAGTACCGACTTGCCCATGATCGAGCGGACGCTGAAGGTTGCCGACATGAATCTCCACTGGGCAGAATGGAATTTGGGCGTTCCTGTGACGCTCATGCCAGAGATGGAATAGCGCCGGCGCATTGATTTCGTTTGCGCGGCTGCTTGCGCTATGATAAGGTGCTTTGCGGGTTGGCTTTGTCCGGTGATGACTCCCCCCTCAGCTACGAAATTGGGCGGTGGCCCGCGCCTGAGGTCTAGACAGGAATCATGAAGCTCCGCTTTTGGGGAGTGCGTGGCTCGACACCCACTCCAGTGGCAGAAAACTTCCGGTACGGCGGGAACACGTCTTGCGTTGAAGTCCGCAGCCCAAAGGGTGAAATAATCATCCTTGATTGCGGCACTGGATTCCGCTCTCTTGGCAAGCAGCTATTACAAGAGTACGGGCACCGCAGCATCGAGGCCTACGTCTTCCTCTCGCACTACCATTGGGATCACATTCAAGGCATACCGTTCTTTGAACCTCTCTACAACCCGGAAAACTGTTTTTATTTTCATTCGTTCCCGGGGCATCGCTGCACTGTCCAGCAGGCGCTGGAAGAACAGATGTCGGACCCATATTTTCCCGTCAACATGAGCGTCATGGAGGCGCGGCGGCAGTTCCACAACATCGAAAACGAAACCATCTCGTTCAAAGATGCCGTATTGAAGACGGTGCCTCTGAATCACCCTCAAGGCTGCGTGGGATTTCGGATCGAAAGCGGCGGATCAGTGATCGTTTATGCGACAGATAACGAGCCCGGATCAGCGCAGCACGATTCCAATGTTCGCAGGCTGGCCGAAGGCGCCGACGTGCTCATCTACGATGCGCAGTATACACCGCTGGAATACGTGAACTTCAAGAAAGGCTGGGGCCACTCCACCTGGCGCGAAGCAGTCAACATTGCCAAGGAAGCTCAAGTGAAGCAACTCGTGCTGTTTCATCACGACCCCGATCACAGCGACAATTTTCTGGAGACGATTGTCGGTGAAGCTCAGAAGTTTTTTCCCAATGTAGTCGCAGCATGGGAAGGTCTTGAAATCGACATCAGCCGCAAGGAACACCTTCACCCGCCCGATCAGGCCGAGCGGCGTGCTTCCAACCGCGAATCCTTCAAAATTCCGTTGCTGGTACAAGGGAAAGGGAAAGACGGGATTCCTTTCGTGGAACATACCACGCTCGAGAATCTCTCCATTCGCGGCGCTTACTTCCTGCTCGAAAACGACCCCGCCCCGGATGACCTGCTTGACGTGGAGTTTCTGGGAAGGACCAACGCGCCGGATGGCTCTCCGGCCAGCAAATTATTGCGCCCAATCAAGAGCCAGTTAATTCGTAAATATCCAGTAGAGCTTCCCGACAAGACCAAGCACGGCATCGCCGTCGTCTTCCGCTAGTTCGGCACTTTCCTCCCTCGCTTGGCGCGGATATTTTGACGCGTCGTTCAGCCGCTATATTCGAATTCCGATCAAATATCCGTCGCGAATGGCGTTGTGCATGGACCGGGGCTTGATCGCATCACCGATGGCGTAGAGCTCATCCGAGACGAACTCCAGGTCATTGATCAATTGCTGGCGCGATTTGCGCGGGATGGCCAGAATAACGGTGTCGGCGGACAACAATACCTCATGGCCGTCATTGTCTGCGATGAGCACACCCTCTGGCTTGATCTCTTTGGCGCGCGTGTTGGTGAGAGTCTTGATTTTAAGCTCCTTCACCCACGCCGCGTGGCGCCACTTGAACGTAGCCAAGACGTCCTCGCCGAGCCGCTTGCCGACCTCAACCAACGTCACATCCTTGCCTCGCGTGGCTAGATACTCGGCGGCCACCAGCCCAATTCGCTCCCCGCCCAGAACCACAACACGATCGCCGCAGGGAGAGCCTTCTTCAAGAACTTCATGAGCAATAACGACATTATTCAAGCTCATCCCCGGCAGCGAGACGCCGTCAATATCGGAACCAGTGGCGACCACGCTCACGTCGGGCGCAATCTTGGAGCACAACTGCGGAGTCATTTCCGTATTGAGACGGACATCTACGTTATAGCGCTTCATCTGCGTTTCGTAATACCGCACCAGATCTAGGAAGATGTGACCGCCGCCGATCTCGCGCGACGCTGGAATCAACTGCCCGCCCAGCCGGTCGCTCTTCTCGCATAGTGTGACGGAATGGCCGCGCTGCGCCGCGATAAAGGCGCACTCCAATCCGCCAGGCCCTCCGCCGATCACCAGCACTTTTTTCTTCACACGCGCCGGACGCAACTCGTACTCGGGCTCCACCTCATGGCCGAGCCGAGGGTTGACAGCGCAGACGTACGGGAGATTGCGAAACATGCGCGACAGGCAGAGCAGCCCGCCTACGCAGGGACGAATCTCCGGGACACGGTCTTCGGCGACTTTATGCAGCAGTTCCGGGTCGGCCAGAAACGGGCGGCACACTTCCCACATGCCGAAGTCGCCTCGCGCCAGGGCTTCTTCGGCTTTTACCGCGTCACAGAAACGCGGCCCGAACGCAACGGGGATTTTGACCGCCTTCGATGCTGCTTGCGCCAGCGGCAGCCACTGGTCGGTATGGACGTCGCGGCCCAGCGCTCCGCGCGTGGATTCGTGCCATCCCACGACGATGCTGATGGAATCCGCGCCGGCTTGTTCAGCCATTTTCATGAACTCGATACAGTCGGCGCGGCTGTTGCCGCCGTGGTCGTCCATCAGTTCTTCCCCGTTCAGGCGGATGATCAGCAGCTTGTCTTTGCCGAGCACGTCGCGCATTCCCTGCAACAGCTCCACCATGAAGCGGCCCCGGTTTTCCAGCGAGCCACCGTATTCATCGGTGCGGCGGTTCGTGAAGCCGGAGAGAAAATTCGCCAGCAGATAACCCATGAAGGCTGTGATCTCGACTCCGTCGAAGCCGGCTTCGATGGAGCGCCGTCCTGCTTCACAGTGGTCGCGAATGCAGCGGCGGATTTCATCCAGGTCCATTTGCCGAGGCGGCCGGAAGTGCCGGAGGGTCTGCGGCACGTCCGACGGCTGGACGCAGTGGTCTAGATCGATGCCGCCATAGCGACCCGCGTGCAAAACCTGCTGGATAGCGATGGCTCCCGCAGCGTGAATCAACTCGGCTGTCTTTCGAAAACCCGCGATGTATTTATCGTCGGCGATAGATAGCTGCCGAAAATACGCCTTGCCCGCGCCTTCCGGATCCGGGTAGGCTCCCTGATTTGTAATCATGCCCGCGCCGGTTCGGGAAATTACCTCCATGCGCGCGTACTCGCGATCCGTGATGTGCCCGTCGCGCGTGTTGAAATTGGATACCGAGCAGGCAGCGTACTTCACGCGGTTTGAGCACGTGAAACTTCCGACCTTTACTTTGCTAAAGATATTTGCGTATTTTTCGACTCCGGGACCTTGCAGCGTCATGGTGGCTCCTTGAAAGCCGTGCGGCTTTTCAGGTTAAAAATGCGTACCCGCCACTATACAACAACAAGCAGCAGTACAGCTTTCGATTTCGTCATTACGGGGGTTGTGTTATCTTCCGGTTTCATACTTTCCTTTGTGGAGCGCTGCCGATGCCAATTTATGCGTGGGACGTGAGATGGTTGCTGTGGGTGAACCAGTCAGCGCACGGGGGCCTCTTGGGTTGGGTGATGATTCAGATCGCCCAGTACGGCTACCTGGCATGGTTGCTCCTGTTGATCGTGATTCTGTTTCTTGACCGGCAGCGCGGCAAACTAGTTTTCCTGACCGGCATCACCGCTTGGGGCTTCTCATCGTATCTAGGCGACACGCTCCTCCGGCCAGCGGCCAGACACGCGCGTCCCGGCAATGTTCCTGACCTCGCGCCGCAACTTCATATACTTGTGCCGATGCCCTCGTTTTACTCGTTTCCGTCGAGCGCCGCGACCTTTAGTTTCGCAGTCGCTGCCGTCATTGCGTACTTCTATCGAGGATGGAAGCGCTGGGCGGCCCTATTGGCCGCAGCGGTCATCGCCTACTCTCGCGTTTACGTGGGCGTGCATTTCCCTTCCGATGTGATCGGTGGCGCGATGATTGGTCTGCTGGTGGGATTTGGTGGTACGGCGCTGGAGGGCCGCTGGTGGAGGCAGAGCGCCGCCCCCAGGAGGCCGAATGCCCCGGCCAAATGAGGCTGCTCAGGGAGCGCCGCGCAGGGCGAGTTTGGCCGAGCTGGGACGGGTGTTTCTCAAGCTAGGGTCCATCGGATTCGGTGGCCCGCTCGTTCACCTCGCACTGATTCAATATGAATGCGTCGAGAAGCGCAAGTGGATGGAAGAATCCGACTTGCTGCAAGGCTTAGCCATCAGCCAGATCCTGCCCGGCCCTGTATCCACTCAACTCGCAATATACGCCGGCTACCGACTGGGAGGACTGGCTGGCGGCACCGTCAGCGGCATCGCATTTATTCTGCCGGCGTTCGTGCTGATGCTGGTACTCACGTGGGTGTACTTTCGGTTCGGGTCGATCCATGCCGTACAGGGATTGTTCTACGGAATGACTCCTGTCGTGCTCGCAATGATCCTGGCATCGAACTACAGGCTGGTGAAATCCGCCGCCACCGACCGGGTGTTGCTAGTCATTCTGCTGGCGAGCGCCGTGCTGGTGGCTGTTTTTCACTTCAACATCATTGCTCTGTTGGCAATCGCCGGGACTTTGGGCATCGTATTTTACGGGCCGCGTACAGCAGCGAGTGGCGGCGCGATGATGGCGCTGGTTCCCCTTCCAGTGCTGTGGCAACTGGCGTGGTTCTTCGTCAAAGTCGGGTCATTGATCTTCGGCGGAGGCTACGTCATCATTCCATTCATCGAGGGCGAAGTGGTGAACGAGTTGGGATGGCTGACGCAGCGCGAGTTTCTCGATGGCCTGACGCTGGGACAGTTGACACCCGGACCCCTTGTCATTACGGCCACTTTCATCGGTTTCCGGGTGGCCGGGTACGCCGGCGCAGTGGTGGCAACGGTTGCCATCTTTCTGCCGTCCTTTATATTCCTGGTCGCGGGCGCGGCCTATCTGGCAAGGATCGAGCGTTCGCCATACGTGAAGGCGTTCTTGAAAACGGTGAACGCGGCGGCGCTGGGCGCAATCCTAGGAGCAGTCTGGACGTTGGCGCGAGCCTCGCTGGCGCATGCGTTCGGGCTGACGCTGTTTGCCCTTGCGCTCTTGACACTGGTGCGGTACAAAGTGAATTTCCTGAAGCTGCTCGCCGCAGGAGCACTGCTGGGACTGGCGGCGCATTCGGCAGGTTGGTGAATGCGGCTTCCATACTCCAAATTACGAGTTGACCAACATGCTTGATTGCACTTCATCGTCCGAGACTGAGAAAACCTTGTCTATCCGCGACCGCGCCGCACTAGGCCGGCTGGCGATCGCGGACCTCATCGGATTCCGCATGACCGATATCGGCGACGGCCGCGCCGTAGCGCTTCTCCGCGCCGGGCCGCAGCACGCCAATCTCCTGGGGACGCTCCACGGCGGCGTGCTGTGCGATATCACAGACGCCGCTATGGGCCTGGCGTTTGCAACCACGGTTGAGCCGCACCAGTCTTTCACTACCACCGAGCTGAAGATCAACTTCTTTCGGCCCGTTTGGAAAGGGCACCTGCGTGCCGAAGCACGCGTGGTGCACCGGGGAAGAAGCTTGGGCTATCTGGAATGCGAAGTGAAGAACGAGGAAGGGAAGCTCATCGCGAAAGCGAATTCAACCTGCCTGATTCTGGAGGGCGAAAAGGCCGTAGGCAGGTGACGCGAGCTTCTACTTCTAACTTCGGGTACCCTCGTTCTCCTCTTCCAGTTCCACTTTGCTCTTGGGGTGCAGTTTGATTTTTCGGTCCGGGCCGAGTTCATAAGGGAATCCCTCCGGGTCGCTGGGAATACCGCGCAGCAACCCGTGAGTCACTAACTCTCTGAGTGTCTGCGGCCAGCGGCCGGTTTGATCATGGAACGCGGCTACCCGTTTTTCGATTTCTTCCATATCATCGAGAGCCTTCAATCCATTCAGGTGCTGCAGCGCGTTTTCTCTGATGGACGGATCCGTGGTGGACTGATACACCTCTGTCCAAAGGAACCGTGAGGTCTCGCGATTGCCGCCTTTCTGCGATATCGTGGCGGCCATCACTTTCATCCACGGATGAACCTTGGGATTCTTGCTGCCCTCAAGATATGCAGCCGCGGCCGCGGAATAATCTTTCAGGTTCCAGTAGTAGATGAACCCGAGATCGTGCCACATCCGCCAATCGTCGGGATTCGCCTGGATGCCTTTCTTAATTAGCCGCACAGCCGCCTCTGGCTGATCGGCGCCTTCCGGCGGAGCCTCGGAAAGGAAGAGCGCCCCGAACTTGTACGCGATCATGAGATGCGGATCGAGGTCGGTGGTAATCTCCAAAAGAGGTCCCAGCAAGCTGAAATCGGTCTTGTGATCGCGCCTGCGACCGCCGTAGTACTGCACGGCGCGTGTCCAGTAGATGTCCGCCACGAGACCCTCGTGTCCAAAGCTGAGGCGCTTCAGAACCTTTCCCGACGGAATCCACAACGTCTCGGAGGTATTCCGGTACGGCGCTATTTCGGCGTCTATCCGCATCTGCACTGCCGCCGACGCGGCCCACGCCGCAAGCACGAACGCCAACACCGTCGCCGCTCTCACTTTGCGGCTCATTTCAGGTCCTTTCGGGAAAACACAGCCATGGACGCAACCAACAGAACGCTCGCGTAGCAGAGGGTGTAGATCGTATTCAGCAGAACCAGAGTGCCGGGGACAGCCTTGCCGTGAGCGACCGGCGCTGCAACGCTGAAGTCGCTGAAGTTGGGCACCAGGTAGTAAACGAAAGTGCTGAGCGCCTTTAGTGGCGCGCTGTGGGTCAGTTCTCCAAATCCGCGAATATCGGCCGAAAAGCTGCCGATGATGTAGAGCAAGAAAGTGAAGACGGCCGACAGCACCGGTGTAGAGAAGCACGAAAAGAACAGGCAGATCGCAGTTACCAGCGAAAGCTCGAGCAAGATGAAATAAATGGCGACCCAGATGAATTGGTCCTGGCGCTCAAATTTGCGGTTGAGGTAGTACAGGGCAGCCCAGAATCCCGCTGTCATGAAAATCGTATTGACCAGCAGCGTTACATTCAGCCCCAAAAACTTGCCGAGAAGAAATTGCCAGCGCCGCACCGGCTTGCTCAGCAAAGCGTACAGGCTGCGCTTGTCAATTTCTTTGAATACTAAATTGATCCCCAGAAAAATGGCGATCAGCAGTCCGAAAACCGAAATGGAACTCAGGCCCAAATTGATGAGAATTATTTTTTCAATACCGATCGAAATCTGCCCGAACAGCACGGCCGAAGCGATCAAGATGACGGCGAACGCCACTAGGTTGTATAGAATCCTGTCGCGAACGGCTTCGCGGAAGGTATTCAGCGTAACCGCAAGGACGGGCGACGAGTTCATAGGGCCGAAACTCCTGATGAGACGTGCTCACCGTCTGAGGCAGACTGCGATAATTCAGTGAAATAATCCTCCAGACTGGCGCGAATGGGGTTAAGCGAAACCAATCGCACGCCTTCGGTCTGGCAGAAGGCGAGAAAGCGCGGCATGTTTTCCTCTTGGATCTCCAAGCGATATTGGCCGCCCGAGACGGTGACGGGCTTTGAGGCGAGGTGCTGTAATTCCGCCGAGCAGGAAGAAGCGCACTCCACTACCGCCTCAACACCTGAGCGCTGCCGCAGCAGCTCCGAAAGGCGGCCCACGCCGACTAGCTTTCCACGGTTCAATATCGCGACGCGATCGCAAAGCGCCTCGACGTCAGAAAGAATATGCGTGCTGAAGAATACCGTTTTGCCTTCAGCCTTCATCTGGACGATCAGATCACGCACCTCGCGCCTGCCCATGGGATCAAGCCCCGACATCGGCTCATCGAGCAGCACGATTTCGGGATCATGCAGAACGGCCTGCGCGATTCCGATCCGCTGCAGCATGCCTTTCGAGAACTTTCGCAGCGGCATGTCACGGAAACTGTCCAGACCAACCAGCTTGAGCATCTCTTCGCGGCGGCGCACGCGAAGACCGGCGTCCATCTGAAAGAAGTGCGCGAAGTAATCCAGCAGTTCCTGCGCGGTCAGATAATCATAGAAATAAGGATTTTCCGGCAGATATCCCAGGTGGCGAAAAGTCTCGGGTTGTCCCACAGGTTTCCCAAGAACCTTTGCCGTGCCCGCGGTAGGAAAAATAAGACCGGTGAGCAGCTTTAGAGTAGTGGTTTTGCCCGCGCCGTTGTGTCCCAGGAACCCGAAGACCTCGCCCCGCTCGACTTCAAGAGATAAGCCGTCAAGCGCGCGCCAGGGGCGCTTGCGCCAAAACCCGATCTGGTAATCTTTTGTCAGCCCCGAGATCTGGATCGCCGTCATAGCTCCACTGAAGAACAATATTATATCCGGAGTGCCGGCAATTGTAGCTCCGGTGTGGCCCGCGTGGTGGGTTACAATGGCATGGTGTCAAAAAAAGAACCGCCTTCACGCCGGCAGCGCCCCGGCCGGCGGCCCGCCTCCTCCGCCGGTCACGGTGTACGCCGCCCTCCTTTGGGACAGCACTTCTTAACCGACCGCCGCGTCGAAAAGCGCATTCTGGATGCCTTGGGATTAACACCGGAAGACGTTGTCCTGGAGATTGGCGGGGGGCGGGGAAATATGACGGCGCTGCTCGCTGCGCAAGCGGGCAAGGTGATTGCACTAGAGCTTGATCCCAAGCTGGTTGTTTTGCTCCGGCGCAAGTTTGAAATGACCCCCAATGTTGATGTACGAGAAGCGGATATTCTGCGCGTCCAGATCGACAGCGTGGCGCGCGAGGCGGAACGGGAAAAGATCAAAGTATACGGGAACCTGCCGTACTACATCACCTCGCCATGCCTGATGCACTTGTTCCAACATCACTCGAGGATTGCGGAGATTGTAGTGATGGTGCAGGAAGAGGTGGCGCAGCGCATCGCCGCGAAACCCGGCTCCACAGCTTACGGCCTGCTATCGCTCACCTGCCAGTACTACTCCAACCCCGTGCTGCTCTTTTCGGTGGGCCCCCAATCCTTTTCACCCCCGCCGAAGGTGCGATCGGCAGTGGTCCGCATGCCGGTGAACCCGCAGCGTGAAACGCTTGGTCTTCGTCCTGAAGACGAAACCGCATTTTGGACGCTGGTCCGGCGCGCTTTCTCGCAAAAACGCAAGACGCTGTTTAATAACTTGAAAGGTGTTGTGGCCGCGCAACGGTTGAAGGTGGCGATTGACAAGGCCAACATTGAGCCGCAAGCGCGTGCGGAGACAATGCCGCTCAAGCAATTCGCTGCACTATTTCAAAACCTAAACGCGTTAGAGATAGAGGGCTGAAAAGGAGGGTGTTGGTGAAGTGGGCGGATGCTGGACCGGAACTGCCTGCATACGGCGCGTGGGACTTATCGTCCTGATGCTCAGTTCAATCTTTGAAACTGAGCGTTGTTTTTATTGCCTGTATGGCTGTAACCGTTCCGCCCGCGAGTCACTTGCTGACTCGATGCATGATGCCGGTCAGAGCAGAACACGTTGCAACTTGGTCAATCCCTGAATCCAGCAGCCGCCCACAAATTATCGGCCGGTGGGATACGGCACCTCCTTACAATAATTGATCCGCAATTTGCATTACGGGAGCCGGGTGCGATCTTACAATCGACTCGGCCTACTATTGGAATAATCCTCCTTGCGCTGATTGTCAAGAGGCAAAAAATGTAAGTGTTCGCAGGGCTCAGATCGCCGCCTAATCATATCCCGGAGTAAAGTTGTAAGCAGGCCCAATTCTCACACATATACCCGGTCGGTTATGTTTTCGTGGAATGTTGCTCGCGCGCCAGAACCAGAGGATATGGATGATGCCGCGGAAGTAGAGAGTTACAGCTCCGCGGCGGCGGCCCGGCATCTCGATGCCATTGACGACACGTTCGTGGAGCATCTGCTGCGCCTGCTTCCGCCCTCAGCAGCATCCGCTCCGGGCTGTGGACTCGATGTGGGCACCGGGCCGGCTGAGATTCCCATTAAGCTGCTCAAACGCGTTCCGTCCCTTCGAATGATTGGTGTCGACCGCTCACGAAATATGCTGGTGCGGGCGCGCCAGAATGCCGAAGCGGCAGGTGTATCGAACCGTCTGGAGCTGCTGCGAGCCGATGCACACTCTCTACCATTTCGCGATGGCGTGTTCTCGGTGGTTCTCTGTAATTCCGTGCTGCACCACGCGCGTGACCCCGTCACTTTGGTACGCGAAATGTCACGTGTCGCGGCGCCTGGGGCTGCGCTGCTGTTACGGGACCTGCGCCGGCCCACTCGTCTGCTGATGCGATGGCATCTGTGGCGGCATGGAAGGCATTATCGTGGAACCATGAGGAGCTTGTTCAACGCCAGCGTTCGAGCGGCGTACACTCCGGACGAACTGAACAAGATCGTCGTCGCCGCGCGAGTAGAGCGGTTGGCGACTTTCCGTTTCGGCGGGACACACATCGGTTGCGAGCGCATTGGACACTGACCGGCAGGTCACACAGCATAGACAGCATTGTTCGATGTCCTCAAGTGCACCTCTGGTAGCGTACGATTTTTCAACAAAGCTGAAATTCTGTGCACCCTAAACTTTTCTTTACATCCCAGCAGGCATTCGGGTACTATGGCATCGAGCCTACCACCGATAGGCTTGTTGAATGGCTGCGACTTGCAGCGCCTCGAGTGTAGCCATCCAGGCCCGCAACAGGCAGTTAGCCGACGGCCAGCATGTGGCGGACGGAGCGCGCCAACAACTGATTGCAACGGCAGGTCCGACCCATGGAAGGCCTTCCCTTCGATCGTTGCACCGAAATGCTTCGCAGGGGAAACGTCTGTCGTAGCGCGGCATGCAGAACGGTATGGAAAAGATCTTTTCTGGCGGAAAACGAATCGTAGTCCTCGCTTCAGACCACCGTTACTTCGGAGTGGTCGCGGGATTGGAGCGGCCGAAGGAAGTCCTCACTCCACTATTGCCGTACGTTGACGTGCTGATGACCGACCCCGGCGTCCTGCGCAACTGCTTCAACAACAGCGTTCCTAAGCCGGTGATCCTGCGGGCCTCCGGCTGCACCACCACCATGAGCGTTCCCGTACCCGGCTATTTGCAGGAGCCTGCCAAGCTGGCCTACCGCGAGCGAACCGGCAAAGATTTTGACGCGACTTACGGCTTGTATCGCGCAAAGGTCGAATCGGGTAAGGCCTCACCTGAAGAATTCGATCAGTATCGCTCGCTCGACGGCGTCATCAACGAGCCCGACACCATTGCGAACGAGAAGCTGATCCTGGGGGCCGAAGATGTACGGCGCGAGGGTGCGGCTGCCGCCGCCGTCTCGGTGTACCTGCGAACCCATTATCAGTCACAGACACTCGACAATTTGGCGACTTTCTCACGGCAGGCGAGGAAGATAGGAATCGCGTTGCTCGGTGTAGTTGCTGTCGGCGACGCGCTGGGCTACCTGGAAAAAGACGCTGACTTCCTCACCCGGGCAGGCGCCATTTTGGTTGCCCACGGGGCCGATTTCATTAAGACATATAACTGCGGAGAGGGTTTCGAACGTGTTGTGGAAGCCTGCGGCGTTCCGGTAATCGTCGCTGGAGGCAAAGCTCCCAAAGGAGTTGATGAGACAAAAGACAGCCTGGAACTCGCTTACGATTCCATGCAAAAGGGCGCCAGTGGAATAGACTTCGGTCGCCGCGTGTGGCGGCACAAACATCCAGTTGCCATGATCCAGGCGTTACGTGCAGTAGTTCACGAGAATCTGAATGCACGCCAGGCTTACGAGCTGTTTCGGGATGTGCAGGAGACCGTGGTAAGGAGTTAAGGAGACCGACGCATGGCGGCCAAGATGAAACTCGGGTTGTATTTCCGCAATGACGACGTGCGCGTGGAAGAGTGCCCCGTCCTCGAGATCGGACCTGCGGAGGTGCTGGTCCGAGTGGTTACCTGCGGCGTTTGCGGCAGCGATACCATGCAGTGGTACCGCGAGCCGGAGATCCGGCGCAAGGGCGGCATTAACACCGGACATGAGATCGCGGGCGACATCGTCCAGGTTGGCCACTCCGTCCACAATTTCCAGGTTGGTGACCGTGTCGTGGTGGCCCATCATTTTCCATGCGGGCAGTGCGCCCTCTGCAAGGAGGGGAACGAGACGGCCTGCGAATACATGCGTGAAAAGCATATTGAGCCCGGCGGGTTTGCCGAATACATCATGGTTCGAGAAACAGGCATACAGAAAGGCATCCTGCGCCTTCCCGACAGCATGAGCTACGCCGAAGGCTCGCTCATTGAGCCGCTGGGGTGCGTGATACGCAGCGTCAGAAAAGCGTCGCCGATTCGCTCGCACTCGGTTTTGGTGATCGGCAGTGGCTTAGCCGGGTTGTTGCACATTAAGCTGGCACGCGCGCTGGGTGCGTCGAAGATCTATGCGGTGGACACCAACGCCAGCCGCCTGGAGGCCGCATCGCGCAGCGGCGCTGATGAGGTGATCCTTGCGACGTGTACCGAAGGCGAGTTGCCGAAGGTGGATCGTGTATTCGTGTGCGCGGCATCGCCCAAAGCCGCTGAATGCGCTATGGAGTGCGTTAATCGCGGCGGGCACCTGATGTTCTTCGCCGCCGACGGCCCCGATCACAAACTGGCTCTCACGCTGACAAAGTTCTGGCTCATGCAGCCGGTCATTGGATTCACGTATGGAGCATCGCCGGACGATATGCGCGAAGCAATGGAGTTGATCCGCTCGGGAACGGTTCCCGTAGATGATCTGATCACGCACACATTCGCGCTCGAGCAGATAGCGGAAGCGTTCGATCTGGCTGCAAACCCGCGAGGAAATTCGCTCAAAGTGTTGATCGCGCCCAACGGGGGCAACGCACAGGCCCGCGGATCAGGCAACGGCAGTGTTCCTGGAAAAGCGCCGGTCGTCACCATGGAAAAGCGGACGGCGGCGAATGGCTGGATACGGAGTCCGCAGGACAGTTTGAGACGGATTTTAGGCCAGGCAATTCAAAAATTGATGGGCCAGACGAGCATCGTGTCGTAGGATTGGCGTTGCTCTCCGACATGCTGGACATGCTCTAAGATGCCCAGGGATCGCTATAGGCCGCTTCGGCAAGTAGCCACGGCAGATATGGCGCTACGTCTTTCCGATTTACTTGGGACGACACCTGAACTGTGGACGGCAATGCAAGCTCAATATGATCTGTGGTGGGCATCAAAGCGGCGGCGCAAGAAGTTAGCGCGTTTGACGGCAGCATAGCTCGTTGGCCCTGAAAAACTCTCTCAAGCGGAATTGAGAATGAGAACGGGGTGAGGGCGAGCGCGTCGGCAGGTTTCGAGGAAGAGATACAAAAAGGCGCAAGAAGCTGCGGCTGGATGCCGAGCCAGCCAGCGGAGTAGTTTTCGCAGGTTCTGCCGGCAGGCTGCCAACAGGGCATGGATCCGACTGCCTCTG
>JACPPJ010000010.1 GCA_016191085.1 Acidobacteriota bacterium | reverse complement strand
TCGCAGACGTACTGGCATGTGCTCGCTCACCTGCTGCCGATACCCGATCTTCTCTAGAAACTCAGCCAGCACGCTCCACCCTCCGAACGGCGCCACTGCCCGAAGCGTCTGTCGCAAAATGACTTTCTTTTTCCCTCCAATCGCGCTAATTTCTCGATGCACTGTTCTGTTCCTCCGCAGATTGTGTCTAAGCAACTTCAATCTAACGGATTAGGACAGAACAGTGCTCCCTAATTTCTGATTTCGGGTTCAATCAAAAAAAGAGCCACGGCGACGGAGGGTGCGCCGTGGCTCTGCACGTGTTGTGTGCAAAATCTATGCCGACTTACAGCTTGAACAACCGCCTCGCGTTCTCTGAGAGAAGGTTCCGCTTTGCTTCCGGTTTCAGCGGAAGTTGCTCCACTTGATCCAAACTTGGCTTCCAGGGTAAACCATTGGTGCCCCATAGGCAGCGTTCGTAACCTAGGCGGCTACCGATGAATTGGACGACAGCCGGGCTTAGATACTTGGGGTACCACGCGTCTATACCGAAGTAAATGTTCTCCCATTTATAGCACGCTGAGATGAGCTCATCTGCCCATGGCCAGCCGGTGTGTGCGCCAACCATCTTCAGATCTGGGAAATCGCTGGCGATCTGGTCCAGATACATTGGACGGCCATGCTCGCTCGGCATGCCCTCCAGGACGTGTCCGACCTGCATGGAGACGGGAATGTCCAACTCGCAGCATTTAGCGTAAAGCGGATACATCTTGCGGTCCGATAGCGGTATGTCAAACCCGTAGATGTGAATATAGACTCCACGGAAACGGTGCTGCTTCACCGCAATCTCGATCTCACGCAGACTCTCCGGGATGCGAAACGGGTTGTAGCCTGCGAGGCCCACAAACCGGTCGGGATACTTCGTCGTATACTGCGTGACCTCTTCAAGCTGGGTGTCCATGTACATCCAGTGATTCCGGTACGACCACATCTTCGTTTGCGTGATGAAAACCTTCTCGACGTTTGCCTCGTCCATCTTCTGGAGCATGTCTTCCATGGTGGGGAAGGACGGCAGGCTGCCGCCGAGCGCGCGCTCCATGCGGCATATCAACTCGCCTTTCTTCGCTTCCGTCCACTTCTGGATGAACTCTGGCGTGGCGACGTAATACATGATGTCTATCGCTTTGTTGCCATTCCCATTCACACCCATTTGAATCTCCTTTTCGTTCGGATCTCTGCTATGGTCGCGGCCACGTGTGTGCTCGCACACACCACAAAGCAGTCTTACGTTTTGTTAACGGTCTCGTACTCAAAAAATCCACGCCCGGTTTTTCTGCCCAGGCGGTTTCCCGCCACGAGCTTGCGCATGATCGGGCCGGGATCAAAACGCTTGCCCAACTCCTGCGACAGCGATTCCATAATGTGCAGTTCCGTATCGAGCCCAATCAGATCCAATAATTGGAACGGCCCCATAGGAAAGTTATAGGCGAGGCGCACGCCTTTATCGATGTCCTCTGCCGTTCCAACGCCCTCTTCCAAGCACCGCAGAGCCTCGCACATGTAAGCCTGCCCAACTCGAGTGGTGATGAAGCCAGGACGGTCGGCCGATACGACAACCTCTTTTCCCAATTGCTCGCAGAAGCTTCGTGCGGTTGCGACGGTTTCATCCGACGTCTTCTCGCCGCGCACTACTTCGACCAGCTTCATGACAGGGACAGGATTAAAGAAGTGAGTACCGACCACGCGCTTCGGATCGCGCGTGACAGAGGCGATCTGGGTGATCGAGATGCCCGAAGTGTTGCTGGCGAGAACGGCGTTAGGAGAGCAAACATTCTCGAGCCGCTCAAAGACTTTTTGCTTAACGGCCAAGTCCTCAAAGACGGCCTCCACAACCATCTCGGAGGCGGCGAGCGAGCCTATATCTGCGCTGTAATGGATGCGCTGCAGCAGCTCCGTTGCTTCGGGTTCGGTTAGGACGGAGCGCTTGATTCCGGTCTCGACGAAGCGGCAGATCCTGGATCGGGCTTGCCCTAGCAGTTGATCATTCTGTTCAACGACCGTTATTTTGGCCGGGATCTTGAGAGCCACCGTATAGGTGATTCCCGAGCCCATTAGCCCACCTCCCACAATGCCGATGTTCTGCACGGCTTGACCTCACTTTATGAATAGTGAGCAGCCCGCCTCTGCCCGCGATCATTTGTCTCTCCCGCCTTCTATAATCCGCGCCGGTTTCGCATCTCCTGCCGCATCTCTTCCAAATCCGCTTCCTTCAGGTATTCGGCTGAAAGCGGAATTAATCGCTGGTTCTCAATCATGATGTGCGGCCGGTACAACGAAGCCAGATGATCTATTAATACACTTACCTGCGTCGCCTGCGATTCAGTAGGAAGTTGCGGTGCAGGCGGCAAGTTCTTGACTGCCGTTAACAAGTTCTCCAGCACGCCTTCTTTCTCGCGGTGCTGGGTTTCCAGCATCGCCGCGAGTTCTTTGAAGAGCTCCATGTCGGCGCATTCCTTCACCAACAGGCGCGGGAACAGCGACTCCTCTTCATCTTGTGTGTGCAGAGCGCCCATGCGCTCCAAGAAATTCAAGGCGTTGTCGAGCGCCTCGCGGGCTTCCTGGCGCTTCTGTTCCGACTCGGAGCGAAGATGCGGCGCTAGTCTTTCGAGTGTTTGCAGCCGCTCTTCGATCCTGTCGTGACATGCGACCAGATGTTGTAACGGGTCCTGAAATGGCGTTGGGTCAATCGTGGGCGTTAACGGGCTATTGGTAAGCCGACTCAGTGGATACATAGTCTAAAACTCCTTTCCCTTCTTTCCTAACTATCCACTCGGTTCGGGGGAGAAACCAACAACCGAAGTCACAGGACGCCAGACACGGCCCCACTTCTATTTAATGGTATCGAACTTGGGCGGCCGCTTCTCTTTGAATGCGCGATAGCCTTCTGTGAATTCGTCCGTCAGCATGCAGATCGTCTGCGCTTGCGCCTCGGCTTCGATGGCTGCGGGCAATGACATGTTCCATTCGTTATAGATCTGCACCTTCGTCATACCCATCGCGAAGATCGGGCCGGCAGCGAGCTGTTTCGCCAGAGCGGTCGCCTCGGCATCGAGGTCCGCCGCTTTCACGACCTTTGTGACTAGACCAATCTTCTCAGCCTCTTCGGCCTTGATCGGCTGGCCGAGATACAGCAGCTCCAACGCCTTCGCGGTGCCGACGATCCGCGGCAGCAGATAAGCCACGCCCATGTCCGCGCCTGTGAGTCCGACTTTGGTGAACAGAAACGCGATCTTGATGCCCTCAGCAGCGATACGGAAGTCGCTGGCCAGCGCGATAGCAGCGCCCGCGCCTGCGGTGATACCGTTCAGCGCCGCGATCACCGGTTTGCGGAGCTCACAAATATTCCGTGTGAGATCGCCGGTCATGCGGGCGAACTCCGTCATACCTTTGCCACGGCGGCTGAGCAGTTGGCCTATGATTTCTTCCACATCTCCGCCAGAACAGAAGCCCCGGCCCTGGCCCGTAATAATGACGACGCGCACGTTGTCATTGCGTTGTAATGCGTGAAACGTGTCCCGCAGCTCGGCGTACACATCGAATGTGAGCGAATTCAGCGTGTCTGGACGCGTAAACTGGATGCGGGCGATCCCGTCCGCTTCGGTATAAGAGAAGTGGCTGGTTTCGATTGCGGTCTCAGGCATGTGTCAATTCCCCATTTATAAAATTTTGTAATGACGTACTGCCCATTCTCTCATGAAGCCTTCGGCGGCGCAGCAGTGGATCCATTTTGGGACGCACGCAAAAGCTGATGAGCGATGATTTCCTTTTGTACTTCCGAGGCGCCCTCATATACACGGAGCGCGCGAATCTCGCGATAGAGGCGCTCAACGACTGTTCCTTTCAGCACTCCCGTCCCGCCGTGCATTTGCAGCGCACGATCTATGACCTGCTGCGCCGTCTCGGTGGCGTACAGTTTGGCCATCGAGGATGCCAGGACAGAAGAAGGATCTTCGCGCCCTGCGTTACGAGCGGTGTCCAGCTTCGCGGCGGCCTGGAACACCAGCACGCGGCTCGCTTCGATTTCAGTCGCCATGTCGGCCAGCATAAAACGGAGTCCCTGGAATTCAGAGAGCGCTTTGCCGAACTGGACGCGTCCTTTGGTGTAGGATGTGGCTTCCTGCAAAGCCCGTTCGGCAAGGCCCAACGCCGCGGCGCCCACCGTCGTGCGGAACGATTCCAGCGTCCGCATCACGATGCTGTATCCTTCGCCTTCGCGGCCCAGCAGGTTTTCCACTGGCACCCGGCACCCTTCCATATGGACTTCGCCAATCGGGTGGGGCGCGATCACTTCCAATGCGTTCGTCGTGAACCCCGGGCGATCCTTCTCAACGACTATAGCGGACATGCCTTTACGACCGAGTGCGGGATCGGTCTTGGCGAACACGACGTAAAAATCCGCGATGCCGCCGTTCGAGATGAACTTCTTGTCGCCGTCAAGTATGTACTCGCCGCCCTCGCGTCTCGCGACGGTTCGTATGCTGGCGGCGTCAGAGCCTGCCAGCGGCTCGGTAAGTGCGAATGTGGCGATCGCTTCGCCGCTGGTCACCTGCGTTAAGAACTTCTGCTTGAGCGAGTCGCTGCCGGCGAGGGTGATTGGATAGCTGCCCAATCCCTGCATGGCGAACATCGTGTCAGCGAGTGACGAATAGCGCGCCAGCCCGCGGCGAATGACGCAGAGAGACCGGATATCAACATACGGATGCAATCCGCCATAGGGCGACGGCGCTACATAGCGCAGCAACCCTTCGGCGGCGATGCGTTTCAGCAATTCCCTAGCTTGAGTGATGTAATCGGGCTCTTCCGTGGAACGGGGTTCGACCTGCGCGCGCGCAAACTGATCCACGCGGGCCGCCAGTTCCAGGTGTGCTTGTTCCAAAAAGCCTACGGATTCCGTCATGTTTGGTCCGGCTGAAGACCTGACGCGCAGAGGCTTGCTATGCGCCCGTTGGAAGGGCACGGTTTTAACCGTGCCGAAGCGACGTTAATTAGTAAGCGGCTTCAGCCGCTGAGGGCGCGCACCTCAGGGCTAAGACCCCGGCTGTTATCGCATGCTTCGGCACGCCTGAAGGCGTATGTGCGAAAAACTGCAACGGCTGACCTCAGCGGCTAAAGCCGAATTGGATATTGCGCGACTTACGGCACGACTGAAGTCGTGCCCTTCCGCAAACCCGACGTTTCCGCAAACACTCTGAAGGGGTGCCCGTACGTGCCCTGCTAAACGCCAGGTGCGTGCCTCAGCACATCGTAAGCCCGCCGCTGACGCTCAACGTCTGACCGGTGACGAAGTCGGCTTCGCTGGACGCGAAGAACGCCACCGCGTTGGCGATCTCCTCCGGCGTGCCCACACGGCCGAACGGGATTGCGCGAGTGACGGCATCGATGACCTTATGAGCCTTTTCCGACTGATCACGGATTCCTTGTAGCAGCGGCGTTTCAGTCAGTCCAGGGCAGACCACGTTCACCGAGATCTTGTGCCGTGCCATCTCGCGCGCCAGCGACTTTGAAAACGCTATGATAGCGCCTTTCGTGCCGGAATAAACGGCCTCTCCCATGGAGCCGACGCGGCCTGCATCAGACGCGATCGAGACGACCTTACCCGAGCCCCGCGCCACCATGTGCGGCACCACCGTTCTGCACATCAAGAGCACAGATTTGAAGTTGATCGAGATGACCTTTTCCCAGGTGGCCTCTTCGGAATCGAGGAATAGTTCCAGCTTGTCCCACCCGGCGTTGTTGACCAGCAGATCGATTTGGCCGAACTTAGCGACCACCTCAGCTACGCCGTTTTGTACTTGCTGACACTTGGTCAGATCGACCGCAACAGCGATGGCTTCACCGCCGAGCGCCTCGATCTCCTTTGTCACTGCCTGCGCGTTGTCACCGAGGATGTCAAACACCGCGACACGCTTATAGCTGCTCTGCGCCAGCTTCAAAGCAATGGCCCGCCCAATGCCTCGCCCCGCCCCGGTAACGATAGCAGATTTCGCTTCTTGCGCCATGAATACTCCTTTAGTTCAGATGAGCCTTACTGGCTGGGCTGCCGAGCTTTTGATACCGTTGCAGCGCCAGCAATGCGGCGCCGAGCGCGGTCACTAAGTCCGGATCTTTGTCGACGTTTACCGGGCTGTTGATGGCTTCCTTCAGAGCGGCTACCATTCCGCTTTGGCGGGCCACGCCGCCGACGAATGTAACTTCGCCATCAAGGCCGACGCGGGAGAGCAAACCCTTCGAGCGGCTCGCGAGCGAGTTGTGAATGCCGCGGATGATATTCTGCAGGCTCTGGCCCTCGTTGACGTGATTAATGATTTCCGATTCGGCCAGTACCGCACAGATGCTGCTGATGGTGGTTGGCTTATCCGCTTCCATCGATAGCGGCCCGAGTTGATCCAGGCGAATCTCCAGGTAATGCGCGGCGCGCTCCAAAAATCCGCCGGAGCCGGCAGCACACTTGTCGTTGGATTTAAACTCCTTTACTTTACCACCTTCGCGCAGCTTGATGGCCCGGGTGCTCTGTCCGCCGACGTCCAGCACGCATTTCGTGTTGGGATAGAGATAGGCTGCGCCGCGAGCCGCGCAAGTGATCTCGGTAATCTGTAGATCGCGGAAAGGTATGTTGTACCGGCCCAGACCGGTTGCGGCGACGTACTTCACGTCTTCGGGATTGCCGCCCGCGTCTGCTACCGCCTTCTCCAGGGCTTCCTTAGCGACGCCTGGGAAATCGGGCCGCGTCTTGATTAGTGACGTTCCGCGGATCCGCCGCTGTTCATCAACGACAACAGCTTTGGTGGTTTTGCTTCCAATATCAATTCCGGCAATGAAAGCCATGGCGTCCTCCTAGTTTACCGCCTGCGAGCTAACTGTGGGCATTACCAATTGCGGTTTAGCGGGCGCGGCGTTCATGTCCACGTCTTTGATCTCAGCAACGCCTGCGATGGCGCGCTCCAGCGCAAATAGTGCCGCTCCGATAGCGCCGATGAAGTGTGAATCGTCGCAGACGTTCACGGGCAGTCCGAGTTTTTCTTCGAGCGCCTTGACCATTCCGATGTTGCGGGAGACGCCACCCGTGAATGCGACTTCCGGCTCGATTCCCACCCGGCGAACCAGCGCGACGGTTCTGGCGGCAATGGCGCTATGCACGCCGGCCATGATGTCCTCCATGGTCTTGCCGTCGGCCAAGTAAGACATGATATCCGATTCCACGAACACGGCGCATACTGTGCTCAATCTCACCGGCTTTTTGCCCTTCAGCGAGATGGGGCCGATGTCATCGAGGCTGACGCTGAGCGTTTCAGCGGCGTTAGAGAGGAATCGCCCGGTACCGGCAGCGCACTTGTCATTCATGACGAAGTCTTTCACGTCGCCATCAGGTCCCACGCGAATACCCTTGGCGTCCTGGCCACCCATGTCAATCACGGTTTGCGTGTTGGGGAAGAGAAACTTGGCTCCTCGGGCATGGCAGGAGATCTCCGTAATCTGAGCATTGCCGAAATTCACCTTATAGCGGCCATATCCGGTCCCTACCACGTAGGCCACATCCTCCGCTTTGACACCGGCGTTCTCAGCGGCGCCGCGGAAAGCCCGTTCCGCCGCCGCCGAGACGAAGGCTCCCGTGTTAATCAGGCACCGGCCGATGATCTTCCGCTCCCCGGAGAGAATAATCGCCTTGGTCTGTGTTGATCCTACGTCCACTCCACCTGCATAAATCATGGGATCATACCTCGCATCTTCTGGATTGCCGGCGACTACGCGCCGCTATGGTTACTTGTGAACCAGCATCTTCCTGTGCTCAAGCGACTCAAAGAAAGCGTCCACGCGATTCCGCAACTGCGCCTCGGAGAAGTACCGGGGGTCTTCCAGGTCGGACTCGATCAGCAGCGTGGGCACATTGAGCTCTTTGGTGAAGTACTCGCGCATGTCGCCCTGGCCCGCCGAAAACAACCGGCAGCTCTTCACGGAGTGAATCACCAGCGCGTCGGCGTTCCACTGCTCCACGTAATCCTTGATCTGCTGATAGCGTTGCAGGAAATTGCGATTAGTCAGGTTGTACGTGAGCATGTGCCTGGCGATGCTCTCGATGGGGCGCGCCGGATCATGCCGGAAGCCGAACTCCCAGATGCCGCCTACGGTCGAGTAGGTCGAAGCAACTGCTACGGCGCCCCAGCGGCTGAACATATCCCGGAACTGCCGCAGGTACGGCCATGGTGGAGGCCCTTCGATCACGAACCGGAACTTCTCCTCCGGCAGCGGTCCTTCGTGGCGATCCGCTCGGGCTTTCATCTCTTTGTATGCTTCACGGAAGAAGTGCAGGCCGTCTTCGGTGCCGCGCAGGCAGTATAGAGGCGCCATCATTGTGACCGAGTCGAAGTAGGAGTCGAACGGAGATGGTCGGCACTTAGTCAGCTTCTTGATCTCAGACCACAGGTCGCCGGTTTCGCCCGAAAGCTCCACGATGCGCTGTAGCTTTTTGTAGTCCAGGCTTTTGCCGGTCATACGCTCGCAGACCTCGATGACCTCTTCGAGCTGCTTAATCACATATCGGAGGTCGTCCTCAGTGGGCTCGCCGTTCTCAGTGCGATTGAATGGAATATCAAGGTTATAAATGGGACGTCCCGAAAACTCCGCGAGGTGCTCAAACCACTGCAAGTACACATTGCATCCAACATAGTTGCAGAGAATCAGGTCGGGCTCGGGAATGGTCGCGAAGGGTGTCTTGCGACCGGCGAAGTACATGCCGACGTCCGCCTTCACATAGGCGCAGTTGTCGGTGGAGTACCCCATTTCTTCGGCCGCTAAAATGAGCGGCAGGGCCTGTTTCTTCACCGCCAATTGCAGCGCGTTTACTTCAGGATAGACCGGGATCATATCGAACGCCTGAATCAGCTCGACGGGATTGCCGCTGATCATCATGTAGACGGCCTTGCCGCCCTTGCCTTCAGCCGCCGCAGTCAGGCTGTCGTAGTAGCGACCGATCATGTCCTTCTGAAGGTTGTGCATCTTTCCCTGGTAATCGGTTTTCTTCACGGGTTGCTTTGCGTTTGCCGCCATTATTAACTCCTTGCCAGATTCACTCAGTTGAACTTCCCCGGCCGTTAATCAAACATCAAAGATTCGACAAAGGTCTCGACCTCAGAACGGGCCCGATCAAATATCCAGCCCTTCTCTTCGAACTCCAGAAGCAGGTGCGGGATATTCGCGTCGTCCAGCGCTTTGCGGTACAGTGCGTAATCGAACAGGGCCGGCTCGCAGAACTTGGCGGCCTGAATGATCACCGCGTCGGCCTTGCGCTCTTTCGCCATCTGGATCAGATGGCCGGACTTGGTCTCGCGCGAGTCGTGCTTCACGCCGGAGTAGTAGCTGCGGTCGCAGTAGCTTTCGGCGAGCGCCGCCAGCGGGTTGGACTGTATGGGAACATCGCTCGTGAACCATCGCCAGCCCCGGAAGAAATCGTCATCGAGGATGTAGCAGCCAGCCTCCTCCAGCGTCTCGATGAGAGGCACAGGAGGTAGTTCGCAGAAGGAGCCTTCCAGGACGACCCGGATTCTATCCTTGGGCCGGGAGGGGCGCTTGGGAAGCAAATCCATCACAATTTGCAGCATCTTCAAGTGCTCTTCGGGAGCCATCAAGGTTCCCGCGCGCGTCAGCAGAAAAGTCTCAGCCGCGCCGATCATGTGCGGGCGGTTGGCGCGAATCTCATATATTTCGCGCAGCAGTCCGCGAATCTGGTTGTAGAGCGCGATGCTGGCATTCAGGTCGTCCGTGGTGATCTTGCGGCCAAGACGAGTTTCCAGATTGCCGACTATTCGCTGGTACTCATTCTCGAGATACTGCTTGCCCAGAGGCGAAGCGAGGTTCTGCGGGAAGTGAACGTACTCAATGAACATCTCCGGGAAATTCCGCACGAAGACGCTGGCCAGGTTGCGGGCCGGATCGCAGATGGAGTGGAAGAACATGCCTTCCAGGAACTTCAGCCGCGAGGTCAGGCCAAGCTCCAGCGTGCTCTTCACAATGGAGCACACGAAGGATTGAAAGCGCGAATCCGCGTGGGCGATTTCGAGCTGATTGCCAGCGCCTACGACGGCAATCGGAAGCGCTCCGGCAGCGTGGATCAACTCCACGGGCGAGTAGATTTGAAAACATCCAAATACCTTGCGTCCCGGCGCTCCTTGCTGCCACTGCTTCGCTGCTGAGAATTCCATGTCCTGGCCGATCTCGCGGCAGGTTTCGAAAATCGAATCCAGTGTTGCTGTTGAATCCACCTGTGTCGTAGCCACTTCTGTCCTCCCGGCGCTCGTTGCGCCGCATTTACTCCCTAACCGTCGTTCTTCGTTGCCGCCTCACAGTAGAGAGGAGCCTCCCGTCCCCATCAGTTCCCATTTCCGTTTGGCGAGCAGCAGGTTCTCGTGCTGCCACTGGTCATGCGACCTCATCAGCCAAGTGCTGTTTTCTATTACGACGAGCAGCGCCGTGCAGAGGCGGCACAGAGTATCGGCGGGGTTGTCTACGGGATAACCGCAATGATCGCAGACACGGGGAACCGTGGGGAGGTCCTCCTCAACTAAGCAGCGGCAGACATTGCAAAGCACGTCGTCAATGGGAATCTGGCATAGTTTGCAAGCCATCCGCCACCTCCTCGACTCGACCCGCGCGAACTAGCGCAGGTGTTACACGTATTACGCTCCCATGGTGCACGCCGGGGTCCATTTCTCTATCGAACGTCCGTTCGAATGTTTTCTACCGCTTCCCCCTCAGCCGCCCTGATATGCTCAGGGTGAAAACAAGCATCACCGATTACTCTTGTGTTAATTCCCCCAGCCGTGCGCCAGCTCACCCAATCCGGTTCGCGTATGCAGGAGTAGTCTAACGTTTGTTAGATGGGCTGTCAGTGACTTCTGTCACCACAGGACCTACTTACACGAGCGATAAACGAAGAACCGCGATGAGAATGGAGCAGAAAGCGATCGATGCAGCCAGTTGCATTATGCCCACACGTTGCATGGAAACGCGTGCTGTTGGCATCCTGCCCAGTTGCCACATATCCCATATATGCAACGCTGAAGTGGGCAGAAACGGCAACAGCAGCCACGACCTTCCTTGCGCAGCCAATAAGAGCAAGAAACTCCACAGACCGGCTTGCGCCAGTAAAGCGTTGCGGCGGTGAGGAAGTGAAGAGGTGGTGCGCTTCCGGCTGGCTACAATGGCTTCGAGCCGAGCGTGCACAACGAGGACGGAGGCGGAACTATCTATGGCACACAGTAGCCACACCCAAAGAGCCACCGTGTCGAGCCGCCCGTGTACCGCGAGGTATGCGGGCAAACACGATGCCGTTAACCCAAACGCACTGACGATCTGTAAAGCGGGATAGCGCTGATAATTGCGAACTGCGAGGTATAAAATAGCGGCGGTCAAGACCGCTGCAGCAAAGGCCATCCACAGCAGCGGAGCAACGGGCAACGTGAGCAGCAGATAAAGTCCAAAGGCAAACGCAACGCTCATGTACACCACTGAAGAAAAGTGGGCATCTCTCAGCTCCGTTCTCTCGTTCCTCGCGGCTGGGCGTTGCTCTCTGGCCGCTTTGCGAATCGCAGCGCGGTGACGCCAGATCGCCAGCAGCGGAGTTCGCAGCATGAACAATGACAGCACGGCAAGCGCGGCGGCAAGAGTTCTCAGATTTGCCCACCCGCCGCTCATCAACGCTCCAACGATAAACGGGAGCGCCACCATACCCCAGGCGCCGTGTTCACGCGGAATTAATAATCGGCTCATGATCGATCGTTCCCGGCCCGTCCGTACACAGGTCGCGGGTGTTGGAACAGAGTTAACTTGCGTACCCATATCCATCCTCTATTGCAAATTTAGCGCCGTTGCGAGGGGCTGGGTATGACTCCAGTCACAGAGTGGTGTCGGGTTTCGGGTGTCAGGTGCCGGGTGAACTCAAACATATTTGAACACCAACCGGCTAAGTCCGACACCTAACACCCGACACCTAACACTCGACACCCGATACCTTATTTACTGTTCCGCCATTGCTTCTTGTTCCAGGCGTTCGAAATCCTGGATGATCAGATCGTGTCCATCGAGCCGTACGATACCTTCGGCCTGCAAGCGGCCAAGGTTTCGCGAAACCAGCTCTCGCACAGTACCTATGCGATTGGCGATCTCCTGCTGGGTCAATTTGAGGGTGACCCTGAGTGGCGCGGCTGGTCTAGCTGCCTTTTCAGCTCGCGCCACTTCCAGCAGCATGGCAGCCAGCCGGCTTCGGACCGTCAGAAATGAGAGCTCTTCAATGATGGTCACGAGGCGCCGGAGCCGCGCTCCAACCGACGCGAGCACCTTCAACGCCAGCTCGGGATCCTCCCGACACGATCTGCGGAAATTATCTTTGCTGATAAAGAGCAACACCGAAGACTCGATTGATTTGCACGACGCCGGGTAGGGACCGCCGTCGAAAACAGGCAACTCCGCGACTACCGACCCGACTGGCTCAATCGTCAGGACTTGCTCTCTGCCTTGTGCCGATTGCTTAAAGATCTTCACCGCTCCCGAGTAGATCACGTAGAGCCCCTGGCAGTCATCGCCCTCGAAAAAGATGAGTTCATCCGTCTCCGCCCGGCGGGCGACAGCGTGTTGTGCCAGCTTGGCGATCTGCCTTTCGTCAAGGCCTGCGAACAGTTGAGCAGATCTCAAAGCCGCCGAGATCTGTCCGCGCGATGGTAAAGTAATCGTTGGCATAGCATTACTGACTATCTTAGGGGTTCGGCCGTTCTCGTGCAACAATTTGGCTACTGAATTGCTCCACTTTATTCCGCCTGCGAGTGCGCAGAAGTCGTTGGCGGCGAACTTCCTCTTCAAATGCGGCCGTAAGAGACCAAAGTCACTGCGTTCGGACAGACAGTTGCCTTAGTCTGGCAGCGTAGGCCAGTTTGATTGAGGGAGGCGCTTAATAAGATGACGATTACAGAACAAACGACAGTGGGCGAGGTTGCCAGCACGGTCCCCGCATCCGTCCGCGTATTTCAGCAATTTGGCATTGACTTTTGCTGCGGTGGAGGCAAGACTTTGGCGCAGGTCTGCGGCGAGAAAGGTATTCCGCTGGAAGGACTGCTCGCAGGTGTGGAGAAAGCGCAAGAACCGGCAGCGGCTTCGCAGGTTCGCGATTGGAATGCCGGCAGCTTGGCCGTGTTGATTGATTACATTCTGAATAAACATCACGAGTATTTGAAATCCGAGATGCCGCGACTCGGCAGCATGCTCGCAAAAGTCATTCAGGTGCATGGTAACAATCATCCTGAGTCCCTGCATCCGCTTGGCAAGGTCTATGGCGGGTTGAAGCGCGAGCTCGAGGAGCACATGTGGAAGGAAGAGAACGTGCTGTTCCCGCTCATTAAACAACTCGAAGAGGTGCATAATGGCTCGGGCGCGCCGTTTCGCGGAATGCCCGTGGGCGGCCCTATTCGCATGATGGAGATGGAACATGAATCGGCGGGCGAGGCCTTGCGGCACATGCGCGAGTTGACTTCCGGCTATACGCCGCCAGCCGATGCTTGCAACACTTACCGGGCATTGCTCCACGGCCTGCTTGAAATGGAAGCCGACCTGCACGAGCATATTCACCTGGAAAACAATATTCTTTTCCCCAGGGCTGTAGCTTTATAGTCGCCGGTCGCTTTGAATAAGCCACCCCGGCTCGATTGTGGCCCTGGTTCATGGAGGTAATGGATGGCTGAAGTAGCTGTGCAATCGATCCTTGTGGAGCGGCAGGGAGCGGTTTGCTCGATTATGTTGAACAAACCGCCGCTCAACATCATTGATCTCGCGATGATCCAGGAGATCCGCGCTGCCCTGCAGCAGGCGGAAAAGGATGCCGGAGTTCATGTCCTCTTATTCAAAGGTGCCGGCGAGAAAGGGTTCTCGGCCGGGGTAAGTGTGCAGGATCACACGCCCGATCGCGTCGGCGAGTTGATTCCCGCGTTCGACGACATCTTCCGCCTGCTCGTGAAGACCGACAAGATTACTGTCGCAGCCGTTCAGGGCTTCTGCTTGGGCGGCGGTTTAGAACTGGCCATTGCATGCGATCTAATCGTCGCCAGCGAAAAAGCACAGTTCGGGCAGCCGGAGATCAAGTTGGGCCAGCTCGCGCCGATCGGTCTCATCTTGCTGCCGCATCTGATTGGCTACCGCAAGGCTGCCGAGTTGCTGCTGACGGGCGCCAGCATCGGTGCAGCGGAGGCGCAATCGCTCGGGTTGGTCAATCGCGTCGTCGCTCCCGATCAACTTTCGCAAGCCGTAGACACGCTGTTGAAAGAGATCACTGTCCAGAGCGGCGCGATCCTGAAGCTCGCCAAATCTGCGCTGCGCCGTACCTCCACGCTGAATTTTGAACAGGCTTTGAAAGAAACCGAAGATTTCTTCTTCGAGTCGGTCATGAAGACTAATGACGCCAAAGAAGGCATCTTTGCATTTCTGGAGAAGCGCCCACCGCAATGGACGCACGCGTGAGCATGCCGAAAATGCTCGACTCGCCATAGCCGCTGTACGTGTGCTTTGGCGATCAAAAGCCGTATCTGGCGTCTGAATCAGGCTTTCACGCCTGGAGTAGGACGTTTAGTATCGCCTGGGAGTAATCGTGCCGCGCTGCTTTGAGGACTATCGTGAAAGTGAAGTCGTCTTGTCGCAGGGGCGCACGATCACGGAAACCGACGTGGTCAGTTTCGCGTCCCTAACGGCGGATTGGAACGAAATTCATACCAACGAAGAATTTGCCCGCACGGGATTTTACGGGCGGCGCATTGCTCATGGTGCGCTGATCTTTTCGATCTCCATGGGCCTGTTTGCGCTGAATGACCGCTCGCAACAACCAGACCTGATTGCGTTCTACGGAGTCGACCGCCTGCGTTTCATCAAGCCTGTCTTCCTCGGCGATACCATCCGGCTGAAACAAACGGTGCAATCGTTGGAGGCACGCGAGGAAAAAGCCGGCGGAATTGTTAATCTCGCTCACGATGTTCTGAATCAGACCGATGTAGTCGTGGTGAGCTACACGGCGAAGTTGCTGGTCCGCCGTCGCAGTTAATCCGGCTATTTGGTTCTTACATCGACGGCGCCCAGCATCTCGCGATGTCCGAAGCCTTGGCTGTTGTCGAGATACCAGATGGCGTTCGGCAAGACGCGGTACACGCGAACGCCTGCCAATCTTGATTGCAATTTCTCCCGCAGGGGACCTGGCTTAAAGAACGCTTGGACAAACGGGAACTTCTTACGATATAGCTCCCAAAACCGCAGCATGGCCTTTGGAGATCTGACCCTCTCGGCACGCCCTTCCAATTGAATCCCTTTAATGGCTTTCCAATCGCTATAGTCTTCGTGAATGGCTACTCCGACGGCGCTGTTGGCAGCTATGTTCATGCCATGCCGTGAGTGCGGATTCGAAAAAAAGTACAGATCGAATTCGTCGCTGACGTAGAACACTGCCGCGGCCCAGGGTACATTCTGATTGCAGGAAGCAATCGTCATGGAATTGTGCGCGGCCAGATATTCCAGGATGCTCCGCCTCAGGTTATGCGTTTGACTGTCGTTTGCCGCTGCGGACGGTTGCGTAGCCGTCATCGTCGTGTTGGACCGCGCCATCGTTTCCTCAGTTCTCACGTTCTGTAGGTAACGCTTTGTAGATTTCCTCAACAAGCTCGTCAAAGATGCCCGCCGCCACCGAACGCGTCATGTTGCCATTGTTCATGAAGATTGCAAACGCCGCGGGTTCCTGTCGCGCGCGCCGCTTGGATGTCTGCACCGGTATGATATACCCGGCCAACGCGGCAACTCCGGAGACGCTTCCCGTTTTGGCGTAAATTTGTCCCCTGAGTGAAGGTGTACGGAACCGATCGAACAGGCTTCCGTCCACGCCCGATACGGGCAGTGAAGATACCCAGGAATCGCGGTGCTGGGAAGAGTACATGAAGTGAAGCAGCTTGACCATTGCTGCGGGCGAGAGGAGATTGTTGCGGGACAGACCGGATCCGTCGCGCAGCGATGCCTCTTCCTCCTTAATTCCCGCTTCCGCCAAAAATGCGCGCACCTCTTCCAGGCCCGCATCACTGCTGCCCACGTTGCGCCGCTCGCGCCCCAGCGTTCTCAATAGCATTTCCGAATGGAGATTCTGACTGACTTTGTTGATGACCTGCAGGCTCTCGATCAGCGGCGCGGATTCGTGCAATCCAACAACGGTCGCAGCGCGCGTTGCCGGTGGTTGCGGAGCGCCGCGCGTATCCGGCACTTCAAATGATTGCAGATGACGAACCTTCAATGCCCCCGTCACCTGAATGCCTCGGCGCGCGAGTTCCGCTCGAAACCACTCCACGGCGAAGCGCGCGGGATCGTCCATTGCTACCGCTTCCATGCGGCCGGGATCGTTCAGCGGTATCTCGCCCCAGAGCTGAAGAATGTGCGACCCCGGCTGGCGATCCAACGAGAGCCGCCGGGGGCCTGAGGCAATCGTGACGACGTGATTCTCAATTTCGAAGTAGCCATCGAGCGGTTGTTGCGTGATCAGGGCCGGGTCCCCGGCGCGCTCGCCTGGTACGATCGTCAGCACGACGACGTTGTCGTTGACGGACAGCGCCGAGATGGGAGCGCCGAATCCCCACACCATATCACCGATGCTCCATCCTGGCTGATACGGTTGGTGGACAAAGTAGGAATCATCTATGACGAGGCCGCCATCGATGGTGTGGATTCCTTGCGCCATGATGGCGTCCGTTAGCTCTTGCAACGACTTGGTGGGCTCAGAGGTCCGCTCCGTGCGGCCGTTGTACGGCAACACCCTTGCCGAAAGATTCGGGTCTCCCCTGCCGACGATGACTAAATCTCCCCGGACGCGGCCGCCCTCATCAATTGGCGCCGTGATCTCGGCCGTAGTCTTATATCTGAAATCAGGGCCCAACCGCATCAAAGCCGCAGCCGTCGTGAATAGCTTGGCGGCAGATGCCGGCACGAACAGCTTGTCCTCATTCCAATTGAGGATGGGATCGCCGTCCAGCGAGACGACCTGGATGCCCCAGTGCGCTTGTCGCGCCACGTCGGATCGCAAGATCGTGGTGATCTTCTGAACCAGTCGCCGTGATCTAGCTGTTGATGCGGATGGCCGTTGGACGGGAGTTTCGCGCTGCGCCGCTGCTGCCACGGCGGGGCATAGCAGAACCCAACTAAGCATCAAAGCGCGTAGAAAGACATTGTCACGGAGCAGCAACGCGGCTCGCGCCCCATTCCTTTGAGGCGTGGCGGGAGCCTCGCCACTACTCGGGTGCTTACGCGCTCCTTTGCGATGACGCTTCATGCGGCCAGTCCCATATGTGCGATGTGAGGATCGCAGTTCAGCAGCCCAACAGCCGCGCGGCATCTTTGGCGAAATAGGTGAGGATCACGTCTGCCCCGGCGCGGCGGATGGATGTGAGGGACTCGATCATGGCGCGCTCCCGGTCCATCCAGCCCAGGCGCGCGGCCGCCATGATCATGCTGAATTCGCCGCTGACCTGATAAGCCGCCAACGGAACGTCGAACTCCTGCCGCGCGCGGTTGATGATGTCGAGGTATGGAAGAGCCGGCTTGACCATCACTATATCGGCGCCTTCTTCGACGTCCAGCGCAATCTCCCTCAGCGCCTCGCGCTGGTTGGAGGGGTCCATCTGGTAGGATCGGCGGTCGCCGAACTGAGGCGCCGAATCAGCAGCCTCTCGAAACGGACCGTAGAACACCGAGGCGTACTTGGCTGAGTACGCCAGGATCGCGGTATCGGTCAGAGAATGGCTGTCGAGCGCTTCACGGATCGCCCGGACCCTTCCATCCATCATGTCAGACGGCGCGACAATGTCAGCTCCGGCTTGGGCGTAGCTGACTGAAGCACGGGCCAGCAATTCCAATGTGGGATCGTTGTCCACGGCCCCCTCTTTGATGACACCGCAATGCCCGTGGCTGGTGTACTCGCAGAGGCATACGTCGCAGATGATCAGCAGATCGTCACCCACCACTTTTCGGATGGCGCGCACCGCCTGAGCGACTATCGAACTCTCACCGTATGCTCCGGAGCCCGTTTCGTCCTTCGCCTCAGGAATGCCAAACAGAAGCACGGCGGGAATGCCGAGCCCTGCCACTTCACGGCACTCTTCTCCGACGCGGTCTATCGAGAAGTGATAATTCCCGGGCATTGAGGATATCTCATGCTTTACCCCCGAGCCGGGGCACACAAAAAGCGGGTAAACAAAATTCTTAGGGGAAAGCCGCGTCTCCTGGATAAAGGATCGCATCAGGGCGTTTCGCCGCAGCCGTCGCGGCCTGGTAATCGGGAAAGACATAGCACCTGCTCAATCTGAATTTGGAACATGATAGCATGCCAGTCTCGCATGTTGTGCACCAGCGCAGACGCTCAATATTGACGTTGTGGCTTTCGGACACGAGCAGTGTTGCAACTTGTACGAACGCCGAATTGTTTCAAGTGAAGGGTTCACTCAGAAAACGGTTGCGAAGTGTAGAAACGGAAACTGTCTCACGTGAGGGGTTCACCCCAGCGGACTGGGATGAAAATACGGCTGAAACCAGTTAGGGAGCAAGTGGTGGTTCTTCTGGGCGCCTCGAGCGGCATCGGAAGAACCACTGCTCTCGAGTTTGCCAGACGTGGAGCTCGCGTTGTCGTTGCGGCGCGCGATGAAGCGGGCCTCAATTCGCTGGTGAATGAAATCGAGAGCGATGGTGGGAAAGCCTTGGCGGTGAAGGCAGACATTTTTGAATTTGAACAGGTCAGGAGAGTCGCGGAAGCAGCAGTAAGTACGTTCGGGCATCTCGATACCGGGGTTCAACTCGCAGCCGTTTCGTTGTACAGTCGCTTCCGTGATACGAAGCCCGAGGAATTCAAACGGGTAATTGACGTCACGCTCACCGGACGGCGTACGGCGCTATGGCTGCGCTTCCGTACCTCATTGCGCAGCGGCAGGGCGCGCTGATCCACATTTCATCGGTTGAGGCCCGCTGTGCGCTACCTCTGCAAGCCGCCTACGCGGCCGCCAAGCACGGCATCAAAGGTTTCTTGGATTCTTTGCGGCAGGAACTCGACTATGAACTGATACCGTCAGCGTGACCGAGATCATGCCATCATCCATCAATACGCCGTTCTTCGCCAAGGCCAGGACACGGCTTGGCGTTGAGCCCAAGGGCTTGGCACCGTTCTACAATCCCAGGCTGGTGGCGACCGCGATCCTGTATGCGGCCGAGCACCCCGTCAGGGAATTGGTTGTAAGCGGCGCGGGGAGAGCGCTCATCTTCGGCAAGCAAGTGGCGCCCGGGCTGGTGGAAAAGCTCACGGAACGCTGGTTTTTCAACAGCCAGCATTCAACTATTCCGAAAACTGAAACCGCTCCCGATAATCTATTCCAGCCTCTGGAACACCAGAATTCCTCCGAGGGTCGGTTCCACTCGTTAACCCGCGACTCGAGTATTTACAGTTGGCTTTAATCCGAAATCAGAAATTAGAGAGCACTGTTCTGTCCTAATCGGTTAGATTGAAGTTGCTTAGACATCATCTGCGGAGGAACTCGGTGGATTGGAGCTGT
>JACPPJ010000009.1 GCA_016191085.1 Acidobacteriota bacterium | reverse complement strand
TGTTGCTGTGGGCAGTTGAGCGAACATCCCTACGGCCGATGCTAGAAAAAAGAGCATCCCCGCAAGCGCGCTCCTTACACTGGCCAGCCGTAACAGTCGATTCATCTGATATGCCATCTCTCTCTCCTTCATCTGATATGCCATCTCTCTCTTAAATTGATTAGAAGCTTCCTTATTTCGGAATCTCGGAGCTCGCCCACAATTCGAAACGAGAACTGTCAACGATCAGAATAGAAACCGAATAGTTTTCTTATTGCTTTGCTAGAAGAGAACCTTGAGCGCGAACTGGATTTGCCGCGATGTTGTTGCCGTTCGTGTAATTACGCCCGCGTTAGCGACAGGCACTTCGACATCGGCACGTGCTGCAAATACGGTTCGGCTTGGGACATCGAAGTTGGCCCGATTGAAAATGTTAAAGACTTCGGCGCGAAACTCCAGCTTGCCTCTCTCACCCAGAAATCGCAGCGCGGTGTCTTTGGCCAGGGAGAAATCCAGATTCGCGTAGCCGGGAGTGCGCAGCATGTTCCTGGCGGCAGTTCCCAAAAATCCCGCTGCAGGAATCGTAAAAGCATTCGGATCGAAATATTTATCCGGCCCGCCCAAAATTATGTTGCCATTGTTGCGCCCCAGGACCACGTCAGGCCGATCAATGTTGGAGGCGCCCGCGGCGACCCCCGAGCGGGAACGATTGGTCTGCAAAGAAGGAGAAAATGGGTATCCCGTCGCCAACGACAGAATTCCGCTCGTCCACCAGCCGTTCAGCAGCTTCCCGGCCGCTCCTCCCGAGGAGACAACAGTGGGCAAACGGTAGATGGCATTGAACCGCCAGTTATGGGTCGCGTCGAAGGCAGCAGGCCCGCGGTCCGATGTACGGTGAAAGGGATCGACCGGCTGCGAAGTCGTACCTGTGTTCTCCACACCCAGTTGCCCCTGGTTTTCATCAATCACCTTCGACCAGGTATAGGAACTCTGGAACTGCAGAGCCCGGCTCAGTCGCTTTAATAGACTGAATTGCAGTCCGTTGTACCAGGAATTTCCAGCCGCGTGCTTCAGCTCAATGCTGGCCCAGTTGGGGTTAATCCTAGGGTTGTTGGGGCTGGCCAGCCAGCATGTGGGGCCGTTGAGGTCCACCGTCTGTCCCGCCGGGCGGGTCACACAGACTCCTCCCTGCCGGACGCCGAGCGGGAGGATGGGGTTGCCCTCGGCCAATCGGATGAGGTTCAGGCCGCGCGAGCCTGCGTATGCTAACGTCAGCGCCATCTCAAACGGTAACTGACGCTCCACTGCGAAATTGTACTGGAGCAGATGCGGTTGCTGCATGAAGTAATCCACAGTCTCCAGGGTCTTTCCAGCCGCTGAATCCGGGAACGTGAGTGGAAGCACCAAGGAGCCGGGGTTGGCCAGGGTGCTGCGCCGCGAGAACGGAGGCATAGCGTTGGCGGTGCCCGATAAGGTGTTGCCGAGATTGCCGACGTCGTAGAGCAGGCCGAAACCGCCGCGCAGTGCGGTCTTCCCGTCGCCCAGTACGTCCCAGGCAAAGCCAAAACGCGGGCTGAGGTTGCGCTTGGATGGATTCACAAAGGGCAGCCCCAGCGTGGTGTTAGCGTCGAGCTGCGTGTCGATCAGGTTCGCCCCCAGTCCCCGCGCTTCTATTGGTTGCGTATTGAACTCATAGCGGAGACCAAGATTCAGTGTGAAATTGGACCGCACCCGCCAGTCGTCCTGTATGTAGAAACCCATGGTCGTGTAGTGATAGGTGCGATCCGCGATCGAACCAGGAGTCCGAGCGTCGATTTGGCTCGGGATGCCCTGCAGGAAGGTGGTCAAATTGGCGAAAGTAATGCCTCCTTTGCTGCCAGAACCATTGGTGACAAACTGTTGATAGCGATTGATCAACGTACCGAATTTGAACGCATGCTGTCCCCGTGTATAGAACAAGTCATCACTCCAGGAGAAAATATTCTGCCGCTGGAAAATCGGGGCAGTATTGCTCGGACCCAAGGTCGTAATGCCGGAAATACTGATCGGTCCCATGTCCTGCCCCGGCACAAATGAATACTGCGGGCCAATTAATTCGGTAGTTGACGTGACGCCCCGCGCAAAACGGCTATAGGAAAACCGGAATGTGTTTAGCAGCGTGGGAGAGAAGACGTGGTGTTCGGCCAGCGTAGTGAATTGCGCCCGGCTTGATCGCGCGATGGAAAACTGCGGAAAATTAGTCGTGCTAAGGCGCTCCCCGTCGGTCGCAGTGTAGCGGACAAACCAGGAATCACTGTCTGAAAGCGTGTTGTCCACGCGGACTTGTCCGAAGTCGTCGCGATTCGGTTCGCTGTAGGGGTAGGTGTACTGGTTGTTGGGCAGATTCGGCTCGGGATACAGCGCCAGCAGGGGTTGGATCACTGGCGCAACCGCCCCTTGCCTGGCGGAGGTCGGGATGGTATTGGACACTGTTGTTACACCTAACCGTTCCCGCAGTCCTTCAAAAGTCCCGAAGACGAAAAGCTTGTCGTGCACGATCGGGCCACCTAGAGAAGCACCAAAATTATTCCGCTTGAACTCGGGCAGACGACCCGGCGTGAGGGCGGTCTTGCGGTCGAAGAAATTCCGGGCATCCAGATTGTCGTTCCGAAGGTACTCAAACACCGAGCCGTGCAGCGAGTTAGTTCCCCCTTTGCTGACAATAACCATTTGGCTTCCCATCGTCATCCCGTATTCGGCGCTGAAGGAGTTGGTGATCACGCGGTATTCGCGAATCCCTTCGACGCCAAGCGTGGCGCCGCTCATCGAACCGGTATTTGTACCTCCAAAATTCTGCATGATGGCGCCGTCCAGCATGTAGTTGTTGGAGCGGACCGGCGCCCCGTTGCTGCTGTACCACGTTCCTTGAGTTTCATTCCCGGTCGCCGACTTGCTGCGATGCTCCAGAACGCCCGGCTGCAACAGGCTCAATTGGATGTAGTTTCTGCCGTTCAGAGGCAGATCGGCCATTTTCTGCTCATCGACCAACCCACCCAGAGACCCGGAGGTGGTGTTCACCAGGGGAGCTTCCGCTGTTACGGCCACGGTCTGTTCCACGGCCCCTACCTGCAGCGTGAAGTTCACGACTGCCTCTTGCCCCACAGTCAGGGTCAGCCCGCTGCGCACTTCCCGCTGGAAGCCGGCCTGTTCCACACGAATCTCATAGGAGCCGACCGGCAAGGCAGCAAGCCGGTAAGATCCATCGGCGGCGGTGGCGGTGGTCCGCGTCTGTCCGGTTTCGGTATTCCGCGCCGTCAGTGGCGCGCCCGCTACGACTGCGCCGCTGCTATCTTTGACCGTTCCCAGTATTGTTGCTGTGGGCAGTTGAGCGAACATCCCTACGGCCGATATTACAAAAAAGAGCATCCCCGCAAGCGCGCTCCTTGCACTAGCCAGCCGTGACAGCCGATTCCTCTGATACGCCATCTCTCTCTCCTTCATCTGATATGCCATCTCTCTCTTAAATTGATTAGAAGCTTCCTTATTTCGGAATCTCGGAGCTCGCCACCATTCCGAAGGGAACTGTCAGCGATCGGGATAGAATCCGAATGGTCTTCTCATTCCGGGCTTCCATTCCGGTCTTGGAGGAACGAACCCATTTCGATTCGGCATTTGGATCTTTGGCAGACTCTTGGCGTCGAGAACATCGTTCTCTTGAATGATGCCGTTCCGGTAGAGCAGAAACGCGGTTACGCTGTACACCTCGTCTGCGCTCAGTACTCCCGGCTGCATGGGAGGGGGAGGCATGGCGCGATTAATGTAATCCCATACCGTCGTCGCATACGGCCAGAAACTGCCGACCGTTGGTACAGGATTGCTGGTGTTGAGCGTGCCGATGCCTCCCACTAGACTGCGTGCCGCACCCCCCTCTGCGGTCTGCCCGTGGCAGACCGCGCACCGCTGCGCGTAGATCTTGGCGCCTTCTTTGGCGGTTCCGCTCCCCGGCGGCAACTCTTTTCCATGCGGACCGATCGCAATGTCCCACGCCCGAATTTCCTCCGCAGTCGGGGTCCGGCCCAGATGATAGGCGGGCCCCTGAGCCACGGCCGCGACGCAGCAGAACGCGGCTATTACAGTCACGACAAGATTACGAGAACAGCGCATTGTGAACGCTCCCATCGCGGTTTACCTTCCAGGGCTGAATGGCATTGAAGTGATCGACGCCGCTTCCCAGAAAATAGTCAGTACTGACTTCCCAGATTTTGGCCAGTTCGGCAATTGTCGGTTGCATTTCGCCCTGGTCATCCGTGCAGCGGGACTGCAGAATCGTTTCATTGCCGTCCCAAGTCCAGGGAAGGCGAAAGCGGGTATGAGCCTTGCGATGCACCGGCTGCTGCAGTTCGGCATTCTTCCAAGTTCGGCCGCCGTCAGTGGATACTTCGACCTTACGAACGGTGCCCCCGCCCGACCAAGCCAAGCCTGTGATCTCGTAAAATCCGGGGCTGGGAAGTTTCTGCCCGCCGCAAGGGCGGGTGATGACCGATTTCACGCCCATCTCGAAGCGGAACCAATGCGCTTTGCCGTCCGGGTGCAGGTTGGCGTTATGAGTGCTTTCGTGCTGCGTCATATAAGGCTGGTCGACGATCTTGATGCGACGGAGCCACTTCGTCGAGTAGTTCGCCTCCCAGCCGGGAACCAGCAGCCGTAGCGGAAAACCTTGTTCGGGACGCACCGGTTCTCCATTTTGGCCGTATGCCACCAGCACATCCTCCATAGCTTTCGCCAGCGGAAGGCTCTTCGTATACTTATTGCCTTCCGCTCCCTCGCTTACCAGCCAGCTTGCCCCTGCTTGCACGCTGGCCTCTTGCAATAATAGCGACAGGAGTACCCCCGTCCATTCGCTGCAACTGGTCTTGCCGTGCACTTGCTGGACAGACTCGGCCTTGGGACCCTGCAGCGGGCGGCTGTTGGCGTTGCACTCCAGGAAATGAATCCGGGAGACCGACGGCAGCCGCTTCAGCTCCTCCACAGTGAAAATGAGGGGGCGATCCACCATGCCATGGATCATGAGGCGGTGCTGTTGCGGATCAATATCGGGTACTCCGGCAAGGTGGTCCATCACAAAATGGAGACCGGCAGGCGTGATGATACCCGTCAATGCCTGAATAGGAGTAACTAACGCAGTATCGCCGTAGGGAGCTGCTCCGGTGGGTTGGCGCTCCGCAGTGTCGAAGCGGGAGCGCTCGCCGTAGGTTCGGGAGTCTTTGTGGGGTGAGGCGGCGGCTTCAGCCCCCGATGACTGCCCGCTTGCGACCCGAAGCCCTCCCACCGCCAAACCCGCCAGCGCGACTCCGCCCTTCAAAAACTTCCTTCGACCGCTTTCCTTAGCATTCATATATCCTCACAAGAGAAGCGAAAATGTTTGACACAAGCCACATTGAATGTCAAGGCGATGCAGCTATCCGCAACACAGAATCAGGACTCCCCCATGGGAATTGGAGGACGAGTTCGATTTGAGTCTCTGAAAAACGCAGCGACGGTCCCATTGCTCGTGGGTAGGACCACCCACGAGACGGGAAGTCGTGCACGCCATTTTCCCTCCTGCAACGCGTAGATCGCTCCTTCGGTTCCCGAGTCTTACTGGGCTAGAACAGTTCCGGAAAATAGAACGTCAGAATGGCGTTGAGCCGCATGTCCGCCACGATCACTTCCTTATTTTTCGCGTTCAATGCGATACCCCGTGGCTTCTTTAGAGTGCTTTTCTCTCCTCCCATTTTCCAGCGTGGGGGAACGTCTCCGTGATCGCGAATGCTCCACACCCCGACAAAAGTATCTGTCGGCTCCTGAAAGCTGGAGTCGCTGGTTTGGGCTACCAAAATCCAACCCCGAGGCGGATAGACTTGCATCTGTTCGAGTTCGCTCAAACCTGTTTTTGGACCGCTGATCACCCGTCGCGGCTTGGCATTTCCTTCGTCGGTGCGGTGGAAAACTTCCAGGGCTGCTGTGCGGCTCCCGGAGACGTTTACTACTATCACATTGTTGATGGCATCTACGGCCACCGCGCGTGCGCTGCGAAAGCCCGTATCCGGGCCGCGGATGATCCGGAGCGGCTTCACATCGCCGTGGGCCTCTCGCGGGAACACCAGGACTGCATCCCGATTGGCAACGAGGATTTCGTTGTTCACCGGGTCTACTTCCACCCGGTCCGGGGACCGCAACTGGGTTTGAGGACCTTGAATGACCCGGATGGGAGGCTCCTCCCCATTGGCTCCTCCCCGAAAAACGAGGATGGCCTGGGCAAAGGGATTCCCCACCAAGATTTCGTCGTGAATGGCATCATAACGGATATCGTGCATAGTGCGCGCCAACAGAGTTTTTTGTCCGGCCAGTTGCCGCGTCGGTTTTTCGTTCTCTTTCGCCAGCCTGGCGAAGGCCGCCACCTGCGGGTGGGCCACTCAGTTCGGGACCAGAATTTCGTTCCGCTTGCTGTCATAGGCAACAGCTCCCGGATTGCCGATTCCCAGCGCTTTCTTGCCGAGCGGGGCGCTGCGAATAGTGCGCAAGGGCGCGACATCCCCATGGGCTAACAACGGAAAGACTGTTGCCGAATGGTTGCCCATGTTGGCTACCCACAGCTCCTGGTTCTTGGTGTCCGCGAACACACCGGTGGGGTTGCTGATCCCCGTCTTGGGGCCTCGAATGAAGCGTCTCGGTGCCACGTTGCCGCTATCCGACGTGCGGAAGACCAGGATGGAATCGCCGACATCATTCGACACGAATAGTTCTCCGCGTTCCGAGTCGACAGCCATCGCAGCCGGCCAATTCAATTGGGTTCGCGGACCTTCGATGATACCTAACGGAGCCGTGTTCCCCTTCGCACCCCACGGATAGACTGTGATGGAGGGCGGTTCAAAGTACCCGCCGGTGCGAGCGATAGCTTGGCGGTCCAGGGAAGTAGTTGCGTCGCTGTCCCAATCCGATATGGGCTCACGGCGGGCATGGCCATGGTTGCTCACGAACAGCCATCCATTCTTTGTGTCCAAGGCAATGCCATGTGGATCTTCCAATTGTGTGCTGGGCCCTTGCAGAGTGCGCAGCGGTTTCTCGTCTCCTGCGGCCATCTTGCGATAGGCGACCACGGAATTCGAATGCTGGACGGTGAGATAGAGCTCCTGGCGAGCTTCGTCGACGGCGATTCCAAATGTACCGTGCGGAGTGCTCAGCTCGCGTTTGGGCGCGACGTTTCCCCGCGCGTCGCGCGGAAAGACGACCAGCGTGTCTACGGAGTCGTTGGCGACAGAGTAGACATCTCCCGATGCCGGGTCAACATACAGACCGCAATTGAACTCCATCTTGGTGTTGATGCCGGCAACGATCCGTTTCGGTTCGGTAAACGCCGCCGTCGGAGGAGTATTGTCCAATCGGTTAAAGACCTTAAATCCAAACAGATTCTCGTCCTGGAGATAGACCTCACCGGAATCCAGGTCCACTGCCACAGCGCTGTAGGTGGCGTAAGAATCTCGGATAACCCGCACCGGACTGCGGTCCCACTCGCCGGTCGCGCGCTCCTCTGCCTGGGGCGCGGAGGCGGGGCGGGAGGTTAGCGCGCGTTCGCGGAGAAAACCGAACCCTGCTGCGCTTGCGCTGGCAGGCAGCCACTGGCACATCTCCCCCGCCAACTCGGGCAGGGGCTTATAGGAACGTAATTCGGGGAACCCCGCAAAACTTCCTATAGCGGCGCGGGACCCTGTGCGCAATCCATCCCCATCGGCGGCGAACAGCAGCCACCCAGCCACGGAGGCCAGCACGCCCAGAATCGAAAGCGCAGACTTCACCCCTCTCTCTGTGCAGTGGCGCATTAAAGTACTTTCTCCTCCAGAACCTCAATTGTCCGAATCGTTGTAGTCAAATCCAAATGCTCCACGGAACTCGGTGTTTGGAGAAAGACTGGGTACCGACATAAGTGAAATTCTCGGTACCGTCATGAAATATTATCCCCTTGCCTTCCCTTTCGGATTGAACGCGCCGTCACGGATAAAATCCGAAGGGCCTCTTCTCCCGGGGCTTCCACGCGGGCTTTGCGGGGACGAACCCGTTGCGATTTGGCATTTGGATTTTCGGAAGGCTCGTAGCGTTGAGGGAATCGCTTTCCTGAATGATGCCGTTCCGGTAGAGCAGATACGCCGTTACCGCGTAGACCTCATCCACGGTGAGCGATCCCTCTTTGCCTTGCGGCATAGCACGACGTATATAGTCCCAGATCGTCGTCGCAAACGGCCAGAAACTTCCCAAGGTCCTCACCGGATGCAGGGTGGTGAGCGTTCCTTTGCCTCCCACCAAAGGAAAGTCGGTCTGTCCCTGCTCGGCGCCAGTAGGCCCGTGGCAGCTGGCGCACTTTTGAGCGTAGATCGCCGCGCCTTCCTTGGCGCTCCCTCTCCCCGGCGGCAGTTCTTTTCCGTCAGGACTGATCGCGATATCCCAGGTTCGGATTTCTTCCTGAGTCGGAGTCCTGCCCAGATTATAAGTGGAAGATGTCTGCGCCAGAACCGCGCCGCCGGACGCCAGCACGGCCAGGAGGAAAAGATTAAGAGAAGATCGCATTTCGCACTCTCCCATCGGCGGTTACTTTCCAGGGTTGGATGGCATTGCAGTGATGGATGAAATTCGATGTCGAGAGCCAATAATCTTTGCTGACGCCCCATAGTTTGGCAAACTCGTCCATCGTTGGCTGTGTGTCGCCCAGATCATCGGTGCAGCGCGATTGCAGCAGGGCCTCTTGGCCGTCCCATTTCCAGGCAAAGCGAAACCGGGTGTGCGCGATGCGTAGCACTGGCGATTGCAATTCGGCATCCGTCCAGGTCCGTCCACCATCGGTAGAGACTTCCACCTTACGGACGGTACCCCGGCCAGACCAGGCCAGCCCGCGGATCTCGTAAAATCCCCGGCCGGGCAACTGCTGTCCGCCGGAAGGAAACGTAATGACAGACTTGGCCGCCATCTCGAAATTGAACCAGCGCCCTTTGCCGTCCGGTCTCACATCGGCATACTTGGTGGTTTCCTGGCGGGTCATGTATGGCTGGTCCACTGCCTTGATTCGCCGCAGCCACTTCACATTAATGTTTCCTTCCCACCCGGGAACTACCAAACGCAGCGGGTAACCCTGCTCTGGGCGCACCGGCTCGCCATTTTGGGCGTAGGCGACCAGAACGTCGTCCATCGCCTTCTCCACAGGGATGCTCCGCCAATGCTTGTCCGGGTCAGAGCCTTCGGCAACTACCCAACTTGCCGCCTTCTGCACACCGGCTTCGCGGAGTAACACGGACAACAGTACCCCGGTCCATTCGCTGCATCCGGTCATTCCATGCGTGTGTTGCACGGTAACAGGGTTTTGCCGGAATGGAAGACGCAGATAGCTGTTTCCGGCGCACTCCAGGAAATGAATCCGGGAGACCGACGGCAGACGTTTCAGTTCGTCCATCGTGAAGATCAGAGGCCGGCCTACCATGCCATGGATCATCAGACGCTGCTTCTGTGGATCGATTTCCCAGGGGCCCGAACCGGGAACGCCTACCGTAAAATGGAGCGCTGCTGGCGTGATAATCCCCTCCGAATCCTGGAGCGGAGACAATGAGGGAAAGGCTGTGCTGGAACGTCCCAAGCGTCCCGAAGTCACAAAGCGGGAGCGCTGTCCGTAGGCGCGGGGGTCTTTGGGAGGCGATGCTGTGGCTTCTAACTTCTCTGTCCGGCCTCCCGCAGTCCGAATGCCTCCTATAGCTAAGCCCGCCAAAGCGGTACCACCCAGCCGCTTCACGAACTTCCTTCGCGACGTCAGTTCTGTACCGTTCTCTATGCGTTTTCGCACAGTTGGAACCTCCTTGCAAAGCGAACTTGCAGGCACATCCCTCGGGCAATCGTTGGCGTGCAGCGAATTCCAATAGTATAGCGGAAATCGCCCATGATTTGACCATAGAAGATTGGACGGTAGTGTCTCAGTTTGAAAAATCGGAAGGGCACGACTTCAGTCGTGCCGATACGACTTCCATAAACGGGCGCTTCAGCGCCTGAGGTGCGAACCCCAGCGGCTAAAGCCGTGCCCTTCTACAAGACCGATTCGCGAGATGCCAGAAAGAAAAATTCAAACTGAGACACTACCGATTTGACCAGAGATTCTGGGTAGAGGGCTGATTGACGCTGCTGATTAGTTCTCCGATCGCACCGCAACGGAAGTTGCAGTGGCCGAACTTTACGATGCTGGGGGTGCTTTGATAGCTGTTCATCATAAAAGTACTGGTTTTGGATTGCTGCCACTTTACCCGTATCTGCCAAATCACAGATCATCTCTGAATATGGTCCATTTGGATTATAGACCGGGTAAGCCAAGCACATGAAATGATCTATTCGGGTTATTGACTGTGAATCCTAACGTGGAGCAAACTTCTGTCGAATTTATCTTAATCGGGAGCTTACCATGATGAGACTTCGTCGGCTCGGTATAGGCATTTGCGGAGGCTTTTTTTTGTTCAGTGTTACAGCCTTGGCGCAGACTGCTACCGGTTCGATTTCGGGAGTGGCGCAAGATGAAAGCGGCGCAGTCATTCCGGGGGCCAGCGTCACAGTAATAAATGAGGGCACCGGGATCACCAATTCGCTGGTGACCGATGCTTCGGGCCGCTATCGCGTCCCTAGTCTGATTCCGGGCCATTACCGGGTTCAAGCACAGATTACGGGTTTCGAAACCAGCATCCGCACGGGCCTGCAACTGACGGTGGGGAGCGAACTAGTCATCAACATGGTCCTGAAGGTAGGGCAGGTCACGCAACAAACAGTGGTGACCGCCGAAGCTCCCATGGTCTCGACTACCAGCAGCACCCTGGCCAGCCTGGTAGATGATAAAGCCATTCGGGACTTGCCGCTGAATGGGCGCGGCTTTGGGCAGTTGATCTCGCTGGAATCTGCTGCGCCCGCTTTTCGCGCGCGCAATGTCAACTCTCCGCTCGGGGTGACGGATGTCTATAGTGTCAACGGCGCACGAGCATGGTCGAACATGATTCTGTTAGATGGGACTGAGGTGGTGGGAACCGGGTATGAAAACTCGATGCCTGGAGGCGTACTAGGGAGGATCATGGGAGTTGACGCCATTCAGGAATTTACTGTTTTATCAAGCAACTACACGGCAGCCTACGGAAAGAGGGAGGGAGGCATCGTCAATGTTGCCACCCGTTCCGGCACCAACCAGATTCACGGGTCGGCATTTGAATTTCTTCGGAACTCTGCTCTGGATGCGCGAAATTTTTTTGACCCCGGCTCCTCGCCGGCGCCGTTCAAGCGAAACAGCTTCGGAGCTGCCGTAGGAGGTCCGGTTCGGAAAGACCACAGCTTTTTCTTCGGCAATTATGAGGGCTTGCGGGACCGTTTAGGGTTGACCAACATAGCCACGGTGCCTGATGCCAATGTCCGGGCGACAGCAGTTCCGGCGATACAACCTTATTTGGCCGCTTTGTACCCTTTGCCCAACGGGCGCAATTTTGGAGACGGCACCGGAGAATTAATCAGCAGCGTCAGTCAGCCCAGCAATCAGGACTTCATCCTGGTGCGGTTCGATCAGAAGATTTCCGACAAGGACTCTTTTTTTGGCCGTTACAATCTTACGCGCTCGAATAGAACCAGCCCGGAGACGGTGCCTATTTTCTCGGGTCCCAACTCATCTGGCGAGCACGTCCTGACTCTGGAGGAGAGGAGGGCCTATACCCACACTGTGAATCTGATTCGGTTTGGGTACAGCCGTGGGCGCGTCGATATCGATTCTGTTCCCTATGCTTCCCTGGACCCTTCCCTTAGGTTCTTGCCGGGGGCAAAAACGGTAGGTCAGATTAACTTTACCGGAAGCGGCGGTGCAATCACGGGCGGTTCGCTAACTCGGACTGGAGTCGGGACCTCTATAGATCGGGCGTATGCCCTGAACCAGTTTGAGGTGGCCGATCAGGTGTACCACTATCGAGGGGCGCATTCATTGCAATTCGGAGCCCAACTGCAGAGGATCCAGCAGAACGAACGTGGTACGTCGAGCGCTACCTATGGAACATTCCAATTCAGCGGCCTGGCAAACCTTCTCGCTGGGAGACCCACACAGTTTACCGGTGTTGCTCCCGGAGCGAATGATCCGACCAAGGCATATCGTCAGATATACTTTGCTTCCTTTGTGCAGGACGATTACAAGGTGCTTCCAAATCTCACGCTGAATTTGGGACTGCGCTATGAACTCATGACTGTTCCGGTTGACGCCACAGGGCGGCTCAGCAACTACCTTTTCAAATTCCAGGACGGGTTGCGAGTAGTGGATAGCGCGCCTACGCTGGGGAGCCCAATGTTTGCTGCGAACCACAAGAATTTTGCGCCGCGACTCGGTTTTGCCTGGGATCCTTTCAGCGACGGAAAACTCGCCCTGCGGGGAGGATTTGGAATCTTCTACGGTCAAATTACTTCGGATTTCCGACATACTATTCCCTCGAATCTGCCGTATGTCAGCGTTCTGTCGGTTGCCAATCCTCCCTTCCCCTTGGGTTTTTCCGGGGGAGGGGGAACGGCTCCTTTACCCAGGCCGGAGATAATCGATTTCAACTTTCACAGTCCGACGCGAATAGGTTGGAGCTTTAGCATCCAGCGCCAAATCACTTCCAGCAACGTTCTGGAGGCAGCTTATGCTGGCTCTCATTCGTATCATTTGTCTACAAAACTGGAAGGGAATACGGCGGTTCCGCAGATCCTTCCCGGCGGTGTCTACTCTTACCCGGCAGGTACGCCGCGGATCAATCCAGCCTTGTCAAGCGTTCTCCTGAATACATCGGACGCAAATGCTTCATACCATTCCTTGCAGTTGAATTATATTCAGCGGCTAAGTCGTGGTCTGCGCTACAAGGTGTCTTATACCTATTCGAAGAATATGGATCACGCCTCGGCCGTTGCGTCGGCAGCTTCGACGGGCGTATCCAACGGCCGTCTGAATCCTTACAACCGGAGTCCGGAGTGGGGACTGGCGGCCTTTGATATAAGGAGTAACCTGGTGATGAACGTCACCTACGATCTCCCGACAGGCAATTTGTCTGGATTTTCAGGCACGCTGCTGGGAGGTTGGCAGGTGAGCGGGATCGCCACTTTATCGGCAGGTTATCCTTTTACTGGTCTGACGAGTTTCAATCGGTCCAGAGATCAGGCAACATCGTACACAAGTGACAGACCCAATCTAAAGACCGGGGCCAGCAACAATCCCGTTTTAGGCGGACCGGACAAGTATTTCGATCCAAGTGGCTTCGATCTCCAGCCGGCGGGTGTCTATGGCAACCTAGGCCGGACTACCCTCGTTGGTCCGGGCTTTGTGAATTTGGATTTCAGCCTCTGCAAAGTGACTTCCGTGAGTGAGAGTGCTAAGGTGGAATTCCGGGCTGAGTTCTTTAATCTGCTGAATCACGCCAATTTCGACCTTCCGAACAACAACATATTCAGCACCAGCGGACAAATTTTAGGCTCCGCGGGGCGAATCCGGGGCACGTCCTCCCCTTCCCGTCAAATCCAGTTTGGTATGAAATTACTATTCTAATCTCTGTTTTCAGAAAGGAGGAGCACACAATGAACACTAACAAACCTGACCGTCGGCGGTTTCTGAAGAACGGTGTTGCTCTGGCCGGTCTGGCCGTGGGAGGAATGCGGTCCGGGGTTGCGCAGACACTCGGCTCCGAAGCGGTCGAACGGCACGCCAAGGTTGCTGAGAGCTATGGCGAGCGCACCCGTTTTGAGACGGTTGCACGGCTGCCGCAAGCGCCGACTCCACAGTACCAGCGCGCGGGCATTATGTTGACTCCGCTGCAGGATTCGGTAGGTATTATCACGCCGTCATCGCTTCATTATATAGCTACCCACAACCACGCAGTTCCGGAGATCGACCCGAGGCAGCATCGCGTTTTGATCCACGGTCTGGTGGACCGTTCTCTGGTCTTTACCATGGAGGAACTGAGATGCTTGCCCTCCGTGTCCCGAGTTCATTTTCTCGAGTGTGCCAACAATAGCACGCAGCTTTTGGCTGGGGATGGGAGGAAGGCAGAAACGGTCCAAGACACGCATGGGAAAACCAGTTGCAGTGAATGGAGCGGTGTGCCGCTCTCTGTTTTGCTCAAAGAGGCCGGCGTGCAAAAAGGCGCGGCTTGGGTGATCGCGGAGGGACTCGATTTGGTCAAACATGCGCAGAGCATTCCGCTGGAGAAGGCCATGGATGACATAATTGTGGCCTACGGCCAAAATGGCGAGGCGTTGCGCCCCGAGCAGGGCTATCCATTGCGGCTGGTGACGCCCGGTTTTGAAGGACTCTATCAAGTCAAATGGCTGAGGCGGATCAAGGTAGTGGACCAGCCCTATATGAACTTATTGGAGACCACCACCTACATCAGGCCGATGCCAGACGGCAAAGCGCACTGGTTCGATTTTGAGCTGCCACCGAAATCCGTGATTACCCGTCCCTCGGGAGGGCAACGGGTACCCGGCCGCGGGTTTTACGAGATTACCGGCCTGGCGTGGTCCGGCGGAGGCGCTATCCAGAGGGTCGAAGTATCCACTGACGGCGGCCGAACTTGGAAAGACGCGCGGATCCAGGAACCGCTGCATCGATTCGCTCATACACGCTTTTACTTCCCCTGGACCTGGGATGGCGAAGAGACTGTGGTGCAGTCTCGCTGCACTGATGAGCGTGGTCAGGTCCAACCTACTCTGACGGAGTTTCTGAAAACGCGCGGCGTGGACCTAAACTATTGGAAAACAACCAAAGCTCGAGTCGGTTTTTTCAACGGCATTCAACCTTGGAAGGTGACCCGTGAAGGGAGCGTTCAGAATGCGCTGCTATAATCGTTCAGTACTACTCATCGCTTTGGTGGCGTGCTCCGCCGCTTTCGCGCAGGGGCCCACATATCAACGGGGCAGAACCCCGACTCAAGAAGAAATCCGGGCATGGGACATCTCCATCAGCCCTTCCGGAATGGAACTGCCCCCAGGCAAAGGAACCGCGAAGGAAGGCGCGAATATTTATGCGCAGAAATGCGCCGAATGCCACGGCCCGACTGGGGCAGAGGGCGATTTCCGCCACGGACGATTGGTGGGAGGCAAGGGCACGCTGAACACCACTCGCCCGATAATAACCCTTGGCAGTTTCTGGCCCTTTGCCACGACTATATGGGACTACATCAATCGTTCGATGCCTATGTATCGAGCAGGATCGCTCAGCGCGGATGAGGTCTACGCTCTCACGGCGGTTCTACTCTATCGCAACGGCATCATTCAGGAGAACGATGTAATCGACGCTAAGAGTCTGCCGAAAATCCAAATGCCGAATCGGAATGGATTCTTCCCTACCAAGCCTGTGTGGAAGCCTGGGACGAAGCGCGAATTCGGTCTGTATCCCTAATCGCTCACAGTGAGCATCCTGAAAATCGGGCTGCGACAGTTGAATTGAACCGAGCAGAGTGGTGTGTGACACTCCAGCGCAGAGTTTTCTCCATACCGTTCAGGGCGATCGGTGGGCTGCTTAGTTGTTTGAGTCTGCAAATCGTGTAAGGATTTTCATATGCAGAAAAATACCGGTAGAGTTGCCTTCTGGATGATCGGGATGGTTTTGCTCCTCTTGAGCGTGAGTTCCCTGGCACAGGCCCCCTCCAGTTCGTCAAGCGATGTCATTACTACGTCACAAGGAGAGCTACGCATCACACCCATTAACCATGCCAGCCTGATGATCGAATTCGGAGGCAAAATCATTCACGTTGACCCCGAGAGTCGTGGGAACTACACCGGGCTTCCTAAGGCCGACTTGATTCTGGTGACGGATGTCCATAGCGACCATCAGGACCGCACCATGGTCGACCGTTTGAAGAAGCCAACGACAGTGGTGATAGCGCCTGCCGCTGTGGCTAAGACGATTGCCGAGGCGCGAGTCATCAGCAATGGTCAGCAACAGATCGTGCAAGGGATCAAAATCGAGGCAATTCCGATGTACAACCTGACGCCCCGTGGGCCCGGAGGGATCATTTCCCACGAGAAAGGCCGAGGCAATGGTTACGTGCTGACTTTGGGCGGCAAGCGGCTCTACCTTTCAGGCGACACGGACTGCATTACCGAAATGAAGGCTCTCGACAGGATTGATATTGCTTTTGTCTGCATGAATATTCCTTCTACCATGACGCCCAGGGAGGCAGCAGAATGCGTGAAGGCATTTCGGCCTAAGATTGTGTACCCCTACCATTTTCGCCAGAGTAATTTGCAAGAATTCGCCGACCTCTTGAGAGGGACGCCGGAGGTTGAAGTTCGCATCCGCAACTGGTACTGGTGACTCTGATTGCAGCGGCGTGTTGGAACCTACAGCGGGCAGATCACTTCCAGTACTCAAAGCTCCCGTCAAATTCAGATGGCGCTGCGGTTGATGTGTGCTGTTCGAAAAGATATCATTCTAAAGCGTGCAAATAAACAGCCTCGTCAGTGGTTTTCTATTACTCCGGCTCGTAGTTCAGATATAGTCCTAACCAGCGCTCGACGTCCTTCAACTCCATGGCTTTTCTCAGGTGATAATCGAGCACTTGGTCGCGTCCTATTTTCCCCACGGCAAAGTACCTCGATTCGGGATGAGAGAAATAGAACCCGCTGACGGATGCAGCCGGATGCATGGCGAGGTTTTCGGTCAAGCGTACGCCTATGTGCTTCTCGGCGTGGAGCAATGCGAATAGCAAGCACTTTTCAGTGTGGTCAGGGCAGGCGGGGTAGCCTGGCGCGGGGCGTATACCGCGGTACTTCTCGTGGATCAGTTCGTCTGCCGTCAATTTTTCGTCGCGCCCGTAGCCCCATTCCTCGCGCGCGCGCTGGTGCATCAACTCCGCAAGTGCTTCGGCCAGACGGTCGGCAAGCGCCTTCGCCATGATGGCACTGTAGTCGTCCAGTTTGCTCTCGAACTCCTTCACCAGAGCTTCAACATTGATTCCGGCCGTCACCGCGAAGAGGCCCAGATAATCCAATTTGCCTGAGTCCTCAGGCGCGATAAAATCTGACAGCGCGTAATTGTTCTCGCCCGCGGGTTTGCCGAACTGCTGTCTCAACGTGTGGAAGACGCCGAGCGATTTACCGCGGCTCTCGTCGGCATAGACCCGAATATCATCACCAACGCTGTTGGCGGGGTAAAATGCCATCACGGCGCGCGCCGTGAGCTTCTGCTGAGCGACGATCTCCGCCAGTAGCTTCTGAGCGTCATCGAAAAGCTCCCTGGCCTTGCTGCCGACATCCTCGCGTTCGAAAATCTTCGGATAAATCCCGCGCAACTCCCAGGTGTGGAAGAACGGTGTCCAGTCAATGAACGGAATGACCTGTTCCAGCGGCACAGGCGCAAACACTCGCACGCCTGTAAAGGAAGGCTTAGGCGGCTCGTACGCGCTCCAGCCAAACGCGGGCTTTCTTCGCCTGGCCTCCTCAATGTTGAGCAGGTTCTGGGCGCGTGGCGCCTTGTGATCCTCTCTGGCGCGCTCCTGCTCATTTCGGTTTTCTTCCGCAAATGCATCACGCAGTTCCGCGCTCTTAAGGCGGCTTACTACGCCCACCGCACGCGAGGCGTCGAGCACGTGCACGACTGGTTGATTGTATGCCGGAGCAATCCGCACGGCCGTGTGCACCCGGCTGGTGGTCGCGCCGCCGATCAGCAGTGGTACTGTGAAGCCCTCCCGCTGCATTTCCTTCGCGACATGTACCATCTCGTCAAGAGACGGCGTGATCAACCCGCTGAGGCCAATCATATCCGCACCGCTCTCACGCGCGGTGTTAAGAATCTTTTCCGCGGGGACCATCACACCGAGGTCAATAATTTCGTAGTTGTTGCAGCCCAGCACCACTCCGACGATGTTCTTGCCGATGTCGTGAACGTCGCCCTTAACGGTGGCCATCACGATCTTGGCTTCAGCCTGATGACGGCCGCTCGCCTGTTTTTCCGCTTCCATGAACGGCAGCAGGTATGCCACCGCCTTCTTCATCACCCTGGCGCTCTTAACAACCTGAGGCAAAAACATCTTCCCGGAGCCGAACAGGTCGCCAACGATGTTCATTCCGGCCATCAGCGGTCCTTCGATAACGGCGAGAGGTTTGCCTCCGTACTTCTGCCGCGCCTCTTCGGTGTCGAGTTCGATGAAATCGACCACACCTTTGACCAGGGCATGCGAGAGACGCTCCTCGACCGTGCCTTTGCGCCACACCTCTTCTTCCGCTTCCGCCTTGTCCCTCTGCTTCACTGAATCGGCGAAAGCCAGCAGGCGCTCCGTGGCATCGGGCCGCCGATTCAGCAAAACGTCTTCGACGAGTTCGAGCAGGTCCTTCGGGATTTCCTCATAGATTGCGAGCTGGCCGGCGTTGACGATTCCCATGTCGAGACCGGCGCGGATGGCGTGGTAGAGAAATGCGGAATGCATGGCTTCGCGAACGGCGTTGTTGCCGCGGAACGAAAACGAGATATTGCTGACGCCGCCGCTCACTTTGGAGCCCGGCAGTGTGGCTTTGATGATGCGCGTTGCATCGATGAAAGCCACTGCGTAATTGTTGTGCTCTTCTATGCCGGTCGCCACGGTGAGAATGTTGGGATCGAAAATAATATCCTGCGGCGGTATGGCGATGTGCTCGGTAAGAATTCGATAAGCGCGGGTGCAGATCTCCACTTTGCGCTCGGCTGTGTCGGCCTGCCCTTTCTCGTCGAAGGCCATCACGATCATGGCCGCCCCGTAGCGTTGCACCAGGGCCGCGCGTTGCTTGAACGCCTCCTCCCCTTCCTTGAGGCTGATGGAGTTCACAACGCCCTTGCCCTGAAGGCACTTCAGTCCGGACTCGATGACGCTCCACTTGGAGCTATCAATCACGATGGGGACGCGAGCAATGTCCGGCTCCGAACCGATCGAGTTGAGAAAGGTGGTCATGGCCTGCTCGGAATCGAGCATAGCCTCGTCCACGTTCACGTCAATCATCTGCGCGCCGCCCTCGACCTGCTGGCGAGCGATGGACAGCGCCTTTTCATACTCTCCCGCGAGGATTAGTTTGGCGAATTTGGGCGATCCCGTGACGTTTGTTCGCTCGCCGATGTTGACGAAATTTGTATCCGGCCTGATGGTGAGCGGCTCCAGGCCACTGAACCGCGAGTGCGGCTCAGGCCGCGATAGCATGTGAGGCTGCAAGCCGCGAACCGCTTCAGCAATAGCCCGCGTATGCGCCGGCGTCGACCCGCAGCAGCTTCCGACAATATTCAACCAACCGTTCTCCGCAAAATCGCGGAGGTCTGCCGCCATGCGCTCCGGTGTCTCGTCAAAACCGCCGAAGGCATTGGGCAGCCCTGCATTTGGGTAGCAGGAGATGTACACCGGCGCGATCTGTGAAAGTTCCTCAACGTAGGGGCGCATTTGCTTCGCGCCCAGCGCGCAGTTGATGCCGACGCTCAGCATGTTGACGTGTGACACGGAGTTCCAGAACGCTTCCACCGTTTGCCCCGAGAGCGTCCGTCCGCTCTGGTCAACGATCGTCACGGAGACCATGATCGGGACACGACGCCCGGAGTCCTCTAAATACTGCTCGATAGCAAACAGCGCCGCTTTGGCGTTGAGCGTGTCGAAAATGGTTTCGAGCAAGAGCAGGTCCACCCCACCTTCGGCGAGCGCGCGCGCCTGATCGTAGTAAACGTCGCGCAACTGATCGAAGGTGACCGAGCGTGCCGCCGGGTTGTGTACGTCTCCAGATACGGATGCAGTACGGCTGGTTGGACCCAACGATCCGGCGACGAAGCACTGCCGGTCGGGATGCTCGCTCATGAAGCGATCCGCGGCGCGCCGGGCGCACTGCGCCCCAGCGAGGTTCATTTCGCCGACGCGGCTTTCCAGCCCGTACTCACGCTGCGAAATGGCGTTGGAGTTGAACGTGTTGGTTTCGATGATATCAGCGTCGGCCTCGAGATATTGCCGGTGTATATCTTCGATAATTTGAGGCTGAGTGATGCTGAGTACGTCGGCATTGAGCCGCAACTCTCGCGGATGATCGGCGAACTGCTTGCCGCGATAATCCGCTTCGGTGAGGTGGAAGGCTTGAATAACGGTGCCCAGCGCGCCGTCCAGGATGACGATGCGCCGGTTGAGGGTCTCTTTAAGCCGGGCGACGCGTTCTGAGTTGTTCATGTATGGCTGTGCGAATTGAGATGGACCTCCCGCAATCGGTGTTATCCAATCAGTATAATGTCGCGGCACACCTGGAGGGAAGACTTACCATGAAGCGGGTAGTGACTCAGTTTGAAAAAATCGGAAGGCACGACTTCAGTCGTGCCGATACCGCTGGCGGAACCCGGCGCTTCAGCGCCTGAGGTGTGAACCTCAGCGGCTAAAGCCGTATTGATGATTCACGCTTTACGGCACGGCTCAAGCCGTGCCCTTCCTCAACTCCCATTCGCGAGTAGCCAACAACAACCGACAGGCGCTCGATTCCGTTCACTGGCAGGCTTCCCTTCCGTCGGCCTCCTTTAGTCATCTTACCGCTTAGCGCGACTGGTGCAAACTTGGCCCACTTCACGTCTTGGCAGCTCGAAAATTAAAAGCGAGGCGCATTTGAATCGCCGATTTGCCGCCGACGAAACAGGTAAAATTTGCCGGATGCAGGGACGGCCGACGCACAACAGTACGCGGCTCCGGTCAATGAAGTGCCCTCCTCCAAATAGGTTGCACTCGCTTGCACGGCGCGAACTTAGAACGCGGCAGACGCCCGTGCGGGCCTAGAATGCGGTTCCCCGGTGAATGGAATACGAATTGCCCCACGAGGTCGAAATCGCCCATCGTCCACAAGTGAAGGAACTAGACTATCGGTCGCCGCTCAATCGCAAGGGCAGCGGATCGAGTGCGCCGACGCTTGGATCGCAGCCTCAGCACTACACTACGGTATTCCCTTGGTAACGCATAACAGCGCCCATTATCTCGGTCCCTCCGTGTGATCACCCACAATGGCTAGCTTGCTTCGTTTCGGCACCGATTCATCCGCTTGCCAGCGCGCGGAAGGCAATGTACATTGTTGGTCGTGAACCTTCTTGAAGCCATTGTCGAGGACCTTAAGTCGCTGCCTCCGGACCAGCTGGAAGTGGCCGCAGACTTCATCCAACGGCTCCCACATCAGCCAGGAAGAGCGGCGAGCGATTCTCGCCCGCACGGCTGGGAGCCTCTCGCGGGAAGACGCCGACGAGATAGAGAAAGCTATCGAGGAAGGCTGAGAGTAGGTCGGCACGCCATCAACCTCTTAACCTGTTTTCGGCCTCTGTCGCTGGGCAAAGCGTGCAATCAGGTTACCCGCGGCCCGGAAACAGTTTACCACTCCGCTCTAGTGGACTGTAACGCATGAATTGGTAGTATCATGCCTGAAGAGGGCATGATGAAACTGACTAAGAGCGAGCGTATGGAACTTCACCGGCAAGCGGGCACAAGAAATGGTCGGGCGGATTCGGCTCGACATGCGCGCCT
>JACPPJ010000017.1 GCA_016191085.1 Acidobacteriota bacterium | reverse complement strand
GCCCTGCTTCCATCTGCTTCAACACACCTATGATCTGCTCCTCGCTGTACCGCGTCTTCTTCATCTTGAGCTCCTCCGGGCCTTGCTATCTTACCGGAGCTCTCTAGTTTTCACTGGCTGAGTTTTCGGGGGGCAGGTCAGTGGCACGCACTTGATTTAGAATCGTCGGGTCAGCGAACATCTCACATGTTGGCTGACCTTGATCTACTAAAATCACATATGGAACCGTCGGACCAAGAAGAGCGTTCCGTTGCTGAGGATTTTCGTCGTCAACTGCAAGAAAGGTTGCCGACCGGCCCGGCAGATCGGAGCAAGGAAGACGCTCTCCGCCGGATTGATAAGAGCGTTGACCTACTAACAGAAATCAATACGGTAAGCTGGGGACGCGAAAGCTCTAATCCTAGCATGGTGGAGCAGCTTCGAAAGGAGTTGGAAAGCATCCCGTTAATGAGCCCCAGAGATGAGCCTTTTACACACGCAATCATGAAAACGCTCTGTGAGAATGTCGAGTCGGCTTGCAGGACATTAGGTATTCCATTGCGCAGTGGAGTGGCTTACGGTAGTTCCCCAACTCTCGCCGTAGATGCCGCACACTATAGAGTTCACTTTACCGATGCCAGCGTGATCACGTTGAGTGCCGGATTCATCAGTTTTTGCAGCCATATTAGCAAAATGTTTTCTTTGAGCTTGGAGCATGAACAACACGAAAAGACGTTTAGCGTCTGTTTCAAGCCAAATCGTGTATTTGCAAAAATCGGGTCAGACCCCGCCCTCAAGTACTACTGGACGGAAATAATCGGCGCTTATGCATTCGGTTCCGGTCCGCTGATCGTGAAACAGAGGCTCGTCCCCAGTCCGGCATCAATTACACGGGTGCAACTCTTACAGGGGATGGAGCTATTTTCGGTAGCACACGAGTATGCTCATCACATCGGAAGCCACGGAGACGGTGTAGCAACTGCTGAAGACTCTAACGCAAAACGTGAGGAATATGAGGCAGACTCTCTCGCACTCACGCTAAGCCGTTATATCGGGGCGAATGAACAACCCCAAAACTTGTACGCGATGTCAGGCGCAAGTGCAGTTCTGTTATTGAAATGCCACGAGTGTGTCAGACGTGCTCGACAGATACTTCGAACTGGGAGCGAGACGATCCAGTCGTCCAGAACCCATCCCAATTCTTCGGATCGCATCGCTGCCTTTGATGCCTTCGATGAACATCTCCCGAAATCAGAAAGGGAGATGTTCAAACAGACCCGAGAGGACTTCGAAGATATCATTGACGCCGTGTGGGCCAAGCTCAGACCGTGGTATGTAGAAATGCACAACCACGGATTGCGACCGGCTGAGGACTCTTCCGTGGATTCGTGGCTCCCCACGTAGTTGGTCAAGTCTGAATCGGAGAAGTCAGCCCCCCAACCCACATCGCAGCTCACGGAATTCTCACTGGCTGCTGTTCGATTTAAACCAAACAACCTAATTCAACTCAAGGAGAAATTGTTATGAGTAAAACACTAACCGCGGCTCCTGCGTCACTACCTATACGATCGACCCTGCTCATTCGAGCGCGCACTTCAAGGTCCGCCATATGATGATCTCCAACGTGCGCGGCGAGTTTGGCAAGCTCGCCGGTAACGTCCGCTTCGATCCGGAGCATCTGGAGATATCCTCTATTACGGCGGAAATCGACGTGAACTCATCCGCTCGTGGGACCTAGCCGCGAAAGTAGAAAGCTGCGCCGAGCCAGAATGTAATGGCGTACGCGCGGAGATTCATTTGCTCTTCGGACGCGCGCTGAATATCGAAAAGCGGAGCACGGAGTATTCGAAGGCTTCCCGAAACCTTCGGCCTCCGCCGCATGGTGACGTTCTATTGGCCGCTGATCGGATTGAAACCTTGACGTCATCGTCGTGGTATGATCCCTCCCGACCGTCCGCATGGAGGGTCCTTCGTAGGCTACTCTTCCACAACCAAATAGTGGAAGAGTGTGCCGTTGTCTGAGGGAACGGTGTTCATAGTTACGACGGCTCGGGCACCGGTTTCAAATGACAACCAAAGAGATTTCGTCCATCACTTGCGTCCGAGAGCTGGAAAAATTATTGGCCGGTCGGGCCACGGTGGACTGAAATGCCAAGTTTTCATCTCGGAACCGGCGTCTGTATATGTCCGAAAGTCGTTCGTCATCCATAACTGATCCGGCTGCACTGTCTACAGGGACACACTGCCCACAACAGTTGTTTCTCGCTCCTCAGAATGAGAGTTCGCGTCTCTGCTCCAATCAGCTTCCAGTCGGCGGTCCGGCAACCAAGGAATGGCTCGGTCTAGCATCGCTGGACGTGTTGCAAAAGAATTAGTGCAACGACTTGATAGCGTTGGTTGCAAGATCATTAAAACCCAGGTTAATCGCGCAGGCAAACACGTGCATTTGCTCAGACATATATCCGGCTGGGAGCAGGCCATGTTCCAAGAGGACGCGGCCGATCTTGTGTTGGGACGGGCCACTCGCGAAATGATCATTGATCGCAATAAAGGCGCCGACTTAGCGGACCCTTGGCAGATAACCTGATGCATTTACTCGATGTTTTTAGGTAACAACTGAGCCGTGGTTTTTCGCGTCGGTTGACGCATTCATAAAGAATGAAGGTCCGAGATATCATTCGATTGCTGCGGTCGCACGGTTGGGAGCTTGCGCGAACGAGGGGAAGCCATCATCAATATAGCATCCCGCAAAACCCGGTCTGGTAACGGTGCCCGGGCGCGCAAATGATGACTTGAACCCAAAGACACTAAACAGTATTCTGAAGCAAGCAGGACCGCTAAGAGAGGTCCTATGAAATTCGCAGTTATCATTGAAAAAGGTACGAAGAACTACTCGGCCTACGTGCCGGACTTGCCCGGATGCGTCTCCACGGGTATGACCCTGGAAGACGTTGAACGCAATATACGCGAGGCGATGGAACTGCACCTGGAAGGAATGCGCCAGGAGGGCGAGCCCATACCAGAACCCTCAACGTATTGCGAGTACGTTGAGATGCCTCACGAATAGCAATATATCAGCACCTCATTAGCCCTTTTAACGAACTTTCCTCCCGGCCGGCCTCGCAAATGCGGTATAATGCGGATGACCTTGGCGGGTTCGTATTTTCGTACATTACAGGAGGAAGTTGACGCATGAACTTGTGGCGGGTGAGAACGTTGTTCAGCATCATGGCATTGACCGTATTGCTGCCGGCGCTTGTGGGCGCGGCCGATATCAAAACCAAAGTGAAAGTGGGCGATCAAGCCCCCGATTTCACGCTTCCAGATCAAAACAATAAACAGACAAAACTGAGCGATTTTCGCGGCAAGAAGAACGTCGTACTGGCTTTCTACGTGCTTGCCTTTACAGCCGGCTGAACGCAGCAATTACGCGCATATCAGGCTGATATCGCACGCTTCGAAGCCAACAACACTCAGATTCTGGGCATCAGTGTCGATGCCTCTCCCAGCAACAGGCGCTTTGCCGAAGACCTCGGCTTAACATTCCCGCTGCTCAGCGACTTCAAGAGAACCGTCAGCGAGCAGTATGGTATTCTCGACCCGGCCAAGAGTCTCGCCGTGCGAACCACATACCTGATTGACAAGAACGGAATCGTGCAGCACATCGAGCAAGGCTCTGAAGCGATCGATCCAAGTGGAGTCGGTCAGGCTTGCGACTATTTGGAGCACAAAGCGCAGCAGAAGAAACAGTAAGTAGTATCAACGCCCGGCGGCCATCGGCCGCCGTGGCACCATGTTCGTCCAATTCCATTCCGCAAGGTTACGCATGCTACACATTCCGCAAGAGATGAAGTCCGTGTGGAGCGAGGGGTTCTTGGCTGGATCGTCAGTAACGATCTTCGTGCTCTACGTTGCGTGGTCCTACAAGCAGTGGTTGCGCGCTGCGAAAAAGAAGTTCGGGCAGCATCCAGCCGATCACTAAGTTAAAGCAGTCGTTCGAAGGGAACCGGGGGGAGTGAGCAGTCTGCACTCACGCGGCGCCGCCATTTAGGCTACGCATGCGCAGGGAAGCGATTTACGAGAACAGGTCCTTGACCTTCTCGTAGAGCTTTTTTTCCATCGGGCGATTGTCGGCTTGAGTGATGGCGTCAAGCTGTTCGAGCAGTTTTCGTTGTTCTCTAGTGAGGTGAGTAGGCACGGCAACGTCCGCTATTACGTACAGGTCGCCGCGGCCGTGGCCGTTCACGTGGGGCACGCCTTTGCTACGAATGCGGAAACGAGTGCCGGACTGAGTACCTGCCGGAATGTGTAGAGTTTGTTTGCCATCATTTTCGAGTGTGGGCACTTCGATGTCGGCGCCCAGCGCCGCTTGCGTAAAACTGATGGGCAACCGGCAGTAGAGGTCTTGCTCGTCGCGCTCGAAGAAAGGATGTTCCTTGACGTGAATCACCACGTACAGATCACCGGGCGGGCCGCCGTGAAGTCCGGCTTCGCCTTCACCTACCACGCGCAACCTGCTCTCCGTGTCCACTCCCGCCGGTACGCTGACTGAGAGCGTTTTCTCGGTGCGTACGCGCCCTTCACCGCGGCAGGTCTTGCACGGTTCTTTGACGATTTGTCCTGTACCTGCGCACGTGCTGCAAGTCCGCGTGACAGCGAAAAATCCCTGCTGATATCTCACCTGTCCGCGGCCTCCGCACGTGGAGCAAATCGCAGGCGAGGTGCCCGCCTTCGCGCCTGAGCCTCTGCAAGCCGAACATGTTTCCGTCTTAGGAATCTTGATGCGAGTCTTTACGCCGAATACAGCCTCTTCGAAGCTGATCTCCAGGTCGTAGCGCAAGTCTGCGCCGCGTTGAACACGGCTGCGCTTTCTGGAGCCGCCGAAGGCTTCGCCAAAACCAAAGAAATCGCCCAGAATGTCGCTGAAATCGCCGAACGTGTTAGGATCGAATCCGCCGAATCCGCCGCCGCTGCCCGCGACCCCGGCATGACCGAAACGATCGTACTGTGCGCGCTTCTGCGCGTCGCTGAGCACACTATAGGCTTCAGAAGCTTCCTTGAACTTCTCTTCGGCCTCCGCCTTTTTGTCCGGATTCTTATCCGGGTGCCACTGCATGGCCATTTTGCGGTAGGCTTTCTTGATTTCGTCGTCGTTAGCGGTACGAGATATACCCAATACCTCGTAATAATCGCGTTTACCGTTATTCAATAGCTCACTCCGGATGTTGCTGAAACTGGCCGCCTCGGTTGGAGCATCAATTACGCCGTTTGGCGACCGTCACCATGGCTGGCCGCAGTAGCCGGTCTTTGAAGAAATACCCGCGCTGAAGTTCTTCGACTACCCCGTGTTCAGGGACCTCGTCCGTCTCCACTGTCGCTACCGCCTGGTGCTTATGAGGATCGAACTCCTGCCCTTTGCATTCGATTGGCTTAAGCCCTAACTTTTCCAGGGCTAAGGAAAGCTTTTGATAAATCAAAGCGACGCCCTTGCGGTACTCCTCGCCGCCGCCATCGGAGTTCAGGGCCAATTCGAAACCATCCAGGATGGGCAGCAGTTCTTTTACGGCGCTGAAGAGCGAGTATTGCATGAACTCGTCTTTCTCGCGCTCCGCGCGCTTGCGGAAGTTTTCCACCTCCGCTTGCTTGCGCAGGAGTTGCTCGGTGAGCTTCTTGTTATCATCCCGAAGCTTCACCAACTCTTCCTCGATCTGCTGCGACGCGCTCTCGGGAGTAAAATCCTCAGCGGGAGTGCCTGCGTCAGAAGCCGTTTCCGGGACATCTGGAATGGGTTCCCCAAGCATAGCTAATTTAAGTCCTGTTGCTGTAATAACCGCCCGACGTAGCCGACCGCGCGTATAACACGCTCGTAATTCATTCGCGTTGGTCCGAGGATGGCCAGCCGTCCCGCGGAACGTCCCTCCAAGCGATATATGGTTCCAATCAACGCAAAAGTTTTTAGCAGCGGAGGCTTCCCAGGCAGTCCGATGATAACTTGCAATGCGTCCTCGCTGCGAATGCACTCATTGATGAGCCTAACGAGGTTTTCTTTTTCCTCGAGTGCCTTCAACAATTCGCGAATCCGCGATGGATCGGCCAACTCCGGCCTTCCGATCAGGTTCGACGCGCCTTCCAAAAAAACTTCAGCCTGATAGCTGTTTTCAAATAATCCCTGAGAGCAAAGCTGCTCCAAGTCATTCTGCAGGGAATCAAACGCTACGCGTTCTTCCGCCAGCCGCTTGACCAGTTCGGAACGAACATCATCGACGCGCCAGCCGTGGAAGTTCTCGTTCAGAAAATTCGAGAGCCGGTCCAACTCCTGCTGCGGAATGTCTTTTTCCAACCGAATTACGCGATCGCGGACTAGCGATACACCCGAGACCAGCACGACCAATACACGCCGATTACCTATCCGCGCAAAATGAATGTGCTCCAAAACTGCCCTCGAGATCGGCTCGCTTACCACGACGCCGAGATTGTTTGAAATGAGCGACAGCACGCGCGATATGCGCTCCTGCAACACCTCTCTGGGCATATTCTCGATGTCGCTCAAGTAAGATCGCAACAGCGCCTCGTCCGCTTTGCTAGGCGGCTGGTGGCCATCGACCTGGCTAGCGTAGAACTTGTACGCCTTCTCTGTGGGAACGCGGCCAGCCGAGGTATGGGGCTGATCGAGATAGCCTTCCTCCTCTAACTCCAGCATGATGTTCCTGATCGTCGCGGGGCTGAGTTCATCATTCCACTGCCGCGAGATGGTGCGCGACCCTACTGGTTCCCCAGTCTGGATATGGGTTCGGATCACGGCCAGCAAGGCTCCCAGAGAGCGGCCCTCAAGTTCCGTCGGACGCATCGCAGTATGCCCTCGAAAATCAACAACTTAACGTAGCCTTTTGGCACCTGTCCGTATCTTAACGGCGGACACAAAATGTGTCAAGACGGCTGGTTCGCGAGTTGATACTCGCGCGGTAACCCAAATTGCGCGAACACGGCTTAGGGCCAGAAACGGTTACTCGTTTGGCACTGAGCGACACGGTGCATCCCTCGGTAGTTTCGATGGAGTACTCTGGTGTGGAGGCGAGCCATGAGCCAGGATGTCGATCAGGGAATCGAACAGTTTCTAGAATACCTGCGCGTGGAGCGGAACTATTCAGTGCACACGCTGCGGAACTATCGCAGCGACCTGAGCGCGTTTTTTCAGAAAATCCAAGTGGCGTCGCAGCCGTCAACTCTGACCATCGATTATCGCCAGATCAGGCACTACTTGGCGCATCTGCACATAGAGCGGCGAAAGCCCGCCACCATTGCGCGTAAGCTGGCCGCTTTGCGGGCCTTCTACCGTTTCGCATGTCGGAAGGGTATGGTTCCGGAGAATCCTGCGAAATTGGTCTCCAGCCCAAAACTGCCGCAGAAACTGCCTGATGTGATGACCATTGAGGAAACCAGTCACCTGATGAATGCAGTCGAGAGAGCCGCCGTTTCGAAGCAGGAAAAGGCAGGGAATCGCGAACTACTCATCCGCGATCGGCTCATTCTGGAACTATTGTATGGCTCCGGGTTACGCGTCGGCGAATTAGCGGGTCTGAGCCTGAATCAGATAGACACCTCCGAGCAGGTTCTGCTGGTAAGGGGAAAGGGCAAAAAAGAGCGCGTGGCGCCTTTCGGAGATAAGACTCTCGAAGCTCTCCATGCGTATATGGAATGCCGAGGCGAAATTTTGCGCCGGAATAAGAGGGAAAGCAACGCCCTTCTAGTAAACAATCGTGGAGGACTGCTGACGACACGCTCCGTGGCACGGATAGTCAAGAAATACGCTATCCTGTTCCGGGGAGACACCACGTTGCACCCCCACTCGCTGCGGCACGCCTTCGCGACGCACCTGTTGAGCGAGGGAGCTGACCTGCGCTCTATCCAGGAACTACTGGGCCACAGCAGTCTGTCCAGCACGCAGCGGTACACGCGGATTTCGCTCACGCAATTGATGGAGGTTTACGATAAAGCCCATCCGAGAGCTTAACGTCCGGGAGCGCGGCCATCTTTCCCGCCAGCGGTCGTCGCTTGCGATTGGGTAAGTCAAAACACGGGAGTTATTTTCAATGGATATGGGACATTGGTGCCGCATCGCTATCGGTTTCGTGATCTCAATGTTGGTAGGACATCTCGCTCTCTGGCTCATTATGGATAAGGTTGCTTTGGACGTATTATAGGCGTCAAACCAACCGAGCGTTCGCTTAGAACGCCCGTGGGAATCATTGAACGCTTTCTTTACACTCTGGCGTTGCTGGTTGGCGCACCGCAGTTGGATTGGGGTCTGGCTTGCACTCAAAGTCGCAGTGCATTGGCGTACCACACAGAAGTTAGAGCCTCCTCGTGAGAACCTTTGGCTTATTGGTACGGCAGTGTCCCTCTTCTTTGGCTTTGCAGGAGCATGGGTTGCCGGGGGAAAAGTTCCTCTGATAAATCCAAAGTAGCCCACTACTTGCGTTTGCGGCCCAGGACGCCCACTCTCCCAATTGTGGTAAAATACGTGATTCGGAAAAATGATAGGGGGCGATTACGTGCCGTCCAACTATATCCCTGTAGTAATCTTCATCGTAATTGCAACTTTGTTTCCCATCGTGACACTACTTGTCGCGAAGCTGGTCCGGCCATCAACTCCTGAGCCAGACAAGCTGGGTCCATATGAGTGCGGTATTGACCCGCAGATGGAATCGCGCGGCCGTTACACGGTTCGCTACTACATCATCGCCATCCTGTTCGTCATATTCGACGTGGAAACCATCTTTCTCTTTCCATGGGCAGTGCAGTTCAAAGTCCTGGGCCTTTTCGGCCTCATCGAGATGCTCGTTTTTCTTGGCATCCTGATTGTCGGTTACGTTTGGGTCTATAAAAAAGGCGCTCTGGAATGGGTGTGATTCCAGCCGCATATTCATTCTTACAGTCTCGCCGGTTCTACGTTTTCAGTTCCTACAATTTGGTTTGACTATCTATGCTGCGGCGAGCCAAGCTCCCACTGATCCTGCTGTTATTGGGCGTTGCCGCATGGGTGGTGTACCGCGCCTCTCGCAGCACCGAATGGACCTCCTTTCGAAGCGAGCGGTTCTGGCAGAGCTTGGCCGGCGTTCAGATTTTGTGGCTGGCACTGGGAGTCTTGCTCATTTATGCCAGTTATCTGTTCCGCAGCTTACGGTGGCGCGAGTTTCTGGCGCCGATTAAGACAGCCAGTCTGGCAAATATTTTGACGGCCACGCTGATCGGCTTCACGGCAGTTGGTCTGCTCGGGCGGCCGGGCGAAGTGGTCAGACCGTATTTGATTTCGCGGAGCGAAGGCGTAGATCTCTCGTCTCAATTTGGCGCATGGACGCTGGAACGAATCTTTGACGCTCTCACCGTCGGAATGCTGATCGGCGTAGTGCTCGTCATCTCGCCACCTGTGCCGCATTCCAGCTCGACGGGTGCAAGCGTCATCGCGCGCCTGAAGTTCACGGGTATCGTTCTGTGCGCCGGAGGCATTGTTGTCGCGGCGGTGCTTGCTCGGCTGCGGCAATTTTCTCCGCTAATACAACGCCTGGCGTCACTATCTGCGTGGCTGGTGCCGCAGCGATATCGGCAGCAGTTCCAAACAGGGCTAGCGCGCGTGCTGGGCAGCTTTACCGAGGGTTTGACCGCCGTTGGGACCGTGCGCCAGTTCGGTACCTGCGTCGCCCTTTCGCTTCTGGTGTGGTTAGCAATACTATTGGCGTACAGGGCTCTGGTATATGCCTTTGGTCCACCGCTGAGCAATCTTTCGTTGGGCGCCGTAGTGCTGGTACTTGCCGTCACCATCGTCGGGTCCGTGGCACAGCTTCCAGCGGTAGGCGGCGGCCCGCAGATCGCTACCATGCTGGTACTGACGCAGTTTTTTGGAATTCCTTTGGAGATCGCCTCCACTGCGGCTATCCTGCTGTGGGCGATTACTTTTATGGCTGTGCTGGCTCCAGGTCTGCCCCTGGCGGCGCGCGAGGGGTTGACGTGGCAGCGTCTGCGCTCGATCAGCAGAGGCGATGCAACCGCCGGCCGTTGAGGATTGAGGACGCCGCGCTTTGGTTTTGCTGCACCCCGAAGTCTCGGCCAGTGACGAATTCTCTTCAGGAGTAAACGATGAAAATTGACATTTTCCCCCATATTTTTCCTGGGCCTTTCCACGACCGTATGCTAACCATATCTGAAGGCGCCGGCTACATGCAGAAGCGGGTCCGCGGAATCCCGGTACTGGTTGATCTCGATTTGCGGTTCCGCATTATGGACCAGTTTCCGGATTACGTTCAGGTGCTGACGCTGGCCACGCCTCCGCTAGAGGCTATCGGCGATCCGAACATGTCAGCCGAGCTGGCCCGCATCGCAAACGACGGCATGGCCGATCTGGTGGCGAAGTATCCGGACCGGTTCGTCGCGTTCTCGGCCTCGTTGCCGATGAACAACATGGAGGCCTGCCTGAAAGAAGTAGACCGCGCCATCAATACGCTGGGAGCGCGCGGCGTCCAAATTTTCAGCAACGTGAACGGTCGTCCGCTCGACAATTCCGAGTTCCGGCCATTGTTCGAGAAGATGGCCCAGCATGATCTGCCGATCTGGTTGCATCCTTCCCGTCCGCAGACGTTCCCGGATTATGTGGGTGAACAGAAATCCCGGTACGAGTTGTGGTGGGTCTTCGGCTGGCCGTATGAAACCAGCGTGGCGATGGCTCGTCTGGTTTTTTCGGGCATTTTCGACGCCTTCCCGGAGTTGAAGATTATCACGCATCACATGGGCGCCATGATCCCGTATTTTGAAGGCCGCATCGGACCAGGCATGGACCAGTTGGGCGCCAGAACGCCGGAGGCGGACAAGGACCTCGTGGCACACAGTCTCAAGGGCAGACCGGTCGATTACTTCCGCAAATTTTACGGTGATACGGCGCTGTTCGGGTCGGTGGGCGCTACGGAGTGCGGCTTGGCATTCTTTGGAATCGATCACTGCCTATTCGGCACCGACATGCCGTTCGATCCCGAGCAAGGTCCCGGCTTCATCCGCGAAACGATCCGGGTGATGGAGTCGATCACTCTGGCTCCCTCCGACCGAGCCAAGATTTACGAAGGCAACGCGCGCCGGCTGCTGAAGCTGGATGTGAAAAAGCCGAAAGAGACGGAGTTGGCAGGAGCGACGCAGACGCGGTAGAGCTATTTCTGCCGTGCTACCCTCACGTGGGGTACTCGATCCGGTCATGCACGCGGCGTGCGGAGCAGGTGTTGCAGTTCGTCCATGAATTCTTTCACGTCTTTGAAGTCCAGATACACAGAGGCAAAGCGGACGTAGGCGACTTTGTCAAGTTCGCGCAGCCTCTTCATGACGCGCTCCCCAATCCGGCTGGAAGGGCACTCGCGATCGGGCGAGTCCATTACCAAAGCCTCTATTTCGTCCGCAACGGCTTCAAGTTGCGTCATGCTGACCGGACGCTTTTCGCAGGCTCGCAGCAGTCCCGCCATCACCTTCTGCCGCTCAAACCTCTCGCGCCTGCCGTCTTTCTTTACAACCATGTAGGGGATTTCATCGACGCGCTCGTACGTAGTGAAGCGGCGCTGGCAGCCTAGGCACTCGCGCCGGCGGCGGATGGAATCGCCTTCTTTGCTTTCACGTGAATCAACTACTTTATCTTCCAGGTGTCCGCAGAACGGGCATTTCATCGGAGGGCTGTCGCTTTCGTAGGCTGTAACTGACGCGCCAGTATATCACGGGCCTTTTGGCTAAGTTGGCGAGGCAATAAATCGTGCGGCGGTTTCTGTAGTCAGGTGATCTTCTACAAACTTCGCAATCTCAGGCGTCACATAACAGTCGCGGGTCACCGGGAACACCGGCTTGGCGCGGAGTTGCTCGGCAGGAATGCCGTCCCACAGGGCGTTCGCAAGTGTGGGTGCGAGCGAGACAAAGGCATCCGCCTTCGGCAGGAATTCGCGCGCGGAGACTTTGAAATCCGCCGTGGCGGGCTCCAGCACACTCAAGTAAACGTTGGGCTCGTAATAACGAAGGATGCTGTTGCTCTCGATGATGACGTTGGCGGCTCCATCTATGGCGGAGCGTAAGGAGGGGATCACAGTCTCCAGCATTCCCCATCGCACCCTCACCCAAAGAGCGCGCTGCGCACCGGCGACCAGGAATCGCGAGGTGTCAGTGGCGCCGCTGCGGTCGCGCTCGTCGAGAATTGAGAATGGGTGGTCCTCCGGGGTGCAATCACAGTCGTGACCATCAACGGAGCAGACGCCGTGGCCAAACTGAGTAAGTTTGATTGCCAGCCATTTGCGGTGCGGTAAGGCGCTGATGATCCCGGCGGCGACGGAGGTTTTGCCGATACCGTGGCTATTCCCCCCCACCACCACCATTTTCATAGTTCGAGTATAGCAGTTCAGGTAAGGAGCGAGAGGTAGCCACGGTGAGCAACTTTCCTCGCCGTGGGTTCGTGCGCGGTCCACGCCAAAGCTCACGGCTACTCGCCGTTCACCACTCGCTTGTCTTTCTTACTCAACCGCGCGACCAAAGCTTGCTGCGCCAGATAATCCTTGATAGGCCTCGCGGGGGTTCCCCAGACGGTTTGTCCCGCCCTTACGGTTTTGCGCGGCAGGATACCGCACTGGCCGCCTAGCACCGCGCCTTTTTGCACGCGGGCGTGATCGCCGATTCCCACTTGTCCCGCGATCACTACGAAATCTTCTATGATGGCGCTACCGGAAATTCCGGTCAGGGATGCAATGGCGCAATTGCTGCCGATCTGGACGTTGTGGCCAACCTGGACCAGGTTGTCGATTTTGGTCCCGGCCCCGACCCGCGTAGCTCCGAGTGCGCCGCGATCCACGGTCGAGTTGGCGCCAATCTCAACGTCGTCGCCGATCTCGACGGTGCCGATCTGAGGAAACTTGTGGTAGCGGCCAGCCTCAAACGCGTAACCAAAGCCGTCGCTGCCGATGACGCACCCGCTATGCAGGATGACGCGGGAGCCCAGGCGAGCGCGGGGATACAGCGTGACGCGGGGGTACAACGTGCAATCCTCGCCCACGACGCATTCCTCACCGATGACGCAGCCTGCGCCAATCAAGCAACGACTGCCGATAATCGCTCCGTCTCCGATTACGGCATACGGTCCCACCTCGACATCGGAACCAAGTTGCACGTCGCGGCCAATCTGAACGGTAGCATGTATTCCCGGGCGCGGAGCGGAGCGGGGGAAAAACAGCTCCAACACTCGCGCGAATGCATAGCGCGGATTGCGAACACGAATGACCGTTTTCCCTGGCAATTGCAATCCTTGTGGTACAAGCACGCAGCCCGCCTCCGACGCTACTGCTTGGCGCAAATTGCGTTCCGATTCCACAAATGAAATATCGGTCCGCGATGCGCTCTCCAGCGGCGCGACACCTGAGATTCGCCGCTCCAGGTCTCCCTCTGCTGCTGCGCCGAGAGATTGACTCAACTCGCTCACGCTCTTTTCTGTTTTCATGAATCAGTTACCAAATCTTGGAATGCCCTTCACCGACTGCCAGACCGAAGGGTTTTGAGATAAGCGACGATGGCCTCTGCGTCGGCCCGGGGAAGCCGGTACTGATGCATGGGCGGGCGTGGCAGCTTGCCGGCCCAATCGCGACCGGTTTCGAAGAAGCGAATCGCGGCCGCCTCGTTCCAGCCGGGTAACCCAGCGATATTGGGAGCCTCCAGCGCCCAATCGGGATTGGGCCGAACGGGCCGGAAATAGAGCGGACCGCCCTGCAACCACCGGGAGCGGTTCAATTCGCCTCGCTCATTCCGCGGAGTATGGCACTCCGAGCACATTGCCACTTCCTCCACGAGGTATTTACCGCGCGCCACCTTTGGCAAATTATCCTGCCGCGCGGGACCGGGCTTTGGCGATTGCGCTACGATCGTTGCAGCAACGGAAAAAATCGCAAGAACCAAGAGGCTGGCCGGGAGCAGAGTTGTTCTCATCTCCATCCTCCGTCAGTGGCTCGTCGCTTGTCGCCGATTTTGACACTCTCACTGTCATGATCTTCAGCCTCTCTGTAGTATTCTTTGGAACTGAGTTTAACGTTTGCATGTGAGCGCGCAAGTCTGATTGCAGTATAACGCGGGACTGCCGCGCGATAAATGGGAGCGGAGAGTGGAGATAGCCTCGAACAGTGTGGTGAGCCCGAACGCAAAAATAGCGGAGAATGTGCGTATCGGCCCGTTTTGTCTGATTGAGGACGATGTCGAGATCGGTGCGGGCACGGTCATCGATTCGCATGTGATCGTGAAGAGATATACAACCGTTGGCGAGAACAATCACCTATACGCCGGCGTGGTGCTGGGCAGCGATCCCCAGGACAAAAATTTTCCCGGCAACCGCTCGTATCTCCGCATCGGCAACGGCAACATCTTTCGCGAGTATTCGAGCGCCAGCCGCGGAACCCCTCTCGAATCCATAACCATTATCGGCGACCGCAATTACATCATGGTGGGGGTCCATCTCGCGCATAATAACCGGCTGGGGAATGACATTGTCGTCTGCAATAACTGCTCGCTGGCGGGATATGTTGAGGTGGAAGATGGCGCGTTCTTGTCGGGCGGCGTCGTGGTGCACCAATTCTCGAAGATAGGCAAGCTGGCGATGATCGGCGGCAACACTCGTGTCAATCTGGACGTGCCGCCGTATCTGCTGACCTCGGATTTCAACGTAACCCCAAGAGGCCTCAATCTGGTTGGGTTGAGAAGAGCGGGAATCGGTAGAGAAGCCATCCGGCAATTGAAACGCGCCTACAATCTTCTATATCGTTCGAATTTACCGCTTAGAGAAGCCCTGAAGCGCATCGAAGAGGAGATTGAAACAGACGAGGCCCGGCATCTCGTCGAGTTCATCCGGCGATCCGAAAGGGGCATTTGCCGGGAACAACCGAAGCGTGACAGCAAACGCGATGAGAAAGTGGCGGCTACGAGCGAAGAGAGGTGATCAGAGCCACGACAGTCATGGAGCGGCAGGACCAGAGATCTAGTGGCTGCTCCTTAACAATCGCTGAACTTAGGTTCTGGTCAGTACAGTGGGGGTTCTCCGGGTGGGCGCGTCTTCCAGCGGCGATGTATCCATAGCCACTGGTCCGGATATTGGCGGACGTACTCCTCGATCACGCTCGTCATCTGTTGTGTCGCTGCGCGAACATCCTGCTGCGTATTGCCGGTTTGCTCCAAACGTAACGGCTCGTGGAAATGAATTCGGAAGCGCTTCTCTTGCGAGTGCCAGAGGCAAAACGCCGGCACGACCGCGGCGCCTGTTCGCAATGCAATCTTTGCGATTCCGGCGGTGGTGGAGGCCGGCACGCCGAAGAAATCCACGAACACACCTTCTTCCGGCAGCGTGTTCTGGTCGGCCAGAATTCCTATAGTGCCGTTCCGCTGTAGCGCCGCGAGCATCCCCCGCGCTGATTCGTTCTTGTTGATTAGAGTATTTCCGGAAAGCGTGCGGTAGGTATTGACGAGCCGATCAAGCAACGGATTGTCGAGCGGCCGGTAAAGGACGTAAAGCGGATAGCCGTAAAGGGCGTGAGCAAACGCTCCCAGCTCCCACGCGCCCAGGTGAGCAGTCAAAAACAGCACACCACGTTTTTGTGAGACGGCTGCCTTATAGTGCTCCAACCCATCGCACCTCATCAGTTCACCGATGTTTGAAGCGTTGAGACGGGGAAAGCGGGCGGACTCGGCTAGAAGGCGGCTCAAGCTGCGGTAAACGCCGCGGCAGATGGCAATTCGTTCCTGTGACGCGAGGCGGGGCAGCGCCATCTTCAGGTTTTGATCGGCTACAGCGCGCAGTCCCGGCGTGCCCCAATACAGCACCCTGCTCAGAATTGCGGCGCAACTGTGAGCGACGGGGCGGGGAAGCAGGCCCAGAGCTTTCAGGATAGTCCACGCGGCGGCGTACTCGGCTCGGTAACGGATCTGCAGATGCAATGAGTTCAACGGTTAGCGGTTACGTCTTCCCGGGTCTGGGGCGCCGCGGACGGGAAGTTCGCGGCCTGCTGCCAGTAGCTGGGCGGGAAGGTCTCTTCGTTCTCGGGGCGGGCTTCTCGGAGGGCGCTTCGGCCGGCTCGGTTGATCCCGGCTCTGCCGGTGCTTGTTGCGATTCCGTCATGTAACTTTCAGCCTCAGCCATTACTGGCACAGCTTCACGTTCAGTCTCCTGCGCTGGCTCGGGTGCGGGCGCCTCCAAGAATTCAGAGCGGGGTATCTCGCGGGGCACTGCGGGGTGACGCACCGGGATCGGCGGGAGCACAACAGGAACAGGCTTGCTCGGACGTGTCGGCGTGAATTCGGTACCAGGGTAAACACGCAAAACCGAGTTTTCATCTGGTTCCATCCGCAGAAGGCCTGCATCCTGCGCGAAGTTCAGGACTTCGGCGAATTGTCCAAACCCGTATCTCTTTTCGTCAAAATCAGGCGCTACGCGATGCACGTATTCCTTGACGGCATTGAAATCGAGCTGGCCCCAGAGATCATTCTCGTCAATGATGCGAAGCGCCTTGTCCAAGGCTGGCAAAGCATCCTCACGCGGCAAAGGCTCTTCGACTCTGGCGCGTTCGTCAGTACGCGGAAGCTCCACAAGATAATGCCCGCTGACCCTGCTGATGGTCACAATGTGGTTCTTCGCAAGCATCTCGACGAATTGGCGGAACGAGGAAGCTCCATAATCGCGCTCGGTGAACGAGGAGTCGAGCTGCAACATAGTGCTCTTCAGCAACCCGAGCTGTGGCTGCACCTCGCGCCGAGCCAAAACCTCGAGAGCGCGATGCAGCAGCGGCGTCACATTGGAGAGCGGCAGGGCGGCTTGTGGCCGAGGCGCGGGCCGCTGTGGCCCTCGACCTTGCTTGTGGACGGTGGCATCGTTTGGCGTCAGCAGGCTCTCGTAGCTGATGAACTCACGGCAATTCTTTTGCAGGATCGTGCTGGTGAAGGCTCGGCCACCAACTACAAACACCGTCTTGTTGTATTGCTTTAGCTTCTCAACTAAAGAGATGAAGTCGCTGTCGCCTGAAACGATCGCAAAGGCGTCGATGTGTGGCTTAGTCAGTGCCATCTCAAGTGCGTCGAGTGCAAGATTGATGTCGGCGCCGTTCTTGTCGCCCCGCGGCCCCGGATGGCGCTGCACCATCTGTACGCCATGCTGGCTGAAGCTGCGGCTCATTTCGCCATGGCGGGTCCAGTCGGCATAGGCAATCTTGGTGAGTACTTCGCCGCGCTCCTTGAGAGCTTCGAGCACAGGAGAGACGTCGAACGTCCTCCCCAGCGTGTTCTTAACACCGATTTCGATGTTGTCAAAATCTATGAATACGGCGATGCGGTGTCTTTCTTCCATGAGCGATTCTTTTTCGGCTGCCGAAGGTTACCTCTCTTCTTCACCGTACCTTAAGTTAAATGCTTTCTGAATAGTAGCACACGAGCGACGAAATCGTTGATCTGCGTTGCCAGTCGGCGGTGGCAAGGTCCGCTAATCCACCCAATCCGCGATAAACACATTGAACTCGCCGCGCTGTTTGGCATTGCGATCGGAGACGAATACCAGCCGTTTGCCGTCGTGCGAGAACATTGGAAATGCCGTGAATCCGCCTGAGAATGTGACTTGCTCCAGGCGGGTTCCGTCAGTGTTGATGAGATATAACTCGAAATCAGGGCCGCGGGGATTTTGGTAGTTAGACGAGAAAATGATGCGCTTGCCATCAGGCAGAACATACGGCGCGAAGCTGGCACCGGCCAGATGAGTGACTTGACGCTTATTGCGTCCGTCGGCGTCCATCAAGTAAAGATCCATCAAAAGAGGCCGAACGAGGCCGTTATTTAGCATTGAGCGAAAATCCTCAATCTCGGCTGGTTCTGACGGGTGGTGCGCCCGATACACGATGCGCTTGCCGTCAGGCGACCAAGATGGCCCGCCATCGTAGCCGACTTCATTCGTAAGACGCTTCACATTTTTCCCATCCAAGGCCATCGTGTAGATATCGAGGTCACCATCGCGCTGCGACGTGAATACGATTCTCCCATCGCGCGAAATCGTAGCTTCCGCATCATACCCAGTCGTGGTGGTCAGCCGCTTCAGATCGCTGCCGTCGGGCTTTGCCGTGAAGATGTCGTATTCCTCGTGCACTTGCCAGACGTATCCTTTAGAGTAGTCGGGCCGGGGAGGACAGCCGGGCAGATCGATGTGAGTTGAGGAATAGACAACGCGCTTGCCGTCCGGGAAGAAATATCCGCAAGTCGTACGGCCTTTCCCAGTGCTCACCATGCGGCGGTTTTTACCGTCGGTATCCATGATGTAGATCTGATCGCAGGTTCCCTCGCCCGAGTGCGATTGAAAAATCAGCCAGCGATCGTCGGCCGAAAAATACGCCTCGGCGTTTTCGCCCCCAAACGTGATTTGCCGTATATTGCGCAAATGTATTTCAGGCGCTGATTGGGCTGTGCCCTGCGAAGCCACTGTTTGTTGCTGCCCGTGCAGAAATGACAATGAAATTATCAAAGTCGCGCCAGCCAGCAACACAGCCTGCACTGCGCCCGGAGTCGTTTTCACACATGATCTCAGACGAATAGCCCACCTCTACCCATTGTGGAGTCCATCTGTAGGATTTTAACGTGACATGGTGAAAACTGAAAAGGCGTCGGCTTGAACCCCTAGGGATGCTTTGGCACAAGGTATCCCCGAGTGCGATGGATGCCAGCAAGGCAAAGCTGGAGAGGTAGACGAGGATGGAGTTGCTGGAGGATTGCTCTTCCTGCTTCAAAACAGCTGACTGTTGCCTTTCCGCCGCTGGCGATTGTGGGTGCCGCAGATGGCGGAGAAAAAACATATGCACATTGGCCCGCGGAGTAGCGACATCGTCTCCGCACCACCAACGTGACGGAGGGGTTTTTCCGCCACTTGCGCCTGTGGGTGCCGCGACTCCGTTCATAGCAAACACGTCTCGGCTGCTACATTCTAGCCGCCGAGCCCATGCGTGCCCGAGAGCTATCTATGATTCGGATTGCTTTCTATCAATCTTTCAACAGAGTGCTAGACGTGCCGGCCGAAAGGTGATGTAAGTCTCTGTGTGTAAAAAGAAGGAGGGTGTAAGTTAGGTTTTTGCTGGCGAGCGAAAAACCTTGGTCCTAGAAAAGGAGACTTACACCCGATGAGGAAAGTACCACCGATCACGGAGCAGTTCCAGCACTT
>JACPPJ010000005.1 GCA_016191085.1 Acidobacteriota bacterium | reverse complement strand
GCGCGCATGTCGAGCCGAATCCGCCCGACCATTTCTTGTGCCCGCTTGCCGGTGAAGTTCCATACGCTCGCTCTTAGTCAGTTTCATCATGCCCTCTTCAGGCATGATACTACCAATTCATGCGTTACAGTCCACTAGCGCCTGTTTAACTAGACGCGAAACGGACCAGCGGGGATGCCTCTGAATCAGCAATGGCAGTTCCGCGGATGCGCCCTCCAGCATCAGCCCGGCGGCGACAGCCTGTTCCGTAAGGTAAGGATTGGAGAGCGCAGCCTTCAGCACCGGAGCCTCTCGATCCGCGAGAAGCAACCCGGCGAGCCGACAAGAACCGCGCCGAGACAGCGAAATTCGCTGGCCTAATGCGAGGCTCTCCCTCTGGCCTATGATGGCGTCCTCGGCGAGCCGCTTCAATTCCGCAGGCGTGCCTGGCGTAAATACCAGCTCCAGCAGATCGAAAACGTAAACGAATTTCAGCAGACGCAGCGCCACATCACGGGGCGCGTGAGGGTGCTTTAGAATAGCGAGCTTGATACGGTAACTGCTCATCCAATTCTTGTTTCGCGTAATACTGGCAGCACCGAACGAGGCAGGTTTTTCCTCGACAGCAGCGTTAGCAGGTGCTCTTCGTTCAACGCAGGGTGATCAAGTAGTCTCTCCAACAGCTCGGCTGAGGTATGGAACAGTAGATCGCCGATTTCTGCCGCGCTGACATTATCGGCTCGACCAGTTTTGCTGCTCTCCAGCATATTGTCCGATATCGTAATCACACGCGAGTGTTGTTGCAATGGGTAAAAGTGCGGCCCAGCGTCCGCTGTTCCATAACTAACATTACGTGTATAGTGCGAACCGGATCTGACCAATTTTGAGGAGCATTATGCGGACACTCGAAGATCAACTTCGTCAAGACGTTCAGCGGCTCGCAGGGGATATTGGGGAGAGAAACGTTTTTCGCTTCGAGCAGCTAATGCAGGCGGCCGCTTTTATTGAAGAGTCGTTCGTGCCGCGGGATATGAACCGAAGCGTCAGGTCTGTGAAGCGCGATCGCAGCAGGTTGCAAACGTCGAGGTCGAAATCCGGGGCCGGAGTTCGCCGGAGCAGATTGTTGTCATCGGCGCGCACTTATGATACGGCACGCGGAACTCCCGGCGCGAATGACAACGGGCCGGCATTGCCGCCGTGCTAGCTTTAGCACGTCAATTTGCGGAAGCCGGATTTCAGCGCACCGTACGGTTTGTAGCATTCACCAACGAGGAGCCTCCGTTCATCAGAACTACCTTGATGGGCAGCCGTGTATATGCGCGGCGCTGCCGCGAGCGAAATGAAAATATCGTCGGTATGATCAGCATTGAAACGGTTGCGTTCTATGCTCAAGAAAGAGGTTCCCAGAGATTGTCGCTGGGAGACTTGGTTCTGCCGAGCCGCGGAAACTTCATAGCGCTAGTTGCAAACAGCCGCTCTGGCGCCGTGCTGTCGAAAGTTGATGCCGGGTTTCAGCAAGCATCAAAGGTGCCGACTAAACCGCTGACATTGCCAACAAACATCCCTGGTGCTTGGAGTTCGGACCTTGGTGTTTCTGGAGAGAAGGCTTTCCGGGCCTGATGGTCACCGACACCGCCTTGCTCCGGTACCGCCACTACCACAAGCCCACGGACACACCCGATCAGCTGCAATATGGCTTCTTTGCTGAGGTGGTGAAGGGCATCAGTCGCGCCACGGTCATGCTGGCCCAAGACTGACCTGCACGCCATTGCTCAGAACCTCGCCGAAACGGACGCTCGCGGGCTTGCTCGTTGCATCTAAACAAAAAGGGAGCACTGCGAGGCCATTTGGCGGGCCAGAGGGTAGGTATGGGTGTAAATGGAACAAACCGCTGGACGGGGTGGGGGGAGCTCATTCTCCCTGAGCATTGGTCCGTCTATCGCCGTATTCTGGACGGAGCGGCCGCTGAAGGCATTCGTTTCGCTCTGGCGGGCGCATTTGCGACGGCTACACATACTGGCCGGTGGCGTGGCACGAACGATATGGATATGTACATTCTGCCGCGTGACCGCGAGCGCGTAATCCGGCTGACCCAGGAGGCCGGGTTGGAGGATATTTACGATCAATATCCGTATGACCGTAGCTGGACGTTTCGGGCAACCGACGGTGAGGTGATTGTGGAAGCTATCTGGGAGATGCGCAATCATCGTGCTGTCATTGATGAAAAGTGGCTCGCGCGCGTGGTGCAGGTCGATGTCCGCGGCCTCATCTTACCCGTGGCGCTGCCGGAAGAGATCATCTGGCCGAAGCTTTATGTACTGTTTCGTGAGCGATGCGACTGGCCTGACATTCTGAATTTGATTTATTTCTGCGGCGAGGGACTGGACTGGGAACACCTTCTTTCGCTTCTGGGTGATGATACGCCGTTACTGGGTGGAGTGCTGTGCGTTTTCGAGTGGTTATGCCCGGACCGGGTTGACACCATTCCCGCAGCAGTGTGGGAACGGCTCGGCATTCGGCCTGCGGCGGCGCACTCCTCTCCGGAACTTACCCAGTTTCGCGCCACCTTGTTGAAAACGTCCGAGTGGTTTGGACCCGAGTACAACCTTCCAACGATTCCATAGGAACAACATCAGACCGGATGCTATGTTGATTGGTGCGATGAACAATCCCGCTGACGATCTCCTCCAGGAGATTGAATGGATGGGAGCGGCCGGGCTCGACTATATTGATTTGACGCTCGAGCCGCCCGGCGCAGCCTCGTGGAGACTGGATATCTCCGCAGTTCGCGCGGCATTGGAACGTCACTCGCTCCGAGTGGTTGGCCACACAGCCCCTTACCTTCCGGTTGCCAGTCCTATGGATGGGCTCAGAACCGCGGCAATTGAGGAATTCCGCCGCTGCTTGCAGGTCTTCCACGCTGTTGGAGCATCATGGATGAATATTCATCCGGGCATTGCTCAAATGCACGACTGGCGATATTCAATTAATCGCAATGTCGAGTCGCTGCGGGAATTGCTCGCAGATGCCCAAGGGTGCGGCATGGGAGTGATGGTCGAAAACACGCCCGGGCATTTCAACACGGCCAACGAACTCGGCGAGCTTTTGGAACCGCTGCCCGAATTGGGACTGCACTTGGATATAGGCCATACGAATCTGATGACGCCGTGCAACACTGAAGGCGAAATTCTTGCTGCGTTTGCTCCCCGGCTGAAGCACGTCCACTTTCACGACAATCGCGGCGGTAACATGGATTTGCACCTGGCACTTGGCGCTGGGAACATCAACATCCGTGAATCGGTACGACTGTTGAAGCACTCCGGGTATGATGGCACCATCACACTCGAAGTGTTCGCCAGCGACACCAACCACCTCTTGTACAGCCGTGATGTCCTCAGAAAATTGTGGGACTCGGTATGATGTAGACGGTCAGCCTGCCACAGGCAGCTCGATATAATCGGCGCTCAAACGATCTATGACTTCCTTTTTGTCGCACCTGCTGCCATTTATTTGCCTCTAGCATTCGGATGATTTCACGTACCTTCATTCACATGCACTGTAGCGCTGAAGAAGAATTCTGGCGCAGTTGACGGATGCACGCGGAAATATTCTATCACGTGCGTCCACGTGCTCTCTTCGCGGAATCAACGTTACTTGGATCAAAACAAGTGCTTGAAGGGTTCACCCGCGATCTGCAATTCCGCCAGTTCCTTTTCTCCCGCGGCATTGGTGCGCAGTGCGACTTTCGTGTTGCGCAGCTTTTCGGCAGCCGGTTGGAGCAGGCATTTGATACTCACGGCTGGTTTCTTCGCCATCGGATTGTTGCTTCGCCTATAGCCTCCAGGCGCCCGCACCTGCGTGAACACAATGGCGTGATCGTTTACATGGACGATGTCTTCGCCCCCATCGAGCACATGCTGCACTTGATACATTCCCGGCTTGAGCACCGCATCACCGACCTTCACCGGCGTACGAAAATGAACTTCTCCCGTCCTGCCGGTCATAAACTCCTTGTGATCCCGTGCCGACGCCGTAAACACTCCTGCAGCTAAGGCCAGCAGGGTTATTGCCGATGTGAGTTTTATCTGCGGCATGATGTATTGCTTTTCTCCGCGTAGAAGAGCGCAATTGACATGCCGTCTGAACCGAATATAAGCAAGAGTTTACAGCGCGTGCGCTCAGCATGCGCGCGTTAAAGGACCCAAAAGTGCGTCATTTCACGCCGCTTTAAACCAGAAGGTACTTTTTGCGCTCAGAACCCGCACCTGCTGTTCCCGCTACGATTGCTCCGCTACAATTGCTCTTGAGCAGTCCCGCTCGACTGTGTTAGTCTTGGCGCGCTCAGCATTTGATAGGAGGGTTGGGGATAAGTTGGAAAGCGTCTCCGCGTTTTTCCCAGCGTATAATGACGCCAGCACGATCGGTGGGCTGGTCGAAAAAGCCGTCGGTGTCCTACGCCACACCGGGCGGGATTTCGAGGTCATCGTAGTAAATGACGGCAGTACAGATGACACTCCCCGTATCCTAGTGGAACTGCAAGCGCGTTACGCAGGCGTGCTCCGGGTCGTGCATCATACGGTCAACCGTGGATACGGCGGCGCATTACGAAGCGGCTTCGGCGCCGCGACCAAAGACTTGGTATTCTATACTGACGGTGATGGGCAGTACGACCCGTCAGAGCTCGCGCTTTTGCTCCAGCGGCTGGAGCCAGAGTTGGGACTTGTGAACGGCTATAAAATCAAACGTCACGACCCGTTTCACCGGATCGTGATTGGGAAGGTTTATAACCTCTTCGTTCGCTTGCTGTTCCGTATCAGGGTAAAGGATGTAGACTGCGATTTCCGCTTGATTCGGCGCGAGTACCTGCGTCTGGCTCGCTTGGAATCCGATACTGGCGCAATCTGCGTCGAGCTGTTACGGGAACTAGAGGGTCTGGGGTGCAAGTCGGCGGACGTGCCGGTACATCACTACCCGCGCTTATCAGGGCAATCCCAGTTCTTCCGTTGGCGTTCGGTTTCATCTACCATTCGACAGTTGACTGCCCTATATTTCCGCCCGCGGCCTACCATGCAACCGGCACGTGAGTTATGGGGGCCCAACGCTAAATGACGCTTGGCGCGCAGCAAGATACGTCCTACCACAATCTTCCCGTGCTGATCACTGGAGGCATGGGATTCATCGGCAGCAATCTCGTGCACGCACTGGTACGCCAGGGCGCTCAGGTTACCGTCTTGGATGCGCTGATCCCTGGCGGCGGCGGCGACCCCTCGAACGTTGCTGAAGTAGCACCCGACGTTCGCATCGTCAACGATGACATGCAGAATGCCGAGTGCGTCGAGGCACTGCTTTCTGGACAGCGAGTTATTTTTAATCTCGCGGGCGAAATCAGTCACATCCGCAGCATGACGGAGCCGCTTAGGGATCTGGCGATCAATTGTAGTGCGCAGTTACAGTTCCTGAATCTCTGCCGCCTCTTGAACCCGGCGGCTACCATCGTTTACGCCAGCTCGCGGCAAGTATACGGCTCGCCGAAGTACGTCCCAGTAGACGAGGAGCACCCAGTCAATCCGGTCGATTTCAATGGCGTGCATAAGCATGCTGCGGAAGGCTACCACTTTCTGTTGCGCCAGCAGTTCGGAATGCGCACGATCTGTTTGCGTCTGGGGAATGTATATGGCCCTCGACAGGCTATCCATCAGGACTGCCGGGGATTCATAGACGCTTTCTTACGAAAGTCGCTTGCAGGCGAATCGATCGAAGTTTTCGGAGATGGCCAGCAGAAGCGCGGCCTCCTTTACGTTGATGATGCTGTGGACGCGTTTCTTAAGGCAGGGTTGGCCGGATATTCCGCTGCGGTTTATAACGTCAGCGCTTCTTCGCCGGTGCCGCTGATTGAAATCGCTCGCACGTGTGCGCGTGTTGCCGGTTCTCTGCCGCCTCGACTAGTACCGTTTCCGTCCGAGCGGCTGTCTATCGATATCGGCAGCTTTCACTCCAGTTCAGAGAAGTTCCATCGCGAGTTCGCGTGGTCTCCGCGCGTGGGGTTGGAAGAGGGACTTCGCAAGACTCTGGAATTTTTCAAATCACGGAGGGCAAGCGGCTTGCATGCCAGTTCGCATCCCGTCTCCCGCTAAACTCCTTTCACTACCGAGGCTGGCTGAGCAATGACGCCGGCCGAACTCCACAACATCTACCGCTCGGAGAGGGATTTCTGGTGGTATCGCGGCATGCGTGCCATCACGCGAGTATTTCTTGATCCGCTGCTGAACGGGAATGCTGGACGTGCACTGGACGCCGGGTGCGGCACGGGGTACAACGCGCTCGAATTGCAGCGCAATTATGGCCTGCAAACGTATGGTGTGGACATCGCTCCTTTAGCCATCCAGTATTGCAGAACGCGGGAGTTTCAGCGCTCGTCCGTTGCCTCCATCACGTCTTTGCCTTTTGCGGATGCCACATTCGATTTCATCGGTTCTTTTGACGTGCTGGTCGTGTTGCCGAGAGGTCAACATGATGCCGCGCTCCGGGAATTCGAGCGGGTGTTGCGCCCGGGAGGGTGGCTATTCATCCGTGTCGCGGCGTTTCAAGAGCTGCGCAGCAGGCATTCGCAATGGACCGCAGAGCAGCACCGCTACCGTGCTCCCGAGCTGCTAAGTAAGCTCGCAGGACTGGACTTGCGGGTTGAGAAATGGAGTTACGCAAATGCGTTCTTGGCGCCCATCGCCTTTCTAAAGTTCCGCATCTGGGAGAACCTCCGCAAAGCTCCTCCGGTTTCCGGCGTGGCGGAAATTCCTCCAAACTGGCTCAACGATGCGCTCACTGGTGTGCTCAAAACGGAAGCAGCAATTATCGCGCACGGTTTTCGTTTTCCGTTTGGGCAATCTTTAATGGCGGTGGCACGCAAGCCCGCGTTGATCCGCTGACCTCACGCCGCTGGGCGTCTTTTCCCCGGCCAACGAAGCTCTTCGTTAGATCAAAGTCTCATCTGTGATTGCAAGGGTTAATTACTGAGGTGATTCCTGTAAGTGTTCTCCCTCATTGTTCCGCTCTTGTCTATGATTCATGCTAGACGGGAGTGAATTTCTCGATTCTGGCGCCCTCACAATCAGGTGTTCGGTGATTCAGTATACTAAGGGAATAACCGGGAATCGTCTCCTGTCCAGCTTGCCATCGCGCACGGTGGAGCGATTGCAGCCTAGCCTGATACCAGTCATGCTCCAGCAGCATGAGACTCTTTACCGGCCCGGAACTCCCGTCATCTGCGTTTACTTCCCTCTTCGGCCGGCGGTTATATCTATATTGGCGTCAACAACCGATGGCAAAAGCGTTGCGGTGGCAATGGCGGGCAGCGAAAGTGCGGCCGGTATTGAGGCTATTCTCGGACAACGAGAATTTGTCAACAGCGCGGTTGTGCAGTTTCCCGGCGAAGCATTGAAGGTCGAGGTACAAGATCTCAGGCGTGAATTTCAAAGCGGCGGCGAATTCCAGGACCGCGTCCTGGACCACTTCCGGTACTTCCTCACTGAGGCATCACAATCGGCGGCGTGCAACCGTATCCATCAGCTTCAACAGAGACTATGCCGATGGTTATTGGGAATGCTGAATCGGGTTGGCACCGCAGAGTTGCCGGTTACCCACGAGATGCTGTCCTATTCCCTCGGAACTCCACGGTCGGAGATTACGCTGGCGGCATGCGCTCTACGGAAGGCAGGTGTGATCGAATACAAACGCGGCAGCATTCTGATTCTGGACCGCGCCAAGCTCGAGTCCACCGTTTGCGAATGCTACCGCGTCATCGTGCGTGCCGCACCATGGGAGGTGCAGACGCCGCCCAGGGTCCTTACCAGCCGCATCCTGCAATACCGCCCACCGGCGCAAATTTCGCAGGTATCGTAGTCCTCCCGGCCCCCTACGCGGGCATGCGGAGCCTCACAGACGGGCTCCATGATGTAGTCCGCAGACGTATTTTCTGGCTCAATCTGAGTAACATCGTGGCATCGGCTTCAGCACGCTGCTGTGGCTCCACTGCCGGGATTGATGGCGGCTTCTCGTGAAGCAAGGTGGCGGTGGCGGCCACCACCGGCTCCGCGTGGAACCGCCGCTGCATGCAGGAATCAGCAAGCATGTTCGCTGCCGCAACAAGACTCATGCCTTGGTGGTGAGCCATCCAGGAGCGCACAATTTCGCCATCAACCCTTCCCTTCTTGCTGAAATCAATCGCTTCGTAGAATCCGTAAACGCCCATCCAACCCGCTTCGGCCATCCGGTGGAGGTTTTCCATGGCGGCCTCAGGTTCGGCCAGCAGACTGAGAAAACTCGAGTACGGCGAGATGACGATTGCGCCACCCGTGTCGGGGTTCAGTCCCAGCGCAGGCACTCCGAAGGCATGATAGCGATATTGGCCATCAGCGTGTCTGTCGCTGTAGGCGGACTCGGAAATTCCCCAAGGCGCCGTATTCCACCGTACAAATCTGCGCTGCGCCGCCACGGCGGCACGACAGCTCAAATCCATAATGCCGCCGGGAAACGACTCCATCCATAACGACGGCATTAGATATTCGAAGAGCGTTCCGGACCAGGAAACCAACACGTGATTGCACTTGTAGCGAACCTGCGTGCGGTCGAGATGGAACCAACTCTCCTGAGGAATTTCGCCTTTAGCGATAGCGCTGAACACTGCTGTGCGCGCTTCCGAGGCCAGGAAGTCATAGTGGAACTCGCTGCGACTACCCTCGTCTAGATCGTAGCCGATCGTGAGCAGCTTCTTCTTCTCGTCGTAAAGAGGCGCGAAATTCATCGCTTCAGCGAACAGCCCCGCTCGACGCGCCAAACTGTTCAGTCTTCTCTTTGTGTCAACCGCCAAGGCGGCTGAGCGCGCCAGTGATGACCGCAGGAGTTGCGCCGAGCAACGCTGCTCCGCTCCCCAGGACGAACCCTGCAGCAACATATGTATGCAATCATCCATCCGCTGCGCGGCTTGGGGGACCGATTCGAGCGTCAGATCTGCAATGCGCGGAGCGGGCAATTGGCCGCTAGCGACCAGCCTTGAAAACTCGGGCAACAACCACGGCGCGAAGTCGTTGATCTGCTCAGCGATGTGGCGCAACCGCGAAAACAGCTCGTGTGTCCACGATACCGCTTCGCGATCCGCATTGTGGATCGCAAGCTCCCGCTTCAATGCGCCGACAGTACCCATAAGCGCCAACATTCGCGACCAGTCCGCGTCTGAGCCGCTCCACTCCCCGAATTGCTCACGGCGCTGCCGGACAAGTCCCAGCGCAGCTTCGCTGTGCCCATTCTTGTCGAGCAAAGTTTCAATGATGTCGAAGTGGTCCTTTAGTCCCGTCCAGAGCGATTGTCCGAACAGCGGCTGTCGGTTAGTTTCGAGGCATCCCTGTTTGACTGTCCACAGACAGCAGACCAGGTTTCCGTTATCTACTGTAGAGACGAACAGAGGAGGCAATGCCTCGAGTGTCAGCGCGTCATACCAGTTGAACAGATGACCGTTCCATTTCGGCAACCGATCCATGCTGTCGAACGTCCTCTCCGTAAAACTGACCATCTCCGGCAGCGTCAGGTATCCCAGGTCATGTGCAGCCAGGCGGGCGTTCAGTAAAAAGCCCAGATTGGTTGGAGAGAGCCGCTGCACTACCATCACAGGGTCTTGCTGGACTGTGTCCGGGATCAGCCAGTGATTGGCTGCCACGCTGAATTCACGGAAGAAGCGCCACGTACGCAGCGCCGAAGCACGAAGAAACGATTCATCCGATTCAGAATCGATGCCTCTACGATGGCATGCAGTGTTGAGCCATTTCACGACTTGCGGTGATACTCCCCACAATAACAAAAACGGCAATGCTGCCAGTGTCCTCGAGGGATGCAGCGCCGCGACTGCCACACCCGCTGCGAGCGCGATCCAAGGCGCCGCTGAAAGATATGCATCCAAGGGACTGCATCGATGTGCCGCTTCAGATTCAGCAGCGGTCTCCCACTGCAGCAGTCTCTTACGAGTAACGTTCATGCGTACGCAGGTTCGCACAACGGCGTCAGCCGAAACCAACGACTGATGGAGCAGCAAAGCGATCCTCAGGAAGAGGCGTGCTTGTTCGGTGAAGAACTCACGGAATTGAATGCGCCAAAAAGCCGGAGCCAACAAAGCGCGATGAGCCGCAGAAATAGAGAACAGTGTTTGTGTGAACCGAGGCACAGCCAGAACGCCCAATGTGATCAGCGTCCAATACAGTGCTGCCGCCGGCCACAGCAGCCATGCGGAAAGCAGCAAGAGAAGTGTAGCCGGTTCGGTCATGCTCCGCCGTAGGTTATCGGCAATCTTCCAGCGCGAAATCAGCCGTAGTGGATTATCACCAACGAGGCCGACGGCATCGCGAATACCATTGAACAGCCACGGCAGCACTTGCCAGTCGCCCCTGATCCAGCGGTGCTTGCGGCGGCTGAAGGCGCTCACGTGGGACGGATAATCGTCGATTACAGTGATATCGGAAACCAGACCCGTGCGCGCGAATGCACCTTCAATTAGATCGTGACTGAGGAGCGTATTCTCCGGAAAGCGATGCTTTAAGACTTGCTGAAATACTTCCAAGTCATAGATGCCCTTGCCCGTGAACGTGGCTTCGCCGAACAAATCCTGATAAACGTCCGAGACGGCCCGGGTGTAAATATCGAAACCGGTCTCGCCTGCGAAGATCGCCGCCAGTCTTGAGCGCCGTGATGAAGCGGCACTGATGCCGACCCTAGGCTGCAATATCGCGTACCCTTCTGTCACCACGCCTGACTTGGGATCCACGACAGCGCGGCTCAGCGGGTGATGCATGGCGCCGATCAGGCGGCGAGCGGCGTCGCGCGGCAACTGCGTGTCCAAATCCAGCGTGATCACGTAGCGCACATTGTGCAGCGCGTCCACATTGCCCACTTTGACGGCAAACGCGTCGCGCGTGCCGAGCAGAAAATCATTGAACTCCAGCAGCTTTCCTCTTTTGCGCTCCCAACCCATCCAGACGCCTTCGCTGGCGTCGTAAACGCCGCGCCGATGAAACAACAGGAACGGCCCTTTGCCTCGGCTTCCGTACTTGGCATTCAAATCCCGGATCAGTCTGGAGCACAGTTGGACCAGCGGGTGGTCATGCGGCTCGGGCTGCGGCGAGTCCGGCAAATCGGTAAGCAGAGCGAAGTGCAGGTTGGGATCGCGATTCGCCAGAAAACGGATTTCCAGATCGCTCGCCGCCCGCCTCACCTGCTTTTCATTCACCAGCAGTGTGGGGACGACTGCGATCGTGGCCGCGCTCGCTGGGATTCCGCGTGAGAAATCCAGCTTCGGAAGAGTCTTGGGGCGTATCACGGCGGTTGTGATCTGGTTCATTAACGCGATGGCGCACTCCGCCGCGGGAAACAAAAAAAGCACCGACATGATGAGCCCGAACGGGCCCACTTTCGGAGCAAGGACATAGGCACTCACGATCAACGCCGCCAAGCACGCGCCGATGCCTGAGAAATAAAACACCTCGGGATAGCGAAGAACTACGTCTCGCAAACGCTTCCTGATCGGAGCGGAGTAGCCGATTTCTTTTTCCAGGATGCGCCGGCCCTCAGCTATTAAATAGTAGCCGACGTGCGAGCGGCACTCGCGGGCTCGGTCATCATACTGCGGCGCCCGTTGAGCGGCGTATGCCAGCGATATGGCCTGTTGAGCCACGTCTCGCTCACTCACGTCGGAGCGGGCAGCCAGATCCGCGACCACCCTGCGGTACACCTCCCGGTTCTCGAAATCTGTCGCGGAGTACGCGCCTGCGGGATCGTCACGCAGTATGTGGTCCGTTTCGCTGAGCGCCTCAAAGATCTCTTTCCAATCGAGGTCGGAGATACCCCGAAGGCTGGTGATCAGCACGGCCAGTGAAGTGTGCAGAGCGTGCAACGGACTGTCTATAGGGGTGACGGAGACGCCCGTGGCGTGAACAGCGCGGGCAATGCGATCCAGTAGCGCCATCTGCAGAAATGTCTTCAGCATCCACAGTTCGCCCATTTCAAAGGGGAGCTTTTCCTGCGCGGCTGATAAGAACGTGATCAGGCTCTCCTGGTCCAACTCATAACCGACGGCGCGCAGATAGCTTTCCACTGCGGCGTAGGCGCGTGGTAGGCGGACGCACTCGCGCGTTTCCACCTGCATCAGGTTTGTCGCGCTTCGTGTCGCGTCTTTTATTGCGCGCACAGAGCCGCGCAACAGGACTGTGTTTTCAGAAACCCACTTCTGATCTTCCGATTGAGGCTCCGCCGGTCGCTTCAGATGGTTCAGGTGGGGCTGCAGCGCGCGCGCGATTTGCAGTTGAGTGGTGGCCAACGCCGTGCTGCGACCCTTATCAGGGACAACCTTCCAGGACTGCGCCTCACGCCGCGCAGTCACCGCGAGCGGGTCTCCATAAATAAAATCGGCCGGTGCTTCTGCCCGATTAATTACTGCCAAACGCGGTTTGAAACAGACAGACGTTTCGGGGAGATTTGTTGTTGCCATTTATTATGATTCCTTGCCTTACCTGTAACTGGCTGCTTGCAATTCGAACATCTCGGCGTACCGTCCGCCGCGCTCGATAAGCTGGCAGTGCGCTCCCTGCTCGGCGATCTTTCCGTTCTCGAGCACAAGAATGCGGTCCGCCATACGAACCGTCGAGAAGCGATGGGATATTAAGAGAGCGGTTTTCCCTTCGGTGAGTTCAGCGAAGCGCTGAAACACCTGATGTTCGGAGCGGGCGTCGAGAGCAGCCGTAGGCTCGTCCAGGATGAGTAATTGGGCATCGCGCAGGTACGCCCGCGCCAGCGCGATTTTTTGCCATTCGCCGCCGGAGAGATCTAAACCTCCCTCGAAACGGCAGCCGAGCACCTGATCGTATGCTTTGGGGAGTTTTTGAATGACGGGCTCGGCAAGACTCTTCAGCGCAGCGATACGTATCGTGTCCAGATCATGCATCTGCTCGATGCGACCAACAGCGATATTCGTGGAAGCCTTCATCTCATATTTCATGAAGTCTTGAAAGATGACGCCAATCTCCTTCCAAAGGTCGTCGAGATCGTAATCGCGCAAATCCACGCCATCGAGCAATATCCTTCCTTCAGTCGGGTCGTAGAGCCGCGTGAGCAGTTTGACAATGGTGGTCTTGCCCTGTCCGTTTTCACCTACCAGTGCTATTCGTTCTTCGGGATGCAAACGGAAACTGATGTTCTTCAACACCGCCCGGTTACTCCCGGGATACGCAAACGACACGTTCTTGAATTCGAAGCCCTGCTGGATTGGCCGAGGCGCAGGCAGCGCATCGGGCTTGGAGACCACCTTCGGCTGGACCCTGAAGAACTCCAGCAGGTCTGTAAGGAACAACGCTTGGTCAGCAATGCCGGAGAACGTCGAAAACACTGCCTGAATATTCGAACTCGCGCCCGCGATGGCTCCGGCCAGAAACGTCATAGTGCCGAGTGTCAGACCGCCGTTAACGGTCCGATAAATAACGAACGCATACGTTCCGTAATATCCCAACGTGCCGAGGAGCGACAACGCTACGCCCGCCAGCAGCCGCCGCTTGGCAAGACCGACGTTCTGCGTGTGCAGATCATCCGCGAGACTCGCAAAACGTCCCGTCAGGAACGGCCCTAATCCGAAAAGCTTCAGCTCCTTGGCGCTTTCCTTGCTCCCGCCCAGGACACGCAGGTAGTCCATCTCGCGCCGCGCCGTAGTCTGGGTGAAGTTCAGGGAGTACCCGAGGAATGCGAAATGAATTTCGCCGAGGAACGCCGGCACGACGCAGACAATCAGACCAGCAAGAAGCCAAGGCGAGAAAATGAAAACGCCGGCAGCCAGGCTGATTGCCGTAATCACCTGCTGGAACAGCCGCCCTGCGGCTTCGATCAGGACGATACGATCGGTTCCTTGCACCCGCGCCCGCTCCATCGTGTCGTAAAAGGAGGGGTCCTCGTATAGCGTCAGGTCCAGGCGCGAGGAATGCTTCATCAGCCGAATGCTGATGTAGCGCGAATATTTGCCCGATAGTACGGTGTCGGAAAATCCGATTAACCGGCCCAGAATCATTCCCATACCAGCGAGAATGAATTCCAGCGCTACCAGCCACCAGAAATACCAGGGCAGCACATTTTGATGCGATGTATATAGGTATATGGCATCAATAATCCTGCGCGTTACCATCAGAACGGCAAGGGGTACGAGCGCGGCCAGCAAACGCAGAAACAGGCTTGCCACTACCGCTCCCGGTGCTGCCTCCCAGACCATCCGAAACAATGGCGGCACATTGTGCAGTGCTTTCAGCCGCTCACTCCAACGCGGTTGCACCTGCTGCGGAACACGTTCATCCGGAATCAAAAGGAACTCCTTCGGGTTTGTCTCTGGCTTCAGACCAGGTGATTTGAGGAACGAAGTTTCAGGATTTTGGAACAGGTCGTAGTGGCCTTGGATAACTCTTCTGCTTACAAGAGCTTCCCTGCTATGTCGTACCGATGCTTCATGGGGCACGTCAAATGCCAACTGTAAGTTATTGAAGTGCAGTAGCTTGTACTACCAGGAGTGGAAGAAGCCGGGAAAACTTCCCGGGAGCTAAGTCGCGGTAATTGAGCAGCTTCTCTGTTTGTCCTATGACGGTGCCTAGCAAAGAGCTGAAGGCCCAAACTCTGCGCTGCCATTTAAGCGGCTTGCCTGTGGCCGCAGCCCTGACATTCGAGCGTGGAGCTGCCTTCTTTGGAAGTTTTTTCAAGTAGAAATGCAGAATCGCATTGGGGGCACTTCTGCGGCACGGGTTTATCTTTGAGGCTGAACTTGCATTTTGGATAACGGTCGCAACTGTAAAACGATTTGCCCCAGCGCGACTTCTTCTCGACTAGCTCTCCCTTGCCGCACTCGGGGCACGCGACGCCCATGGTTTTTTGCTTGATGTACTTACATTTGGGATAGTTGCTGCAGGAAGTGAACTCGCCGAAGCGTCCTTCGCGGATCACCATCTGACTGCCGCATTTGGGGCAATTCTCGTCAATGGGCACCGGAGGCTTCTTCTGAGCCTGCCCGAGTTGCCGCGTCGTTTTGCAATCGGGGTAGCCAGTGCACGCCAGGAACTGTCCGAATCGTCCGCGTTTCAAAATCATGGGGCGCCCGCAGTTTTCGCAAAAGTGCTCCGGGTCTTCCTGCGGGATGTCCGCCACATTCAAGTCCGGTAAATCCACCGTCAGCTCGCGCGTATTAGTGCAATCCGGGTAGCCGGAACACGCCAGGAAACTGCCGTGTCTTCCCCACTTCACCACCATGGGACGGCCGCACTTCTCGCACGTAAGCTCAGTAGGCTTTTCCATGCGCTTGATGTCTTCCATGTGCTTTTCAGCCCGGCGCAGGTCCTTTTCAAATTTCGTGTAGAAATCGCTCAGAGCTTCGTGCCACTCTTGCGTGCCTTCCTCGACTCCGTCGAGCGCGTCTTCCATCTTCGCGGTGTACGCGATATCGAAGATGTCGTCGAAGTTTTCGACCAGCAGATCCGTCACCACCATGCCCAGCTCTGTCGGGTAGAAGCGGCGCTGCTGCTTCGTGACGTATTCGCGCTGTTGAATAGTGCTCAGAATACTGGCGTAAGTAGACGGCCGCCCGATGCCCCGTTTTTCCAGCTCTTTGACGAGACTGGCTTCGTTGTACCGCGGCGGAGGTTCGGTGAAATGCTGATCCGGCTTGATCGCCAGCAACCGCAGTTCTTCGCCCTCGGTAACCAGCGGCAGTTTGCGACCGAGCTCTGTGTCCTCAGAATCCGGCTGGTCTTTGGCTTCTTCGTAGACCTTCAGGAACCCATCAAACTTCAAAACGGAACCCGAGGCGCGGAAGGCGAACTCTCCCGCTGCGATTTCGATGGTCGTCTGGTCAAAGACGGCGGGGGTCATCTGAGAGGCGACGAAACGCTGCCATATAAGCCTATAGAGCTTGGCCTCGTCTTCGCCAATATATCTCGCCACAGCATCAGGAGTGCGCGCGGCTGAAGTGGGGCGGATGGCTTCGTGTGCGTCCTGCGCGCCTTTTTTGCCGCGGAAGAAATTCGGTTCGGCCGGAAGATAATCGCCGCCATATGTTGATCCGACCATGTTTCGAACTTCCCGCAGGGCCTGATCGGAAACGCGCGTCGAATCCGTGCGCATATAGGTGATGAGTCCTACCAGTCCCTCGTCCCCGAATTCCACGCCCTCGTACAGGCGTTGAGCCAGCGCCATGGTGCGTTTGACGCTGAATCCCAGCTTACGCGACGCATCCTGCTGCAGCGTGCTGGTGATAAAAGGCGCCGCTGCGTTCCGCCGGCGCTCTTTCGTAGTGGTCAAGACGACTACGAACTTCTCTTTTTCGAGCTGCGCCCGGACCGCCTGGGCATCGCTTTCGCTGCCAATCAGCAGCTTGCCTCTTTGTACCTGGACGGCGATGTTGCCGGATTCGCCCTCGCTCGCAGTGACGAAATCCTGGTCGGCACGCTTGATCATCAGCGCGTCGAAAGCTGGCGGGCTTTGAGCACCGAGGTTGGCGTCAACCGTCCAATACTCTTCCTTCTGGAAGGCGCGGATCTCGCGCTCGCGTTCAACGATCAGGCGCAACGCCACCGTCTGCACGCGTCCTGCGGAGAGCCCGCGGCGTACCTTGTCCCACAGCAGCGGGCTGATCTGATAACCCACAAGCCGATCCAGAATGCGCCTCGCCTGTTGCGCATCCACAAGCTTCGAGTTGATCTCGCCGGGATTCTCGAATGCCTCCTGTATGGCGTTTTTGGTAATCTCCTGAAACAGCACGCGCCGGATCGGTTTGCCGTTGCTTAGTTCCTCAGCAAGGTGCTGGCAAATGGCTTCGCCTTCGCGGTCGGGGTCGGCAGCGAGGTAAATTGCTTTGGCTTTCCCAGCGGCTTTCTTCAGCTCGCCGATGATTTTCGTACGCGAAGGAATAATCTCGTATGTGGGGCGGAAGTCATGCTCTACGTCAACGCCAAGCTCTTTTTGCGGCAGATCCTTTACATGGCCGAGCGAGGCCTTCACCACGTAACCGCTCCCCAAGTAGCGGTTGATCGTCTTTGCCTTGGCAGGCGACTCAACGATGACGAGCGATTTGCCACGCCCGTCCGCTTTCGCTGCGGGAGCGGCGCTCTTCGCACTCTTCACGGCGGATTTCGCGGCTGCCTTGGCAGTAACGCGCTTCGTTGTTGTGCCCTTTTGGGATTTCGGTTCTTTGGTTGTCGTGCCTGCTGACTTCGCCATAATTAGAATGCCATTATCGCTGCTCTAAAAAATTTTTACAAAATTCTTTCCAGGCAATTGGCGCACAGCGCCTTTGAACTCCAGTTCGAGGAGAGCCGCAAGAACTTCGGAGGATGAAAGCTGAGGCAGCGCGGTTAAGATTTCGTCAATGTTCACTGCTTCTTCTACTTTCAATAAATCGTATACCGCGCCCTCGCCAGGGGGAAGAGTCTCAGCTCTTACAGATGCGCCAGTCACCGATTCCGTCGCATGATTCGCAATCAACGGATGCAAGATTCGTTCACGGACCTCCGCCGGCAGCTCGTCCACTACGTCCTGCCAGTCCTGCACCAGCTTGGCGCCCTGTTTGATGAGAATATGAGGTCCCCAACTATTTTTGTTGGTGATAGAACCCGGAACTCCAAAAACTTCCCTGTTCTGTTCCATAGCAAGACGCGCCGTAATCAGAGAGCCGCTATATTGAGCGGCCTCTACAACAATCAGCCCGAGCGAAAGGCCGCTGATGATTCGGTTCCGGATCGGAAAATTTTGCGGAGCGGGAAATGAACCCAGGGGGAACTCCGATACCAGCAGCCCCTTTCCCATGATGGTACTAAACAGCTTCTTGTTCTCCGCCGGATACACAACATCGATCCCACAGCCGAGTACCGCAATCGTTTTGCCACCGGCTTCGAGACAGCCCTGGTGAGCCGCTGAATCAATGCCGCGCGCCATGCCGCTCGTGATGACCAAACCTCTCGATGCGAGGTCGCCGCCGAGCTTTTGCGCCATCGCACGCCCGTATGGCGTGGGTCTGCGCGAGCCTACGATACCTACCGATGGCCCGCCGAGGAGCGTCACATCTCCGCGCACGTACAACAGCAGCGGCGGATCGAAAATCTCGCGCAACAGCGGCGGGTACGCTTCGTCGCGAATGTTAATGAACGCGACGCCAAGCTGCCGAGCCTGCTCCGCTTCCTTGGCCGCCTCTTCAAAGACGGTGCCGGCAGCCATGTTGCGGACGACGTGCGACTGCACACCCAACGCCTCAAGCTCCGTCGGCGAGGCGCGAAATATACCGGTCGCCGATCCGATGGCGTTGACGAGCCGCAACGCCACCCGCGAGCCGAGTCCCGGCACGAGGCGCAATGCTAACCAATTGATCTGTTCTTCATTGACGTCGAGGTTCCCCGGCGCCTTGAGAACTTTATCCATAAAGTCCAGTGACTCTATAAAACATCGAACGGCTTTGTCAAGCAAACGAGTCGGCTGGCAGCCGCTCATTTCCCTTTTCACCCACTATCACATGGTTAAGAGCTGAAAAAAAACTTGCCCCGAGAAAGCAGGTTGATATACTAAGAACCACCATGACTCGAAGTTTCTTGCCGCGCCCGAATAATTCGCGGTGTTTCCAACGGTACATCGCGACGCTGCTGTTGTTCGCTTTGGCGTGGGACCTTGCCATCGATTCGATTCCTCCGATTCAGGCCCTCCGTAACCTTGCCGACAATCGCGCTTCGATATTCAGTACCGAGCAAGGCAGTCCAGCGGACGACCACTCGGGCTGCGGCATTCCGGGACACGTCTGCGCACTATCTCATCATCACTTTCCCGCGGTTGTAGGGACTACCCATTTCATGATCTCCGTGGCCGCTCTGTTTGTGGCCAAGTCGGAGGGAACTCCTGCCGCAAAACATGCCACGGTAGTATACGATTTCATTCGCGGCCCTCCTTCCCTTCTCACTCTTCTGCACTCGATCTAGTTCCCGTCTGTTCGGTGTATGCGCGTGCACGGGCAAGATTCCGCCGTCGTGCGAAACAGCCCCCGAATAGCGGATTCTCAAGCGATTGTTCATTTGCGAAGGAGGCCTTTTCATGCGTAGGCAATGGGTTCTGATTGGATCTATTGTTTTTTTTGTTTGCTTAGCGGCAGCCAGGAATACATTCGGCCAAGCTTCTGGGACCGTGCGGGGCAAGATCACCCTCGCCGATCAAGGAATACCAGTACACGGCGTGGACGTTCGGATAGTCGAGTTGGGCGAGACTGCCGAAAGTGACGAAGACGGCATGTACCAACTGGAGGCAGTTCCCCCGGGGACGTATCACCTCGTCGCACACATGGACGGATTTCGCGATGCGGCTGCCAAGGTGGTGGTCGGAGCGAGCAGCACGGTGACGACTGATTTTCAGATGAGTCTGGTTGGTATGCGGGAACAGATCACCGTAACCGCGAGCGGGCAGGAAGAAGTGGCGTTCCAGTCGTTTAAGGTGACGACAACACTCGATTCAGTTCAGCTCGCGGAGAACGCTCACACGAACATTGGGGAAGTCTTGGAGAGCCAACCCGGCGTTGCGAAGCGCAGCTTCGGCCCCGGAACGACCCGTCCGGTCATTCGGGGATTTGACGGAGATCGCGTTCTGATCGTGCAGGATGGCGCGCGAACGGGATCGCTTTCTTCCCAGTCCGGGGACCACGGGGAAACGATTGATCCGCTCAGCCTGGAGCGGCTGGAGGTGGTCAAAGGTCCCTCCACACTGCTTTACGGCAGCAACGCGCTGGGCGGCGTGGTCAACGCGATCACGGGTCACGATCATGCCCACCCAGGCGCGCGCGGATATCTGACGGGAGTGGGTGGTTCCAACAACATGCACGGCGGCGGTAATGGCGGTTTTGAGTTTGGGCGCGGATCCTGGCTGGTGTGGGCCAGTGGGGGTGGCCAACGGACCGACGATTACAATACGCCCATCGGCGAAATTTTGAACTCTGAATCCCGTGTCGCCGGTACCTCCGCCGGGTTCGGCTGGTTCGGCAACCGGGGATATCTCTCGCTGAGCTACGGCCTGGAAGATGCCCGCTACGGCATCCCCCTCGGCACCGAATTGCCAGAAGAACCCCAGGCAGGAGAAGAAGGGGAGGAAGTCGTGGATCTGAGTCTGCGTCGCCACAATCTTCCTCTTCGCTTCGGCTTTCAGAACCTCGAGTCCGCTCTGGACGCCATCCGGGTATCCCTGAACTACAGCAAGTACCACCATGAGGAGCTTGTTCAAGAGCAGGCCAGCGAGAGAGTTGGAACGGCCTTTGACAACAAGCAATTCGTTTATAGGACTACTTTCGACCAAAAACGCGCTGGAATTCTTTCCGGAAGCTTTGGTTTTGAAGGGTTCCACCGGGATTACAAGACCGCCGGGGAAGAAGCGATCGCCCCGCCAGTCAAGTTGAACATGATCTCCCTGTTCGCGCTGGAGGAACTCGGTTCCGCCGGTGGCGTGCGGTTTCAGTTCGGAGGCCGGTTTGAGCAAAACCGCTACGACCCGCAAGAGCTACGCAGTCGCACGTTCAATGGCTTCTCCGGTTCGGCGGGCATCCAGATCCCGCTGTGGGAAGGGGGGAATTTCCTTCTCAGCTATTCCCATTCGGACCGCTCGCCCGCGCTCGAAGAGCTTTATAACAACGGCCCGCATCCGGGTAACCTGACGTTTGAGATTGGCAATCCCGATCTCAAGATGGAGCGCGGGAACGGAATCGAGCTTTCACTACGGGAATCCGCCAGCCGCGTCCGCGGCGAGGCGAACCTCTTTTACTATCACATTGGGAACTTTGTATATCTTGCCCCCACGGGCGAGGAAGAGGATGGGCTCGTAGTCGCCGATTATTCGCAGGCGGATAGCCGGTTCCTGGGCGGGGAATTCGGTCTCGATCTCGGAGTGCATCCCAATTTCTGGGTCAATTTGGGATTGGATGCGGTGAGCGCCAAGCTGATCGATTCGAGTACGCCTCTCCCGCGCATACCTCCTCTGCGGGGCAGGATCGGCTTCGAAGCACTGTACAAAGGTTTCCAGTTTAAGCCGGAATTGATTCTCGCGAATGCGCAGGACGACATCTTCGCGACTGAGACTCGCACCTCAGGATATGCAGTGTGGAACTTCCACGCTTCCTACACAGCCGCGCGGCAGCACCTACTTCACATCTTCTCTGTGAACGCGTTCAACCTGGGGAATCGCCTGTACCGGAATCACCTTTCCTTTATCAAGGAGATCGCCCCTGAGATCGGTCGCGGCGTGCGATTCAGCTATACGATGAGATTCTTCTAAGAACCAGCGTTAGCAGCGGGACGAGGACTCATTCGGCGAATGTTTATTCCTTCTGCAGCGCCTCTGTGTAGGCCAGTACGGCGCGCGGGTAACCTTCCGGGCTGCCGTAGTATTTACCTAAAGCCACGAGCTTGTCAGTGTGCCAGCCATGCTCGACCAGAAAATTCGCGGCGCTGAAGATCGCGTCGGGCCATTGGAAAACGTCTACCTTGCCGTCGCCGTTGCCGTCTGCGCCATAGGTTTCGAGCGTGTGCGGAAGAAACTGCGAGAACCCGATTGCGCCGCCGTAAGAGCCTTTGATCCGGAAGCAGTTTTTGCGCAAACGTTTACAATAGGTCGCCAGCGAAACCAGGTTGTCCGCCGCCCTCTTCCACCGCGCCTCGGCCTCGCTCCGAATAAGCTGAGTGTAGAAAACATTAAACGTGACGTAGTTGCCGGTGTTCTGTCCGAAGTTTGTCTCGACGCGGACCAACCCCGATAAGACTTCCTTGGGTACGCCGAAGCGCTCTTCCGCTGCGCTCAACACGGCGTGGTTTCGCGACAGAAACGTTGTTCCGCGTTGTACTGATTCCCGGCTAACAAGGTTGGCGATGAATGAGTCCCAGTCAATCTTACGCGGCGCAACTTCCCTCTCCGGGTATGTCTTTAGACGGCGATTCTGAAAGAAGGCCTCAGCCTCACGGCGGGAAAAGCCGGTTTGGGTGAGCTGGTCCACAACATAAGTCACTCGCTCGCTGACCGAGGGATTCAACATCAGAAAAAACGCGAAAGTTGCGTGCATCATTTCCATATTTTACTTCGGCCGAGTTGCGGATGAACTCGGTTCCGCCCAAGTCTTTGCTACCTCGAATGATACAGCAGCGCGCGTAAGGTACGCGAGGCGGTTCCAGACGCAGATTCGATGACGTCCTTGGTCCGCGTCGCGAGTTGGAAGTAACCGTCACAACATGCTACATTTAAAAGGGTCCGTCCCAAAGCGCTCGATGGCGAGATTGTCTATCGTAAGGAGCTATAATGGATGTCAGAGTTGATGTTTTCTGCCATATTGTGCCTCCGCGTTTCGATAAAGCCCGTTGGGACCGGGTGGAAAAAACACATTTCGTAGAACACAGCCCTTCGCACCTGAAGTACGTCTCTGTAGGCAAAGAAAAGCAGAAGAACGAGAACATGGCCGTGCTGACCGACTTGGACGCCCGGTTCAAGATGATGGACGAGCTTGAGAGTTACCGGCAGGTGCTCAGCGTGGCTTCGCCGGCGATCGAGATCGTCGCGCCGGATGATAGTGAAACTGTTGCCAAGATCCTGAATGACGAGCTCGCCGAGATCGCCGCGAAACATCCGAAGTATTTCGCGGGCGCCGTTTGCTCGCTCCCCATGGACAAGCCCGACGCGGCCGCGTGCGAACTGGAACGCTCACTCAAGGATTTGAAGATGCTGGGCGTGCAGCTCTTTACGAATTGCAATGGCAAGCCGATCGACGGGCCTGAGTATAGGCCGATTTTCGAGATCATGTCGAAATACGACCTGCCGATCCTGCTGCATCCCGCCCGCGCCAAGACACACCCCGACTATTTGACCGAGAAAGAATCGAAGTACATCATCTGGCAGATCATCGGCTGGCCATACGAGACCGCGGCTGCGATGTTCCGCATCGCGTTCAGCGGCATCCTCGATGAATATCCCAACCTGAAGATCATCTGCCACCACACCGGTTCGTTCATCCCGTATCTTGCGGGGCGGATGGAATCCATGTTCGGCATGTTCCAGGGCATTATAGAGCAGGAGATCGGTCATCCTTTGCAGCGCCCCGCCATGGATTATTTCCGCTTGTTCTACGGCGACACGGCCACATTCACGGCCTCATCCATCGAATGCGCCTGCGACGTCCTGGGAGCGGACCACGTTATCTTCGGCTCCGACGCGCCGTTCGACGCCGAGGGCGGAAGGTTCTCAGTACGCGAGAGCACCAACGCTGTCAATAACGCCAGGATCAGCGCCGAGGACAAGAGGAAGATTTTCTACCAGAATTTCGAGACTTTGTTCAAAGTGCCCGCTGGCATTACCACGGCAAAAGCGTAAAAGTGACGAGTGACAAGTGAAAAGATAGAACACGGGGAGTGGTCAAGCGTAACGACATCCGTTGGTCTACCTTGTCGGTCATAGACTGTTTAGCATCTTCCGGACAGAGAGCAGGTCCACGGTGGGCTGGACCTTTGCGGCTATCCAGTATCGCAAGTCTACTGCAATGAGTAATTGTGGGTTCCAGTTCTGCCGTGGAACTCTCAGCATGCGACAGCCTACGCTACGTTTGACGGAATCGACACCCAGCGCGCCGCATCTGAGACCTCAACCCAAATCGTTCCTCGGCAGGAAGCGACCGAGTGATCTCATAAACCTGTTTGAGCAGAGCAATACCTTTCTGCCAGTCGTCACAGGTAACTTGTCGCCGCTTAATTCGGCTCATCACTTGTCACTCGTCACTGCTTGAAGCCCTTCGCGAGGAGCGTTGCGGTGCTCATCAGTGCGGTGAGATCGCGGATACTGAAGTCCGCGCCGGCGGTGGTGGGCGATTTGCCTTTTCGGGAAATCTGGATGACCCCGACTGCCTTACCGTCCAGCAGCAGCGGTGCGCTGATGATCTTCTGAATCGGCTGCTTCTCCTGGTCCTTGTCTCCCAGGCTGACGGCCTCGAAGACCGTCGGGTGCTTATGGGCAGGAAAGTTGTTGATCATTTCCGGGCGTTTATCTCGCGCAGTGCGCACCGCAAGAGAATGCGCCGTTGTCATGGGGATGGAACCCACATTACGCAGTTTGAGCGGGTAAACGAATTTCAGCGTGGATGCATCGGGCGTCAACTGTAAGATCGCAATCTCGTCGGTTTTTACCGTAAACAGTTTCGACAACTCTTTGATGATCTTCAGCAGGGTGTCCTCGAGGAGACCCTTGCCGCCCTTTACCGCCTCATCTACGAAACGGGCAATCTCAGAGGCTGGTGTTGGTGTTGTCGTTGGCTCTGGCATGCGCGCTCCACACAACAGAATTCAGTGGCGAATGTTATCACGCCGCTCTCCGGCAAAGCAATCTCGGTGTCGGTGGAGTCAGGTGTTAGGTGACACTTGAGACATGATAACTGACACCCGAAACCTGATACCCGGCACCTGCTCTTGCGAGCGCTGCCAACGCCTCATATACTCGGTTCTGCCAGACAAACGAACTCCGTCAGGAACCTCAAACGCACATGTCAGACCTGCAAGCTCCCGCTGACCTCACGCCGTTTGAAGTACTGTTCGACTCCAGCGAGCCCAATCCCGCGCTGCCCGACACGATAGTGAAGTTTGCCGGTAATCTCGGCTTCCCTCCCCCGCCACCAGACCGGCCGTGGATCTATTCGAATTTTGCCCAAAGTTTGGACGGTATGGTGACGTTTGGCGGCAAGCATCCAGAGGGCAGATGGATCGCACAAAGCCGCCACGATCGCTGGATGATGGACTTGCTCCGCGCCCACGCAGACGCGGTCCTTTACGGGTCCAGCTCGCTGGTTCAGGAAACGCTCTACAGCGGAATTCGCGGCGGGCCAGTGTTTCGTATCACCGACCCCGACCTGCTGCGGTTGCGGCACGAGCGGCTTGGTCGCGGCAAACAGAAAAATATTGTCGTCACAGGCTCCGGCATGCTGAAGATTTCCGAGTACCGCCTGTTTCAATCACAGGAGGTGGAAGCATGGATTGCCACTGCTCCGGAGGGGTTGAAACGGTTAGGCGATCACGGCGACACGCCGGTTCTGGTGTTCGGGCAGGAAAACCTGGTGGATCTGGGAGCACTGTTGCGTTCGCTGCGAGAGGAGCATGGCGTTCAGTACCTTCTCTGCGAGGGCGGCCCGACGCTCTACGGGCACATGGTTCGCGGCGGCTGGATGGATGAAAAATTCCTGACCATCGCTCCCCAAGAGATCGGTCCGATTATCCCCGAGTCAGACTTGACCGCTCGACAGATGGAGGAAGATACTCTCGCTCGGCACCGCCTTACCACCATCACTGGGACAGGATTTTCCATCGAAACGGCTCGCTGGTACCGCTGGCTGAGTTGCCGCCGGGCAGGCGACCACGAATTCAATCGATACCGGTTCGTGCGTCAAGACGGCGCCCGCAAACCGTAGTGCCGATGCTGCAATAATATCAGCAACAGTCGTAGTCAATTCAACGAGGGCATCATGCCGCGCGAACTTAGCGTGCTCTGCGGAGCCGCTGCTCCGCCCCGCTGCGGCAATACATTTGCTCAATACATCGCGTCGTTGATTGTTGACTGTCGCATCAAAAACCTCCCGGGCGTAGTCAACAGGGACACACTCGGGGAACTGATGCCCCCCGTCAGTTCTCCAAGTTGTCCTAAAAACCTGGAAGGGCTAGCGCAGGATGGTCTCGAGTCCGTCTCCACCAGAACCGTTACCACAAAATGCACTCCTGAATAACGGCTTACAGTTCCATTCATACCGGGAACACACTGTAACGTTGGTGGTTGGCGTCAACGGCCCGCCCGCCCGCCTGGTCCACTTGGTGTAAATGCAAATCCTCGGCGACAGCTAAGAAAGATCTGAGGCCGGCGTAGTTCCAATAAACTTGCAGTAATATATAGAACGTCTTTATTGCCCATACGACAGGCAATTGTGAGGAAGCCGGCCGCGAATGACGCGCCGGCGAATCAAAACGTCTTTTAAGCGTATCCGGGAGGCTCGATGTTAACACTGCGCGAGTTTTTGGACGAATCAAAGAACATGGGCGAGTTGAAAGCGATCACTCAGCCCGTTGACTGGAACGAAGAGATGGGCGCCTTGAACTATATGGTTGCCCAGCGGGAAGACGCTCCCGTGCTGTGGTTCAAGAACATCAAGGACGCCCAGTACGGATCTAGCGCCGTCATGAACATGTTCGGGATGGGCAAAGAGAGAATAGCGATGAGCCTGGGCCTTCCGAAGGGGCACACTGTTGGTGAGTTGGTTAGATTTACCAAAGATAACTTCGGAAGAAAAGTTCCGCCCCGGACCGTTGCCGCCGAAAAAGCGCCCGTTAATGAAGTGATCCTGGAGGGATCCGACATCGACATCACCAAATTTCCCGCCCCAAAGATGTGGCCCCGTGACGGCGGCCGCTATCTTGGGACCTGGGACGTGCTGGCTACGCGCGACCTAGAAGATGGGCACATCAACCTCGGCACTTACCGCCAGATGATCCACGGACCACGCGAGCTGTTCTGCTACTGGTCACCCGGCAAAGATGCCCGTCTGCAATGCGAGCGGTATTGGGCACAGAACAAGCCCTTCCCGGTGGCCTGCGTGTACGGTTGCGATCCGCTCATGCTGATCGTCGGCTGCCAAACGGTTGCCAAGACGGAGTCTGAATATGACTACATCGGCGGCTTAGTGAATGAGCCCGTAGATACGTTCCGCAGCGATTTGACCGGCCTTGACCTGCCCGCTTCGGCTGAGATTATTCTCGAAGGGTTCATGCGACCCTTCAATTACGGCCAGGAGGGCCCCTTCGGCGAGTTCACCGGCTACTACGGACGCCCCGAAGCTCAGACGCCAATAATTGAGATTGAACGCGTCCGGTTCCGCAAGAACCCCATCCTGACCTGTGCCCTTATGGCGGATCATCCGGCTAACGAGCTCGGTTTGGTTTACGCCATTGCTCGCTCCGCTAAGGTCTGGGATGACCTCGAGAAGCTCGGCGTTCCCGGCGTTAAAGGCGTCTACTGTTACCCGTTCGCCGCGGGTGGGTTTGGAATCACAGCGGTTTCCATCGAACAACGCTACGCCGGGCACGCCTCGCAGGTTGCTACACTGGCCGCACAGTGCCCAGCCGGTGCTTACTTCTCAAAGTTGATCATCGTGGTTGACGACGACGTGGATCCTACCGACATCGCCCAAGTGATGTGGGCCGTTTCCACTCGCTGCAGCCCCGAGAAGGACATCGATATTCTGCGTAACACCTGGTCCACCTGGCTCGACCCGACGAAAAATCCTCCCGAGGAGCGCCCGTGGGGATCGAAAGCCATCGTGAACGCCTGCAAAGAACACAAATTCATCAAGCAGTTCTCGAAACGGAGCCGGATTCGCAGAGAGGTCTACAACCGGCTCGCCGCGCGCTGGAAGGAGTTCGGCCTGGACGGCGAACCGCCCAAGGGACTGGTCTTCGACGAGGACGAGAATCAGCCCATCGCGGCGCCTAGCAAGGACGGCCACGGCTCGGTACCCGCGCCGCAGGAACAGCCCGGACTGGCGTACATGTAAGACAGTTTAGGAACTTGTTTCCTACTTCTCCGCCACTGAAGCGCAGCCAGACGCTTCAGTGGCTTTTTTGGGACCAGGAATAACATGTCTCCGCATTACGCTTGCCAATGGCTAAACTGGCCGTACGGTAGTCGCACACTCGCGGCTCACCACTTTCGACCGTCAACCGGGCAGGTTGGCGGGCGTACAATATGTGAAGTAGGAAGGAACACTTGTGAAAACAATAATTTAACATTTAGCGTTATCCACTAAGATTTTGTGATCGCAGTATCTCAAATGCCCTCTTGACAACAAAAATCTCCTGCTCTATGATTAGCACTCGCCGGACTCAAGTGCTAACATGCATAGGGTCGGCCAGGTGAGCAGCGGGACTCCGCGAGCATTCTTCCGGGGTTCCGGATTCGCGAGCCGCAAGCAACGGTCCGCAGTTCGGAACCGAGCCCCAGAAGCAAACTGAATTCGACGAGAAAATTGAAAGGAGTGTGTAGCAATGGATATTCGGCCTCTTCATGACCGTGTAGTGGTCAAGAGACTTGAAGATAAAGAAACCGTGCGGGGAGGGATCGTGATCCCGGATACCGCAAAAGAGAAACCGCAGGAAGGCGAAGTGATCGCCGTCGGCAACGGGAAAGTGCTGGAAAACGGCACACGCGTAGCCATGGAGGTTAAAAAAGGAGACCGCATTCTTTTCGGAAAGTACGCGGGCTCCGAGGTGAAGCTAGACGGCACAGAGTTTCTGATCATGAGAGAGGACGACATTCTGGGCATCCTGTCCGGAGTGCCCGAGCCGGTGGGCGCGAAGAAGTAAGATCGTAGCCCACATCTGAGGAATTTAAAGCCAATCAACCGAGTGAATTGAGAAAAGATTTCAGGAGGAGATAAATGGCAGCGAAGCAAATTGTGAAAGGCGAAGAGTCACGCCAGCAAATTCTGCGCGGCGTGAATCAATTGGCCGACGCCGTCAAGATCACATTGGGACCCAAGGGCCGCAACGTGGTACTCGACAAGAAGTTCGGCTCCCCGTTGATCACCAAAGACGGTGTAACGGTGGCAAAGGAAATTGAACTGAAAGATCCGCTGGAAAATATGGGCGCCCAGATGGTGCGCGAAGTGGCATCTAAAACCAGCGACGTAGCGGGCGACGGCACGACCACCGCGACGGTTCTGGCACAGGCCATTTTCCGTGAGGGCGTCAAGAACGTAGCGGCAGGGGCAAATCCGATGGCGCTGAAGCGCGGCGTAGACAAGGCGGTCGAAGCCGCTGTCGCGGAAGTAAAGAGACTTTCGAAGCCCGTGACCTTGGAAGGCGAGATGGTCGCTCAGGTCGCAACCGTTTCGGCTAACAACGACAAAGCCATCGGCGGCATCATCGCCGAGGCCATTAAGAAGGTCGGCAAGGACGGAGTGATCACGGTGGAAGAGTCCAAGACGATGGAGACGCAGCTTGAGGTCGTGGAAGGAATGCAGTTCGACCGCGGCTATCTGTCTCCCTACTTTGTGACGGACGCCGAGCGCATGGAAGTTGTACTGGAGGACGCCCGCATCCTAATCCATGAGAAGAAAATCAGCTCCATGAAGGACCTGCTTCCCTTGCTGGAGCAGATCGCCAAGATGGGCAAGCCGCTGTTGATCATCTCAGAGGACGTTGAGGGCGAGGCACTGGCTACTTTGGTGGTCAACAAGCTGCGCGGCACACTGCACACGGCCGCGGTAAAGGCTCCGGGCTTCGGTGATCGTCGCAAGGCGATGCTGGAAGATATCGCGATCCTCACGGGCGGACAGGTCATCAGCGAAGAGCTGGGCTTCAAGCTGGAGGACGTGAAAATTGATCAGCTTGGCCGCGCCAAGAAGATCACCATTGACAAGGACAACACCACCATCGTCGAGGGCAACGGCAAGCACGAGGATATTGCAGGCCGCGTGAAGCAACTGCGCGCTCAGATCGAGGACACCACCTCCGATTACGATCGCGAGAAGCTGCAGGAGCGGCTGGCCAAGCTGGTCGGCGGTGTGGCCGTGATCAAAGTCGGCGCCGCTACCGAGACCGAGATGAAGGAGAAGAAAGCGCGCGTTGAGGACGCCATGCACGCCACCAAAGCTGCTGTCGAGGAAGGCATCGTGGCGGGCGGCGGCGTCGCGCTGCTGCGCGCGGCGAAGGCCCTCGAAAAGCTGAAGGGCGAAGGCGATGAGCAGATCGGCATCGATCTGATCAAGAAAGCGCTGCAGGAGCCGATACGGCAGATTGCTGCCAACGCCGGATGCGAGGGCGCGATCGTCGTCGAGAAGGTCAGGGAGAGTTCTGATCCGGAGTTCGGCTTTAATGCCGACACGGAGAAGTTCGAGAACCTGGTCAAAGCGGGCGTGATCGATCCTACCAAGGTGACCCGCTTGGCGCTGCAAAACGCCGGCTCGATCGCATCGCTGATGCTGACGACGGAAGCGTTGATCGCCGAATTTCCTGAAGACGAAAAAGACAAGAAGATGCCCCCGATGCCTCCGGGCGGCGGGATGTACTAAGGAACACAACCTGGGCAGGCGCACGTTGAGGCGATGTGCTCCTGCCCACATCGCATTGGCAGAGCGCCCAGACACTAGTTCTGGGCGTTTTTTTGGCCTGCAAAACGCCTCGTTTGCACCGTTCAGAATGCTGAACGCGAGTTTCGCCGCGTTGCTTCGTTGCGTTGATTTTCCCTACCACCGCGTTTACACTGAAATTGACATCAATATTCGGGAATCCACCGCTGGATAAACCTACCGGTTCGTCAGTTCTCAATAGAGAACCATGGCCGTCTCACGGAAAACCGGCTCGGAAGCCCGGCATCGAGGAGCACATGGCAACTGTAGAAGCGGCGCCAGTTAGACCTTCCGACGCGGCGCCTAAAGTCATCAACGACATGAGCATCCAGATCGCTACCGTGAACGGCTCGGGAAGTCAGACGGCCAACATGGTTCTGTTGCGCGCCATCTTCCAGATGGGTATTCCCGTTTCCGGCAAGAATCTGTTCCCCTCCAACATTGCGGGCTTGCCCACTTGGTTCACTATCCGGGCCAGCCACGAAGGGTGGATTGCGCGTCGCAAGGAGATCGACTTTCTGGTGGCGATGAACCCCGACACCGCGCGGGAAGATGTGCTCAGCTTGGCTCCGGGCGCTTTGGTGCTCTATGACGAGCCGCTCAAGCTCAACACCTTGCGCCAGGACCTGGAATTCTACGCTGTGCCTTTCGACAAGATTGTTGCGGGCGTCTGCCCCGACGCCAAGCTGCGCAAGCTGGTCCGCAACATGATCTACGTTGGCGTAGTAGCGCGGCAGCTCGACATTGAGATGAACGAGGTCGAGAAGGCGCTGCGCAAACAATTCGGCAAGAAAGTGAAGGCTGCGGAGCTCAACTGGGGAGCCGTAACAGCGGGCTTTGAGCACGCCACCAGCAATCTTCCGAAGCAGCAGCATTTCGGCGTGCGCCGCTTGAACAAGACCGCCGGGAAGATCCTCATCGACGGCAACTCCGCCGCTGCGATCGGGTGCATGTTGGGCGGCGTCACGGTGCTGAGCTGGTATCCAATCACACCCTCATCTTCGCTGGCAGAAGCCCTGATCGAATACCTGAAGCGCTTCCGGGTTGACCACAAGACGGGCAAGGCGACTTACGCCGTCGTGCAAGCCGAAGATGAACTGGCGGCCGCAGGAATGGTGGTAGGCGCAGGATGGGCCGGCGCCAGAGCCATGACCACCACATCAGGACCGGGTATTTCTCTAATGGCTGAGTTCACTGGCTTGGCTTATTACGCCGAAGTTCCCATGGTCATCATAGATGTGCAGCGAACCGGGCCGTCGACGGGTCTCCCGACGCGCACTATGCAGGGAGACATCACTTCCACGGCTATACTCTCTCACGGCGATACCGCACACATCCTGCTGTTGCCCTCCTCGGTGGAGGAGTGCTACAGCATGGCGATGGAGGCATTCAATCTGGCCGAAGAATTCCAGACGCCGGTTTTTGTGATGACCGACCTCGATCTCGGCATGAACAACTGGATGGCCGATCCATTCCCGTATCCGGACCAGCCGATCCGCCGGGGCAAGGTGCTTTCAGCTGAAGATCTGGAGCGCCTGAAAAAATTCGAGCGTTATCGCGACGTAGACGGCGACGGTATCCCGTACCGCACGCTGCCCGGCACGGATCACCCGCTGGCGGGGTACTTCACTCGGGGCAGCGGCCACAACGAAAAAGCGGGTTACAGCGAAAAGCCTGAGGACTACAAGAACAACATGGACCGCTTGAAGCGCAAGTACGAGACTGCGCACAAGCGCGTACCGGCTCTGGTCACCGAAGAGGCGCCGGGGGCGGAGATCGGCATCATCGCTTTCGGCAGCAGTCATTGGGCTGTCATCGAATCGCGAGACCAGCTTGAAAAAGAGCAGAGCATCAAGACTGCCTACCTCCGGATCAAGGCGATTCCGCTTAGCGAAGACATACCGACGTTCATCAGTCGAATGAAGCGCGTCTACGTCGTCGATCAGAACCGCGACGGGCAGATGTACGACCTGATCCGATTGATGGTCAAGAGCAAAGATATCGAGAAGATCCGCAGCGTCCGGCACTACAACGGACTGCCGGTGGATGCGCGTTCCATAACCGATGAAATCCTATCGCAGGAGTTGAGCAACTAACATGAGCACCACAGTCGAACCGCCCAAAAAGCTAAACCGGATTGGCCTGGAGCTGACCGTTTACCGGGGAGGCAAAACGACTCTCTGCGCGGGCTGCGGCCATAACGCCATTACGGAGCGCATCATCGAGGCCTTTTTCGAGATGGGCGTGAATCCCACGCAAGTTGCTAAACTCTCCGGGATCGGTTGCTCCAGCAAAGCGCCTTCGTATTTCCTGAATCCATCGCATGGTTTCAACGCGGTTCACGGGCGCATGCCCTCTGTGGCGACCGGGACGCTGCTTGCCAACCACAAGCTCATAGCAATCGGCGTCAGCGGTGACGGCGATACGGCATCCATCGGTATCGGGCAATTCGTGCATCTGATGCGCCGCAACGTTCCGATGATTTACATCATCGAAGACAACGGCGTGTACGGGCTAACCAAGGGCCAGTTTTCTGCCACGGCGGATATTGGTTCGAAACAAAAGAGCGGCAACATCAACGAACTTCCTCCGATCGACACCTGCGCACTGGCAATCCAGCTCGGGGCCACTTTCGTAGCGCGTTCCTTCTCGGGCGACAAGAAACAACTCTCCGCGATCTTGAAAGCTGCCATCGCGCATCGCGGCACTGTTATGCTGGACGTGATCTCTCCCTGCGTCACGTTTAACGACCACGAAGGCTCCACCAAGAGTTACGCCTACGTGAAAGAACACGAGGAAGCGCTGGAGGACGTCAGCTTCGTTCCATACTTCGAGAACATTGAGGTGGATTACGATCCGGGCGAGACCCAGGATGTGACACTGCACGACGGCTCTCACCTGCGGCTGCGGAAGCTCGATCCCGATTTCGATGTTACCAGCCGCGTAAAGGCGCTGACCGTGCTCGAAGAAAGCCGCCAGAAAAACGAGGTGCTTACCGGCGTTTTCTACGTGAACCCCGCTGAAAAAGATTTTATTGAGGCGCTGAACCTTGGCGATCAGCCGCTCGCCAATCTCCCCGAGGAGACGACTCGCCCACCCAAGGCCGTTCTTGACGAAATCATGGAAGAGTTCCGCTAGACGTCCAAAGAAATCAGGGCTGGCGAGCGTCGGCCCTGCTCCGCCTCCCGTCCTCAGTTGTATCAGGCCCTTTCGTGCCAATGCCTGTTTTTGTACGCTGACTGTTTTTGCGCGCCGATCAATTGAACACCCTGCCGTTTTTTGTTTACATACATCAGTGGCACCGGATCTGCCACACACACGAGATGCCGGAAACATCATTGCTTACCACCGTCAATGTAAAACGGACTGCCGCTGGCGCCCGCACCTTGCGGAGTTCGGCATCGTTCCTATCGGCCGTGCTCGACCAGATTACGCAGCCATTCGCCGTCAGTGATCAGCATGGGCGCCTCATTCTTTGGAATCGTGCTTTGGAAGTGCTCTGTGACTACGAGCCGGTGGATCCAGCCCGCCTGACGCTGGCGAACCTAATCGCCTCGGAACCTGAACTGGCCCCACAGGGCGTCCCAGCGCTGGCGAACGGAGACGCTTACACCTGCACCGCAAAACTGCGCACCAGGAACGGGGAACTCATCCCCGTAGAGCTGCGATTTGCAGCCTTGAACTCGCCCGATGGCGAGCCGATGATACTCGTCATAGTATCCAATTTGTCCGAGCGCCAGCGACTGGAGGCGGAACTGCGCCAGTCGCAAAAAATGGAAGCCATAGGCAAACTGGCCGGTGGCATCGCGCACGATTTTAACAATGTTCTCACCACCATTCTGGGCCTCACGGAATCAATGATCAGCGGGCGTATGACGCCGAATGCGGAAAGCCTGCGCGAGATCCATCACGCCGGCGCTCATGCTGCCGAACTGACCAACAGTTTGCTTGCGTTCAGCCGCCGCCAAATCTTGCAGATGAAAACCATCCGTCTCGAGACGGTCATGGCGAGCATAGCGAAGATGGTAGGCCGGTTGATCGGTGAGGATATTCGCTTGCAGGTTTCGGCAGCGCATGACTTACCCGCAATTCGAGCCGACCAATCGCAGATCGAGCAGGTACTGCTGAACTTGTCGCTTAACGCGCGCGACGCCATGCCAAAGGGAGGCGAGTTGTGTATCAGGGCAACGACTGCCGTGATTGATGATGAGTGGGCGAAGCAGCATAAGGGATCGCGCCCCGGCAAATATGTAACGCTCTCCGTCCAGGACACCGGCGTGGGCATGGACGAGGAGACGCTGCGTCGCCTTTTCGAGCCGTTTTTCACACGCAAGGCGCCGGGCAAAGGCACTGGCCTGGGGCTCTCCATGGTGTATGGCATCGTGAAGCAGCACGATGCTTTTATCGATGTGACCAGCACCGAGGGCAAAGGAACCGAGTTTGCAATCTACTTTCCGCCGGCAGTGGGTGAAGTCGAGGAAGTGCGAGCACGCGACCTGACGGTCTCCGCGAAAGGTTCTGCGACTGTTCTGATCGTAGAGGATGAGAAAAGCGTCAGACGGTTGGTAGTAGAAGTATTGTCCAACCTCGGGTATCGAACTTTCGCCGCAGCCAACGGAGAAGAGGCCGTGAGGATCTTTGAACGATGGGCGGACCAAATTGACTTGGTCCTGCTCGACGCGATTTTGCCCAAAAAGGGAGCGCGCGAAGTGTACGACGCCGTTCGCGCCCGCAAGCCTTCCATGCGGTTTTTGTTCACCAGTGGATACAACGAAGTCTTCATCAATACGAAATTCGAGCTCGACCCCAGCTTTGATTTTCTGCGGAAGCCGTTTACGACGCTGGAACTCGTAAGCCGAATCCAAAAAGCTCTTGCGTAGAATTGTCGCGGGTTAGCAGAAACTCGCTTTCATAAATACAGGTGGCGAAATCATGACAGCGATCTCCGGCTCTACTCTTGAGACCTTATCCGCCCTGGTTTTTCAATTCTCCGGCAGCCGTTTGGAATTTGTAAGCCGGGAGATGCCCGCCGGGATCACGGGTCCCAAGCTGTCGAAGATCGTCCGCGGTGAGTGGCAACGGATCATCCCCGAAGAGTTCCATCCCGTTGTGCGCAAGCTCGCCTTGCTTCCAAAGTCGCAGGGGCATGCCACCGTAGAGTTTCCCGTGTATTGGATGGGAAACACCATCTGGCTGCGCGTGTTCGCAGCTTCAGAGCCACAGCAGAAGGGGAAGACAAAAGTTGTCGGACTGGCGCAGAACGTCACGCTCGAACGACAAACCTCGCTCGACACCGACTCCCCACACGATGCGACCGCCGAACAAGATCATGAGCATTTCCGAAAGCTTCGCCACGACATCAACGGCGCGCTCACTACCATCGTAATGAATTGCGAGTTGCTGCTGGATGAAAACTGCGCTCCCGACGTGCGGCGCAGAATCGGCTCTATTCTGGCCGAAGCTCTCCGTATGGACCAGTTTCTCCGCCAATACTACGACTGATTCTGTCAAAAATTCGACTGGTTGTTCGAGGCCCACCGTCGCTCTGCTGCCATCTTTCTCCGCAAGTACTTATTTTCGCTGATCTGCACGCGTTCCTCTATCGATTAATCCCTGGCCTTGAACGTGCTTCGGTTTATCCTCAATCCGCAGGCGGGAGGGATTGCGGCCACCGGAGATTCCGTCTCTGGTGAACGAGGCGAAGCTATGGAACGACTCAGAAAAAGAGTGCAGATGTTGATCGTGGATAACGACAGGAGTGTCGTCGAAGCAATCCAAAATTGTTTTCCTTCCAGTCGGTACCATTGCACGACAACAACACGTGCTGAGGGCGCGCTGGAATTAATGAAGCATACACGCTTCAGAGTGGTGATATCCCCTGCACGTTTGCACGGAATGAGCGGGACCGCGTTTTTGCATCGCGGCCGAATGCGAAATCCACACGCGGCATTTTTGGTGCTGGCTAATCAAGTAGAAGGAACGCTGGCTGCGGAGGCGCTTCAGAATGGCGCGTCCGGCTGTATTTACAGGCCGTTTGAACCCGAAGACATATGCGCGTCCGTTGAGCGCGTGCTCAAACAGCAGGAATTACGGCTGACTGAGGAGATATTCGATACGTTAAGTACTGCCACGCTTCGGAAGCGCGTGGAACATCTGCACAACGTGCTGCAGCAATCGGAACTGCCAAACAGCCCGACGTTGGACCTCCTGATTGCCGGGCTGGACTCGAGGCAGAGCGAGATGAACCTACACTCGCTGCGCGTGCGCAACTTATGCGTTCTCCTGGCCGAACGTTGCGGGTACAGCAAAGAAAAGGTGCCCAAGCTTGCTGAGAGCGCCTTGCTGCACGACATCGGAAAAATCGCGGTTCCCGCGTCCATACTGTTGAAACCCGGCAAGCTGACACAACAAGAGTTCGAAGTCGTCAAGCAACACACGAGATTGGGACACCAAGTACTTTCTCGGATACCACATTTGCAGCATGCTGCCGATGTAGCGCTGAGTCACCATGAGCGCGTGGATGGTACCGGTTATCCGTTCGGATTGACGCGCGACTCCATTTCACTAGAAGCAAGAATATTCGCTGTGGCGGACACCGCAGACGTCATCACCGCTGGGCGCCCCTATAGCCTTCCCCGAACAATGGCACAGGCTCGAGCGGAGCTTGCCCGCTGTAGCGGTTCGCAATTTGACGCCGATGTTGTGGACGTATTTCTGACGATCTCCGATCAGGAGTGGCAACTGACGCGTGAAGAAGTGCGCAGGCAGTACCAGGCGTTGCAACCGTTCTTCAAACAGCCGGCGGCGTTTATCGGCCCATTGCAACAATTGGCACAATAACGCTCGGCCGTGGCGCTTTCGTTTACAAACCTTCCCTGCCGCCATAGACTGACAAAGGATGCGCATGAGGCACTATACTGCCGGGTTTGCCCAACCCGTAAGTCTGTCTTTCGCGGCGGCCGGTGATATGAGAAAAACACCGCTTCCTTCCCACCAACGCGCACTTGTCGTAGAGGACGATTGCGAACTTCGCGCCAACTTAACTCATATCCTTCGAGAGCTTGGGCTGGAGGTCGAATCGGCTCCTGATGGATCGGCGGGGTGGCGGCATATCAAGAACAGCGTTTATGACATCCTGCTGACCGATCTGCGGCTGCCGGGCATGACCGGCGAAGAACTCATCTGTCAGGCCCGCGATCTCTATCCCGACTTGATCATCATGGTTGTGACTGGCTATGCCGACGTGGGGAGCGCCGTCCAGGTGATGAAGCTTGGTGCGACCGATTATATTCAGAAACCATTCATGAGGGACGAATTGATCCTGCGCCTCCAGAAAGCCGTGGAAGAGCGGCGGCTGCGATGGGAAGCGCGTGAACTCAAGCAATATTCCAGCCACGGAGAGATGGGCGACCTTATCGGTGAAAGTGCCGCAATGAAAAGGGTCAAAGAGATGGTCGTCAGTGTTGCCAGTAAACGGACGACCGTGCTGATTCTGGGCGAGACGGGTACGGGCAAAGAACTGGTGGCGCGCGCCATCCATGATAATAGCCCAAGGCAGGACGGCCCCATGGTGGCCATCAACTGCGGCGCAATCCCCTCAACTCTCTTGGAGGACGAATTTTTTGGCCACGAAAAAGGTTCGTTCACGGGGGCGCAGGCTCTGAGGGTCGGCAGGTTCGAAGAAGCCAACCGCGGAACCGCATTCATGGATGAAATCGGCAATATGCCAGCCGACCTTCAAAGCAAGCTGCTCCGCGTCCTGCAGGAGCGTGAATGCCAGCGCATCGGGGGATCTCAAACCATCCGGCTGGATGTTCGCTTCATTGCCGCAACCAATGTGAACCTGGCGCAGAAGGTCAAATCGGGGGAGTTCCGCGAAGATTTATTTTACCGGCTCAACGTTTTTCCCATTTCCCTGCCCCCGCTCCGTGAACGCAAAGAAGATATTTTGTTGTTAGCGCCACACCTAATCGAGAAGATTTGCAACCAGGAAGGCATTCCGACCAAGCAACTCAGTCAGGAAGCTATCAAGCGGCTGCTTTACTATGAGTGGCCGGGAAACGTCCGCCAACTTGAAAACGCGCTGGAGATGGCCGTCATACTGGCTGGAGATCATGAATATCTCTCGCCCGAACATTTCCCCGGCATCGGCAGAATTTCCGGTTCGGAGTTCGTCCCGTATATCGACATACCAGATGACGGAGTTGATTTCAACTCTTTGGTTTCCGAGTTCGAAAAGAACCTCATTTTAGGTGGGCTGAAGAGAGCGGAGGGCAAACGCAGCAGAGCCGCCCTTCTCCTCAATATCAAACGTACTACGCTCATAGAAAAATTAAAGAAGATGCAACTGTCCCCCGTTTGATTTCCTTCTTTTCCACTGCTGAAAAATAATTGACCGTAACACTGGACTGTGCTTAACTTCTGCACACATGGAGTGATGTTTGTTGGGTCGAGAAAGGCGATTCTCGATGCGTACTGGGCTGGCACATATCTCTATTTTCCGACGGCGGGCTGATCTCGCTGTTGTTCTAGCCGTATCGCTGTTGTTTGTGGCCGCGACGCGCTTGCCTCTGATGCCAACTCACCTGTTTTCCTTCGATTCGGCAAATCTCGCATTCGCACTGGACGACTTCGATCCTGCGCGCAGCCAACCGCAACCGCCCGGTTACCCGTTGTTCGTTGGAGAGGCCAGATTGGTGAATGCGCTCCTTGGCTCACCGGAGCGAACATTCGCCTTTATCAGAGTTCTAGTGAGTGGCCTCGCTGTTGGTTCGTTGTATTTCTTGGCCAGGAGCATGTTTTCACCGCAAGCCGGGTTGGTCGCCGCCGCGTTGCTTTTGACAAACCCCGCATTTTGGTTTTCGGGCTTGACCTCGGCCCTCCGGCCACATTCGGCATTGTTCGCCATATTGGTCGCGTACTTCTGCTGGCGCGCCTGGAAAGGCGATTCGCGATACTTTTTCTTCGCCTGCCTGGCGCTAGGTTTCGGATCAGGATTCCGGCCGGTGCTGCTGTTCAGACTGCTTCCGCTGGTCGCTTGGACCGGGTGGAAAGTCGGAGGCTGGCGATCATTATCGAAAGGAGCACTGGTTGTGACGGCCGCCAGCGTGCCTTGGATAATTGTGCTGATCCACTCATGTGGCGGATTGGTACAAACAATGGAAGTCTTCGCCAGATACTCCCAAGAGCAAGCTTCCGGAACCTCTATGTTTTTTGGCGCTTCGCTCGCCGGATGGCGTCGCATGGCAGGGCGCGCCATACTGTGGAATGGGCTCTGGACACTGCCGTGGATTTGGGCCATCCCAACCGTATGGCGCGACCGTAAGCACTGGCCTGAATGGCTCGTTTATCTGAAATTCGTTGCCCTCTGGTTCATACCCAGCTTTTTTGTCAGCTTCTTGGTTCATATAGCGGAACCGGACCACGCACTCGCGTCTATTCCTGCAATCTGCCTGCTCGGCGCGTTCGTAATAACTGTTACGGAACACACATTCCATTCCGGCTCCCTGGCAAGATGGAAACAGCGGGGACTTGCGATTTGGCTGATGGTGATCGGCTCGTTTGTGCTGTTGTATGTAGCGCAGCAACCAAAAGAAAAATGGCTGGTGATGTGGCTCGCCATGGTCGGAAGTCTTCTATTTTTGCTGCCTCAGAGTCAGCCGATGCAAGACCGTTACGTACCGACGGGACATGGCGCCCTAGTCTGCTTGGCGCTGCTCGCCAACATCATCCTGTTTTTCACCGAAATCGAAGTGCCCCGCCGCGATCCAAACACTCGCTTCCGAGGTTGGGACTCCGTCAAAGATGCTTTCCTCATCGGCACCTTTGAATCGTCGTATAGCAGGGTGCGTTGGATTAGTGAAACGACCGCCCTGACGATGGAAGATCTCGCCAAAATGGAAGTGGAAACCAAACGGCCCTTGGTCGTGATTTGGTCCAGAGACGGAGTTCCAGGATGGCGCAGATTGGCCTATTACCATCCGATGAAGCCAATTTACGAACTGGAAGAGAAGGGCTACCCGGGATACACCGAAACTATGGCACGGTTGTGGCGGGGCAACTCACTTGAGTCCAAATACACGGGTCAGCCGATCAGCATCCCAGTGCCTGAACGAGCTCGTCTCATCTGGATCATGGCCGGCGGCCGCGAAAAAGAACTGGAGCGGCTTGTGCCCATTCGCAAAGCCCGGGCGTTTTATTACACTGACCTGGCTCCGCATGCGCGAAGGTTCCGCTGGGGCGACTTTGAGTTCGTGCCCGGTGGAGAATCACTGCAAAGCCGCTACGAAGCTCCCGAGACTCCGCAGTCCGCGCACTGAGGCAGCCTCCCAAAGGCTATTCTCCCGTGACAAACACGAGTTCGGCAAAGAACTTCGTGGGAAGCTTGACATTAATCCCGCTGGACATCAGTGAAGCGCCGGATCGGTAGAAAACATCCCTGCTCTCTTGAAAACTCACCCGGTACGTTCCGTTCGGGTTGAGCCCGCGCGGGAAAATCGTCTCTTGCGCAACCGGGGACTCCGGCCGGTATACGAATATAACGCCGCGATTCCAATCCTGATGGAAGGATTGCAGCGCCTCAATACTATAGCCATCGGGCCGCGGGAGAAGATGGTAGACCTTGCCTTCCCGAATTAGACCCCGAAGAGCTTTGAAGAGCGCGCCCTCCTCGCGAAGCAGATTAAGCGCGGCGGCCGGCAGCTTCGCCAGCGGCTGCATTAGGATCCAAGGGCCGCCAAACATGCTGCTGCGGGTCGTAAATTTGGTAGGGTATTCACCCATATAACGGTCGATATAGCGGGGCGGAAAAACATAGCTCATTCCATAGACGGCCTGCCGACGCGGTAATTCCTCGCAAGCATCGCAACTGCTGAATGTGACATAACGCTGTAACGCGCCGAAGGTGGACATGGTACCGCCGTCGGCGTTGTTCTCCCACAGCGTTTGCGGAGCTCGCCCACGAATAAAGTCCACCAAAGCATCTATTCCATTGACGGAATTGTCCCAATTGCTGTTGGCCGAATCATGCGTGTGGGTGGTCTTGGAACAATTCTTGACCAGATTCTCTGCGTCTTGTGTGATCCAATCCACGCCGTAGGTGCGGATCACTCTCAGGAGGGACACACGTGTCCAAATCTGTGCGCCTGTATTGGAAAGACACAACGAATCCGCCTCGAAATAGTCGTTGTCTACGGAAGAAGTCCAGTCAGGATTGGCAATAAGCACAGGCGCGTTCGCGGATGCCTCCACAGGCACGAAGTGAACACCAAATTTCATCCCTAGACTGTGGACGTAATCGGATAATCCGCGCAGGCCAGTCGGAAACTTTACCGGGTCCTGCTCCCATTGCCCAATCTGCCGCGCCCACCCCAGGTCCACGACGAATAGCTCCACGCCGATGCTGGCGGCGATTTGCGCCGAACGGCGCAATGTTGTCTCATCAATGTTCTGATCATACCCCCACGTGTTGTATATGAAATAAGGGAAATTGTCGTCCGGCAGCGGCGCAGCCAATATCGGCTCAACGTAGCGATGCGTACGGTAGCCCGCCTCGTCCCAGTCTCCCCTAAACAGGCCAACGAAAGCCGCCGGGAAAGTAACCTCTCTGCCGGGACGTACGGGAAGATGCAACGCCAGCGGCCCTCCTGAAATCAAGACCTCGCGGCCTGCGTTCACTAACTGCACGGTTACCGCTGAGCGGCCGTCAAACTCCCAGCCGAATACGAGACCGTAGTCGGCATCATCGCGCAATGCCAGCCACGTGCATTGATCTGCATAAGCACCGGCGAAAACTGTGATCGCCTGATTCCGCTGCGTTGAGAGTTCCCTTTCAACCGTGTCGAACATCAATGGCGCACCTTGCCGAACCTGGTTGACGGTGAACGCGCGCATCTGCCGCCCCTCGGTGTTCAAGCGCATGTTGAAAAACCGGGCACGCTGAATATAGTGCTGCGTTTGGCCTACATTGCGGTAGCTATAGTACGTTCGGAGAAAACGTTGGCCCGGATGCATTTCCAGACGGAGCGTGATTTCGGCCTCGGCATTATCATTGCGAAGCTTAATTACCTGACGCAATCCGCCGCGGGGCGCTGGCTCCACTGTCGTGTCTGCTAGCTCCCATTTAGTGTTATCGTTCAGGATGTTCCCGTCGATGTTCATATTAATGGGGGAGGACGCAGGAGCACCCGCGTTCGCCCACCGTTTGCCTGTTAATCTGCGCAACGTCAGCAGCCGGAACAAATTTTGATCAGTGAGCGTGTACTGCGCTTCGATGATGCCATTCGAAATACTCCAGATGCGGCGTTCCCGATCGTAATCGGCGGCTACAGGTGATTGGGAATGAAGATAACGCGGTTCCGTCAGAGCGAGAATTGCGACGAACGCGCAGCACAGCGCATGAAGGCATTTCATTATAAGCTCCCTACAGTGCTCTAATTGTCAAACCCGGGACTACGTTAAGAAGTTGCGAAAGAGGCGGCGCGGGGAATTGCCGTCTCGGTGGGGATGGGATTCCCCACTCCTAATTATATTTCCGATTGCGATGACGCGATAGTGCCATTGCGATGCGTTCTACGCAAGAGGTATATCGGCGCGCCTGCCGTGATTGGAACACCTCGTTGAACAAGGCTATAATGCCCTTTGTTTGGGCTGACCTCCTTCACAACTTGCGCACCGGCCCGCGGATGGCTCATTCCGTTCTGACTGAGGTCTCGACTCGAGCCGAATCCACCATGTATCTACTCTACAACGTTGCACTCTGGCTGGCAGCGCCGCTGCTGCTTGCATGGGCGACGTGGAGGGCACATAGAGGCCGATTGCCTGGGCTCCGCCGCGAGCGGCTCGGCCGGCTGGAATGGCAAGGGTTCTCCGGTGACGCGCCTACCGTCTGGGTACATGCGGTTTCGCTGGGCGAGGTGAAAGCCGCGGCAGCGCTCATTGAACAGCTGCACAATGAATTGGCTAACCTGAGCGTGGTGGTAACCTCTTCAACCCGGACCGGGTGGGAAGCTGCACGGCAGATTCTTCCGCCGAATACTCCCGTGTTGTTTCCTCCTTGGGATTTTGCGTTCGTCTGCCGCCGGTTTCTAGGCCTCATACGCCCCGACGTGGTTGTCATTTTGGAGACCGAACTATGGCCGAATCTTTTTCGGGAGTGCAAACGCGCCGGCGCAGCTTTGGTGCTCGCCAACGGTCGCATCTCGGATCGAACATTTCCCCGCTACCGCGCGACTCGCGCGTTTTGGAGGCGCGTGTTCGCATGGCCGGATGTGATTTTCGTGCAAAGCTCCGGCCAAGCTGAGCGGTTTCGGCAGATTGGTGCGCCACCCGCGAAAGTCCGCGAGGCGGGAAATCTAAAATACTCGATACGCCACACACCCTCACCGCTGATCGAGGCATTGCGACAGAGGCTGAGTGGACCGTTGATCGTGGCCGGCAGCACCATGCCCGGTGAAGAGCAGTATTTGATCGCGGCCTATCAGCAGCTCGCGACAGAAATTCCGATGTTGTCGTTGGTCCTGGCGCCGCGTCATCCCGAGCGAGTTCCTGAAGTCGTCGCTCAACTCGAGCAAAACAGGTTGCCGTTCTGGCTGCGATCACGCTGCACCAGCAATGAATTTCTGATTTCGCCGGGCATTTTGGTGCTCGACACCATCGGCGAATTAGGTGCGATATACGAGGTCGCAACGGTTGCTTTCGTGGGAGGCACATTGGTGCCGACCGGCGGCCACAACATTTTGGAACCTGCCTCTTTTGCGCGCCCCATCGTGATCGGTCCTTCGATGACGAATTTTCAGGAGATTGCCAGAGAGTTTTTGCGGGATTGCGCCGCGAGCGACATCCCCGGCACCATAGCCGAGGTTGGCGCCATCGTACAGATCCCGGACAGCGCGGCTCTGGTTCCGGCGCTGCGATTCCTGCTGCACGACTCTAAAATGCGCGAGCATCTGGGACAGGCCGCCCATCAGCGCTATGTCCGCAACGCGGGCGGCGCCTCTCTCATTGCTGGCGAAGTAGCGAAATTGATTCAGCGGCGTCGTGAATCGCTCTACCGGGCAACGGCTGTCAGTGAAACTCAGGCGGTAGTGGCGGGTAAGACGGATTGACCATGGCGCAACTTTTGCCTCTATCAGGATTGGCATCGGGCACGGCGGCCCTTTGGATTGCCGGAGCGCGGCTGCGCACCGCCTTTTATGGTGCAGGGCTGTTTCGACGGCGGCGTTTGCAGGCGCGAGTGATCAGCGTGGGAAACCTCGCTTGGGGAGGTGCCGGGAAGACGCCGTTCACCATCTGGCTCGCCGAACGGCTGCAACGCTCTGGATTGTCGGTCTCAATACTGACTCGCGGTTACGGGCGAGCATCCCGCGAACGCATTAAAGTGCTTCCGCCCGGCATTACTTGGGAGCAGACCCGGCAGGACGGCGATGAGGTGCAGATTTATGTGCGTCATCTGCGACTGCCCATTGGAATCTCCCGATCACGATTCGAGGCGGGTACGGTGCTTGAGCGCACGTTTTCTGTTGATACGCATCTGCTCGACGATGGATTCCAGCACCTGACACTCGAACGCGATCTCGATATGGTGCTGGTGGACGCATCCAATCCATGGGGCGCGAGGCGCGGCTGGCCGGTATTGCTGCGCGAAGGGTTCTCGTCCTTGCGGCGGGCGCATGCGATTGTGCTGACGCGGTGCGAGTTGGTCGAGCGGGCAAGGATCGAAAAACTGCAACAAACTATGCGCAGCTACAATCCTGATGCGCGGTGCTTTTTGGCCAGCACAAAGCTGACACAATTCGCCGCCTGGCCCGGCAACACTCCAATTTCGATTGAGAATATGGCAGCGCGACGGCCCCTGGCATTCTGCGGTCTGGGAAACCCTCAAAACTTTCTCGGCACGCTATCGCGAGCACAGGTCAATCCTGCCGCCAAATTCTCCTTTGCCGATCATCGCAAATACATAGACAAGGACGTCGCCACCTTATGTAAACTAGCGAAGAAGAAACACGCGGACTGCATCGTCACGACAGAAAAGGACATCGTTAACCTACCGATTGCAGCCGCGATTGAACTCCCTCTGTATTGGGCGATGATTGAGTCGGTTGTCGAGGACGAGGACGAGCTCATATCCTGGATACTGAAGAAGCTCCAGATAACGGGCAGCAATGATGGGCAGATTAAGGCTTCAACAGCTCGCTCAAAATAACATCATGGTCCGGGTCCCCAACTGGATCGGAGATGCCGTCATGTGTCTGCCTGCGCTGCAGGAGCTGCGACGTGTTGTTCCGGAAGCGGAGTTGACGCTCGTTGGGCGGCCCTGGGTGCTGGATATTTTTCCAGCGGCGGAGATGAATTGCAGCATAATTCCGTATGACAGCCGAAACGAGTACCGCGGGGTGACCGGACGCTGGCGATTCGTGGAGCAGCTAAAGAAGGAAGCCTTTGACGCGGCCATTCTTTTCCAGAACGCGCTGGATGCGGCCGCTGTTACAGCCGTTGCCGGAATTCCCATACGCGCCGGATATGCGCGCCATGGTCGCGGTCCACTGCTGACGCATGCGGTCCCGCCCCCACGTCCAGCGGAGACTCCGCCGCATGAGACGTACTACTACCTGGAACTTCTCCGATGCTTAGGAATGATTTCTATTTTGCCCCGCGTGGAGGAAATTCGGTTACGCGCGGCACTGCCCGATCGTGATAGCGCCAAACGAGAGATGAGGAACTTCCTGCGACTGCAACAATCAGACGCGCCGCTGCTGGTGGGATTCGGCGCGGGCGCTTCGTTTGGAACTGCCAAGCGCTGGCCGGCAGACCGATTCGCCGAAGTTGCCGCGCGCCTTGGAGAAGAAACCGGAGCGATGTCTGTGTTTTTTGGATCACCGGGTGAACGTCCTACGATCGAATCATTGCTGCCGAAAGCGGGGCGCTCGGCCGTATCGCTCGCGGGGAAAACGTCAATGCAGGATTTCATCCGCTTGGTTCCGGCATGCGATCTTTACGTCACCAACGACACTGGCACGATGCACGTGGCGGCAGCGTTGGGCGTGCCGACACTCGCGATCTTTGGCCCGACCGATGAGCACGGCACGCGTCCTTTGGGACCACTTACTCGCGTGATATCCGGGGAAGCGGAATGCCGTCCCTGCAAACTGCGCCACTGCCCCATTGATCATCGCTGCATGATCTCCATTTCCGTCGAGACGGTGCTTGAGGCCGCGCGCAGCATGATGGCGCAACGACTCCAGGCAGTTGGCCAATGAATCCAGCCCGCAAACGGATATTAGTCGTGCGCCTCGGCTCGATGGGAGACATCATCCATGCGTTGCCCGTCTCCGCTGCGTTGAAAGAAACATTTCCGGACTGGGAAATTGACTGGCTCGTCGAGCGCCGCTGGCGAGATTTGCTCATCGAGAATCCACAGCTCAGCGATGTGATTGAAGTGGACACATTGCTGTGGCGAACGCAACCGCTATCCGGCAGCGTCTGGACAGCCGCACGAAACGCTCTGGCGCAGCTTCGAGAGCGCTGTTACGATTACGCGCTCGACTTGCAGGGAGCGATCAAGTCCGCCGTGTTTTGCGGTTTGTCGGGCGCCAAAGAGATAATCGGGTTTGACAGGCCGTGGCTCAAAGAGCCAGCATGCGCGACACTGTATAATCGCACAGTGCGTGTGAACGCCGTCCACATTGTTGAGGCAAATCTGGCCCTCGCCGCAGCTTTGGGAGCGGAAGTGTCAAACGTTCGGTTTGCGCTGCCGGAGGGCGATGCTACTTCGCTTCCGTCGATTCCGTCGGAAGGTTTTGCAGTGCTGAATCCTGGCGCGGGATGGCGTTCGAAGTGTTGGCCGCCCGACCACTACGCCGCTGTGGCTGACGCGCTGCTGGAAGAATTCTCGATGCAAACGGTCCTCAACTGCGGACCGGGGGAAGAAGTACTGGCCAAGGAGGTCCGCGACCGTTGCCGCATCGCCAGCCCGGTGACCTACATGGGCGATCTAGGCGGACTAATCGCGCTGCTGCGACGCACCCGGTTGATGGTTGGACCCGATACGGGACCTATCCACCTGGCAGCGGCGTTGGGAGTGGCCACGGTCGGACTTTTTGGTCCCACAGATCCCGTCCGCAACGGACCTTACGGCAAGCTGCATCGCTCGTTGCGGGCTGAAGGTGCGGCCACATCGTACCGGCACACATCCGAAGAGGCGAGCGTCATGCGCAGTATTCACCCCGAACAAGTGCTTGAGGCCGTTCGGGAACTTTTACAGGAGCAGAGCCCCGTCCGGACGGGCCGGCACGGCTGTTAATGTCCCGATCCTATTCTGATATTGCCGCTCGCATCCGCGTCCCGGCGGGTTTCTTCCTCGGACTGCTATATATTGTTTTTGCCAGGCCCACCCGGGACGGACTGTTTTGGGGGACGTTGATCGCTATGACGGGGCTCACGGTGCGAGCTGCGGCAGCCGGATATTTGGCAAAGAATCAGTCTCTCGCCACCGGAGGACCGTACGCCTACATTCGTCACCCTCTTTACCTCGGGTCCATGCTCGCCGGAATCGGTTACTGTATAGCCGGGGGACGTTGGTGGTTTTTCGTACTGCTGTTCCTCTTCTTAGGTGCCATCTATTGGCCGGTGATCCGCAGAGAAGAACTCCACTTGAGCAGACTATTTGCGGAAGACCATGGCCCCTACGCTCGCACTGTACCATTTTTATTACCACGCTTCAGTGCATGGCCGACCGAGCGCCGGAACCCGTCTCGTTTTCGTTGGGCGCTTTATCTGAAGAATCACGAGTATCGTGCATTCTTCGCATTTGTGGCGATTGTGTTCATACTTTTGATCAAGCTGTATTATTAGTGTGCGGGAGTCGCGAACTGCGAAAGGGGAATGTTTGGCACGTTTGCAAAATTGGGCGGCGGGCGCGGTACTGGCGCTGCTGGTCGTGGCTGGTGTGGCGGCGACGCGCAGCGCGGCTCAATCCCCGAAGCTGCCGTTTGGGGCCGGAGAAAAACTGCGGTACGCCGTCAGTTGGCGTTCGGTTCCCGCCGGGAGGGCGGAACTGCTGCTGACGAGGGATGAGAACTCTCAAGCGCGATGGAAGGTCACCGCTAGAGCAAGTTCCACCGGCTACGTTTCCAACATCTACAAAGTAGATGACGAATACATTTCAATTTTCCGTAATCCGACCCTGTGTTCGAGCGAGATTCGCAAGACCATCAACGAAGGAGACCGGCACCGCTCATTAACTCTGCTGTTCGACCAGCGGCGCAAGCTGGCTATCCTGACGGATCGCGAAGTCGGCGGAAGCGCGCCTCCCCGGCAAGCCCAGTCCGTAATTCCGGATTGCGTGCACGACATCCTCTCAGTCATCTATTTCGTCCGGAGCCGCCCGCTCACAGTGGGCCAGCCGATTGACGTCCCAGTAAATGACGGAGCCCGCACCGTAACCCTGCACTTGGAAGTTGATGCTAGGGAAGAAGTGAAGACCGCTATCGGAACGTTTCAGACAATCCGTGTGGAACCCGATCTTTTCTCCGGCAATCTCTATAAGGGTAAGGGACGGATGTTCGTGTGGTTTACCGACGATGCGAACCACGTCCCCGTACAGATGAGGGCTCAGATCGGTGTTGGGACTATCACGGCGTCGCTGATCGGAGTGGAAAGGGCGGAAGGTAATCCGTGAGCCTCCCGCGCTACCGTAGCGCATCGTATACGGCCGGATTCTCCAGTAGCATCCCACTACAATAAGAGAGATATTTGTGAGTACAAGGTTGCGAGTACCCGCAACTGACGAGAAGGGGTAATGCTGGAAACCGAGCCGTTGCGGCCCGCTGAGGTCTGCCGGTTTCATATCGCCGCGCTTATACTGGTACCGCTGTTTGCGCTGGTGTTGCAGGCTTATCTCCCGCTGTACTTCAATTCACTCAGAATTTTGGAGCTCCCTCTACTGGTGGTGATTTACTTCGCACTGGCCCGGCGCAGTCCTGTCGCCGGCGTCATGGCCGGAGCTGTGGTGGGAATTGCGCAGGACAGTCTTTCGCGTGATCCCATTGGCGTTTACGCCGTTAGCGAGACAGTCGCTGGTTTCTTAGCGGGCATTGTAAGTAGCCGCATGGAGGCTGACAGTTCCGGGGTGCGTTTCTTGGTCGTGTTGGCGCTGTACTACGTGAATCTGTTTGCTGTGTACGCGTTACAGGTTGCTTTGCTAGGGCAGGCGCCGCACATATCGTTGCGCGCGACGATCGCGGCTTCGCTTGTAAACGCAGTCGCTAGTATGTTAATCTTCAAACTGCTGGATCGGTTCCGAAAGCCGGCGTGAGCGGGGCCGCGCAACCGGAAGTTGATCGCCTTTTTTCCCCGCTAAGGGCACTCGCCTCGATGTCATTCGCCGAAAGGGACACACGGTCCGTCAAAGCCAGAATCCTTGCTTTGGAGTGGATTATTATCGTCGGTTTTATAGGCTTGGGGACTGGGTTTTGGCGCCTGCAAATTTTCCAAGCCGCGTATTACTCCCGCCTCGCTGAACTGAATCATCTGAAGAGCCTGCCAATTGCAGCTCCCAGGGGACGCATCCTGGACCGTGAGAACCGCGTCCTGGTAGACAATTACCCTACGTTCACTATCATGGTGCATTGGGAGTTTCTCGCCAACCTGCAGGAACACATTGTTCCCATTGCCGAAGGACTGGGAATGGATCCTGCCGAGTTGTCAAAACAGATTGAGATCGCGCGGAGACGGGCGCCGTACAAGCCCATAATTATTCGTGAAAAGGTGTCGCGGCAGGACATTGCTTTTGTAGAGACGCACCAGGTGGAGTTCCCCGAGTTGGACCTGGTCAGCGTCCAGAGCCGCTTGTATCCGCTCAATGGTTTCGGCGCCAATCTTTTCGGATATGTCGGAGAAGTCTCCGAAAGCGATCTGGACCGCCCAGAGCTGGCCCTGACTCAACCGGGAGATCAAGTGGGCAAGTCCGGGCTGGAGCGGCAATACGACGACATTCTACGAGGTACTGATGGCGAGCGTCGCGTAATCGTGAACAGCCGAGGCGCCGACATGGGATTATTCGATGAAAAGGCTCCCCTGCCCGGCCATCCGCTGCGTCTGACGATTGATTACGATTTGCAGCAAATCGCCGAAGAGAGCTTCCAAGGCGACAACGGCGCGCTGGTGGCGCTTGATCCTCGTACGGGTGAAGTGCTCGCCATGGTTAGCCGCCCTAGCTTTGATCCGAACATGTTCGCCAAAGGAATCTCGCGGTCCGAATGGGCGCAATTGATTTCGGATCCGCGTAATCCGCTTCTGAACCGTGCTATCCAGGCGCAGTTGGCGCCCGGGTCGGTTTACAAGATCGTAATGTCCACTGCCGCGCTCGAATCGGGAGTTGCCGACGATGGCACGGCCTTCTACTGCCCAGGAGGCGCTACGTTCTACGGCCGCCACTTCCGGTGTTGGCAGAAGAAGGGTCACGGCACCGTAAACATCCATCAGGCCATAGTCCGCTCCTGCGATGTGTTCTTCTATAATTTGGGTAAGAACTTGGGCATTGATCGTATAGCGGAGTACTCCGAAGCTTTCGGGTTGGGACACAGAACGGGCATCGACCTGCCGAATGAGGAGACCGGCACGATGCCGTCTCAGCAGTGGAAAGAACGGGTATTTCGTCAGAAATGGTACGCCGGTGAAACTATCTCACTTGCCATTGGGCAGGGTGCGCTAACCGTAACACCATTGCAGATAGCTTACAGCGTCGGCGGAATCGCATCGGGCGGTTATTTCGCTCGGCCGCATCTAGTTTCCCCGAAAGAGTTGGAGAGGCTGGGTCGGAAGGTTCCCACACCGATGGACAAACGAGTTCCCTTGAGCGAGCACACAGTCGTTACGGTAACGGATGGCATGTATGGTGTAGTGAACGAAGGCGGAGGAACGGGCGGTAGAGCGCGCATCGCCGGAATAGATGTCGGCGGCAAAACCGGCACCGCACAGGTGGCCAGCTTGGCTTTGTCGTCCAAGGGTGCGGCGCACTTGAAAGACAATGCCTGGTTTGTCGGATTGGCGCCGCGACGCAACCCGGAAATTGTGGTCGCAGTTCTATACGAAGCCGGCGAACACGGCTATCTGGCCGCACCCATCACAAAAGCCGTGATCAAAGCTTACTATGATAAGAAGAACGGCATACAGCCGCGATTTGCCGAGCGGCCGGCTCCTGGCGAAAAGCTCGATGCCGATCCAGAAATCGCGCAGCTACGGGGTAGGCATACCTCGGCGTCCCAAAGGTAGTGGCAATGGGTAAGTACGTCTCGCTGAAAGATTTCGACTGGGCTTTGCTGGCGCTGCTCGTCGCTATCTCCGGTCTCGGTTTGCTTCAGATTTATAGCACCACCGTGCACACGAAATTTGCCGGTGCTCATGTGAAACAGTTTTACTGGTTGTTGATTGGCCTGGGTCTCCTGTTTTTTCTCTGCCTTTACGATTACCACGATCTGCTGAATCACATGCCCATTCTGTATATCATCAGCCTGCTCTTACTCGTTGCGGTGCTGGTGCTTGGCACTGATGTCGCGGGCGCGCGACGGTGGTTGCGCTTTGGCGGCTTCAGTTTCCAGGTGTCAGAACCGGTAAAATTGGTTATTATCCTCTTGTTGGCGCGTTTTTTTAGCGACATACCACGGGATGATGTGACGCTGGCAGACACCCTGAAGGTTTTCGCCGTCGTTGCTGTTCCCGGAGTGCTGATTGCCGTACAGCCGGATTTGGGAACTGCACTGACTGTTGTGCCCATCGCGCTGGTTATGCTGTTCATGGCGGGATTGAAGCTGCGCTATTTTGTAATGATGATTCTCGCGGTCGTGCTGACGCTGCCTATGGCGGTGCACCATCTGAAACCATATCAGCGCGCGCGACTGACGAGCTTCTTAAACCCAGAGTTGGACCCCAAACGGTCCGGGTATCAGATGCTGCAGTCGAAGATTGCTGTCGGCTCTGGACAGCTACTTGGAAAAGGCGTCGCCCAGGGAACGCAAACGCAATTGTGGTTTTTGCCGGTCCCGCATACGGATTTTATCTACGCCGCGTTTTCTGAAGAACATGGATTTATCGGCGCCGTGGTCGGTTTGCTGCTGTATCTCATGTTACTACTGCGGCTATTGCATAATGCTCAAACGGCGCCTGATGTGGCTGGCATGTACATAATTGTCGGTGTCGCAGCGGTTATCTTTTTCCAGATTCTGGTGAATGTTGGAATGGTGGTTGGCTACGTGCCGGTCACCGGCATCCCGTTGCCGCTGATGAGCTATGGCGGCACCTCGGTGTTGTTCACCTGTATGGCCATGGGCCTGGTGAACAGCATCCGGGTACGCCGGTTCGTGAATTGACCCATAATTTTGTTTCGAGGGACTGATTTGTACACCATTCAGTCTGGCCAAAGGTGGTTAGCTTTGCAGGAGATAAAGAAAGTGAGGCAAACTCCCGTGCCGGAAAGAGCCGGGTTAGCGGGGCTCGTGATGCGCCCGTTGGGACGATCGGGTCCGCTTAGGCCTGAGGCTTAGCTGGTCGTGGCCGGTAATTACGGAATCCGCGACCATGGGGGAACATGCAGTTTTTCAATTCCCCAGTTTCAAAAAGTTTAAATCGATTTTGCAGTACGCATCTTTGAGAGATTGTTGGGAGATGCTGGAAGAGTCTTGAAGGCTTGCATCGAGTTTGCCGGAGGAACCGAGCGGGGAGTAGGTAATCTTGACTGGTTTCTCTGGATCGAAACGAAGGTCTGGTACAGAGCGATGGCTTACGCTCAGGTGAACACGCATTTTGCTGGAGGTCATTACGAAACCTCCTATTGACCCTGCATTGAATGACGTAGCTGCCGCGGCCGGATCCGTGCTTTCTTGGAATTGGCGCCGGGAGATTGGCGCAACATACATCCCATGGGCGTCCAGTTCCTAACCGGCGGTGAATTCGCCGCCCTGTGAGCCCGTCTCAATTTCCCGCTCCTCCACGCCCTCTCGTCGAGGCGTCCTGCTGGAGGAGTGTTTTTCATGTCAAAAGAAATCATCGTTTCCAGCACCAGTCATGAGACGAAAGTCGCCATACTGGACGAAGACCTGCTCACCGAACTCTATTACGAGCGCGAATCAGAGTACACGCTGGCGGGCAGCATATATAAGGGAAGAGTAACTCGGGTGCTGCCCGGAATGCAGTCCGCTTTCGTGGACATCGGCCTGGAGCGGGACGCCTTCCTTTATGTTTCAGATTTCCTTGAGGATCAGGAGGAATACGACAAAATCGCCTCTACCGTTGAGGAGAAAGTCATCCGGATGCAGGAGAATCCAGCGGCGGCAGAACTGGCACCCGCACCCGCTGCAGAACCTGTGCCTGCGCCTATGGAGATCGCTGCGGAGTCGCAAACTCCAGAGGTCCCCGCAGCGACGCCACAACCGGAGGAGAAACCCCCTGCTGCCAGGCCGTTTGAACGCGGGCCACAAGGCGGCGAGCACGGCCGATTCTCGAGGCGGTCACGCCGGCGACGCGGGCATCATAAGGATGGTTTCCCCGAATCGAAGTACGCCAGCCGAACACAGGGTTCGCCCCCGCCGATGACGCCGGAGGTCACACCAACTTCTTCAACTGCCCCGGAGCCGCCTATCATACTGCCGGGGGAGTCGCTCGCCAAATATAAAGAACGGGCTGCCCCTGAATCCCCGAGTGCAGATGAGGTATCGCACAAAGCAGAACAAGTTACCCCTGAATCGAACGGAGAATCTTCATCGAAACGCTCCGTCGTGGACAGCGCGGCAGGATCAGCCGAGGAAAGTGAAGTCGCACCGGAATCTATTCATGGCCCGGAACTCTCTTCTACGGAGACTCTAGCGGAAGAGCGAATTGAGCCACGGCGGTACAAGGAGAACCTGATTTCGGACGTGAGTGAACCATCCGAGCCAATCGATTATCCCGAAGATAATACGGTAACAGCATCACGGGAGCCTCAACATCGTTTCGAGGACCAGGAGCCGCAGGATGCTCGTCAGGTCTCTTCGCCCGAGACCGCTTTCATTGCAGCCGAGCCCCCCGCTCAAGCTCCTCACCTCGAGTCTGATTCTGAACAGCCGTATCCCGCGTCGGAAATGTCCGACATTTCGGTGGGCAATGCGGCAGCATTAGCCGAATCCGCTGAGGCAGCGGAGGCGGCCGCCACAGCGGCAATCGGAGAAACACCGGAAAGCTCGATCTCGCCCGCAGAGGAATCTGACGAAACAACAGCCGTTCAAGGCGCCGGCGAGGAACCGCTTGAACCCGGCGCCCCGGCACAGGCCGCAGCAGCCGATGGCGAAACAGCACAGCAAGCATCCGTCCGAGACCGGCACCGCAATCCAAGATACATGCGCAAGGGGCGCTGGGCGGCACGCAAGGAGCCACGCCCGGATCAGGCTAGTCGCGGTCCGCGTCCGAGGGAACGCGAGACGCAGCATCCACTCATCGCCGATCTTCTGAAAGAAGGTCAGGAGATCATTGTACAAATCGCCAAGGAGCCGCTGGGGAAAAAGGGGGCGCGGATCACATCCCACATCGCTCTGCCGGGCCGTTACCTCGTCTACATGCCGACCGTGGATCATATCGGTGTATCGCGCAAGATTGCGTCCGATGAAGAGCGGCAGCGGTTGAAACGAATCATCCTGGAGCACAGCCGGAACATTCCGGGGGGCTTCATCGTCCGTACCGCAGGCGAAGGACGCAGCGAGGAAGATCTGCGTCAGGACCTGTTGTTCCTCTCGCGTTTGTGGGCGGACATCAAGACTCAAGCGGAGAAAGCTCCGGCGCCTTCGCTCCTGCATCACGATCTGAACCTGGTCCTCCGCACGCTCCGTGACCAGTTGTCGCCGGACTTCAGCTCCGTCTGGGTGGATAACGAACAGGAGTACGAACGCGTAGTCAGCCTGGTCAGCAAATTCCAGCCGGCGCTGGTGAACCGGGTCAAGCTGTACACCAAGGACGTGCCGATCTTCGACGAGATGGGAATTCAAGAAGAGATCAACAAGGCGCTGAAACCCAAGGTATGGCTGAAATCAGGAGGCTATATCGTCATCAACCAGACTGAGGCGCTGGTCGCCATAGACGTGAACACGGGCAAGTTCGTCGGCAAATCGAACCGGCTGGAGGACACCATCGTCAAGACGAACGTCGAGGCGATTCGTGAGATCGTGCGCCAGATTCGGCTGCGCGATTTGGGCGGAATTATCGTTATCGACTTCATTGATATGGATGAGAGGAAGAATCGGCAGAAGGTCATGGCGGCGATGGAGGAGGCATTACAGAACGACCGCTCTCCATCGAAGATTCTCGCGTTCAACGAATTTGGGTTAGTCGCCATCACGCGTAAACGTGTCAAGCAGTCGCTGGAGCGCACGCTATGCCAGCCATGCTCCTACTGTTCCGGCTCGGGGTTGGTGAAGTCTATCGTAACGGTCTGTAATGAAATCTTGTCTGAAGCCAGAAAAATCGCGCCGCAGATCGAACGGAAGCAGATCACATTGCGAGTAAATCCGGAAGTGGGTAGAGCGCTAAAGATGCGGGACAACACCATACTACAGGAGATCGAAGAGATGACCGGCAGACCGGTAATCATTCGCAACGATCCCATGCTGCACGTCGAGCACTTTGATTTCAACTAGCGAGCCGCGCGTCCGGTTTACCGAGCGTTAGCACATCAGCGGCGTGACGAAATATTCCGGGCGCGCGTTTCGAGTTTCTCGGCCTCGCTCTCCTGGCCGATCTTCCTATACGTCGCGGCGAGGTTTCCGAGCGGTTCCGCCAGTCCCGCCGCGTCGGCTCCCAGCATTTTTTCGCTGATCCGCAAAGCGCGTTCGAATAAAGGCGCGGCTTCGCGATAGCGCTTCTGGTCCGCGTAAAAACCTCCCAGGTTTTCAAGCGTCACAATCAATGTTGGGCTCTGCATGCCGTAGGCTCTCTCCTTAATGGCGAGCGCGCGCTGCCACAGTACCTCCGCTTCTTTAGGTTTTCGCCATGCTGCGTAAAGTAGCGCTTCATTGTTCAGGTCGGCTGCAATGGCGGGATTCTCGGGACCGCCGTTCCTCTCTTTGATGGCGATTGCTCTCTCGTAGAGCGGCAACGCCCGCGCGAACTTGCGCTGATTCCTGTACAGGTCGGCAAGGTTGCTGGTGCAGCCGGCGGTAAGCGGATGATCCTCGCCGAACCAATCGCGGTAGATCTGCAAGGCGCGCTGATAGAGCGGCTCCGCGTCATCGGCCTTGTCTTGCGACGCGTACGACAGTGCCAGGTTGTTGAGTGTCTGCGCCACATCCGGCGAGTCTGGGCCGGAGATCTTTTCGCGCATGGCCAGCGCTTGTCGGTACATCGGCTCAGCTCGCGCCCAGTCTCGTTGCACCCTGTATAGCTCGCCCATATTGCTCAGCGCAACCGCAACTAACGCATTCTCGGCGCCAGCGGTAGCCTGAGCTATCAGCAGCGCCCGCTGATACAGAGGCAGCGCATCGGAATAGCGTCCCATCGCGCGGTATATCTCAGCAACATTGTTTAAACTGGTGGCGACGTTCACGTGATTGGGGCCGTAGCTCGCTTCGGCGACCTTCAGCGCCTCCGTAGCAATCGATACGCCTTCGGCGTAACGGCCGGCAGAGTAGTATTCGAAGAGTTGCCTATTCAGATTGCTCCAGCGGGCCTCCTGCGCCCACACAGCAGCAACAAAAGCGACCCCACAACTGGCGGCAATGAATAGTCGATGCCCACGATAGCTGCGCATATTTTGAATCATACTAACATCTCTGCTCGATTTCCGCGACAGCGGCAACTTGATTGCCACGTTTTTCACCAGACTAGTTACTCCCAATCCACTTCAATTCGGAACCCTCAGTTTACGCGGGATTGTCCGTTTGTACGGAATTCGCGGTTTAAGCAGTGCGCGGTTTTCACGGGAATCGAGACTGCCGCCGGTTATGCGGGATTCTCGTTTGCGGCAGTTTGCCCGGTTTAAGCGGTTTAGTCGGTGTATGTGGAAGCCTCGGTTGATTCGCTTCATGCGGGAGTTTCGGGATTAGCGGAATTCTCGGAATTGTTTTCTTGCGCTCGATTTTCGGGGGCGCCAAACTCAGCTTGCGATGACAGAGCGGACACAAAGCGAGCAGCGAAGCGACGATGACGGTCGCTCTCCCGGACTCACGAAACACTCTGTAGCGGCACGCCATGCCGGCCGCCAAACTCGCCACGAAAAGGACCGCCGCATGCTCACCCGAACACCTGTTGATCTGCCCGATCCCGCCCGGCCGGTCTCCGAGCAAGACACTCTTCTGCTGCTGGCCATGTGCATCTTCGGCGAGGCGCGCGGAGAAAGCGACCTGGCCCGCCGCGCGATCGCGCAGGTGATTCTCAATCGCGCCATGCACCCACGCGCCGTTTTCGGCAGCCGCAAGGGCGACTCATTCGAGGAGAACCTGCGGGCGGTGATTTTGCAGCCGCGGCAGTTCTCTTCCCTCAACCCTTTTGATCGCAATTACGCCAAGCTGCTGCATCCGCTGGAGCACGAAGCCCCTCAGGTTTGGGAGCGATGCGTGCGCTGCGCCGAGGCGGCTGTGGCCGAGAAAAACTGCGCCGATACGCTGACCATGAACAGCGACCATTATTTTGACGATTCGATCCACCCGCCCGCATGGGCCTCTCCCGCCAAAAAAACCGTGAAGATCGGCCCGCTGAATTTCTACCGGCTCTATTTGCCGCGCCCCACCGGGAATGCTAACTCGCCGACGACGCGTGTTCTTACCCCAAGCGGCACGGCGCCCGCGCCTAACCTAGCCGCGGCTAGGCCGCAGAAACTCACGCGAGCCGAACTCTCCGGTTCCCCGCCCCCCGCCACGCCCTCCGCCGCACACACGTTCGGCGGAGACTCCCCGGCTCCGGGACCTCAACCACCCCGGCCTAATGATAATCCCGAGCGGCCCCATGGCCGCTTGGGATTGTCCCCTCTTGTGAGCCACCCTGCTCCAAAATCCTCGTGCGCCCAAATTAGCGGCCCGGGAACGTACCGCCGGTACGACAGGAGCAGGGGGCTCTCCCTCCTGCTGGCCAGGATTGGAAAATGGCGTCGCACAGGCGAATTCATAATCTTGTCGGAGCGGTGTAAGGGCATGGCTTCAGCCATGCCGAAAGCCGGCCAGATCAGTAGGGCTTTAGCCCCTGAGGTGCGCCGCTGGACCTCAGCGGCTAAAGCCGCTCTGCACTGCTGGGTCTGCGCCATGCCCTTACGCCGAATCGCAACAGAGTCCATGCCGTCATCGCCTGTCCTTGCTCTGCTGGGCTTGGTGATTCTGACCACCGCTTGCAGCGATTTCGAGCGCAATGCTTACCGGGTGCTGGCCGTGACGCAGGCCGAATATGAGATTACGCAGCAGCGCGTCGCGGAAGCTGCTGTTCACGGGCTGATAACTGACGAGCAGTGGACCCGTTTCGAGGTGGAGGGTCATCGTTTCATCGCGGCCCATAACGCGGCGGTGGACGCCTTCGCTCTCTGGAGCCAGGCGAAATCGCAGTCCAACTCGGCGCGTCTGCAAGCCACGCTCGACGTGCTGCCTCGCTTGATCCGGGAGATCAACGCTCTGGTGGCGAGCTTCACGCAGCAACCAGCCCTCAGCTATCAGCCATCGCCTATAAGCTATCACCTATCAGCTATCAGCTATCGGCTAAAAGCTGATCGCTGAAAGCTCTGACTGGAGTTCTCATGGCCCTGACTGAACGGGAACTAAGATTGATCGAAGAAGGGATCGTGCTGGCGGTCTCGGCAGTGCTGGCGGCCATACGCGCCGCCAGCGACAAAGAACCGATTGACTGGAACAGTCTGCGCATCACGGTTACGCCCGAGATGGCGCTGGAACAGGCAAAGAAAGCCAATAGCGAATAGCCAAGAGCCATTGGTGAGCTAGCGAGAAGGATTCGTAAGGGCACGGCTTCAGCCGTGCCGCCACTGGCAGACTAGCAGGACCTTTAGGCCCTGCGGTTCAAGCCCTCAGCGGCTAAAGCCGTAGCGTTAGTGCCTTTTTTCGGCATGACTGAAGTCATGCCCTTCCGCAAATCCGACGTTTTGACACACAGGTCTATCCCCAATTGTGAAAAATATCTAATTTCGAACTTCTGACTCCTGCCTCCTAAGTTCTTCTTATGCCCAAACCAACCGACACGTCAACGATGCAAACGCCACCCGCGGGCGCAACAGCGGCGAAAAAAGGTGTCACACCTGCGACGGGAGCCATCGTGGGCACCTCCGCGATCGTGCTGATGGTAGAGCTGGCCCGGTCGGGAGCCTTGCAGGAGTACAAGGACGCTCTCGCTCCCCTGCTGGGCTGGGGGCCGGGGCTGCTGATGATGGTCGGCTTCTTATGGCTGGTGCACACGTATGCGCCGCCGCTGATTGAGGCTCAACACGCGACGGCGACCGCTCTGCAAAAGCTCGCCGACGCTGTGGAGCACAATGACGGGAGCAACCACGACCTGGTGCTGGCCATGCAGGTGAACTCCGACAAGCTGGAGCAGTTGCGCAGCACCGTCGCGGAGCTGCAGATGCAGATACAGCAGTTTAAGACCGGGTAGCCACGACGAACGCTTTTTCGTCGTGGTCTTTTACGTCGCCTGCGAATGACAAACCCACGGCGAGAAAAACGCTCGCCGTGGCTACCTCTTGTCACTGATTTCCAAGGAGGAATTGCACGATGGCCGGAAATAGCCGCGAAGCACAGTCGTTGATCCACGACATTCGCCGCGGAGAAATCGTGTGGGTGCTGAGGCAGGACTATCCGCATCTGATAACCTTCCGCCATCTGCAACTCGCTCTGCGCGACCGCAACATTCCTCTGTCGCAGCATGACCTGGAGGAATACCTCAGCTATCTGGAAGAGTCCCGCTACGCGCGCTGCGAGCGGTTCTTCGATGAGCGGGAATCCAAGGACCGCATCATAGCCGCCGCGCTGACGGCCCGCGGCATTCTCCTGTTTGACAGAAAACTCACCGATCCGGGGGTCAGGTTTTAGGCGCCAGGTGCTGGGTGCGGTATGAAGCATACGACAGAAAGTAAGCAGACGAAGCGGAGGAAGCAGACGACGAGTTCTCTGTCTCTTCAAGCTCCCAAGGCTCTTCCTGGATCGCCCCAGCAGGCCTACATCTCCTTCGACGAGCTGAGCGAGAAGGCCAAGATGCACGCCATGATGGCGCTGGATCGTCACGTTTTGCCGGCTTCCATCACGCGCAGCATTAATCTTCTAACTCACGAAAAGATCGCCCCAGTCGAGATTGAGAAGTTTGCCAAACAGTACGCTGCCACGGTGCAGGCCGAGCGGGACGCCCGCGATCGTACCCATTGCCTGGCGCAGCGGCTCCTGGCGGAGGGCGACGAAATCTCCGATTTCCTGCATGCCGCCCTTCAGGAAGCCTTCAAAGCTAAGAGGGACCAACTGGTGAATGACATCGACCCGCTGGTCTTGGAAGCCGCCGAGCGCCGCCGGTCCGAGTTGGTACTTCGCAGGAAGCAGGTGCAGTTGGCGGAGCGGCGGGTAAGAGTCTCCGAATCCAAGCTGCGCCTGGACCGCAAGAAAGCACGAGCGACCATCCAACGGCTGGAGCAAAAAGCGCGGCGCGGCGGATCCCTCACGGGCAAGGAAGTGCAGCGCATCCGCGAAATCTACGGTATTTGTGACGAAAAGAAGTAACCACAGAGACCACAGAGGACCCAGAGGAAGAAGAACGAATTCGGAATTTTGAGTTGAATATGCCTACCGCGAAACCCAAATCGAAACGGCGAACTTCCGCAGGAGTGATCCCCCTCTGCGCTTACCAGGAACGCTGGATCGCAGACAAGTCGCGATTCAAGATCGCGGTCAAATCCCGGCGCATCGGGTTTACGTTCGCCACCACGCTGGAAATCGCGCTCGACGCGATTGAGCGCCGCACGCGGTGGCTAGTCATCTCGCGCACGCAAGACACCGCGCGAGAGGCTCTCAAGGAGATCAGAAATCATTTCGCCGCCATGCGCATTACGTCTGGTTGCAGCGAAATCGCGGACCGACCGACGGAGCTGTTTTTCGAAGGCATGCGCGTCAACCAATTCGTGATCGAACTTCCCAACGGCTCCGAGATCACCGCCATGAGCTCGCATCCCGACGCGGCGCGCGGTTTCGGAGGCAATGTCTTTCTGGATGAATTCGGGTTCCACCGCGATTCGTCCGAGTTGTGGAAGGGCGCCTCCGCCGCAGTGACGCGCGGACATCGCCTGGTGGTGGTCTCGACGCCGCATTACCAGACCGGGAAGTTTTTCGAGTTGGCCCGCGAGTGCGGGTTGGTGAACATGACTCACCACAGAGGTCACGGAGAACACAGAGAAATTGGAGGCAAGACATCGTTGTCCTGTGCTTCTGACTCTCCTGCTTGCTCTGCGGCCTCTGTGTGCTCTGTGGTGAACTCTTCGCTGTGGTCGCCCCACTGGGTGGACATCCACACCGCTGCGCCGCAGCTTCGCGCCATTGGTGTGCCCGTTGATATGGACGAACTGCGCCAGCTCGCCGGCGACGAAGAAACCTGGAAGCAGGAGTTCTGTTGCGAATTTCTATCGGCTGCGGAGATGTGGATCCCGCTGGAGTTGATCGCCGCCGCGCGGTCGCCATTAGCGAGCAGCGAGTGGCGAGTGGGGAGTGGAGATGAACTGTCCGGCCACTCGCAACTCGCCATTCACCAGTCGCAACTGTTCCTCGGCGCGGACATTGGCCGCAAGCGCGACCGCACCGCTATCTGGATAGACGAGCGCGTGGGCGAGGCCGCCATCTGCCGCGGGGTCATCACGCTGGAGCGCACCGCGTTTGAGCGGCAATTCGAAATATTGTCGGAGCTGATCGGCGACGCGCGCGTGCGACGCGCCTCGATTGATCAGACCGGCATCGGCATGGCGCTGGTGGAGCGGCTTCAGGAACGGTTTGGAAGCAAGGTGGAAGGAATCACCTTCACCAACGGCATCAAAGAAGAGCTTTCTTTGCGCGTCCGCCGCCGCATGGAAAACGGCTTGGACAAGATTCCCGAGAACGCGCCGGAGATCGAACGTGACTTCGCCGCTGTTAAGCGCGCGGTTACTGCGACGGGCAGTTTGCGGTTCGACGCTGAGCGCACCGACGCCGGACACGCGGACATCTATTGGGCCAAGGCCCTCGCGGATCACGCTGCCAGCGATCGCGCAGAGGCGGTGTGCGTGGGAATTGATTTCAGCCGCCAGGGAATATCGACGAGGGAGAAGCAAGATTGGCGGGAAAGTATTTGGGATCGAGACAACAATTTTGAGGATGAGGCGATGTTCGCGTGAGATTCGAACTCACACAGTCTGCGAGTGGAGGCGCGATGCTAACGTTACTGAATCTGAGCGAAGCGAAAATGCAGGTTTCAGGCGCCGGGTTGCAGGCGCCAGGGACGCCGAGTACACGCCTGCTCGAGGCGGCCTCGCCGCTGATTTTCCACGGCGGCGCCTTCCCGGCCGGCCGGAACGACGGCGGCTTCCGGCGCATCTCCCAGGCGTCGAACGCCTGGCGCGACCTGCAACCTCCCATGCAGTGGAACATGCAGCGCGTCAGCTATTACCTTTACGTCACGAACCCGCTGGCGCGCCGGATCGTGGAGTTGACCAAAGATTTCGTGATCGGTGAAGGCGTCCAGATTCACGCTAGCGATCCAGCCGTGCAGCGGGTGCTTGACGATTTCTGGTACGACCCCGCCAACAACATGGACATGAACCTGGAGTCGTTTGTCCGCGAAATGGCGATCTTCGGAGAACAGATCTGGTACTGCGCCACCAATCCCATCAACGGCAAAGTGCGCCTCGGATACATAGACCCCTACTGGATTGACGCCGTGGAATACGCCACGCTCGACGGCCTGCCCGGGCGCGCCGTCACAATGCCTGTGACCGTGCAACTGAAAATGGACTCGGGCGAAACCGAGCCGCGGCGGCTCAGCGTGGTAGCTTTTGACGAGGACCCGTCATCTCAGACATACGGTCAACTGAAAGGCGAGTGCTTCTACTGGGCAATCAACAAGGCGCGCGCGGCGCATCGCGGTATCTCCGATCTGTTCGCGCTGGCCGACTGGCTGGACGGCTATGACCAGATGCTCTTCGCGTTGATGACCCAGATGGATTCGCTGTCGCGGTTCATCTGGGACGTCACGCTCAGCGGCATGACCGGCGAGCAGATTCAGCAGTGGCTAAAGGATAACGGCACGCCGCCGCGCCCCAACTCCATTCGCGCGCACAACGAGAAAGTCGCCTGGCAAGCCGTCGCGCCGCCGGTCCAGGCCGCCGACCGCAGCGAAGGAGTGCGCCTCATCAAGAACATGAACCTGGGCGGAGCGGGGTTCCCGGAACATTGGTTCGCTGACGGCGCTTCCACCAACCGCGCCACCGCGCTGGTGCAGGGCGAACCGACGCTCAAAATGCTGACTTCGCGCCAGCGGCTGGTGCGGAACATGCTGGAACAATTGCTCGATTTCGTGGTTGATCGGCGGATCGCCGCCGGCGTGCTGCCCTCTCGGATTGACAAGAGCTTTCAGGTGGTCGTGCCGCAGTTGAGTGTTCGCGACCAGGAGAAAGCAGCTTCGGCGCTGAAGTCCGCAGCCGATGCGCTCACTTCATTCCAAAGCGCCGGAGCGGTGGATACCGCAACCATGACGCAGGTCTTGACGGCCATGCTGTCTCATCTCGGCGTGCAATGTGATCCCTTCGAGATTCTGGCGAAAGCGGGAGCCGAAAAATCAGAGCCGCGGCAGTCATGAGCGGCCACCAAGCATGAACACCCCAGGAGAAATGACCATGCGCACGGAACAAATCAGCTTCGACAAGTTTGATGCTGTCGAACTCCTGAGCGAAGCGGCCTCAGTCGGCCTGCCGTCTGAAGCTTCAGTGAAGGACGGCTGGATCTGGCAAGCCGAGATGCTCAAGCCCGGGCTGTCGCTGAACGGAAATACCTATTACACGCCGGAGTTCATTCGGGAGGCGGCCGCGGACTTTCAGGGCTGCCCCTGTTATGCCGATCATCAGGCCACGCCCTCGGGTAGCATTCGCAACGTGGTGGGCGCATTCCGGAACGTGCGATCGGAAGAAACTCACCACAGAGATCACAGAGAACACAGAGATTCTAACTTTGAAAACTCTGTGCCCTCTGCGGCCTCTGCGGTGAATGCTTTTCCTGTTTTACAGGGCGAATTGCACTTACTGAAAAGTGAAAACTGGATTCGCGAAAAACTACTCGCCGCGCACGAAGCGGAGATGCCGATGGGACTGTCCATCAACGCCATAGTCGGGCTCAAGCGCGCGGTCCGCGAGGGCCGCGAAGTGCTCGAGCCGCAGCGCATCATTCCGGGCACTCCGCGATCCGTGGACCTGGTGATGTTCCCTGCCGCCGGCGGACGAGTGGTGCGCGCCATCGGAAGCGTAGACATGGAATCCGCATTAGCTGAATCACGGAAACGATTTCAGGCGTCAGGTGCCGGGTGTGGGGTGTCGGATTTGAAAACCAACACCCACCTGACACCTAACACCCAACACCTAACACCTACCGACACAAAAGGAGACCAAATGGAGTACACGACAGAGAACCGCTCCGGCACCGGGGTGGCGCAAAGCCTACAACCGATTCGCGAAGAGATCACCGCACTCAAGGGCCAGTTGGAAGCAGCGCAGCACAAGCAAAGGATCGCCGAAGCGCGGCTGCTCGTGAACAACAAGCTGGCGGAGTCGAGACTGCCCGAACCGTTGGCCAGGCTGGTCCGGGAACATTTTGAAGGGCAGGCGCCCACGGGCGAGGAACTGGATCGGCAGATCGCCAGCGTGCGCGAGGCCTATGCCGCCGTGCTGCCGGGAGCCACCGGTCTGAGCGGGCGGGTGGCCGTCACGCAGGAACCGCAGGACCGCTTCCAGGTCGCGCTGGACAAGCTGTTCGGGCTGCGCCAAGGTCCCGACGGCCGCGACTACGACGCTGCGGCGCCCAGCTTCCTGGGCATCCAGGAAGCCTACATCGCCATGACCGGCGACCGCAGCCTGCAATGGGAGCCGCCCGCCGGACGCATCACGGAAGAGTGGAACTCTACCGGATTCGCCAACGCGCTCGGCAATACGCTTTACCGCCGCCTCATCCAGGACTACCGCGAAGTGGACTACGGCCTGGACCTGTTGATTCCGTCGCGGGAGCCGCATCGGATCGCGCTGAAGGACTTCCGCACGCATGAGATCGTGCGCGTGGGAGACCTGGGCGACCTCACGGCCGTAGATCCGGAAGACGACGATTGGCCGGAGATCGCCGCCCCCACCGATGAGAAGGTGACCATCGCGGCGGTGCAGTTCGGCGGCCTGATCACCGTGACGCGCAAGACCATCATCAACGACGACATCGGCCTGGTCGGCAAGATCGCGGCGCGCCTCGGCCGCGCGGCGCGGCGCACCATGGCGCAGCGCGTCTACAACCTGCTGGTGAATAACGCAGCCATCTACGACGCCGTCGCCTTCTTCCACGCTACTCACAACAACCTGGGCAATAGCGCGCTCAGTGCAGACGCGCTGGATGCCGTCCGTTCGGCCATGCGCAATCAGACGGAAAAGGACTCGGGCAAACGACTGGGAATCGGGCCCTCGATCCTGGTGGTGCCCAGCGAGCTGGAAGGCGTGGCCAAGATCACCAACACTCGCCAGTACGTGGACAGCAACTTCACGCCCAACAAAGTGCAGCACATGTTCGGCAACAACAACGAGCGGGTGGTGGTCACGCCGCTTCTGACGGACGCGAACGACTGGTACGTCTTCGCCAACCCGGACGAGCTGCAAACGTTCGAGATCGGCTTCCTGCAAGGCAAGGCCGAGCCCGAGCTGCTGCTGGCCGACAACCAGGTGGCGGGCAAGGCGTTCACCAGCGACCGCATTCAGTACAAGGTCCGCCATGAGTACGAAGTGACGGCGGTGGACTACCGCGGCGCTTACAAGCAAGTGGTGACGTAACGAGCAAAGCCGCATTCAGGTAGCGCAGAGTTCGTGCGTTTCGAACTCTGCGGCTGGTGCTTCCAAAGCACAATGCCCGGCGCTGTTCGGGATCCGCTGATGAGGCCTTGGCGCGGACTGGTCCGCGCGAGAAAAGCCGCAGAGTTCGACAAACGCGAACTCTGCGCTACCCAACTAACACCCAACACCTAACACCCAGCACCCAACACCTATGAAAACTTTTGCGGATTTCCAACAAGGCGTGGCGGAGCGGATTCAGGACGCGGCGGGCAAGTTATCGAGCGCAGCCATTGACGGCTGCATCCGCGAGGCGCTGGCCGGCCGTTATTCGGTGACCCGGCCGTTGCGCAAGGTAGCCGAACTTACCGGCAACGGCCTGTCTTACCAATGGGAGATCGACAGCGAGAACTTTCCTGGCTGGTCACAGAACTTCTCCGTTATCAGCGAAGTCGAATATCCAGCCGGGGATCGCGATCCCGCCATCCTCGAAAAAGACGAGTGGCAGGTCTATTGGGGGGCGAACGGGGTACCGCAGTTGCGGCTGACCACAATCGTCCCGGGCACCGGGAAAATCGTGCGCGTCCGCTACACTGCGCCCCACGCCGAGGATGCGTCGGATTTTCCCGACGCGGATTTCTATGGGGCCGTCAACCTGGCCGCCGCGCTCGCCGCGTGGCGTCTCCACGCGCTTTACAACCAGCTTGGCGATGCCGCGCTCGGCGCCGACGCCGTGGACTACCGCGGCAAAGCCGCCGAGTACCGCGCGCTCGCCCGCGCACTCGAGACCGCCTTCGAGGCGGCCTTCGGCATTGACAGGGCCGAAGAGCAGCCCGCCGCAAGTTCCGTCGCGGAGTGGCGAATCAATAGCGAGTCCGGCGGACGACGGATCACACATTGATAGCGAGTAGCTAATCAGCGATCAGGTATCACGAGTATTAGCTGAACGCTTGCTCGCCCCGCGGTCAGGGCACGGCTTCAGCCGTGCCACAAAGCACGGTAGTGGTTCGGCTTTAGCCGCTGAGGGACGCAATTACCTCAGGGGCTAAAGCCCAATGAAAATTGCACCCTATCGGCACGGCTGAAGCCGTGCCCTTCCGGTCCAAACCACCATGACAACCTTGTTTCACACCAGACCCGAGCACGGCGATGAGTATCAGTGGCATCCACCGGCGCGACCAACAGCGGAACCGGCCACCGTTTTGGCTTCGAGCGCGCGCAACGGCGATGCCTTCGCCGGGATCACAGCCGAGATTCGGCGGATCGTGAACCGAAGAGCGAGCGAAATCAAAACGGCAATCGAAAGCAGCCGGAGATAAAGAGCCATCAGCACTCAGCACTCGGCTTTCAGCAAACAGCAACCGCCAACTAGTTGTGTTTTGGCTGAAGGCTGAACGCTCGTATAACAGCGAAGGAGATCAGCCGTGGCGCTCAGCAACGTCGTCGATTCCATCGTGAGCTTGCTCGAACAGGTGCAGGGCATCGGGAAAGTGCTGGACTATTCCCGGTACGCGGCCTCGGAGCGCGAGCGCCTGGACACCTACGTCTCCGGCGGCGTGCTGCACTGCTGGATCGTTACGCGTGAATCCACTGCGGCGCACGATCTCGGCGCCGGCGACAAAAATGTGCGGGACCGGCACACCATCACCATCGAAGGCTATCGCGCGGTCGCTTCAGCCGCCGATTCCGAGAGACTGCACCAGGAGATGGCGGAAGCCGTGCGTTCGGCCCTTCACAACAATCGCAAACTGCCGAGCGACGCCGGGTGGCTTTCAACACCGGTCCAGGTGCAGCAGTTCAACAGCGTTATGTTTTTTCGTACCGTGCTTTGCTGGCACGCCAAATTGACCGTAACAGCAGAGGAAGTAATGCAAGGCGGATAAACCGCTAGTGAACAGCGAGCGGCGAATGGTGAGCAAGGAATACTGCCCACTCGCCACTCACCACTCACCTCTGACCACTCCTGGAGGTATTCATGCCCTTCTCGCCTCAACGAATGCACGACGTTCGATGGGCATTCTCGAACAAAAAGCAGGCCAGTTACTCAACGCTGGTCGCCGACATAAATCTTACGCAGCAGGTCGCCATGATCGGAGCCGACGTGGCGGAACTCAGCCGCACGTCGTACTCCGACGACAACCAGTACGGCAAGGGACATGAGTTCCCTACTGCGTTTCGCGAGTTAACGCGCGAGCTACGCCTGGCGCGAACCGTGGACCTGAGCTCGTTAATGGCAGGCTGGGCGGCGGCGTTCGGCATGGGGAACGTTGTGACGACGCAGCCGAATGCGGCGAACAATCCCACTGCCTACCGTCACGTCATCACATTTTTCGACGCATCGGCCGGAAAGCAGGTTCCGGTGACGACGATCTACGAGCAACTGGGAGCGCAGCCGTCATTCGAGCGGCGGCTGGAGTCGCTTGCGGTAGCCGACTTCATCATAACGGGTAGCCGACGCGAGGTGGCGCAGTTGCAGATCAACCTTGTCGGTAGCGGCAAGACCACTAACGGCGCCATGCAGCCACCCGCGCTCACACCCGTCTCGGTGTTCGATATGGGCGGGCTCGCTGTTCTGATCGGCCCGCAAGGCGCGCCGCTGGATCTTTCGCAGCGCGTGCTGGATTTCACCGTTCGCGTCACGCAAAACCTCGACGTGCAAAACGGCTATACGCCCGGCGGAGGTATGTACGCTGCACGTATGTGGGCCGGGGCGCGTCGCGCCACGTTCGAGGCTCAGATACTCGTCGATTCGAGCAGCACCGACCTGCTGGATGACTTCGTCAACGGATCGCTGCTAGAGGTCAGCTTCAAATTCACCGGAGACCGCATATTGAACGGACAGCCGGAGATGCACGACTGCGAGATCAAGTTTCCGGCCGTTCGCATCACTGCCATGCCGATTGCGGCAGCCAATGGCGACCTGTTGGTATACAAAGTGTCGGCTGGCGAGACGGACATCTACAAAGACGCCGGCGGCACGCCCAACGAACCTCTTCAAATCACCGTCACCAACACCGTGCCTGCGTATCTGCAGTCGTAGAAGCCAGCAGTCAGGAGCGGGACTTGTGAACCTCAGCGGTTAAAACCGCCTGGCACACGTACCTTGTTCGGCACGGTTAAAACCGTGCCCTTACAATCGAGCCGCTAGTTCGTCAGGAGTCAGAGGTCAGAATGGAAAATGCTAATACATTTGATCTGAAACCGGCGGAGATCGCGACGCCCATCACGTTCCGGGAAGGCGGGAGAAAATTCCGCGTGGTGCACCAGTTTCGCCCGCCGCAGTTTGCCGACTGGCTGGAGTACGAGACGAAGTTGAATCGTTCCGTGGAGGTGGTGGGTGCGCACACTCGATTCGATCAGGAGCGCGCCGAAGCCGCTGAAGCTATCTGGGACCGCATCATCGTTCGGGTTGAAGGCTACTGTGTAGGAAGTCGGGAACAGGAGACAGCGAACAGTAAGGAGCTTCGCGACGCGTTTCCGGAGAGCTGGCGCGAGCAGATACCCGTGCTGCATAAAATGGCCGCCATCCAGCTTCTGGCGCAGGTCTTCCCAACCGCAGGTGACGAAACGGAGGTGTACCACTTCGATCCCGCGGAGGTAGAAGTGCACCTCGAAGCGGGCCGTGGCGGGAAGGAATATACCGGCCTGGTGCATACGCTGCGGAGGCCAACTGTCCGGCAGCAGAAGGAGTTCAGCCGCGTCGTCTCCACGGCGCTTTACGTTCGAGGAAGCAGGACCGAAAAATCGCTGCTGCCATCGCGCTTGCGGGAGATGGTGAGGTTTTACGATGAGTTGGTCACCGGCGTCCGTGGCTACTCGGTTAGCGGTCAGGCGGCAACCCGCGAGGATGCCGTGAAGTGGATGGACGCGTTACATAAGCAAACCGCGGTCGCCGCACTGTTTAATTTCGAAGACTCGGAAGCGGAAGAAGAGCGAGTGGCGAGTAGCGACTAGCGAGTGGCTCTCCATTCGCTGGCTGGCTCTCGACTATTTGCTGGTCTAGATATGCATTTCATCGAAGCATCACGGGATCTGGCGGCGCTGTCACGGTTTATTCCGGCGTTTATCGAAAGCGCCACCAGACAAGCTGAATCTCCCCTTGCGGCGCGCCGGCGCGCGCTGCGGCAGCAGGCGGCGATAAATCCTGTACGGCTGGATTTCATCGGCAACGGCAGAATTCCGCATGCGTTCGAGTTGTGGATCTCACATCTCGGATGGCTGGACCGCATCGCGGCGGGAGTGCAGTTCACGCTCGATGACCTCACGGCGGAGGAGGCACGCGGCTTGGCACTGTTCCGGTACGAGCGCGAGAAATTCTGGGCGTCGCACAGCTCCTGCCCGCATTGCCAGTCGGTGAACGCTCGCGGCGCCAGCTTCTGCGGCGGGTGCGGTACGGAGTTCAAGTAGGTGACAGGCGTCAGGTGTTAGGTGGCAGGACACCAGGGAATACAATGGCGACACACAAAGTCAGAGTTCAACTGAGCGTGGATGAAGACCTGAGCGGCGTCGCGCGCGCCCACTCCGCGCTGGACGCATTCAACCAGTCGGCCACGGCCGGATTCGCCCGGACGCAATCGGCGATGACTGAGATGTCCAAAACTGGCATGGCCGGGTTGAGCAACCTCACGCGAACGCAAGCGGGCCTCACTCAGGAGATCAACCAGGGCAGCGCCGCCGGCACGAAACATGCATCCGTTCTCAAGCAAATAGAAGACCGCCAGAAGAGTTTGACACGCGAAGCCAAAACCGCCCAGCAGGTGTTTCGGGCTGCGCGGCAGGAGCTGCTTGCGCTGTTTGGCGCCGCTGTCGGGAACGCCACCGGCGGCCGGGACGGGATTGCAGTAAGCAATCCCGGGATGATTTATAGCAATCGGGCGCCGAGCCTGGCTTCCACGCTCGGCTTACCTACCGGCGGAAGATCCGGGCGCGCACTGGGCGACGTCTTCAGCCACGGCATCGGACCACTCTCCGGCACCGGACTCGCCATGGCAGGCTTCACGGTCGGTTCCCTGACTGTAGGCAACTCAAATCGCGCTGTGAGCGCGCTGGGCGGTATGGCCGGTGGCGCGATGATCGGCACCAGCATTATGCCCGGAATCGGCACGGCGGTCGGGGCGGCTATCGGCGGAATCGTGGGCTTGCTGAGCGGCGGCGACGGAAAGAACAAGAGGCATGATGCTGACATAGCAAATCAAGGCTTCGCGCAGTTGCGCCAGATTCTGGATGACTACTACGCGTTCCGGCGTGATTACGCGACCTCAATCGATCAGGCTTACAAGATCTGGCAGCAAATGGAGAGCAAGTGGGTCCGCAGGCAATCGGCGGCCACGCAGCGGCCCTACTTCGATCAGATTGTCAACGCTATCGGCCAGACGGAAGACGAGCGCAATCGCCGTCGGCAAGTTCTGAGTATGCTCCCCGTTCCCGAGTTCGCCTCAGGCGGCTACGTCGGAAGCGCGGGCGCCTCGTCGGCAACGGGCATGCTCGCCCTTGTCCATGCAGGCGAATTTGTCATGACGCGGCAAGCCGTGGATCGCATCGGTACCACCGTACTGCAAGGCCTGAATTCCGGAACTGTGGGAACGGCTACCGCGGCATCGAGCATTTCCATCGAACCTGCCAGCGCATCCACGCTGGCGAATTTCTTGAAGAGCAATCCGCAAGCACTCGATGAAGGGTTGCTCGTCGTGCTGAGACGCGGAGGCCCTGCCAGCCGCGCATTAAGAGGATAAGCGAATGGCAACTACTGATTCCTTTCCGGTAGACCCGGATTACACGGTGACGCGAAGCAAGGAATCAAACGTTCTTCGCGGACGCGTTGAGAGCGCACGTGAATATTTCCGCCAGAAAGCTGCTCCACGTCGCATCTTCGATCTGGTATTCAGTCGCCGCAGCAAAGCGGACTGGGATGAGATCGAGCAGTTTCGGCTGCAAATGATGACCGATTTTTTCACATTCGAAGACAAGACGGCCGCACGTAGCTACTCGGTTTATTTCAACTCCGAGCCGATATACGAAGAGGTCGGTCACGAGCAAATAAACATGCGGCTGGAATTGATTGAAGCCGTCGGTGTCGCCATGGCTGTGTATCCTTCATTCGCAACCGCGAACCCGTTCGGCACCGTTCCCGTGGCGCAGGCGACGGATATGGGAGCCAACGGCAAGCTGTTCGTCTACCCCGGGTACGGTTACCGCGTGAACGGCTCGTTTGGTCAGATCTACTTGGACGAGGCTTTGACGGGTGGTGAAAATCCAAAGACGGACGTGGTGCTCGCGTTGCACCGGGTACGCATCGTGGGAGGCGGGCCCGTCAGTTTGGATTATTTGACTTGATCGGCAGATTGCAGATTTTCAAAAGAACCATCTGTGCAATCTGTTTAACCGGCGAAATCGGTGGATATGAGAACGCTTAGTCCCGCCATTCAAAACGCAATCGCGAAGAGCAAAACTTCTGTCTGCCACTTGCTGTCATTTCAAGTTGGCCAGAATGCGTACCGCTTTGCCGAAGACAAGGTTTCGTTCCAGGACAACTGGTATGAACCGTGGCTGACTGTCGCCTCGCCAGTTCGGTATACGCAAAAACTGCAGGTGGAGCCCGTAACCGTTCGGTTGCAGAACATCACGCTCGACGCGGCCAAGATGCTGCAGCAGGAGCGCGACGCCATTCAGGGCAGTGAAGCGACGCTACAGCGTTTGTTTCTCAATTGCAATGAAGCCCTGACACTATTCGTTGGACGCGTGTCTGAGATCCGCGTCAACGATCGGAGCGCTCATTTAACTCTATCGGGAGACCTCGACCCAATTGCCACGGAGGTGCCGGTTCGCAAATGCTCGGCGGCATGCGTGTGGACCTTCAAAGACAATAACTGCGGATACGTACCCGGTACAGATCCCGAAGACCCCACAACGGGCAGTCCGTTTTCTACTTGCCCGAAAGACTTTCTTTCCTGCCAGGCACGCGGACGCCAGCATCGCTTCTCGGGCTTCATTCATATCTCCCGTGATCTGACGCTGGCAGTCGAGGGTCAACTCCCGGATTCTCTGACACCCGCCAGGAGATTAGGACAATTGATCCGCCCGTGGGAGGAGCTGTGAGGTGTCAGATCCCGGGTGTCAGGTCCCAAGGCCCCGGACACCCACGACGCCAACCCTGGCACGCGCTACCTGAAACCTGGCACCTTACACCTGATACATGCCATGCCTAGCACTCAAAACACGGATGTCTTGACCGCATCTTTGGGGCGGCCGATTGTGCTGGCCTACGGGAAACACCTAGTCGCTGGGAACGTGATCCTAATGGATCAGACGGACCCGGAATACACCATCGCCTTCATCGCGCTCGGCGAAGGCGAATGGGATGCTATTGAAGAGCTCTGGGTTGACGGCCGGCTAATGGACGTAAGCACGCCGGAGAATTACCAGTTCCATAAGGGACGCGCTGGAGAACTTTCCAGCGACGGGACACTGAACCCGGAAGGAGTCGGCTCTCTTTATCCATTCGAGGATGACGGCGACCAAATGGCTGATTCGCTCACTCCCCCTGGGGTGCAGGGGCTGACGTTTTCACGCACCTGCTATATCAGCCTGAAGATCCCTCAAGACGTATTCGCGCCAGGTCCCGGCCTCAGCTTCCAGGGCGTGTTCCGCACGCGCAAGGTGCGAATCTTCAATGCGCAGGGCGTCCAGACAGCGTACGTGTATTCGGAAAATCCTGCATGGCAAATAGCCGATCTGCTCACGCAAGTGCGCGGCTTGCCCGATTGGCGCATTGACTGGGAATCGTTCGCCGGAGCGGCGGCATATTGCGATGAGACAATCTCTTCCAACGGAGGGAACCCGCGATTCGTATCGCACATTGCCTTCACGCGCGAGGTGGATTTCGACCAAGCTCTCAACGCAATCCTAGTCACCTGCCGAGGCATGCTGCGGGATTCCGAGGGAACCATAAAGTTACGCATTGACCAGCCACGCACTGCACTGTTCGACCTCACTATGGACAACATTGTTGACGATTCGTTTTCGGTGCAATGGCTGGACACGCGCGCCACGGTCAATCGCCTGGAACTGGGATTCCGCGACCCTGACAATGGTTTGTCGTTCATGACCAAGTTGCTGAATCACGAACCGCAGCAGACGCGCACCGGGCGAGGCATTGCGGCCGCAGTTGATCTCGGCAACATGCCTCAGCACCAAGCCGAGCGCATCGGCAGTTATCTCTTGACGCGTGCTATTGACAACAACCTCTATTGCCGGTTGCGGGCGACACAAGCGAGCCTGGCAGTGATGCCCGGTGATATTGTGCGCGTCATGCATGACGCCTCGCCCTGGTCAAGTGCCGCTGATTCGCCAGCAGCGCATTTTGAGACATTCGAAGTTCTGGAGTGCAGTGACAACCCCGACGAAACGCGCGATTTCTTGCTGCAAATTTATCGTGATGCCACTTACCCCGACACGGCCGGTCCGGCGCAAAACCTGCAAGGTGCTACCATTCTCAGCCGCGCGGCAGTTCCTCCCAAACCACCGAACTGGAAGCTATGGCTCTCCGTGACAGGGGAAGTCGTGGCGCAATTTGCGATTCCCGACGGGGCTGATTATCGCAGCGGCGACCTGACGCTGCTTTGCGATGACGAAATTCACCGTAGGACCACCACGGTGGCTGTGGATCTCACCAACGACGAAACTCATCTCGATGTCGCTTCCTCTGTTGGCTTTCTGGTCGGCGATTACGTCAATGTCGGCACCGAGATTCTCCAGATCACAGGTCCTGGCGCCAGAGGTGCTCAACCGGCCGCGGACGTCTGGGAGATTGCTAGGGGACAGAAGATCTCCGAAGTGCAAGCGGCAATGACTGGGGCGGTGGTCTACCGGTTGTCAGAAGTAGTCGAGCATTTCGTCCTGCCGCCGGGCTATTCTCTGGCGCACTCCACGGGAGAAGCTGCCAAGACGCTTAGCAGCATTGATGATGGTTATAGCAAGAAATTCCGGGTTGGCAATTCGCGCATCCTACATGCCTCGCTAACGATGACCGGGCCGGGTGGTTCTGTAACGGTGGAGCAGAACATGCTTGCTGTTACGCCGGAGGCGGAGGTCTGGGGCAACCTGCCGGGCCTGCGCGCCAATAACGGCGGGGTTGGAATGGTTCAAATTCCAGGCCCACTGGCCGTGGGCTCGGATTTGGCGATGCCGTTGATTCTGCCGCCGGGCGTCAGCATTCAGGCCGTGTATGCGCTGATGGAGAGCGGGCCGGTCGGCGCAGATGTCCAACTGCAATTGCAAATTGATGATGTGGATTTTGGGCCCGTCGGCGTTATCCCGGCGCAGCCTGTATCTGGCCTGCTGGTGAACAGCGGCACAATTCTCTACGGGGCGCAGCAGGGAAACGTGGGCGGCAGACGGCTGTCAATTAACGTACTTCAGGTCGGCTCTGACGACCCGGGCTCGGACCTGACTGTGAAGGTGCTGTTTTGAAGCGGGTGTGAGCCGCAAGTGCGGAATCACTTGCTACTCGCCTTCTGCGCTCGCTACTCGCGAGTCACTACTCACCGGAATTAACATGCCTAAGACGATCTATCCCGATAATCATCCCAGCTTGGTTTTAGGCTATGGCGTGAATACTACCGTCATCTTCGCTACAACCATTTTTGATGGCGGTGACCCCAATGCAAACCCGCCGATTCCACCACAACCAATCGGGACAAAAGTTTACCCGGAGGCAATCGGTGGGATCCAATTCAGCACGCTGCTGGAAATTGCGGGTGTGGGCCAGGTGTCAGTCACCGCCGTTGGCTCCGATGGTAGCGGAGACTACTTCACGTATTCGGAGCTTGCGTTGCCTGCCGTCGACGCATCCATTCGGACACCTTGGCTTTGGTCGGGACTCCTGCTGTACACACGCGCGAGCGGGAATTCGGTGACGCTCACCTATACGGCCGGGCAGCATGATCTCTACTTCCGAACGCAGAAGACCAGCGACTCCGGTTCCATCGGCGCAACACTGGACGGCGAACCGCTCGGCAGCTTCAGCATGCATGCCGTGAATGCGATGCTGGCCGAAGTCCTGCTGAAGACAGACGTAGCAGGCGGCGCGCACACGTTGAGCATCACCGCCGCCATCGGAGCCGCCGTTTTCGTGTATTTCAATGGGATCTCGGTGGTAGAGCATGCGATCGAGACGGGCGGTCAGTACCTGTACCGCGGCCCGGCAGGAACGCTGGAGGACTCCACCAATGATTTCATCGGCGACTGGTCAAGTACCGAGGGCTACGCCTTCAATAGCAACGGCGGCGGAAGCGTCTTTATCTACCCGCAGCTCGATAGCGGCGGCAAAATCTCGGTGCGGTTCCAGATGCGTGATGATGCGGCGATTATTGCCGTCTACGTGAACGGCACATACCGGCGAGACATTGACCTTTACGCCAGCCCCGGCCTGAACCCGATTGAGGTAGACATCCTGGACACGGCGTTCGGCGATGCGCCTGGGCAGTATGCCATCGAGCTGCGTAATACCGGCATAAGGAATGCGAACTCCAGCGGGTTGCTATTCTATTTCCAATCCTCAGTCGTCTACTTCTCCCGAACCGACAAGGCAGCGCTGACGCTTATGGCGGACTACCTCAGAGAGGTTGCAGCGATTCGAGGAGATGGCGCTTTCGTCGATGCCTGGGATTCGAATCGCATTAATTTCGATTCCAACTCGCTCTATGCTTGCATGGGCCTGCTGGCCGCCTACGAAGCGCTGGAGGACGCGAGTTATTTGGCCGCCGTGAAAGATTTCCTGGCCTGGTTTGCTTCCATGCAGACGAGTGCCCCCGGCGATCCATTCAGCGATGGCGCGTGGAACATTGGGTATCAGGTGAATCCGTCCCCGCCGCCGACGTATATCCCAGCGATCGCGCCATATGATCTTTATGGCATGGACGAGATTAAGTGGGTGGACGCGATCCAATGCTTGCCCTCTTTTGTGCTGTGGTGGTACTGGAAGCTGTCAGGCGACGATGCCACCAAAGACGCGCTGCTGCCCACGTTCAAGAAAGGCATTGACGGCCTGCTGCGAAATAACTATGACGGCGGCTCGGGCTTTTTGTACTCATCGTGGCAGCATTTTGTTGGTGGCGGTTGGCAACTGCTCAAGTCGAGGTTCGCGGCTGACCAGAGCGACGACGTCCTTGGACTGATTGCGCTGTGGCTCATGACGCGCGAGCCAGATTACGCGGCTGTCGCTGCGCGTATAATCCGGCGCTTTCCGTCCAGCTTCTGGAGTGCTGCGAATGCGCATTGGTACATTTCCATAGACGGCGATCCGCCTGGTGTGCCGAACGCGACGTTGTATCCGCAGACGACTGGGTATACGGTTTTCGCTCAAAGACATTCGCGCTTTTTTCAGCCGGCCAGCTTTCTTCGCGAGGGGCTCACAGTAATTGAGGCGTATGCCAACTCGGAGGGCGGTTTCACCGTGCCTGCGTACGCGGAACCCGAGCGAATTTTCTCCGCCTTTTACGTCCTCGGCCAAAACCAGTTCACAGATCCGACCAATCCCGGCCTTTACACCCTGGCAAAGGAGTTCATCAAAGGCGGCCAGTATTTCTTGGTGCTGGGAGGTCAGCAGGTCGGCGGCGTGGTGTTTTCCAAGCGGTACCAATACCTCTACACAAACATTTCCGGGTTCGCGTGTATGGCGCTCGCCGGCACAAAATGTCCGTTGATCGAGCAATTACAGTTCAGCGAATCCAAGGTGGTGCTGAGACGATGAACAAAGTAGAAGTCAGAAGTCAAAAGGCTGAAGGCAGAGCAAAGCGAGTGCCGAGTGGTAAGTGGAGAGTAGCGAACATCGAGCCAGTTGCGAGCGGTGCGTTCGATCTCCGCTCGCGATTCGCCGCTCCGTACTTGCTGCTGTTTGTGCTTGTCACTTGGCAGTTGCCACTGGTCACTGCTTTGCGCGCCCAGCAACCGGCGACGACAACGGTTCAGGATACCGTGTACCGCTCCGATGGCTCGCTCGCCTCCGGTTCCGTGGTCGTTTCATGGCCGTCCTTTGTCACCGCAGATAACAAAGCGGTGTTCGGCGGAACCAAAACCATAACATTGACGAATGGCGCGCTCGTTGTTGCACTTGTGCCCAACGTCGGAGGAAATCCTGGCGGGACATCTTACAAGGTAAAATATTACCAATCCGGCGGCGTTTGGGCGGAAGAGACCTGGATCGTTCCAGGTTCACAGACTGCAGTCACGCTGGCGCAAGTGCGAGTGACGGCAGCCCCGGGGGGCGGCGGCGTAACAGTATCTCCCAATCAGGTTGTCGGCACAGCGGTCGTACAAGAGCCTACCACCACGCAGCCTATTACTGCCCCTGCTTCGACGGGCGTACCTCTCCAGATCAAAGGTAGGAGCGGCAATAATTCCCACCTTTTTGACATTTTCGACAACTCCAGCACGCCAACAAATCAGGGCTATTTCGATGCGGGCGGCTCCCTGTTCTTGAGCAAAGCCCCCACCTTCTCCAGCTTCACCGAAGGGTCCATACCGTTTGCGGGATCTGGTGGGTTGCTCTCGCAGGATAACCAGAATCTTTACTGGGATGCTGCAGGTAAATCCATGTGGCTGGGCCCTCGCACGGGACTGGCTGGCGCGGACTGGACGTGGGCGCCCGGCCTCTTCACCCAGATCAACCAGATGGGGACGGGCGCAGTAACTTGGGATGATATCTACAGCAACTCAGCCGGGGTCTTCTATACGGAATCCGGCAACAGCAGCGGTCCTCCAAACCCTCGCGGGCTGGTGGTGCAGGCGCTTGGTTACAACGATTCGGGCGCCCAGAGCATATTTCCGCTGACCGTTGAGGCCGATATGATCGGCGCGGGCACCGTGAACGATCTCATGGCGATGAGCACGGTGCTGACCCAATCAGGCGGTACTGTCAACAACGCCTACGGCCTGTGGGTCTCCACCCCATCCAAAGACGCGGGCACCATGGTGAACGCGTACGGAGTCAAGATAGAAGATCAGACCACCGCTACGAACAACTGGGCCATCAAGACCGGCGCTGGCAAGGTGGAGTTCGGAGATGCCGTCACCGCGCCGAACGTCAACGGCGCGCGTTACGCCAGCCAGTTTGCGGGGGCCGATGCGGGAGCCAAGATCGCGGCGGCGATTGCGGATTTGCCATCTACCGGCGGGACGGTAGACGCTCGTGGGCTGGAGGGTAATCAGACTTCCTCTGTGAATCCCTTTGACGGCGTTACAAAACCCGTTCAATTGCTTCTCGGCGGAGTGTCGCTGACCTCTACGGCGGCCTGGACCTTGCCTTCGGGTAGCGCCATTCGGGGCAGCGGCACGGGCGCAACTACCTTGACCTTCTCGGGCCTGGATGACAACACGGATGGCTTGACCTTAACAGTAGACAATGTTCTCAAATGGACGGCGGTAGAGAAGCTGGAAATCTCGATGAGCAAGGCGGGCCGTGACGCCATTCGCATCAACGGCGGCGATCACATCGTAATCAAAGATGTGCAAGTTACTGACTTCGCCCGCGATGGAATCCATGTGGAACCGTCCGCCAATAGTGAATGGACGGAGAATTTAACCCTTGAGAATATCCGCACATATTTGAATTCTTCCCCTGCCGGGACCATCCGGGATGCCATTCACTTTGAGTTACCCACGGCCTTGACCGGTATATTCATCAATGAAGTAACTCTGAAGACCGTGAATGTGCGCGGCTTCGGGCGAAACGCGCTCCGGTTTGTAATTGACAACAACGGCAGTGGGGTCACGCTCAACAACTTCAACTTTTGGGATTTTCACAGCGATGCGTTGGGGGCGGCTCCGACGGATGTGAACGCCATTTATTTCGAAAAGGGGGCAGGGGCGGGGTCAAACCAAGCGCCCCTTTTCACCTTCATCGGCGGTGGGGTAGAAGATACAGGGAGCACCCCCACGGCGCAGGCCATTGGGGTCCCGTCATCTGGGATGGTGCAGGGGCTAAAGTTGATTAACTTTGGAGTGGCGAACTACGCCGACTCCGGATCGGCGCAGTCCCGATGGGTGGACAATCCAAACAACGTCACCAATCTACAGATCCTGGGCCAGAATGACAGTCGTTTATGGGGCGCCACGTATGCGCTGGGGGGCATGTCCGTTGGAGAATTCAGTACACCGCCGGGGGGCGGTCTCTACGTTAGTGGGAATGTAGGCATTGGCACGAATAACCCAGGCCAGAAGGCCGAAATTTACAACGGGCAGTTGCTGGTCAATTCAGATAACGATTCCGATGCCATACTGCGGTTCAAGCAGAAGGATGGTTCTAATTACCCGAATGCTTGGATAGGTGTCCCCGGTTGGTCAAAAACCACTTTTCGTATTGCGGCTCCGACAGCTACGGGTAACGAGAGTGCAGCAGTATACTCCGCTAACGCCGGAAACCCCTATTGGAGTTTTCTCACAGGCGAGGCGGAAAGGCTGAGATTGCAAAGCAGCGGTGCCAGTTTTGGCAACGAGACCGGTCAGGAAGTCGCCCGAATAAATTCTAGCGGTATGTTTTCCGGTCGCGGCGTGGATGTGGCCGGGCCAATTCGCAGTGCGCTCACCACGGTTGCCTTCAGCGCCACGCCCACCTTCGATGCGAGTCTGGGGAATTCGTTTAAGATTACGCTAACCGCCGACGTGACGAGCTCTTCCATTTCCAACCCACAAGCGGGGGAGCAAATCACGCTTTTGCTATGCCAGGATGGCGATGGTCATCGTACGATGACTTGGCCGAGTAACTTAAAACTCTCCGGTGGATCGTTCCGACTCACCACAACTGCCAACAAATGTGATGTATTGACCGCGCTCTATGACGGGAGCAATTGGTACGAGACCTCCCGAGCCATCAACGAATAAACATACAGCCATAACTGAGGCTCTGAGCAACTGCTCGGGGCACGAAAAGTGACAGCCCGAGCGCCGCATTGTAATGCGCTCTTACGGGAGAAGGTGTTATGCAAAAGACCGCTTGTTGGTTATTTGTGTTCCTTGTCTTTACTTCAATGCTGCTGGCGCAGAACGTGCGTGTAAATTCCGGCACCTCCCTGCCTGCAAACTGCACTGAGGGAGATCACTTCGTCAAGACCGACGCCGCTGCGGGACAACGGGAATATATCTGCGTTGCTACCGACATCTGGGAGCAGCAAACAGGTGGCGGTGGAGGAGGCAGCGTCAACTCCGTATTTGGCAGAACTGGCGCAGTTACTGCAAACAGCGGTGACTACAGCGCCTCTCAGGTACTGAACGCTTTCGACGTAACAGTAGGGAATGCCCTGACAAACGCCGTCGCTCCTGGGACACCTTCAGCGGGGAAAACATCCGTGTGGAGTGACTCAAGTGACAAAATACTCAAATCAAAGAATGACGCGGGTACGATTGCCGTTACGGTCGTTCCCGATGCCGGTACAGCGAATAACTTCCTTACTTCCATTTCTCCAGCTGGCGTTATTTCCAAGGCGCAGCCCAGTTGCAGCAGCCTTAGCAACGCTACCGCATCCTGCTCCACTGATACCACCAACGCCTCGAACATCGCCAGCGGGACGCTGGATGCCGCGCGGTTGCCCACGGAGGCACTCACTACCTCCAGCACCGCGACTACCTTGGAGGCTCCGCTGTTCTGCGCGGACGCGGGGGCGAATGATACCTATGCCTGCAACCTATCCCCCGCTATTGCCAGCTACGTGACTGGCACTCACTACCGTTTCAAGGCGAATACGGCGAACACTGGGGCAGCGTCCATCAACTTCAACTCCAAGGGTGCGCTGACTATCAAGAAGTTTACTTCCGATAGCCCCGGTGCGGATTTGGCCGACAACGACATCCGGGCGGGACAGTGGGTTGAGGTTGTTTACGACGGCACTAATGCACAGATGGTCAGTACAACGGGGAATGCGGCCAGCGGCGGCGACTCCCCGGGCGGATCGGACAACGCCGCACAATATCGCACCAATTCAACTACGCTCGGCGGGGTGACTCTCAACACCGGAGCGGATCGAAAGTTCGTCAGTCAAATATCCAGCGGCGCGCCGACAATGCAGCCCGCTTCTTACCTGCTGGCGAAAGCGAATGGGCAAGCTGCAACCGTACTTTCAACCGGGGATAACGACATTACCGGGGGCAGCGTGGCTATTGGGGCCGGAGTCATCCCGGTGGGCGGAGGGCTGCGGCTTACCCTTGTAGGGATTGCGACTGGAACAGACACCAAAACTGTTAAAGTTTGCTGGTCCGGGAGTTCGCCCGGCACAAATACCTGTACTGGCGGAACCCTTGTGTCATGGGGCGGGACGAATAACGCGTCGCAGGCGACATTCGGGCTGAACATTGTAGCGAATGGTGCCACCAACGCGCAGGAGATTGTGGGAACTACGCCCGGGTTTTATGGGTTTGCTGGCGTTGCTCCTCCAGCCCTGACCGCCGCCACTATTGATACTACCGCCGCCACAAACGTGAAGGTGGTAGTGGGCTGCACCACTCCCTGCTCCAACGGGAATCACGACTTCACTTTGCGGCACCTGATCCTGGAGGTCCTGCAATGAAGATGTTTCTGTTGTTTATCTCTATTTTACTGGTTGGCGCGTCTGCTTTTGTGCAATATCCCATTTAGTCTCTGAATTGTCGCTTGGCTCCGACTGCCACGATTCCGATGGACGGTATGGACAAAACGATTTTCTCGCTGACTATTGGTGGACGACAGTAATCCCGCCATGCAGTCGGATGGTTGCATTGATTTGAAGGTTGCAGTACAGCGCAATGAGAGACTGGCGCGCACATCCCGTTCAGGTACGCGCCGTATCCAACAGCTCTGTCCGGCGAGTTCTCACAGAGAAGTCAGGCACTCCGCCTCCAAGCGGGTCTACACTGCGAACGACCAGCTACGTCCGATAGCTCGCGTTGATTCGGATGTATTCTTCGGTGAGATCGCAGGTCCAGAACGTGGACTGGGCGGTCCCAGCTCGTAGCAATATGCGAATTACGACTTCCCTGCCCCGCAATTTCCGTTGCAGTGCCGATTCGTTAAACTCTGCCGCACCGCCCTTGCGACAAACCAGCACCCCGTCCAGATAAATATCAGTCAGCTCCGGCCGGAGTTCGACACCTGCGTTGCCGGCAGCGGACAGAATGCGACCCCAGTTCGGATCGGCTCCCGCCACAGCGGTCTTCACGAGCGCCGAGCTTCCTATTGAGCGCGCGATGGCAGAAGCCTCTGCCTCCGACGCCGCTTTCTCCACTCGAATCTCGATCAATTTTCTCGCGCCCTCGCCATCCATTACAATCTTGATCGCCAACTCTCTCGCCACCTCGGTGAGCGCCTGAACGAGCTTTTCTGCCTCTGCACTCTTCCCACTGATTGGCTTATTAGCCGCGAGCCCGTTCGCCATTACAAATACAGTATCGTTCGTCGATGTATCTCCATCAACCGAGATGCGATTGAAGCTAAGGTCTCCGATTCTGGGAGTAATCTCGCGAAGAAATTGGCCGTCCACTGCGGCGTCGGTAAAAATAAAGGCGAGCATGGTCGCGAGGCACGGGTTAATCATGCCCGCGCCCTTGCACATGCCCAAAATCCGGACCTGACGGCCTGATAGGGAAATGGTTGCTGCCGCGAGCTTCGGACGCGTATCTGTTGTCAATATCGCTTTAGATACGGCCGCGTAGCCTCCAGGCTTAAGTCTCGCCATCAGCTTCGGCAACATCGTCGTGATGCTCTGCGCCTGCATTGGCACGCCGATCACTCCGGTAGATGCGAGCAGAACTTGCTCGGCAGGTATACCAAGCAGCTCGGCCGCTTTCGACGCGCATTCAGCCGCTGTCTGCATGCCTTGTTCGCCCGTGGCACAATTCGCGTTGCCGGCGTTGACGACGATCGCCTGTGCAATGTACTTAGATTTTCGCAAGTGCTCTTGCGAGAGCATAACGGGCGCAGCCTTAACGAGGTTGGAAGTGAACAAAGCAGCTACTTTCGCCGGAGCCTCTGAGCGGATGAACCCAACATCGGGACCCTCTCCATGCGTCCGCAATCCGGCGGCGCCGGCGGCGAACATGAACCCTCGCGGCACTTCAATCTTATTGTTGCGCTTATGCACGAGTGGAACCTTCCTGGTGATTGAACTTCATAGTGAAATTTATTCGTTACCGACCTGGGCGATCAAGTGCGCCAGAAGTGCAGCGCGACGCGGCAGCTCTCGGATCACTATGTTTTCGTTCGCCGCGTGCGCTCCTTCACCGACCGCTCCGAGGCCGTCCAAAGTAGGAGTTCCTACTCCCGCGGTAAAATTGCCGTCCGACCCACCGCCCACTGCCGCCTCCTCCAATGTGATTCCTAACGAATCACCGATCTGCTGCGCGCACTCAAATAGCCGCGCAACGTCGGCAGTGCGCTCGAGCGGAGGGCGGTTAAACGCTCCCGTGACGATCAGCTTCGTGCGCCTGTCAAACGGCTTTAACGAATACAGCTTGCGTGCTACTCGTTGCATATCGCTGGCTCGACCGACCCGAACGTCCACGTGAGCTATGGCTTCGGCAGGAATCACGTTCGACCGCGTCCCACCGGAGATAATACCGGCGTTCATCGTGATTCGTTTCCTGCTGTTGGCCAACATCTCCAGACACAGGATTTGGCGGCAGAGTTCCATGACGGCGCTGGCGCCTTTCTCTGGCTCCAACCCGGCATGCGCTGAGCGGCCCTCAACGCGGATTTCGAAATCGCCGACTCCCTTTCTAGCCGTCTTGAGCGCACCTTTGAGTTCGTGTGCAGGTTCCAGGACCAGCGCGCAGTCGCTCCGTCGCGCCTCTTTTTCGATCCAGGGACGAGACGAGCGGCTGCCAATTTCTTCGTCCGCGGTGAGAAGCAATACTACATGCTTTCTTATTGAAACCCGCAACTCACGCAGCGCCTGCAGCGCAAACAGGCCGCAGACGATTCCGGCTTTCATATCAAAAATGCCGGGTCCGTACGCTCGTCCTCGGCTGATGCGAACAGGCATGCGCTCGAGTGTCCCTAGCGGCCACACCGTGTCCATATGTCCCAGCAGCAATATCTGCCCGCTTCGCCGTCCACCCGGGAAAGTGAATGCGGCGCGAAGGTGGTTTCCGGTCTCGCGTGATTCATACCAGCGTACCTGGGCGCCTCCTTCGCGGCATGCGCGAGCTACCAGCAGGCTGAAGCGATCGACGGCAGATTTGTCCGTGCTGGGCGATTCTGTTTCAACGAAGCTGCGGAGCATCGCGAGCATCTGATTTTTGCGCTGACTCAAAAAGTGTAACAGTGAATCCATTCAAACCTACCGATGATAGATGAATCGTAAGATAGCCGTGAAGACCTGTCCCGGCGAGCCGTGGAGCGCTTTTCCTCGTCGTGGGTTCGTGCCCAGTCCACGCAAAAGCCTGCGGCGAAAAATACGTTCGCCGTGGCTACCACTCCTGAATCCTCGCTTTCTTCGTGCCATTTGCAGACTTCGACTATAATCAATCGAATTCATGGAGCAAAGTAGCAAATTTGGCGAAGTCCCGCGGGGCAGTAAGTCTGCGCCATCAGCCGCGGTGGAACTGCCGGTCGCACCAAGCGATCGCACGATCGGCTTGGGCGCCCTGCCGCCTGCTCCGGCAGATGGGAGTGCCATGACCCTGGACATCAACGAAATTCAGAAAATCTTGCCGCACCGGCCGCCCTTTCTTCTCGTGGACCGCATCCTGGAGCTCGAACCGGACAAACGCATTGTGGGCATCAAGAACGTCACCATTGGCGAGCCATTCTTTGCCGGGCACTTCCCGAGGTTTCCTGTGATGCCGGGGGTCTTGATTGTGGAAGCCATGGCGCAAACAGGCGGTGTCCTGATCATGCGAGACATACCGGATGGCGGCGAACGCCTGGTCTTTTTCGCGTCGATCGAGAACGCCAAGTTCAGGCGGCCCATCGTCCCCGGCGATCAGATCCGGATGCAGGTGGAGATCATATCCCGGCGGCAAGCATACTGTCGCATGAAAGGCGAGGCCTTTGTCGACGGCCAACTCGCCGCCGAAGCCGTCATGATGTGCAAGATAGCGGAGAGATTCCAATGAGCGGAGTCAGCACGGCGCTCCTGCATCCCACCGCAGTTATCCACCCGGGCGCAAAGCTGGGAGCTGACGTGAGGATCGGACCATATTGCATTCTCGGTGAGGAGGTTGAGATCGGAGACGGTTGCGAGCTGATCGGCCATGTTCACATTGACGGCCCTCTGCGCGCCGGTCCAGGCAACAAGTTCTTCTCATATGCCGCAGTGGGCGCCATTCCGCAGGATCTGAAATTTCACGGCGAGCGCTCAGAAACCATCATTGGCGCAAACAACACGTTCCGGGAATTCGTTACCGTGCATCGAGGGACGCAGGGTGGCGGAGGCATCACGCGGATCGGCAATCAGAATCTCCTGATGGCGTATACGCACATCGCGCACGACTGCATCATCGGCGATCACACCATTCTCGCAAACGGCACTACGTTGGCGGGGCATGTCATCATCGAAGATTTCGCTGTGATCGGCGCGTTTACGGGGATACATCAGTTCTGCCGTGTCGGGCGGCACAGCATTATCGGCGCCTATAGCACAGTCGCTAAGGACGTGCTGCCGTTCTCCAGAACAGCGACGGAGCGAGAATGCCGCGCTTACGGGATCAATTCTGAAGGCCTGAAGCGCCGCGGCTTCAGTTCCGAGCGGCGCGAAAAACTGAACCACGCCTTTCGCCTCCTCTGCTCCGCCAAGCTGAATACGGCGCAGGCTCTCGAAAAGATTCGGGAAGAGGCCGGCACATCCGAGGATTTGGAGCACTTGTTGAGCTTCATCGAAACCTCCAAGCGCGGGGTCATTAAGTGATGGCCGCCACTCCTCGTTATGGACTGATTGCCGGTAACGGTCAGTTCCCTCTTCTAGTCCTGGACGCAGCACGCTCGCGAGGAATCGAGATGGTTGTCGCCGCCATTCGTGAGGAGGCCTCCGCCGAACTGGAGTCGCGTTCCCGGCACTTGTATTGGCTGGGACTCGGCGAGCTGTCACGGCTGATTCAGATATTCAAGAAGGAAGGAGTTACACGGGCCGTAATGGCCGGCCAGGTGAAGCACAATAAAATCTTTTCCTCCATCCGGCCCGACTGGAAGCTGCTGCAGGTACTGCTTTCACTGCCGCAGAAAAATACGGACTCCCTGATCGGCGGCGTGGCAAAGGTACTGGAGCAGGAAGGCATTTTCCTGGAAGATTCAACGATGTTCCTGCGACCGTTGCTCGCGCCCGAAGGCGTGTTGACGCGGCGGCGGCCTACAGACGCTGAAATGGAGAACATCGCATACGGCAAGCAGATCGCGCGCGATCTGACGCGCTGGGATATCGGCCAGACAGTGGTGATCGCGGACAAGGCCTGCGTCGCCGTCGAAGCGATGGAAGGCACCGACGCTGCCATCACCCGCGCCGCCCAAATCGCCAACGGGAAATCACTCACGGTTGTGAAAGTCGCAAAGCTCAAGCAAGACATGCGTTTTGACGTACCGGTGGTAGGCTTGTCCACGATTAGGGTCATGCAACAATCGGGAGCTACCGCGCTCAGCGTGGATGCGGGCAAGACCTTGTTGTTCGAGCGCGAAGAGATGCTGCGCCAAGCCGACGCGGCAGGCATCGTTATTGTCGGTGTGGCAACCGAGCTGCGACCGTGAGGGAGCGGCCAAAAAGAATCCCAAATGGTTGAGAGTCCCAGCAGACCTACCGTTTCTCATCTTTACAAATATTCGAATGTCGCCAGTGCCGAGCGCCTCGAATGGTTGGAATCTATTATTTTGAAGAACGAGCTCTATTTCCCAACGCTAACCCAGCTAAATGATCCAGCCGACTCAAGGCCAAGACTCATAGCCTCTTCTGCGGAGGACTTTGTCTGCTTTGTGTACAAGGCTTTTAGGTCCCAAAATAACGGTTTGTCAGCCGAAGATTATCGGCGGGCGGAAGCAGAAATTAGAGAGGACGTCCAAACTGTTCGGGAAGGACGACTTGTCACGCACAATGACAGAGCTCTTCCACCGTCACGTCGATGGTCATCGCATCTATTCGCTTTCTAAGCGTTGGAATAACCTGAGCATGTGGGCAAAGTACGCCGATGACCACAGAGGCTATTGTTTGGAATTTGCTAACGAAGATCTTTTTGCGTTTGCACGTGAAGTGAACTACATTGATGGGCCGGTTACACTCGATATAACGGATCAAGAGCAGAAGAACGAGCATTTTTTCTTTTGCAAGACCGCTGATTGGCGGAATGAAGAAGAAGCACGCATTCTCTTCTTGAAGAATAGTCCGCCGCCGAAAAATTTCGATCCGCGGCTATTGACCCGAATAATACTAGGCAAGGATATGGCAGAAGATCACCGTAAGAGAATTCGAGAATGGGCGCGAAAACGCACCCCTGAGCTGGAGGTCGTAAGAGCCGAATATGATCAATATTACCAAAAGCTCATTTTGGTAGAGAGTTTGCATTGAAATCCGTTGGACATTTCGGAGCGCCATGACTGAACCCACCAAAGTCGCAGTCGTAGGAGTCGGTCGCTTCGGGCGCCAACACGCCCGCGTCTATAGCGAAATGCCACAGGCGCAATTGGTCGGGGTGTACGACCTGGAGTCGGCACACGTCGCCGAGGTTGCGGCCGAATACCACTGCAAAGCATTCGCACGGCTGGAGGATTTGTTAGGCGAAGTGGACGCGGCAAGTGTCGCAGTTCCCACTCCACTGCACGCAGAATTCGGCCAGCAGCTCATGCGAGCCGGCATTGACGTTCTGATCGAAAAGCCGATGGCCCGTACGGTTGCCGAAGCCGAAGCCTTGCTGGCGTGCTCTGGCAGCACCGGCAGGGTACTGCAGGTTGGTCATCTGGAGAGGTTCAATCCCGCCGTCCAGGCCGCGCGCAAGATCGTTTCCCGCCCTCTGTTCTTTGAAGTACACCGCATGAGCGTGTTTTCGCCGCGGAGCCTAGAAGTGGATGTCGTACTGGACTTGATGATCCACGACCTGGATATTGTGCTGTCGCTGGTAGATTCTTCCCCCGAAGAGATTCGCGGGGTCGGCCTGCCGGTCCTGAGCCGAAACATTGATATTGCTAATGTTCGAATATGCTTTCAAAATGGATGTGTAGCAAATTTCACGGCCAGCCGCGTGAGCACCGAAACTATCAGGAAGTTGCGCTGGTTCCAGCCGCACGAATACGTGTCGGTGGATTACGCCCGTCAAGAGGCGGCGGTCACCAGCGTGGATCTGTCCACAGGGCGCCCCTCACTTTCATATCGGCGGCTGGAGATCGCACACGAAGAGCCCCTGAGGTTGCAGTTGAGGGACTTTCTGACAAACGTGCAGCAGCGTAATATACCCGTGGTCGGCGGAAAAGAAGGGCAACGCGCCCTGATGCTGGCGCATCAAATTCTCGGCGAAATCACGCGTCACTCGGAACGGCTAAAGGGCCATGCCGAACTCTTGGCCTGGCAATCCCGGCGCACAGACGAAATTGCACATGCCATTCCGCGGCCAGAAGAACTGTCATGAACCGGCCGCCCGACGAGATCAAGGATTGGGAATCGAGTCTCCTGCTTGACCTGCAGGAGGAGCGCATCACCAACCGGCGCCGCGAAACTTTCCTCGCTTCCGTAATCCTGCACCTTGTCTTAGTTCTGGTAATCGTCACGCAACCCGACCTATTCCGTGGACGCGATCAGGAGCTCGCGGCAATGCCAGTGCGGCCTCGCGACGTGACGATGCTGTACCAGCCGCCGGACTTGCCGAAACTCAAGACCGCGCCCAAGACAGACACTTTGTCCGATGCCAACCGGAAAGCTCAGCGCGGATCGGAGAGGCCCCTAAACTACCGGCCTCCCACACCGCCGCCTTCTCCGGCGCCATCGCAGGCTCCGCCCGCGCCGCCCTCAAATGCTCCTAGGCCGGATGAAACTCGCATTGCTCGTGACGCGCCTCCGCCTGGAGTTCCGGACGCTCGCGAGAGGGCCAAAGAAGTGCCGAAGCCGCGGCCCACGCTCGAACCGGTGCCCCGCGCTGAACCGAGTCCGTCGCAGGCGCAGTTAAACCTTCCTGCCATCACTCCACCCAGCCGCGGCACTGACTCCATACTGCGGGGGCTTGCCAAAGACCACGCTACCGGAGGCGGGCAGACCTTCGGCGGCGCATACCCGGATCTCGGCCCACAAGACCCGAACCTGAACATCCCCGGACCGCAGATTCTTTCCGACACCATGGGCGTGGACTTCAACCCGTACCTCATGCGGGTACTGTCGGTGGTGCGGCGCAACTGGTACACGGTCATTCCGGAGATCGCCCGTCTGGGCAGGCAGGGCCGCGTGGTGCTGCAATTTTCCATTCTCCGCAACGGGGGCGTGCCCGACCTGGTGCTGACCTCCAGTTCAGGAACCGAGTCGATGGATGCCGCCGCGTTGTCCAGCATCCGATTATCGAACCCGTTCCCACCGCTGCCGCCGGAATTTCCTGGACAGGACATCCGTCTCCGTTTCATCTACCTCTACAACATGCGCGTTGAGTACTGACATCCGATGGGCATTTCACGCCAGCAACTTCTCGGAACCATCCTGTTACTGCTGCTGCTGTTCCTGCTGCTCTGGTGGAAATACCTGCGCATGGCCTTCCTCCTTCGATGACAATTGAGCCCACTCTGCTCGCCATTGTTGGTCCAACGGCCAGCGGGAAATCCTGTTTGGCGATTCACTTGGCGCAGCGATTCAACGGAGAGATCGTTAACTGCGATTCACTCCAGATGTATCGCGGCTTCGACATCGGTACCGGGAAAACGCCCGAAGCGGAGAGGCAAGGGATTCCGCATCACCTGATTGATGTCTTGGGCCCGGAGGAGAAGTTCGCCGCCGGAGAATATGCGCGCGTTGCCAAGGACATCATCTCGGCCATCACTTCGCGCGGCAAAGTACCAGTTGTCGTAGGGGGCACCGGGTTCTATTTACGCGCGCTCATTCATGGCCTATTTCCAGGCCCAACACGGAACCCGAACCTGCGCGAGCGGCTCCAAGCACGTGAGGAACAGAAAGGCCGCGGGTATTTGCATCGAATCTTGACGCGGATCGACCCTGTCGCGGCAGCGACGATGCATCCAAACGACACACCCAAGGTGATCCGCGCCATTGAAGTGTGCCTGCAAGCACGGCGGCCCATCTCGGAGATGTTCCAATTGGGGCGGCAAGCGCTGCGCGGCTATCGCGTGTGCAAGCTGGGCCTGAACCCGCCACGCGAGGAACTCTATCGCACTATCAACGAGCGTACGCGTTGGATGTTCGAGCACGGCATCACAGAAGAGGTTCAGCAGCACCTTGAGCGCGGACTACCAAAGACGGCTCCCCCGCTCGCATCGCTCGGCTATCGTGAAGCGCTGTTGTATTTGCAAGGCAGTATAAGCCTGGAGGAGGCCGTCACCACGGCACAGGCCAAGACGCGCCAGTACGCGAAGCGGCAGCTCACCTGGTTTCGCAAAGAGTCTGATGTGACTTGGCTCGCCGGATTCGGTAACGATAGCAGGATTCAAGACCAGGCGGCACAGATTGTATCTGCGCTACTCACGTGAGCTAGTCACGGTGTGTTATCCAAGTAACGGCGATCCGCCGGGTCGCCCTTACCGTATAATGAATTCACCACAACCTGCGGGTCATAACATGTCACGGAAATCCGCCGTCGCTGCGCTCAAGTCCACCGGCCATTCTGCCGGTTTGGTGCGTGGCCTGGGTCTGCTCGACGCCACCACGCTCGTGATCGGCTCGATGATCGGCTCGGGCATTTTCCTCGTCTCCGCGGATGTGGCGCGGCAGGTCGCATCTCCCGGTTTGCTGATTCTCACCTGGGTCATAGCGGGGCTGGTGACGCTGATCTGCGCGCACAGTTACGGCGAGCTTGCGGCGGCAATGCCTCAATCCGGCGGACAATATGTCTACCTCCGCGAGGCGTTCGGGCCGCTCTATGGTTTTCTTTTCGGGTGGGCCTTTTTCTTAGTGATCCAGACCGGAACCATAGCCGCTGTCGGCGTCGCTTTCGCAAAATTCGTGGGCGTAATGGCGCCGTGGGTTAGCTCGACGAACTTTCTTGTGAATCTGGGAACTGTGTCGCTACCATTCACACTCAGCCGTGTTCCATTGACCATCTCGACCCAACAGTTCGTGGCCATCCTTTCCATCGCCCTACTTACGTTCGTGAATTGCTTCGGAGTTCGCGCCGGGGCCTGGGTGCAGAACATCTTCACCATTGCGAAGACGGCTGCGCTTCTGGGGCTGGCGCTGCTGGGATTGGCGATCGGAAGCAATCCGGCTGCGATTCACGCCAATTTCAGCAACTTTTGGCAGAACGCTGATTGGGGATTTAGTACCTGGACGATGTTGGGCGTGGCCATGGTCGGGCCGCTCTTCGCCTATGATGCCTGGTACACGCCTACGTTCACAGGCGAAGAGGTACGCAATCCTCGCCGCAATCTGCCGCTCTCGCTCGTCTTGGGCGTTGGTATCGTCTCGGTGCTTTACATAGCGACAAACTTCGTTTACCTCAGCGTGCTGCCGCTGGAAGGATCTCCCGACGCGACGAGCATCATGGGCCGGGGGATTCAATATGCGATGGAAGATCGCGTCGGTACCGCCGCAGCACAGATGATTTTTGGCGGCGCGGGGCTTTGGTTGATGGCGTTAGCCATTATGATCTCTACATTTGGGTGCAACAACGGGCTAATCCTCGGCGGCGCGCGTGTGGTCTACGCGATGGCCCGGCACCGCTTGTTTTTCTCGCGGGTCGCGCGCGTTCACCCGCGCTACCACACGCCCGCGGCTGCGCTCGTCGTCATGGGGATTTGGTCATGCCTGCTCACATTGAGCGGCACCTACAGCCAACTGCTCGACTACATCATGTTCGCGTCGCTGTTGTTCTACATCCTCACGCTGGGAGCGCTTTTTGTGTTGCGGCACAAACGGCCGGACATCCAGCGTCCTCACCGGTCGTGGGGATACCCATGGCTGCCGTTGATCTATATCGCGGTCGTCGGGTTTATCGAGGTGGAAATCCTGATTCACAAGCCGGGCTACACCTGGCCCGGCCTGATCATCGTGCTTCTAGGAGTCCCGGTGTTTTATTTGTGGAGGGGGATGTCCAAACGCAATGTTGAGTGATGACTTACGTCTTTGCTAGTCGCTCATCACTCGTCACTGCCGTTAATCGCTTCTACGTCCGCCGAGCAGGCCAGCCCGCATCAAGAAGTAAAGCAGAGTCAGGAGCGTGCTGATCGCGGCGGCCACATAGGTCAACGCCGCGGCGTTGAGCACCCGGTCCACGCCTTCGCGTTCCTGGGCAGTAATGATGCCTTGCTCGACGACTAACTGCTTGGCGCGGTTGGAGGCGTTGAACTCTACCGGCAGCGTGATGATCTGGAAGAGCAGCACAGCCGAGAACAGCAGCGCGCCTGTCAGCACCATATTGGCGGAAGAGAACATCAGGCCCATCACCATTACGATATAACCGAGACCCGAGCCGATATTCGCCGTCGGTACCAGCGCCGAGCGAAGCCACAATGGACCGTAGTGCGTCGCATGCTGGATGGCATGTCCTGCTTCGTGAGTCGCCACGCCCACAGCAGCAATCGAGCGCGATGCGTACACGCTTTCCGATAAATTCAAAGTTTTGTTGAGCGGATTGTAATGGTCGGAGAGCATGCCGTGCGTCGGCAAGACTTTCACATCGTGGATCCCGGCATATCGCAGCATTTCCTCAGCAGCCTCCGCGCCGCTGAGACCGCGAGCGGAGCGCACCTGTGAGTACTTCTTAAAAGCACTCTTCACCCGAAAGCTGGCCCACAACGACAACAGCAGGCCGGGCGCGAGCACGATGAAATAGAGAGGATCAAAGAACATTTTTTAAGTCCTTTCGTTTCTGGTCTAACCTGCGCGTCAACCGTGCTTACACATCTTTAGTCATTCGCTAACTTAGATGCTCTATACCTTTAAGGGTTGCATCCAATCAGCTTCGCTCGATCTGCTTCTTCAGCTCTGCCAACAAGTTAAGCGCCTCAATGGGTTTCAAATCATCAAGGTTCACCTGCGCGATCCGCTGAGCGATTGCGTCGTTCGCCGGCGTGAATAACGTGAACTGGAAGGCTGCGGGCGCCGCCTCGGCCGGACTGAGGCGGTCGGTCAGGCGGTGCTCGCTCTGTTCATGATACGTCAGCACCTCCCGCGCCCGCTCAATTACTTGTTGCGGCAGACCGGCCAGACGGGCAACTTCAATACCATAGCTGCGGTCCGCCGGGCCGCTTTCGACGCGGCGGAGGAACACAATATCACTGCCCGCTTCTTTCACAGCCACATGACGGTTCTTCACGCCGGAGAGGTGATCGGCTAGTTCGGTCAATTCGTGATAATGCGTGGCAAAGAGCGCCTTCGCTTGCGTCTGCCTGTAGAGATACTCAACCACCGACCACGCAATGGCGAGTCCATCGAACGTTGACGTGCCGCGTCCGACTTCGTCCAGAATGACCAGGCTGCGCGGGCTGACGGAGTTCAGGATCACGGCCGTCTCGGTCATCTCGACCATAAACGTGGACCGGCCCCGGGCAAGGCTGTCGCTGGCGCCGATGCGGGTGAAGATGCGGTCGAAGATCGGCAGACGCGCGCTTTCAGCAGGCACAAAGCTGCCCATCTGCGCCATGATCGCAATCAGCGCCGCCTGCCGCAGGTAGGTGCTCTTACCTCCCATGTTGGGCCCCGTGATGATCAGAATCCGCTCCGAGTTCCCGTCCATGTAAAGATCGTTTGGAACGAAGCGGTCTCCCTGCCCCGATTCGCTGAGCCGCTCCAGAACCGGATGACGCCCGGAGCGAATCTCGTACTCGCCGTTGTCAGTGAAACGTGGCCTGCAATAGTTGTACTCCGCAGCCAGGGCGGCAAAGTTCGTGAGCACGTCGATTTCAGCGATGGCCGCCGCCGTCTGCCGTATTCGGGAGGCCTGCTCGCCTACCGCCGCGCGAAGCTCCAGAAACAGGCTCTGCTCGATCGCCAGCATCCGCTCCTCGGCCGTCAGCACCTTGCTCTCGTACTCCTTGAGTTCCGGCGTGGTGAAGCGCTCGGCATTCACGAGCGTCTGTTTGCGCTCATACCGGCTGGGGGCAAGCGGCAGATTGGACTTCGACACTTCAATGTAATAACCAAAGATGTCGTTGAACTTGATCTTAAGCGACGCGATGCCGGTGTCGGCCCGCTCGCGCACCTCCATTTGCGCGATGGTCTGTTTACCGCTGTGGCTAAGCGTCCGCAGTTCATCCAGCTCCGCATGATAGCTCTCGCGTATGGCGCCGCCGTCGCTCAAGTTCAACGGCGGCGCTTCGACCAGCGCTTTCGCGAGTAAGTCATGGACATCGGCCAGCTCGTCCAGCCGGTCCCAAAGCTCGCGCCAAAGTTGTGATTGCAATGAACCGACCAAGGCACGGATCGCTGGTAACCTCTCAAGTGAATTACGCAGGCCAGCAAGGTCGCGCGGAGTGGCCGACCCCAATGTAACACGGCTCAGCAGGCGTTCCAGATCATGTACCGATGCGGCTTCTTTCGCTATGCGGCTGCGTGTGATGGATTCGCGCCGCAACTCGTCTACCGACTCCAGACGTGCGTCTATGACGGTGCGGTCCAGCGACGGCCGCAGCATCCATGACTTAAGCAGACGAGCACCCATACCCGTCGCGGTGCGGTCGAGCACGGCCAGCAACGTTGCCTGCGCGTCTCCCTGAAACAGCGGTTCAATCAGTTCGAGATTGCGAACCGTCACAGAATCGAGCACCATCCACTGCTGTCGCTCATAGAACGCAATGCGGTCAAGGTGCGTCAACGTTCCTTGCTGCGTCTCTTTCAAGTAATGCAGCAGAGCGCCTGCGGCACAGACTGCCTGTTGTCTGCCCTCCAGCCCAAAGCCGTCGAGCGAATGCACTCTGAAGTGTTCTCTCAGCAGGCGAAAGGCGTAGTCGTACCCGAAGACCCAATCGTCGAGCTCTGTTCTGGCAAACCCGCCTGCCGGAGCGCCGTCCGCAGGCATCAACCGGCCATTTGCGGAAGTCCACATCGGATGCGCCGCAGGCGAGAGGAGCTCGCGGGCCCCCAAATGGCTGACCTCTTCAGAAAATTTCGATTCGCAATCGGCGCCGCTCATCTCGGTGCAGCGAAACTCGCCTGTCGAGACATCTACGCACGCGACCCCGATGCAGTCTCCAGAGCGGCAGGCCGCTACCAGGAAGTTGTTTTCACGCGGCGAGAGAAGCTGCGCGTCCGAAGCCGTGCCCGGAGTCACCACGCGGGTAACCTCGCGCCGGACCAGTTTTTTCGCCAGGCGCGGGTCCTCCATTTGCTCGCAGACTGCTACTTTGTAGCCTTTGCGAATGAGCCGCGCGATGTAGCCATCCGCAGCGTGGTAGGGCACTCCGCACATCGGCACCGCCACGCCCTTTTCCTTGTTGCGCGAAGTCAGAGTGATCTGCAGCTCGCGAGAGGCGAGCACGGCGTCTTCGAAGAACATTTCATAGAAGTCGCCCAGCCGGAAAAACAATAACGCCTGCGGGTACTTCTCCTTAATCGCAGTGTACTGCCGCATCAGCGGCGTGGAAGGTTCAGACATTCTTGACAGCTCGGGCACTCTTTCTAATGGCTGGAGACCTATTATGCAACGGCGCTTATTCAGAACCAAGCGCAGTTAAACACTCGGTCCAGGCAAACCAGTGTGGCATCGCGGCGCATCTAAATGTTTGTAATGTTTGTACGCTCCGTGCAGGTGGGGCGTCCGGCCCAGTGGGACAGCCCCTCAGAAAGCCTGAAGGAGGAACCATGATACGCCACCCCAAATTTCTTCTGTTGCCGCTGCTGGCTGCACCGCTATTCTTGGCGGGCTGCGCAGCGACGACCATCGCTCGAATCAAGGCAGACCCGTCGCGTTACCAGAGCAAGAACGTTGCCGTCCGGGGAACCGTTGTGAACTCCGTCGGCGTTCTTTCCACCGGCGGGTACGAAGTGGATGACGGCACGGGAAGAATATACGTGATTAGTAACCGCGGCGTCCCGTCCAGCGGCACCCGCGTGACAGTGGAAGGAAGGGTCTTCAGCGGCGCAACTATTCTTGGACAGGCGATGGGCGTCGCCATACGCGAAAGCAAGCACAAGGTCCACTGAAGAAATTCGGCCAAAACGAGATTCGAATTGGTATTTGCCAGTTACAATGCTCGTGAATGCTGCAACTGAGTGGCGTCACGAAGAGCTTCGGCAACGTTCCTGCCTTGCGGGACATCAGCCTCACCGCGGAACCCGGAAGAACAACAGTCCTCATCGGCCCCAGCGGTTGCGGTAAGTCCACGCTGCTGCGCATGATGATCGGCCTGATCTGGCCTGACTCGGGCAGCGTCTCCGCAGACGGCACACTGGTCACGCCCGAGACTATTCTTACGCTACGCAGGCGCATGGGGTACGTGATACAGGATGGAGGGTTGTTTCCTCACCTGACGGCCCGCGAAAACGTCGTCCTGATGGCGCGCTATCTCGGATGGAGCGCAACTCGAATCACAGATCGATTGACTGAACTGGCAGCGTTGACGCAGTTTCCGGCCGATGCGCTGCAACGGTTTCCGGCACAGCTTTCCGGCGGGCAGAAGCAGCGCGTCGCCATTATGCGTGCCCTGATGCTCGACCCCAGCGTGATCCTGCTCGACGAGCCGCTTGGCGCACTCGATCCGATGATCCGCTGCGAATTGCAAACTGATCTCCGGCGCATATTCCAAACTCTGCATAAGACCGTGGTGCTCGTGACGCATGACATTGGCGAGGCGGGTTATTTCGGGGATGTTATCGTGCTGCTTCGCGATGGCCGCATTGTGCAGCAGGGGACGCTGCATGATTTCGTGCATGCTCCAGCCGAGCCATTCGTCACGCAATTCATTAACGCACAGCGTAGCCCGCTCGAGACGCTGCGAGGAACGCTGGCATGAACAAGCGCGTGCACGCTTTGCTCATTTGGACAGTTAGCATCGGCTTCGTTCCTGCTTGCCTGGTCCATGCTGCTGGACCTTCGCTCACTATCGGCTCCAAGGCGTTCACCGAGTCCGTCATTCTGGGTGACATGGTCGCTATTCTCGCCAAGAACGCGGGCGCAGAGGTCCGCGAACGGAGAGAACTCGGCGGCACCCAAGTGTTGTGGAACGCTTTGCAGCGAGGCGAGATTGATCTATACCCCGAATACACCGGCACGATCACGCAGGAGATTCTGCCGCAGTTATCAGCCTCCGGGAAAAACAACGAAGAGGCGATTCGCAGCGCGCTCGAAGAGCGCGGCGTCCGCATGAGCCGCTCACTCGGCTTCAACGACACCTATGCAATCGGGATGAAAGAAGAAGTCGCCATGCAACTCAGCATCGAGACTATCTCCGACCTCCGCCGGCATCCTGAACTGAATTTCGGCTTCAGCAATGAGTTCATGGACCGCGGCGATGGCTGGCCGGGCCTCCGCGCTCGCTACGCACTCCCGCAGAGAAATGCGCGGGGCATGGATCACGAACTCGCCTACAGAGCCCTGGAGAGCGGCGCAATACACGCGACGGATCTTTACTCAACCGATGCGGAGATCCAGTACCGCAAATTGCGCGTCCTGCGAGACGACCTCGGCTACTTCCCTCAATATGACGCAGTGCTGCTCTACCGTGACGATGCGTCGAAGCGAGCGCCCGACGCGATCCGCGCAATCCTGCAACTCGAAGGCCGCATCTCCGAGCAGGCGATGATCGAGATGAACGCGCGCGCCAAGCTCGACAAGGTGCCGGAAGAGCGCATCGCGTCCGAGTTCCTGGCGGGGAGCTTGGGTCTTCACAACGACACGCGCGATGCGAGTACGGTCGAGATGATCCTCCAACGCACGAAGGAACACTTACTGCTTGTGGCGGTCTCGCTGACGGCTGCGATCGTGGTATCGATTCCCCTCGGAATTTTCGCGAACAAGTTCCGGCGTGCTGGGCAAGTCATTCTTGCGCTCACAGGTGTCATTCAAACCATTCCATCGCTGGCTCTGCTGGTGTTCATGATCCCGTTGCTCGGTATTGGCGGGCCTCCGGCAATTGTGGCGCTGTTCCTCTATAGTCTGCTGCCCATCGTGCGGAATACCTATACGGGGCTTCGCGATATTGCTCCATCAGTACGCGAATCCGCCGCGGCTCTGGGACTACCGGAAGGCCCGCGGCTACGATTGATTGAACTGCCGATCGCGTCTCGGTCTATCCTGGCCGGTATCAAAACTTCGGCCGTGATCAACGTCGGAACTGCGACGCTAGGCGCGCTGATCGGGGCAGGTGGGTACGGTCAGCCGATACTCACAGGCATACGCCTCGACGATACGGGCCTGATCCTGCAGGGCGCCGTTCCAGCGGCAATCCTCGCTCTGCTGGTCCAGGGCGCGTTCGAACTCGCTGAGCGATCTTTCACTCCCAGAGGTCTGAGACTCAGGCCAGAATAGTTATCGACGTCCATATCCCGGTTTTGCTTTACACTGATGGTGATCTTCATTTCATGGCGGAGGGGCAGAATTGCGACTCCCGGCCATTGACTCCCGGCTCCTGAAGAATGCGTGCTCTGAATCGAGAGTACGATCGCTGCTGATCATTGCGGCTTACGCGATTCCCTCATTGCTCGCTGCCCAATCCGGCGTGTGGGAGCGGCGCGCCCCTTTCCCTGTGGAAGCAACGGAGGTTGCGGCGGCGGCAATCGGGCTGAAGGTCTATGTAGTTGGAGGCCTGCTTCCCACCGGCTCGACCAATCGCCTCTTTATATACGATTCCTTCACCGATACATGGACTGAAGGAGCGCCCCTGCCCGTCGACGGAGGCGTAGATCATGCGAACGTAGCGGCATTGAACGGCAAATTTTATTTTCTTGGCGGCATTCGCATCGGCAGCAGCTTCGTCACGGGCCGGACGTTTGAGTACGATCCCGGAACAAACGAATGGACCGAGCGCGCAAGCATGCCGACACCGCGCGGAGCATCCGGAGTCGCGGCACTGGCCGGACGCATCTATGTCGCTGGAGGGATCGCTGCCGGCGGTAGCGTGAATACGTTCGAGGCCTTCGATCCGCTGACGAATTCCTGGACCACTCTGCCCGCCATGCCTACAGCCCGCGACCATTTGACGGCACAGGCTGTAAACGGGAAGTTCTACACTATCGCGGGCCGCCGCGATCGCGATTTGAACGTGAACGAAGAGTACGATCCTATGCTGGGCCGCTGGAGCCAACGCGCGCCGATACCCACAGCTCGCGGCGGCTTGGGTTCTGGCACAATCGGCGGGCGGATTCAGGTCTTCGGAGGCGAGGGAGCGAGCGGCACGGCGGAAGGAACGTTTTCGCAAAACGAGGAGTATGATCCCGCCACAAACACCTGGAGCGCGCTGGCTCCTATGCCGACTCCGCGGCATGGAATTTATGGCGCGACGATGGACGGCAACCGGATCTTCGTGCCATCCGGCGGCCCGCGAGCGGGCGCGTTTTTCGCGGATGCGCACGAGGCCTTCTATTTGCCGCCCTCCGCGCCGCCGTCGATCGATGCCGATGGCGTCGTGAATGCGGCCAGCTTCCAGCCAGGTGTTGCGCCGGGGAGCATCGCAACGTTGTTCGGTATGAACCTCGCTCCCGCAGCACAGACCGCCGCCCGGCTTCCGCTGCCAACCCAGATGAACGCTACGTCGGTGCTGGTGAATGGAGTCGCCGCGCCGCTGTTCTTCGTCAGCGCTAATCAGATCAATTTTCAGGTGCCCCTCGGCACTACGGCTCCTGCCACCATTTCTGTACGTGAGGCAGGTAGCGAGAGTATTACTCAGCCGCTGGCGTCTCTGAAAATAGCTAGTCCGGGAATATTTGCAGTTTCGCAGGACGGTAAAGGACAAGGGGCAATCCTACACGTTGGCGGCGGCTTGGTTTCCGCTGCAAACCCGGCTACACCGGGTGAAGCCATTGAGATATATTGCACCGGGCTAGGTCCGGACATCTCAGCCAGCACCGATATTCAAGTAGGTCCCCTGATGACCGGCATCAGCCCTGGTGGCCAACTCATCGGCACCGCGATCATTTTAGTGCTGACGAACAGAGGCGTTTCTTTTTTTACGGCCGAGTTTACTGTGGGTGGTATTCCGGCTGAAATTCTGTTCGTCGGAAGCGCTCCCGGTTTCATAGGTTTAAACCAGGTTAACATCCGGGTACCATCGGGGATGCGTCCAGGTGACGCAATACCCGTTCGCATGAAATTTGCGGATATGCAAAGCAACGAAGTATCAATTGCAATCCGATGACAACTAACTCCGCCATTACCAACTTGCCGGGTTTCCATCCGCCTGACGTGTGCGAACTCGCTGCCTGGGTGCGAGACGTCCTGGACCGCACGCTGGAGCTAGTGGCCGATCTGAATGACGAACAGTTGATGGGGCCGCGCCTGGCGATTGTGAATCCACTGCTGTGGGAGATCGGGCACACGGCCTGGTTCACGGAAAAATGGGTCCTTCGCCACGCCTGTCGCGAAAAACCGATCCGTGGCGACGCCGACTCGTTATACGACTCCATCGCCATTCCCCACGACACGCGTTGGGACCTGCCGCTTCCCACGCGTGAGGAGACGCTGCGGTACATGACGCAGGTGCGCGACCGCGTGCTGGACAAGCTGTCGAAACCTCATCCGGCTCCTGAGTTTCTTTATCACGTCATGTACTCCGTGTTCCACGGCGACATGCATAACGAGGCCTTCACGTACACACGGCAGACGCTCGGGTATGCGGCTCCACGCATCGCTGTGCCCCGCGCTGACGATGCGGTCATTGCTCCCGATCCAACCCGCATCTCCGGCGATGTCGAAATTCCCGGCGGAGAGTTTTTGCTGGGCGCTTCTCTGCAGGAGCCGTTTGTATTCGACAACGAAAAGTGGACTCACCCGGTGCAACTGCGGCCGTTCGCGATCTCCCGCACCGCCGTCACGCAGGGAGAGTTCCTTGCATTCGTCGAGGACGGCGGCTATAACCGCGAGGATCTGTGGTCTCCAGAGGGCTGGTTATGGCGGCAGCAGAGTGGCGCGTCGCATCCGCTGTATTGGGATGAATGCTCGCCTGGCAGGTGGTTCCGCCGCTCGTTTGATCAACTAACGCCGATTGAACCCAACATGGCGATGATCCACGTCAACTGGTATGAGGCCGACGCGTATTGCCGCTGGGCTAAGCGCCGCTTGCCCTCCGAATCGGAATGGGAAGCCGCTGCCGCAGGTGTACCTGAGCGTGACGCAGTGAATCTCTCGCGCAACAAACGCCGCTATCCCTGGGGCGAACGCACCGCCGCAGCGGGCGAGGCCAATCTCGACTGGATCGCAAGGGGCGTTGTGGATGTCTCCGCGTTTCCGAAAGGCGACACGATTTTCGGCTGCCGCCAGATGATCGGCAACGTGTGGGAATGGACGGCCACTCCGTTTGTCCCCTACCCTGGGTTTGTGCCGGATCCCTACCAGGAATATTCCGAGCCCTGGTTCGACACGCACAAGGTCCTGCGCGGCGGCTGCTGGGCGACGCGCTCGCGATTCATTCATAACACCTATCGAAATTTTTATATGCCGGACCGGCGCGACGTCTGGGCCGGATTTCGCACCTGCAGACCACTGGAATAGCAATCAGCTTTTGGCGATCAGCGGTCAGCGCTGAGGTCTGACGCTAAGCGCTGACTGCTAATAGCTGACACTTAAATGAACATCCTCCTCGTTACTCCCGCCCCATCACATTCGCGCAAAGGGAACCGGATTACCGCCGACCGGTGGAGTAAACTGCTGCGGCAGCTAGGGCATCGCGTCACGGTGAAGCAGGAATACTTGGGAGAACCGTGCGACCTTCTGATTGCGCTGCACGCAAGACGGAGCGCGGCATCCATCAGGCGCTTCCGACAACGCCACCCGGATTTGCCTCTGATAGTGGCGCTCACCGGAACGGATCTTTACAAGGACATCAAGACCAGCAAGGCGGCCCAGCAGTCGCTTGAACTCGCATCAAGACTGATTGTCCTCCAGCCGCTGGGGATCGATGAGTTGCCGCAACACTTGCGCGGCAAGGCTCGCGTAATTTTTCAATCTGTAGAAAAGTTTCACCTGCACACGAGCCCGCTAAAACGAGATTTTCAGATCGGCGTCTTCGGGCACCTGAGGGCGGTGAAAGATCCGTTTCGCGCAGCGTTGGCAGCGCGCCTGTTGCCGGCGTCCTCCCGCATTCATGTAGTACACGCAGGGGGCGCCCTGACCAAACAAATGGAGTTGCGAGCGCGCGCCGAAGAACACGTGAATTCGCGCTATCGCTGGCTCGGTGATTTGCCGCAAACCAAGATGCTGCGGCTCATGGCTCGCTGTCGGGCTGTAGTGCTCAGCTCGAAGATGGAAGGCGGCGCCAACGTCGTTTCCGAAGCAATCGCCATGGGAGTTCCTGTACTGGCATCGAAGATCTCCGGCTCGGTGGGCATCCTCGGACGCGAATACCCGGGATACTTCCCCGTCGACAGCACGCGCGCTTTGCTGGAGCTGATGCAGCGAGCAGAGGGCGACGCCGAATTCTTGCGGCGCCTCCAGGCGTGGTGCGTCCGTCTACGCCCGCTATTCACGCCAGCGCGCGAACTTCGGAGCTGGCGCGCATTGATAAAGGAGTTGTATGATGCCGCGCCTCCGCGTCAACGGCATAGCACGTCCGCAATCACCACCGGCCGTTTCCAGCTTGTGGATCGCAGCATCGGCTCGCTTGACGCCGATTTCGCCGGTTCCGTTAAGGCGGGTCTGCGCAGTCGGCCAAAGTTTCTGGCGTGCAGGTTTTTTTACAACGCTGAGGGGTCGAAACTGTTCGAAGCTATCTGCGATTTACCCGAGTACTATCTCATGCGAGCCGAGCGCGAGATCATTCAGCGGCACGCGACCGAAATTGCCCGTCGGCTTCCGGCTGACGTAACGATTGCCGAACTGGGCAGCGGCAACGCCGCCAAGACGCGCTTTCTAATCGCCGCGGTTCTGCAGCGGCACAAGCGCCTGCGGTATGTTCCCATGGACATTTCGCGCGCTGTCCTGGAGGAAAGCTCGCGAGCATTGCTAAGAGCGTGCCCGGGGCTGGAGATCACGGCTGTTGCAGGCGAGTATCAAGAGTGTTTACGTGAGTTTGCCAAACAGAACCACCGCGCCAAGCTGATCCTCTGGCTCGGCTCGAATATCGGCAATCTGACCAGGGACGAGGCGGCTGAGTTTCTCAGCAAGATACGCGCTGTGATGAACTCACGCGATGCGTTGCTGCTTGGAATCGATCTTCGCAAGGATCGCGGCGCGCTCGAAAGAGCGTACGACGATTCGGCCGGGATTACTGCCCAGTTCAATTTGAACCTGTTGAAGCGGATCAACGATGAACTCGGCGGCCATTTTGACCCGGTAAATTTTCGTCACCGTGCCGTGTACAACGAGGACGCCGGGCGCGTCGAGATGTATCTGGTCAGCAAGCGAGCGCAGCGAGTCTCCATCGATCGCCTCGGCATCTCCGTTTCGTTCCGGCGCGACGAAGCGATTCACACCGAGAACTCTTACAAATATTCGATACCTGAGATCGCCAGGATGGCCTGTAACTCCGGCTTTCAAGTGCGTCGGCAATGGCTGGACGCGCAGCAGAGGTTCAGTGAGAGCTTACTATTGCCAAGGACAGAACCGTGCCCGCAAGACACTCGGGTATAATCACGGCGCGTTGTATGTTGCCGCCGGAGGTGTGTGATGCCGCTGAGTTTTGCCACTGACATTCGTCCGCTTTTTCGCGATGATCCGGATGTCGAGACCATGATGTCAATAGGAATTGACCTGTCGTCGTACGCGCACGTCAAGGCCAAGGCGAAGCTAATTCTCAGCCGCCTGGAAGATGGAACCATGCCCTGCGACGGGCCATGGCCCAACGAGCGGATCGCGCTCTTTAAACAATGGATTACCGAGGGCATGCAAGCGTGAAGAAGGTGTCGGGTGCCGGGTGTGAGGTGTCAGGTCAAAACCGGCACCCGAAACCCAACACCTAACACCCAACACCTGGATTGCTGATGCGTATAGGCGTGGACACTGGAGGCACGTTCACCGACTGCATTGTCGCCGATGGCTCCGGATTTCGAGTTCTGAAAGTATTTTCAAGCCCCGATGACCCCGCCCGTCACATCGTTCGGGGTCTCCGCGAACTGGCGCGTAGCCGTTACATCGAGGACGTAATCCACGGCACAACCGTCGCCACCAATAACCTGTTGGAACGTCGAGGGGTGCGCGTCGCGCTCGTAACGACCCAAGGCTTCGAAGACCTCATCGAAATTGGCCGTCAGAACCGGCCTCAGCTTTACAACCTCAACGTCCAACGTCCCGCGCCGATGATTGCCCGCGAGTTGAGATTTGGCGTGCGCGAACGGACGGCGGCGGACGGCACGATTCTGTTGCGACCGGGTAAGCGCGAGATTGAGCGGCTGCGGCAACAGGTGCGAAGCTCGAACGCTGACGCGGTCGCGCTGTGCTTTCTATTTTCCTTCGTGAACCCGGAAAATGAACGTCTGGTCGCGGCTGCGCTCCGGCGGTTGGGCCTACCGGTATCCGTCTCGCATGAAATTCTTCCCGAATTTCGTGAGTACGAACGGCTCTCCACGGTGGCAATCAACTCCTTCCTCGCTCCCGCTATGGGCCGATACCTCACGCGACTGGAACAGCAGGTCGCGGCGCAGCCAACCCTTGGGGTTGGCCGGGGCGGCTACAAAGGCCGGACCTGCGCAACGCGGCTGTTCATCATGCAGTCGAGCGGCGGGATCACGACGGCGGATCGAGCGGCGAGCGAACCCGTGCGCACCATCTTATCCGGCCCAGCGGGCGGCGTCGTAGCTGCCCGCTGGCTCGCCGACACGTTGGGCATTCGGCGCGCCATCAGCTTTGATATGGGCGGGACATCCACCGATGTTTGCCTGCTCGACGGCCCAGCTCGAACCACCAACGAAACAACCTTGGCAGGAGTTCCCGTTGCCGTGCCGGTGCTCGACATACATTCAGTTGGCGCAGGAGGCGGATCGCTGGCGCGGCTGGACGCCGGCGGCGCGTTGCGAGTGGGCCCTGAGAGTGCCGGCGCTGTTCCCGGTCCCATCTGCTATGGCAAAGGCGGCGACCAGCCCACCGTCACAGACGCCAATTTGCTGCTCGGACGGCTCGATCCCGATCACTTTCTCGGCGGAGCGTTTCAGCTTTCGCGTGGGGCGGCTATACAAGCCTTCGAGCGATTTTTGCGAGAATACTCTCGCAAGCACGCCAGCTATAAAGATCCAATGCAGCTCGCGCAGGGCATTGTCGCTGTTTCGAACGCAACAATGGAGAAAGCGCTGCGGGTCATTTCTGTGGAGCGCGGGTATGATCCGCGTGATTTCGCGCTGATCTGTTTCGGTGGAGGAGGCGGGCTGCACGCTGCTGAACTAGCCGCCTCCCTCGTGCTGGCGCAGGTCGTCGTACCTCCGAATCCGGGCGCGTTCTCCGCGCTCGGGATTTTAATCTCCGATTCAGTGCGGGACGTCTCGCAATCCGTGCTGCTGGCCGTACCTCCGCAAGCGGCAAACAACGGCTCGCGTGAGGCCAAACGATTGGCTGCTGATTTGAATCGCCGGTTTCAGCAGCTAGAACATGCGGGCATAACAGAGCTGCGCAAGGATGGCATCCCGAATAAACGCGTCAACATTGAACGTGCGATTGATCTGAGGTATTCAGGGCAGAGTTACGAATTGCGTGTCCCGTTCACGCCTGAATTTTTGCCACAGTTCCACAAGGAACATGAGCGAGCTTACGGATACTCTGCCCCGCAGAGGCCGATGGAGATCGTCAGCATCCGCGTTCGCCTGACCGTCCCAACACCGAAGCCTCCGCTGCAACCCGAACCATTGGGGCGTGCGGTCGCAACCGCCGCCATCATCTGCGAAAAGCCGGTTTGGTTCAACGGTTCAACACACACCACTCGCTTTTATGACCGCGCTCGCCTGCGACCCGGTATGAACCTTAATGGCCCTGCAATCGTCGTGGAGTATAGCTCCACAACGGCTCTCCCGCCGGGGTTCCGTTGTCGAGTGGATGAATTTCAGAATCTGGTGATCACCCGCCATGCGCGTTGATGCGACCGAACTGGAAATATTTAAGAACATGTTCCACTCCGTTGCAGAGGAGATGGGGGCGTCGCTGCGGCGCTCCAGTTTTTCGCCAAACATAAAAGAGCGCCGTGATTATTCCTGCGCGGTATTTGATGGCGAGGGGCGCGTCGTCGCGATGGGCGACCACATGCCAGTACATTTGGGCTCCATGCCAATCTCGGTGGCCTCCGTGATGAGCGCGCTGGAGCTCGGCGAGGGCGACATCGCCATGCTCAACGATCCCTATGCCGGCGGCACGCACCTGCCGGATATTACTATGGTGACGCCGGTGGTGATACACGGCACCGGGGCGATGTTCTATGTCGCGAATCGTGCACACCACTCCGACGTCGGCGGCGCGCAGCCCGCCTCGATGGGGTTGACGGAAGAGATCTATCAAGAAGGGTTGCGAATTCCCCCCATTTACCTGACGCGCGGCGGAGTCATTCAACGAGACGCTATGACGCTGCTGCTGGCGAATGCCCGCACGCCGCGCGAGCGCGAAGGCGACCTCACGGCACAGATCGCTGCCTGCCGCCTCGGCGAGCGCCGCCTTACCGAGATTGCGGAAAAATATGGCGAAACGAAAACGCGTTTCTATCTCGATGCGCTGCAGGCTTATTCCGCTCGCCTGATGCAGGCGGAGATCGCGGCGATGCCCGATGGTGTCTACAGAGCGGAAGACTTTCTCGATAACGACGGCTTTGATGACAGGCCGATTCGAATTGCCGTGGAGATTCGCATCTCCAGGGACCGGGCGCGCGTGGACTTCACCGGCTCGGCGCCATCGTGCCGCGGCAACGTGAACGCGGTGCTCGCCATCACGCAATCGGCGGTGTTCTACGTCTTCCGATGCCTGCTGCAGGAGGACGTTCCCGCCTGCGCGGGGCTGATGCAGCCGATCGAGGTAATCGCCCCCGAAGGCAGCATCGTAAACGCGCGGCCGCCTGCCGCGGTGGCGGGCGGCAACGTGGAAACGTCGCAGCGAATCGTGGACGTACTCCTGCTCGCGTTAGCTCGCGCGCTGCCGCATCGCATTCCCGCGGCAAGCTGCGGTACTATGAATAACATCTCATTCGGAGGCGTGGACCCTCGCACCGGTGCGCCTTTCGCTTACTACGAAACGGTCGCAGGTGGCATGGGCGCGCGTCCCAGCGCCGACGGGCTCAGCGGCGTTCACACTCACATGACGAATTCACTGAACACGCCAGTAGAGGCGCTGGAATCCGCTCTACCGGTGCGCGTGCGCCGCTATTCGCTGCGGCACGGCTCGCATGGCGCCGGAAAGTACAAAGGCGGCGACGGCATTGTTCGCGAACTGGAATTTCTGACGCCTGTCCGTGGAACCATTCTCTCGGACCGCCGCAGATTTCCGCCGTATGGCCTCGCCGGAGGCAAGCCCGGTAAGCTGGGGAAGAACGAACTATTATTCGGAAAACGGACGATCGCCTTATCGTCGAAGGCAAATTTCACCGCCCCGGCCGGTGCTGTTTTACGAATCGAGACACCCGGCGGGGGAGGCTGGGGGAAAGACGTAAGACGGCGAGTAGCGAAACTCTCTGTCACTTCACCTCATATCCGCCAATTGCACTGATGGTTTCCTAGAACCCAATCATCGGTTATTGTGAATCTAATGGGTTGTTGCGAGTGTCCCTGCACAGAGAGTGAGAGGAGTGTATCCATGGAAACTTTCATCCGCAACAGTGGTGCAGTGAATGTAGGGCCGATCGAGCGCATGGTTTCAGTGGCGGCAGGCGGGGTGCTGCTGGCACGGGGACTGAGGCACAGGTCCACAATGGGCGCGGTTTTAGCCTTCGCCGGCGCAGACCTGTTATATCGCGGCACAACCGGGCGCTCGTATCTGTACCAGCTTCTCGGCGTCAGTTCGGTTCCGCGCAAAAACGAGCGAACGCCGCTGATTTACCGACAGGGTATTCGTGTTGACCATGCCATCACAATCAATAAGCCAGCTGCGGAACTATATCAGTTCTGGCGGCAATTCGAGAACCTGCCCACGTTTATGGACCATGTGCTGGCAGTGCGGATCACGGATGCCACTCATTCTCATTGGATCGCCCGAGGTCCCGGCGGCAGCCGCATCGAATGGGACGCCGAGATTACCGCCGACGTGCCCAACCAAATGATCGGATGGCGATCCCTCCCCGGCTCCGAAGTGGCGACGGCAGGTTCCGTATATTTCCGCCCCGCGCCTGGTGGACGCGGCACGGAGGTCAAAGTAGAAATGCAATACCTGCCTCCAGGCGGCATCCTTACGGCGCTGTTTGCGAAGCTATTCGGAGAAGAACCCGAGCAGCAGATCCGTGAAGACCTGCGGCATTTCAAGCAGATGATGGAAACCGGTGAGATTCCCACAACAGAGGGCCAACCCGTGGGGCCGAGCATGGTCGAGTCCAGCCGCGGTTGGCAAGTTCGTGAGCGGGAAGCTCGAGAGGCGCGGACCCGCATGCCAGGAACTGAAGAAGCGGCATAGAGATGAATCGCCGTGATTCCATGCCGCCTCGTGGTGGACGTCACAATCAGAAAGGAAGCGAACATGAAGGCTGCTTGCTGGTACGGAACCGAGGACGTGAGAGTGGAGACCGTGTCCGATCCGGCGATTCTTAACCCGCGCGATGCCATTGTAAAAGTAACCCGCGCCGCCATCTGCGGTTCGGACCTTCACCTTTATGGCGGCTACATTCCCGGCATGAAGCACGGCGACATCCTGGGACACGAGTTCATGGGCGAAGTGGTGGAAGTCGGCAAATCCAACGGCTTGCGGGTGGGAGACCGTGTGGTAGTGCCGTTCGCAATTTCGTGCGGCAACTGCTACTACTGCCAGCAGGGGCTCTGGCCGGCATGCGATAATTCCAACCCCAACGCCTGGATTGTGGAAAAAATGTATGGCTATAGCGCCGGCGGTCTTTTCGGCTACTCGCACTTATTCGGCGGATATGCCGGCGGGCAGGCGCAATATGTCCGGGTCCCTTTCTCCGATGTGGGTCCGCTGAAAGTTCCCGATTCGTTGACTGATGAACAGGCGTTGTTCCTAAGCGATATTTTGCCTACCGGCTACATGGCGGCTGAGAACTGTAATATAAAGAACGGCGATGTGATCGCTGTGTGGGGCTGCGGGCCGGTTGGGCAGTTCGCCATCAAGAGCGCGTTCATGTTGGGCGCCGAGCGCGTCATCGCGCTGGACCGCTTCCCATCGCGCCTGCGCTTGGCGCAACAGCAAGGAGCGCAGCCGCTCAACTATGAAGAGGTAGATGCGTTAGATATGTTAAGAGAACTCACCGGCGGTCGTGGCCCCGACGCCTGCATTGATGCCGTCGGTATGGAGGCGCATGGCACCGATCTGGTTGCCATGTATGACCATGCCAAGCAGACACTGCACCTTGAGACCGACAGGCCCATGGCGCTGCGGCAGGCCATCCAGGCATGCCGCAAGGGCGGCACCGTTTCTATACCGGGTGTTTACACCGGATTCATTGACAAGTTCCCCATCGGCGCAGCGTTTGGCAAGGGACTCACATTCAAAATGGGCCAGACTTTGGTCCACAAATATATGCGCCCACTGCTGGAGCGAATCGAGCGGGGTGAGATTGATCCGTCGTTCGTCATCTCCCATCGACTGACGCTGGAGGAAGCTCCTCAGGCATATCGTATGTTCCAGCAGAAGCGGGATGAGTGTATGAAAGTGGTTCTGGACCCCTGGACCGCACCGGTGTACAACACTGCGGTAGCGTGAACGTTGCACGTAGCCGACTACGGAGGTCAATATGCCTTTATCCGGACCCGTGAAAACTGCATTGATGGTGGCGGGCGGCTTGGGAGCGGCGCTGGCAGCATCCAGCGTGTCATGGCCGGGTAAGGATGAAGACATCCGAGGCCAAGCGGCGTTGATCACGGGAGGCTCCCGAGGACTGGGATTCATGCTGGCCAGGGAGCTTGCTCATCAAGGGTGCCGGTTGGCGATTTGCGCGCGTGACGTGGGAGAACTCGACCGGGCCACGCGGTTATTGCAGCAGGAAGATGCGGAAGTTTACGCCTTCGAATGCGACATTTCCAGGCAGGAGCAGGTTGATAATATGATCCGCGCCGCCGAGGGGCGGCTGGGGCACATCGACATTCTGGTCAACAACGCCGGCGTGATTGTGGTCGGGCCCATTCAGACCATGACCCGTGAGGACTTCGAAACAGCGATGAACACTATGTTCTGGGGCACGCTCTGGCCGACCATGGCGGTGCTTCCCGGCATGCAACGGCGGCAGGCGGGACGCATCGCCAACATCACTTCGATTGGAGGCAGGGTCAGCGTTCCCCACCTGATCCCATACGGCTGTGCGAAATTCGCTTGCGTGGGGTTGTCGGAAGGATTGCGCGCAGAGCTCGCGAAGGACGGTATAGCAGTCACTACAGTCGTGCCAGGGTTGATGCGCACTGGCTCGCACGTCAATGCTTTCTTCAAAGGAAAGCAGGAAGCCGAGTATGCGTGGTTCAGCTTGGGTGCCGCGCTGCCGATTTTCTCCATCAACGCGGAACGCGCGGCAAGAACGATCGTGCGGGCCGTAAAAGCCCGCCAGGCTGAGATCACGCTCAGCGTGCCTGCCAGCGTCCTGGCGCGTTTTCACGGACTATTCCCCGGAGTGACCGCAGACTTGATGGCGTGGATGAATCATTTCGTGCTTCCGGAAAGCGTGGCCAACGGCAAAACCAGGCTGCGTGGAGCAGACCTGGAATCCAAGACCCACCCCGTCATCCAATCACTGCTCTCAGTCTTCGGAGATTTCGCGGAACCTACACCGAAATTTCACACGGGCGTTTAACGTCGGCTCCTCCCGATAGCTAGACTTCCAAGATTGAACCCGCCCGACACGCGCCTCAAGCGTGCAACCCAGCCTGCCGGACAGCCTGCAACTTGTTTCCCTAGAGGGCGTATGCTAGGATTTCGACTGGGGTTCCGGGAAACTCAATCCGCCGGCAATTCCTAAGACCCTCAGTACCGGCTATCCGGAACGAAGCCCACCCTACCTGGTGAGAGGATTCTATGTCAGGCCATTCTAAATGGGCTACCATCAAGCACAAAAAGGCAGCAACAGACGCCAAAAGAGGGAAGATCTTCACCCGTCTGATCAAGGAAATCACGGTGGCGGCCCGCCACGGCGGAGGCGATCTTGAATCCAATCCTCGCCTTCGCGGCGCTGTGAACGCCGCCAAGGCCGAGAATATGCCGGCGGATAACATCAAGCGCGCTATCCAGCGCGGCACCGGCGAGCTGCCCGGCGTGACATACGACGAGATCTCGTTTGAAGGCTACGGCCCCAAAGGGGTCGCCCTGATCGTAGAAGTGGCTACCGACAATCGAAACCGCACCGTCTCCGAGATTCGCCACGCGTTCTCCAAAAACGGTGGAAATCTGGGCGAGTCGGGCTCGGTCTCGTGGATGTTCCGCAAGCGCGGCTCCATTGCGGTGCCCAAGAGCGCAGCCAGCGAAGATCAGCTCATGAACATTGTTCTGGATACCAGCGCGGAAGATTTGCGAGACGACGGCGAGCAGTGGGAAATCATCTCTCTGCCGGAAAACTTCGAATCTGTGCTGGAGGCATTGAAGACCGCCAAAATCGAGGTTGCCGCCTCGGAAGTCACCATGCTGCCGCAGAACTATATCAAGCTGGAAGGCAAAGAAGCGCAGCAGATGATCCGCTTGATGGAAGCGCTGGAAGACCACGAAGACGTGCAGCACGTCTACTCGAACTTCGACATTGATCAACGCGAGCTGGAACAAGTAGCCAACGCATGACTCGAGTCCTCGGTATTGACTGTGGATCGAATGCTACTGGATACGGAATCATTGATTCCGACGGGCGCGCGTTTCAGGTAGTGGATTCGGGAATCGTCACCACGGTAGCGCGCTTTCCCTTCCCGGAGCGCCTCAAGCAGATCGCGGATACCCTTCGCAATCTAATCCAGACACATTCTCCAGACGTCATGGCGGTAGAGGAGATTTTCTACTCCGTCAACGTGAAGAGTTTGATCAAGCTGGGTCAAGTGAAAGGCGTTGTGCTGCTCGCCGCCGCCGATGCGGGTTTGGCTGTCCACGAGTACTCACCGCTCGAGATTAAATCGAGCGTCGTTGGCTACGGCCGCGCTGAAAAATCGCAAGTGCAGCAGATGGTGAAGGCTCTGCTGTCATTGAAGGAGTTGCCTCCGGAAGACGCTGCCGATGCTTTAGCTGTCGCCGTCTGCCATGCCAATCGCGCTCAGTTGCTCGCGAAACTGGCTCCAACTCAGCGAGGCACCCGAGGTCAACAACATATATCCCTGCCGAACGCATGAAGCAAAATAAACAAATTCACCGCAGAGATCGCAGAGAGCACAGAGTTTTGATTATTTTATTTCTCTCTGCGTTCTCTGTAATCTCTGCGGTAAAAGGTTTTGTTTTCACGGCGGCGGACGACGGCGCTCGGATAACATTCACCAAAGAATTTCCCAACAGCCAGCCCGATTACTATTCCATCACGGTGGGCGAAGACGGAAGAACCGTTTACCGCACTGCTCCTGATGACAATGCGCCGCTCGAGTTCTCTATTTCGGCCGATACCGCATCGGAGATATTCCGTCTTGCCGAAAAGCTCAACTGGTTCAAAGGCGGCAATGTGGAATCGCATCGCCGCGTCGCCAACATGGGCAAGAAGACACTGTCGTACCAAACAGGCGGTGAACGTCACGAATCCGTTTTCAATCACACTGAGTTACCAGAGGCACTGGCGCTTACTGCTATCTTTGAGAGGATTTCGTCGACCGAACAGCACCTGATCCGCTTGGAGAATCTAGTCCGGTTCGACCGGCTTGGTATTATGAAAGAGTTGCTTCAGGTCGAAATGGCCGTCGACCAAAATCGCCTGCTCGGGACCGGCCAACTGGTGCCGATACTGGAAAAGATTCGGAACAACCGTAGCGTGGCCAATATTGCCAAAGAGCGCGCAGTGCAGATCCTGGGCAAAATACAAGCGGGGAAGCAGTGAACTCAACTCAGAGGCAGAAGCTACAAGCTAGAAGCTAGAATCAGAGCCGCTACAGCTATGGAGCGGCCATTCATCCATAAACTTGCACGTATGGCAGGAAACAAACCCACCGACATTCCCGGCAACGTTGATTTTCAAAACCCTGCAGAGGCTCGCGCCTGGACCGAAGAAGCGGAGTCGAAGAAGCCATGGCGCGAGGAATTCTTCCGAACCTTCGCGCGGGAGCTGGCCAGCACCGGAGCCGAGGAGCTATCCGTTCTGGAACTGGGCTCCGGCCCAGGCTTTCTGGCGCAGCGCATTCTGGAAGTGCTGCCGCACGCCGTTTACACGGCGCTGGATTATTCTCCAGCCATGCATGAACTTGCCCGTCAACGCCTAGGGTCCCTGTCCGGCGGCGTACGTTTCGTGGAGACCAACTTTAAATTGCCGGACTGGAACCTCGGCATGCCCACATTCGATGCCGTCATCTCCATGCAGTCGGTCCACGAGGTTCGGCACAAATCGCGGGTGCCTTCTCTGTACGCCCGAGTACGCAAGCTGCTACACAAGGGAGGCCTTTTCCTGATGTGCGACCACTTCGCTGGAGAGGGCGGCCAGACAGACAACGAACTCTACATGACCATTGACGAGCAACGTCAGGCCCTCGAAAATGCCGGATTCTCCGGCGTGACCCTGCTGTTGCAGGATCACGGGCTGGCGCTGTGGCGCGCTCAAGTAGCCTGATCCAATCCGCTCCGTATTCATCCGTAAACCCCTGTCCCGACCACGTAACCCTTTTAGCACATGGCCCGGGTGCGATCCTTCCCATCAATAATCACTTGCTAAATCTCCTATTGCGTCCGATGAACGCTGGCAGGAGACAACCATGAACGAACGTGATTTCAGCATTCGCACGCGCCGGACCACGCGAGTGGCCATTCGCATTCCGGTGCAAATCAACTTTCGCTCGGAGAATGGAAACGAAGAAGTGGTAGGCGCCTGGACGCTCATTGTGAATCGTCACGGCGCGCGCTGCGAGGCCACACGGCCGCTCGAGCCCAATATTGAGGTGCTCGTTAAGAATGCCGCCAACGGCAGATCTGCGACCGCGGTGGTGGTTTGGGGAAACAACCAGCCGGACGGGACCGGGAAATTTGAGTTCGCCGTCGCGCTGCGTGAACTGTGCAATCTGTGGCAAATTCACTTCCCGACACAGGATGAGCCTCAGGAGTTGTCGCACTGGGAGTGCCGCAGTCGGGTTCCCGGGCCACTACATTTGGACGAAGCTTCAACTGCAACGGAGAGCGCGCCTGCTGCTAATCTCGTGTCCGCGGAGATTCTCGACCAGTTCAATCCGGGTTCGGATGTAACGACCGGCCCGCCACATCCGCCCGATTACGTTTCAATACCCCACGTGGAAGCTGAGGAAGTCATGAATACTCAAGAAAACTTACTTACGCCAGAATCCGCCTGTGCTACCACACAGTCCACCGCGCCCGATCAACGGCTCAAAGACGCCATCAATGATGTAATTGCTTCAGCGCTCCGGAGCAGAATTGAGAGCGAATCCGACCGCGCCGTGCAGGAGCGCATCGGAGAGATTATGGAGCGAAGTAGAGCTATTGCCGACGAGGAATTGCAGCGAATTGCTGTTGCAGGTGAGCAGCACAGGCGATCGGTGCAGCAGGAAGCGGAAGAGGTTGTATCGGTCTCTTTGACAGAACTGACGCAGCGCATTGTGCAGCAGATGCCGCCGATCGAAGAGGAGATCGTTCACCGCTGCAGGCACGAGGCAGAACAAGCAGCGTCAGCCGCCGTGGAAAGCGCACGCGATACGCTGTCGCGCGAATTCGATTCCCTTGCCTCGACGTTGGCGAATCGCGAATCAGCTTTGCTGCGAGAAGTAACAGAACTAGAGCAAAGAGTTTCGCAGCAAATCGAAGTTACGGCGCATCAACTGGAGGCTCAACTCGCCGAAACAGCCAAAGACGTATTCGGCAAACACGCCAGCGATCTAGTACAAGGGATCAACGCCACTCACGGAAACCTGTTGTTTGAGGCGGAAGCCAAACTGGCGGCTACTTCAGAGGAACTGATCAGCGAAATCAGGAACGGCTTCGCACGCATGCTGGCCGAGCTGGCGCAATCGTTTGGGAATTGCCAAGCTGAAGCGCCTGGAAAGTATTCAGCGGATCGAGCAGAAAACTTCAATGCATCGCCAGATCAGGCATGGGAGCATTCGGGAAGGCTACAGGACGGCTCGGCTTTGCAGAGATTAGTCGCCCTGTAGCATTTGTTTTTCTTAACCGGCTACACCTTGATTACATCCACAAGCTCGCGGACTGCTTCGGCGCTCTTCAACATGGCGGCCTGCTCTTCCGGAGTGACCTTTACCTCAAGGATCTGCTCGATGCCTTTGGCGCCCAACTTTACGGGCACGCCCACGAACAAGCCCTTAATGCCGTACTCGCCTTCCAGATAGGCAGCGCAGGGCAAGATTTTCTTCTTGTCCTTGAGAATCGCGTCCACCATTTCCAAAACGGCTGCTGACGGCGCATAGAACGCGCTGCCCGCTTTCAGGTACTTAACGATCTCGGCGCCTCCGTCGCGGGTGCGTTGCACGATCCGCGCTATGGTGGCCGAATCCATTAACTCGGTGAGCGGGATGCCGGCGACGTTGGAGTAACGAACCAGCGGCACCATGGTGTCGCCATGGCCGCCCAGCACGAACGCTTGCACGTTCTCTACCGACACGTTCAGTTCTTGGGCAATGAAGGTACGGAAGCGGGCCGAATCCAAAACGCCAGCCATCCCGATGACGCGGTGCTTGGCGAACTTGCTCACCCGCAGCGCCACCTGGCACATGGCATCAAGCGGATTGGTGACCATGACCAGAATGCAGTTCGGGGAGTACTGCACGATCTTTTCAGTGGTTCCCTTGATTACTTCATAGTTCTTCATAAGCAGATCGTCGCGGCTCATGCCGGGCTGCCGCGGGAAGCCCGCAGTCACGACCACGATGTCAGAATTGGCGGTGTCTTTGTAGTCGTTGGTGCCCGAAACCTGCACATCCGACCGCATCACTGGTCCAGCCTGCAGAATGTCCAAGCCCTTGCCCTGAGGAATTCCCTCCAGAATATCTATCATGACCACGTCGGCCAATTCGCGGTCGGCGAGCCGCAACGCCACAGAGGCGCCCACATTGCCCGAACCTACAACGGTTATTTTCTTGCGCATGGAAATCCCCTTTTGAGCGCCTCAGGATCGAGGCGCAAATGGTTGGAATACAAGAAGGACTGCCACGCGGTTTGTCCCCCTGCGTTTGTGCGGACTATGCCGCGTGGCAGAAAAGAACGAAGGTTAAGCGTGCACCGCCACCGGTTGCATGTTCTCGATGATGGCGGAACCGTACTCGCTGCACTTCAGCTTGGTGGCGCCCTGCATCAAGCGCTCCAGATCGTAGGTGACGCGCTTCTGCTGAATGGTTCGCGCGATGGCTTCCTCGATCATGGTGCTGACTTCCTTCCAGCCCATGTACTCGAACATCATACAGCCGGAAAGAATGACGCTGCTCGGATTAATCACGTCGCGGTCGGCATACTTGGGCGCCGTGCCGTGGGTCGCCTCGAAGCAGGCGTATTCGTCGCCGATATTCGCGCCAGGGCCCATCCCAAGGCCGCCGATCTGCGCCGCGCAGGCGTCAGAGAGGTAATCGCCGTTGAGGTTCGGCGTGGCGAGCACCTGATATTCATCGGCGCGCGTCACTACCTGCTGGAAGATCGAATCGGCGATGCGGTCGTTGATCAGGAGCTTCTTCTTCCACTGTCCCTTGCCGTGTGTTGCCGAAATAGCGGAGATGCAGTCCTGTACTTCTTTGTAAACCGCTTTTTGGAAATCCGGGGCGCCGTATTCCAGTCCGGGCTCGATCATGCAGGCATTCTGCTCGATAGAGAGGTTCGGATTCTTGTCGAGGTTGTCCAGGATCCAGCTCTCGCGCTCGGTTACGATCTGCTGCCGGAATTCCTCTTTGGCCAATTCATATCCCCAATCACGGAACGCGCCTTCCGTGAACTTCATGATGTTGCCCTTGTGGACCAGGGTCAGACGCTGCTTCTTGTTTTCGAGCGCCCATTTGATGGCGCGGCGCACCAGGCGCTTGGTTCCACCTATCGAAATCGGCTTGATGCCGATGCCCGAATCCAGAGGAATCTTCTTGCCCATTTCCTTGTCCAGGAACTCGATGACCTTCTTTGCCTCCGGGGTTCCCTCTTGCCATTCGATGCCGCGATAGATGTCCTCCATGTTCTCACGGAAGATCATGATATTCATGCGCTCAGGATGCTTCACCGGCGACGGCACGCCCTCGAAATAGCGCACCGGGCGCACGCAGGCGTAGAGCGTCAGTAGTTGTCGCAGCGCCACGTTCAGGCTGCGAATGCCTCCGCCGACGGGCGTCGTCAGCGGGCCTTTGATCGCGATGCGGAATTCCTTGATCGCTTCGACCGTGTCGTTCGGCAGCCACTCTTTGAAGTTGGTCATGGCTTTTTCGCCGGCGAATACTTCATACCAGACGACCTCACGCTTACCACCGTAAGCTTTGGCAACCGCCGCGTCGAACACGCGCACGGACGCTTTCCAGATGTCGCGTCCCGTGCCGTCACCCTCTATAAAAGGGATGATCGGACGGTCGGGAATGGTAAATTTTCCGTTCTTGAACTCGATTCGCTGGCCATTCGTTGGGACAGGGATGTTGTTGTAGGAGGCTTTTGACATAGATGATGATTCCTATGGAATAGAATTTGAGAACTGCGGAGATTCGTGATCTGCTCCGTCCCTGAGCTAGTTCACCGAGAGGGTGCACGTACTCCACGGCCCTGTTGGTCTACGAAAAAGCCGGCAGTGCAAGGACAGATCCTTGGGACAAACACAGAAGCCAGCCTTGCGAGTCACTCAAAACCCGCTAATTTAACATCGTTTCGCCGAAAAAGCAATTCGTGGCTGAGTATGGTATAGCCTATGCACTTCGTATCCCCCCTGTGGAGTTGAAGTGTGTTAGTCAGAAGAGGAGAAGCGAATTGGCTGGCTTGCTGGGGGGGAGAGCAAGCCAGCCAATTCGCCGCGGT
>JACPPJ010000004.1 GCA_016191085.1 Acidobacteriota bacterium | reverse complement strand
TATCGCACTCCAAGATGATGCGAGCGCGAAAGGCAAGGGATCGGAAATTCCGCGGTTGCTGGAGCAAACGCCGCAAAGCTACCTTCTGCTCTGGGCTCACAACCAGCTCTCGCTTCTTGGGACGTCCTCTTGGATTCGACATGAACCACCATAACCCATTCCCCGCCTTTATGCAAGATACTTATGACGCATGAGACTTAGCGCATGGGGCGGGTTGAGAGTTCCGCCCCGGCGCCGGCCCCCGCATCAGTGTGCTCGTACTCGGGTCAGCGCAAAATCCCACGACGAAAAAACGTTCGTCCTGGCTACCAGTGCAAATATCGTCTGCGATTCCGGGTTGAAAAAAAACTGCCGCCTCTGACAAAATTTGTTGGTGGGTTGCTGATGTCGGGTACCTCACAAACAGGCGCTCGTACATAGGCTAGGTTGTTAGGCCTGCGTGTCGTTCCAGCGCACGCAGAGGTCAGCGTCGTATCACACCCCGTCGCGCTTCCCGTTCCGGTTCTGGTCCGAACGCTCCCTCGCCAGTTAACGAAAAACACCATCTGGACAGTGATTCCCATGAGGAATTCCACAAGCCATGAGATCCCCCCGGGATTGAGAAATGTCCTACGGGAATTCAGGGCCTCGATGAAATTACGCTCGGCGGCTTACCGCGCGGGCGTCCCAGCATCGTGTGCGGCGGCCCGGGCTGCGAAAAGACCCTGCTCGCAGGTGAGTTCCTGGTTCGCGGCGCCACACAGTTCAACGAGCCGGGCGTGTTCATTACCTTCGAAGAGAGTTCTGACGAGCTTGCCAAGAACCTGGCCTCACTCGGCTTCGATCTGAATCAACTTACAGCGCGCAAGAAGCTCTTCATGGATCACGTGCGCATGGAGCGCAGCGAGATCCAGGTGTCCGGCGAGTTTGATCGCTTGATAAAAAGGTCAGGGGCAAGACGGACCAACTCATCGCAAAAACGCAAGCGCTCGCCGACCAGGCCAGCCGCGAGATACGCGATCTGTCGCACCTTTTACATCCGCCCCACTTGGAGTTGACCGGACTGTGCGGAGCAATTCAGGGGCACGTGCAGCAGTTCGCTCACGGCACGGGGATTCGGGTGCGTTTGGATATTCCGGCAACAATTCAGCGATTGGATCAAGATACTGAGCTGGCTCTCTTCCGAGTTGCGCAGGAGAGCCTGACGAACATCCAACGGCATTCCGGCAGCAAGTCAGCCAGTCTGCGCATTTGGCGAGAGGCCGGGCAAGTTTGTCTGGAGGTGAAGAACTCCGGCCGTGGCGTCAGGCGAAAGTCATCGCGGAATGCGGAAGTTGATTCGGGAATCGGTATCGCCGGAATGCAAGAGCGCTTGGGGCAGCTAGGCGGTCGTCTTCAAGTGTCCTCCACCAGCCGCGGCACAGCCGTGCGCGTCACTGTCCCGATTCACGCTCCGGAGCATCCCTCGCGGTCTGGTTAACTTCCCTGCCGATGCCACAGAATTGAATACGAAACTCCTGATGGCGCGATGCGGTGTCATTGAGGTTTAGCAAGGATCATATAAGGCGGGCTGGTTTCTGCGACCAGCGGGCGGGGTATCCACCGCCGTGACACCACGCGTCCACCGGCACATTGCACCATGGCGTCGATGTTATGTATAAAGCCACAGTCTAACGGTCGAATCGCGGAGCTTGCGAGCGTCCCATTGTCCTTTTCCGGGTGCGCCAGGCAGATGAAACCTGCGATTACTTTGGTGCGCGTCAACAATGCTTTCACCACACGTGCCGCCATCGCCTGGTCGAAATACATCAGCACGCCGCAACATAGCACCACGTCTAATTTTTCCCCAGCCATATAGCGTTCTATCTGCCCAACGTCTCCCGTAATAAGCTCAATGCGCGAACCAGCCTCCTTCAAGTAAGCGGAACCGGCCTCGACGGCATAGCGGTCAACGTCTACACCGCGCAGGCGTGTTGCCGAACAGAAGACCTCTGTTTCAGCGAACCGCAACACGTGCCCGAGCGAGCAACCCGCGTCAAAAACGGAGTTCACCTCGCATTCGGGCGCGACGCCCTGAGTTCTCAGGTACTGCTGCATATCGTCGAGCAGCATTCTGCGCGAGGGCTCCAGCTTCTCTGATCCGAATCTCGACAGCTCGTATCCCGCCGCATAGGCGAGATGATTCGACCACAGAAAGCGGTGAAAAGCGTTTGGTTCAGAGTCGGCGAGTTCGCGCAGCAGGTCGGTGGGAAGTGGAAAATGCCATCGAAAACCCCGGCGTCCAGTCCACACCACCAGACGCATACGCAGCCATAGAGGTAATGTGCGTTGCATAACCGCAGGCGCTACCTTCTTGACCCAGTCCTTCATCTGGCTGTTCCGGCCAACCGCTCCGCTGCACGTGCTGCTGAGAATCACATCCACGGCCGACACGCCCCCTTAGAACCGCCCTTTTCATGGGCAACTCGTTCATGGGCAACTCGATGGCCAAGCCGTACATCTGCCTGCAGAGATATGAAACATGCCCTAGCGCACCTAATACTGTAATGGAATTCTCCCGGAGTGTACTGGTATGCACACGCGGAAGAAATTGCACTTATCTGGCCTGACGCGGCTGTGGTATTATTCGTAAGATCAAACAGTCAGTATGAAATGGCTGATTCGTCGGGTCGTGGTGCTGTCGTGTTCCCCAATGGGATTGTGCGGTGAACCAGTGCCGACCCGATTTAACGAGTTGACGTGACGGAGGACTTATGAATCGAATTACCCTGAAACTCTCGAGAAATGCAGTCATTCTGCTAGCCGTCATCGCAGTACTAGCGGGTTGGGTACTTCTCAGCGGTGGCGAACCAGTCCGCACAACAGCGGAGAAAACTCGCGGACTGCGGCCCACCGGCGCCCCGCAACTGCTTTCTGTGGCGCCACTGCCGCAGGTGGAGAGCGAGATGTGCGAATGGCAGCCGGCATCGGCAACCTCGCCGATAACTGGATCGCTCTTCAGCGCCATGGCGGCAGCGGATACGCCCTCCACCGACCTTGATCGTCCTCCTGTACGCAGCATACGTGATCCGAATCCATCGTTCAGCGCCATTGCCGTTGAGCCGAATAGCAACATGCTGGTGGTTACGGACGAGAACCTCTTCCAAATCCTGGAGTACAGCCGCCTGGACAATACTCCTCCGAACGCCAGGATGACCGAGCCCAAGCGCATCATCGGCGGGCATCTCACTAAAGCGGAGATGATGTGCGGCGTTTACATTGATCCGGTGACGCTGGATACGTACATCGTCAACAACGATACGCAAGACTGGCTTGCAGTGTTCTCGAAGGACGCGCGCGGAAACGTGCCGCCCGACCGGTGGCTGGCCGTCCCCCACGGCACGTTCGGCATTGCTGTTGACGACGCGCGCAAAGAACTCTTCCTCACCATTCAGCACAACAATGAGGTTATCGTCTATCCGAAGTTCGCTTCCGGACATGACAAGCCGCTCCGCGAGCTGATGGGCGATGACACGCGTCTGGAGGATCCCCACGGGATCGCGTTGGATTCGAGAAATAACCTCATTTTCGTCACCAATCACGGCAGCGTTTCTTATCGTGGGAAAGAATCCACGAGCCGGCGCGGGTTTGTGCGCGGTTCTGGTAAGTTGAATCCTCCGTCCATCACGGTGTATCCGCGTGATGCCCAGGGGAACACCGCGCCGGTGCGCGTCATCTCCGGCCCCAAGACCACGCTGAATTGGCCCATGCAGATCGCCGTCGATGAGGAACGCGAAGAGCTTTATGTCGCCAACGATATGGATCATTCTATCGTCGTCTTCAAGACCACAGATAACGGCGACGTTGCGCCGACACGGATTATCAAAGGATCCAAGACCAAGATAAAGAATCCCACAGGCCTCGCGCTGGACCTGAAGAATCAGGAACTCTGGGTGGCCAGCATGGGTAATCACACAGCCGCCTTGTTCGCGCTGAACGCGAACGGCAACGTGGCTCCGAAGCGCGTCATCCGGGGCGGACCGGCTAACGAGCTTTCGCTCATGATCGGCAATCCGGGCGCAGTCGGTTACGATACTAAGCGCGAGCAAATTCTGGTTCCGAACTGAGTGGCCCATCCGCAGATTGCGATGTTCGCCAGGTTGGCGAAGGGCGGCGACATGCCCGTCAGGCTCCTAGCAGGACAATCCACAAAGCTCAGCCGTACCATGCATGACATCCGGTACGATGCCGCTCACGATGAATTCGTAGTAACCAACCCGTTTGCGCAGGCTGTGCTGACCTTTGCCGGCGACGTCAACGGCGACGCTGCTCCGAAGCGCATTATCCAGGGGCCAAAAACGCAGTTGAGCGGATCCGACCGCCTCGATGTAGATCCGGTACACAATGAGATCATCGTGCCGATGGGCGATTCAATCGGAGTCTACTCGCGTGAGGCGAACGGCGACGTTGCTCCGCTGCGCATGATTAAAGGTCCGGATACCATGCTGCGCCAGGCGACTTCGGCAGTCGTCGATCCGGTCAACAATCTTTTGGTGGTAGGTTTGAACAGCGGCACTAATTTCGGCGAATCAAAGGAAGGCGAGGTGCCGAACGGAGCGATCCTGATCTTCAATCGCACCGATAACGGAAACGTAAAGCCTCGCGCCGTCATCAAGGGACCAAAATCCGGGATCACCCGCATCAATCAAATAGCGCTGAATCCCGCCCGCAAACTGATAGTGGCCACCCAGCCCGGCCCTATCCAGGACATGGAGCCGAAGAACGCTTACGTCGGGATTTGGAACATGGATGATAACGGCGATGTTCCGCCGCGGTGGAGGATCAACGCCAACGCCAAAAGCGAGATGAAGAAACCTCGCGGTGTGGTGCTCAACCCGAAGCATAAAGAGCTGATCATCGCCGACATGCGGCTGAACGCCGTGTTGACGTACTACTTCCCTGAAATTTTCTAGGGGAATACTGCGGTATAAGTCTGACTTTACGGCGAAGCTTGTAAGAGCGGCGATTCGGGTCCTCCCCGGATCGCCGCCATTGTTTTCTGGCGGCTCGGTTTCTCACACCATCAGCTTTCATCAGCGGTGCAATACCGGGGTTTAATGAGGCTGCTCTGAGCCTGTATAAGCGAGGGAGATATCACACATGACACGCAAGATCCGTGAACATCGCGCAGGAGTTACCGTAGCTCTGGCGGTCACTGCGGCTATTGTCATTTTACTTAGCGGTGGTGCGTTACAACCGGCGGACCGGAGCCAGGCGGCTTTGCGGTCGCTGCGGCCCACCGGAGAAGCGCAACTTGTTTCAATCGAGCCGCTCCCTGAAATGGAGGGGGAGAGCTGCCAATGGCAGCCCGCCAGCAGCCAGCAGCGGCTGATCGCGGCCGTTCAGGAGGAGCGAGCGGCGGCCAGGAGTACAGCGGCTGACATCAAGGGCAGCACCTCGATTGACCGCCCTCCGGTGCGCATGATTCGGGATCCTTACCCCACCTATAGCGCCGTTGTCGTGGATTCGGTTCACAATGAAATCATCCTGCAAGATGAGAATCTTTTCCAGATCATGACCTACGATCGGCTGGCGAATACCCCGCCCACGGCGACCATGACCGAGCCGAAGCGCGTCATTGGTGGCCCCGCTACGCACGTCGAATTCAATTGCGGGCTGTATGTGGACCCCAAGAACGGTGACATCTATTCTGTCAATAACGACACCATCGATACCATGACGGTGTTTTCGCGGGAGGCGAAGGGGAATGTTCCTCCAACTCGCGCCTTACACACCCCACACCGAACCTTTGGCATCGCGGTGAATGAGGAAGCGCAGGAGCTTTTCTTGACAGTCGAGCACCCGCCGGCAATTGTGGTGTATCACAAGATGGCGAAGGGCGACGATGCACCGATTCGCATCATCGAGGGTAATCGGACGCTGTTGGCAGATCCGCACGGCATCGCGCTCGATACCAAGAATAAAGTAATGTACGTTACCAATCACGGGTCGGTGGCCTCCAGCAAAGACGGAAAGAATTTTACTCGCCGTCCGTCGGTCAGCGGCGGCTGGCAGATTCCTGACGAACGCGAACGGCGCGAGGTTATGGTGCCGGGCTCCGGCGCCTACCACCCGCCCACAATTACTGTGTACCCGATGAACGGAGTCGGCGACGTTGCGCCGCTGCGCGTTATCGAAGGGCCCGAGACGCAGCTCAACTGGCCGGCGCAAATCTACTTCGACGAAGAACACAGCGACCTGTACGTCGCCAATGATACAGGCGATTCAATACTTGTGTTTAAGGGCGGCGATAAGGGGAACGTTGCGCCGACACGCGTAATCAAGGGATCGAAGACCGGGATCAAGAACCCCACGGGAGTGTTCCTGGATAAGAAGAACAACGAGTTGGTAGTCGCCAATATGGGCAATCATTCGGCTACGGTTTATCCGCGGACCGCGAATGGCGACGTAGCGCCCCTGCGTACGATCCGCGCGGCTCCGGCAGGAAAGGTGGCGCTGGATATCGGGAACCCCGGCGCGGTCGGCTACGACACTAAACGCGATCAGATTTTGGTGCCCAACTGAGTGGCCCACCCGCAGATCGCGGTGTTCGCCAGGCTGGCGAACGGAGGAGAGGCACCGAGCAGGATCATTGCCGGGCAGAAGACAAAGCTTGGACGCACTATGCACGATATCCGGTACGATGCGGTGCACGACGAGATCTACGTAACTAATCCTTTCGCGCAGGCCGTTCTTGCTTTCCGCGGAGCAGCGGGTGGCGAGGAAGCGCCGGTGCGGATTATTCAAGGGCCGCGCACCCAATTGAAGACTCCCGATGTATTGGAAATAGACACGATTCACAACGAGATTTTTGTCCCCGACACGGGTTCAGTTCACGTGTTTAAGCTTGGCGCGCAAGGCGACGTGGCGCCGCTGCGGACATTGCGCTACAGCGGAGGCCTAGGACAGGGGGGCATCGCAGTTGATCCCATCCACAATGTGATGGTGAATGCGGCCGGGATAGAAGTCGATGGAAAGCAGCAAGCCGCCCTGCTGATCTTCAATCGCACCGATCAGGGCGATGCCAAGCCCAAGGCGATCATCACGGGACCGAAGACCGGACTGATCGGCACGCGCCAGCTTTCCATGTATCCGCAGGGTGGATACGTTGTGGTCAGCCAGATCACCTCGGGCGTCGATCCGGAGCCGCAAGGCACATTCGTCGGTATCTGGAGCATTAACGACAAAGGCGATGTGCCGCCGCGCTGGCGAATCGATGGCAAGCCATCCAACATAATGAAAAAGCCTCGCGGTGTAGTCATCAACCCCAAGCACAAAGAAATCATCGTCTCCGACATGCGGCTTAATGCGGTCCTGACGTTCTATCTGCCGGAGATGTTTACTGCAGAGCCATGATGAGATAGCCCCGTGTAGCTGGCCTCTGACGGAGCGGTTTGCATGAATGGGGCGCAGCGATTCACAATGCGTGAGCCGCTGCGGCCGCTTTTCGGCAGCGTTAATTGATATGAGGATTCTGTTGACCGGCTTCGAGCCTTTCGGTGCCGCCAAAACGAACCCGTCCGAACTGATTGTCAGACGCATCGCATCCGAGTCCGCGAGGCGCGGCTATGATCTTGTTGCCGAAGTCCTGCCCACGGAATTCAGAACCGCCGGGAAGAAAATCCGCAATCTGATTCGATTGGTGAAACCCGACGCCGTAATCTGTTTGGGCGTGGCAGCAACGCGCGATGCGATCTGCCTGGAGCGATTCGCGTTGAACGTGGATGATGAAGCATCGCCGGACAACGCCGGCCATGTCCGCGCCGGAAGCGCTATCGTTCGCGACGGACCACTAGCATATCAATCCACGCTGCCCCTCAAGCCCCTGATGAAAGCGTTGCAAGCCGAAGGCGTCAAAGCGAAGATCTCCAACCACGCCGGAACATACGTATGTAATCACGTATTCTATGTGGCCCGCCATGAAACCGAGCGCCTGGGCATTCCGTGCGGATTCATTCATGTACCGGCCGCGCGGGGGCGAACGGATGGAAAAGGCTCTAAGATGACTGTGCATGAAATGGTTGCGGCGGTGGGTTGCTGCTTGGAAGTTATTGCGACGTGAAAGCGGATGAGATCGGCATGAGATGGCAATCGTTTACGATGATATCCTGGTGAGGCGCACGAAACAGTGGCAATGAATCTTTTTAGGAATTATGCACTTGACAAACTAATCGCATCCTGTTAAAGTTGGAGCATGAAGAAACCAGGGTTGCTTGCTCCACAGTTCCGCGATGAAGATGCCGCAAGAGAGCACATCGAAAAGCAGCGTTGGCCTGACGGTCCAGAGTGTCCGCACTGTGGATTGGTCAACGAAGCTACCAAGCTAGAGCCACGTCCAGGTTCCAATAAAGCCGTCCGCAAGGGCGTGTGGAACTGCCGTGGATGCCGCAAGCAATTCACTGTTACCATCGGCTCCATCTTTGAAGATTCACATATTCCGCTTCACAAATGGCTGCTGGCGATTCATCTGATGGCCTCGTCCAAGAAAGGTATTTCCGCGCACCAGTTAATGCGAAACCTCGAAATCGGAAGTTACCGCTCCGCATGGTTCATGGCTCATCGCATTCGCTGGGCGCTAACGCAAGAACCAATCAAAGAGGCTCTTGATGGCGTGGTGGAGATGGACGAAACCTACATCGGAGGAAAGCGTCGCTATACCGTTTCGCGTGCTACCAAGCCCGGTGAAAGGCCGCGCGACTTTCCAGGACCATTCGATCAAAAGGCAGCGGTTGTATCCGTGTTGCAACGTGGCGGGGGTGTGCGGTCACAATACATGGAGCGCGTCACCGCCGCGAATCTCCGGCCAATTGTGGAAGAAATGGTTGCGAAGGACGCGCACCTGATGACCGACAGTTCAAATGTATTGGCAAGCGCGGGGAGCAAGCGGAAGCACTCCCATGTAAACCATCGCGCAAAAGAGTACGTCCGCATGGAAGACGGCCAGTGCATCACCACCAACACTATTGAAGGCTATTTCTCAATTCTGAAACGCGGCAACTATGGTGTGTACCACCATTGGAGCAAGAAATATTTGGGGCAGTATTTGAGAGAGTTTGACTGGCGTTACAACGTACGGCGGCTCCCCGATATGGAGCGGGCCGTTATAGCCCTCAAGATGACTGGCGGCAAGAGGTTGATGTTGAGGTCGCCAGCACAACAGAATTAGACCGTTCGGTTAGGCAACAAGCGAACCCACGCGGCCAAGCTGGAAAAACGCTCGTTCCCTTTCGCTAGGGGAAGTGTACCACAAACTTCCCCGGAAAGGGAATATGTTTGAATGGCCAGCCGAGTTACATTTCTACCCGCGAGTAGTTTTCAGGGGTATAGACATGAGCGCAATTGGGATTATCGGAACATCGGCAGGATTTGCGATAGCCTCCGATGGCCGCATGAGATTCAATGAGGAAACCAGGCTCAAAGCAGATAAGTCCATGCTCACATTAGAAACCGATGAGGCGCAGAAAATATTCCAGATCGAAAGGACGGATGGAACTATCGCGTTTACGATCACCGGAGTCGCTGCAAGCAATGATCTAAAGTTCCGGTTATGGGATGAAACCAAGAAGCATGCAGTTCTACTTTCCGAAAGTCGGTTTCCAGATGGCCTAAAGTACGTAAAGAGGCTCTCTGCAAATCTGAACAAGGAAATCAATATGGCAAAGCAAGCAGGAATCATTGAAGAATTTCCACAGAACCGTAAGTTCGAATTCGGTAGCGGCTGGACCATAGCTAGGATATTTTTTGTAGGCTACTTCAACTCCGCGCCATGCTTTGTTCATACAGAATTTCACCATTCGGATGGAAACAATTCTGAATACCTAATTACGGCCCATCCCACCAGCTGTTCATTTCTTCTTGGTCCAGAAAAAATCGTAAATGCGATGTATGGTGAAAACGGCAGGCCACTGAATGATTCTCCGTTTCCGCAATACATTAAAGACCTCAACTTGCCATCATCTTTCGAAGACGCAAAGCAATATGTCCTGGGATTCGTCCAAGCTTGTTGCTCGCCCACCGCTCTGGGTATGGACGAAAGTTTCAAAATGGTTGGCGGTCGCATCCACATGGCGACAATTACTGCCAGGGGAGGATTTCGGTGGGTTCCTGGCTTTGAGCCAGCGGGAGCGTGACTCCACAGAATCACCTTCAACTCTGCGAATATGGAGACAAAACCGTGAATCCCCCAAAGGGAATATCTTGGTATGAGGCAATTCGAATTGCGTGGTTCTTTTCTTGGCGGACTTGGCTGATCGGTTCTCTAGCCGCTGTGCTGATCTATTTAATCGGAGAGTTGTTCGGGATTCCAGAACCAATATCTTTAGTAGCATCATTGTGCGTTATAATCCTGTTTGTCTGGCCATTAGTCGCATCACAGATGCTTACAAATAAATTCAAGGGATTCGAGTTAATCATTCGCCGAGAGGCCACTTCTCAGAACGAAGAAAATATCTCAAGTTGAGACATTGGCTATCATATGCCATGTTGAGAATCTTAGTGATTACAGCTATGATCTTTTCATGCCCAAACCCGGAAACAACATCCGCATTCCGCTGCCCGAAGATGAGGCCTTGAGGCTGTTATTGAAGGTAAAGCCTACAGCCGACATGCCACGGCATGGAAAGCACCCGCAAAGGCCAAAGGCAGCAAAGCCTAAAACCGGGCGGTCGAAATAACCTGCCTACCGATCCGCTCCGCCCGATCTACCCGCTTGCTTTGTCAAGTGCACCATTCCGATCTTTTTCCTGCACTTTCCCGCTTCTCTCGCTTTAAACTATAGCCTGTTTGCATTGATAACGCTTTTCTGTGTTCTGGAGCGATTTACCGCCATGTCTGAGCTGCGCCAAAATCCATTGAGCAAGGATTGGGTGATCGTCGCCAGTGAGCGCGCAAAGCGCCCGCACGACTTGGCGATCAAAAAAGATGATCGCAGGCAACTACCTTCCTATTCGAGCAACTGCCCATTCTGCCCCGGAAATGAGCAGATGGCTCCGCCCGCTTCGATGCAAATTGTGCGAGAGGGGCAATGGCAGGTGCGCGTGGTTCCTAATAAGTTTGCAGCTCTGTCTTCTGAAGGAGAGCTATTCCGCCGGACGGACGGATTGAAGCGAACCGTCAGCGGAGTCGGAATTCACGAGGTGATCGTCGAGACGCCACAGCACCATCTCACTACCGCGCTGTTGAACGAAGATGACGCCGAACTGATTCTGCAGTGCTATCACGAGCGTTATCTAGCCATATCGCGCGATCCCCGCGTTGACCTGATCACCATTTTCAAGAATCATGGCACGGCGGCGGGCACGTCCTTAGAACACCCTCACTCGCAACTGATCGCGACTCCGATTATCTCTCCGGAGATTCGGCGCCGTATGGAGGACGCGATGAGATTCTACGATGACGAGGGCCAGTGCCTATTCTGCAAGGTGCTCGCTGAGGAGCTGGCGGATGCCGTACGCGTAGTACATGAAACAGAGCATTTTGTAGCTTTTATCCCGTATGCATCGCTGTCTCCGTTTTCCATGTGGATTTTTCCGCGAAGACATATGGCATCGTTCGGGCAAATCCATGCGGAAGAGATCAGCGACCTCTCGCGTATCCTGCGAACCGTACTGGCAAAACTTTACTACGGTCTGGGCGATCCGGATTTCAATTATGTCCTTCGATCCGCTCCCAGCGAGACCCGCTATTCGCGGTACTACCACTGGTACGTCAGCCTGATCCCTCGATTGACCAAAATTGCGGGTTTCGAACTCGGTTCCGGCATGTACATTAATATAACTTTGCCGGAGGAGAACGCCGAGTTTTTGCGGAAGGTGGAAATACCGAAACCACAGGTCATAGGCGCGGCGCTGCATCTGACACCTCGCACCTGATTACTTGCCCACATCGCGGTGGAGAACTTTGGTCATGAAGCCGCGGCCGCCCAGATTCTTGGAGATCGTTTCAGCCATCATCACTGATCTGTGCCGGCCGCCGGTGCAGCCGAACGCGATGGTCAGGTAGCTCTTGCCTTCACGAATATAGTGCGGGATTAGATATGACAGAAGGTCGGTGATGCGCGTCGTGAACTCCTGCGTCTGTTCAAACGATCGGATGTAACGAGCGACAGACGCATGCTTTCCGGAGAGGTGCTTAAACTTCGGTATGTAATTTGGATTCGGCAGGAACCGAACGTCGAATACGAGGTCGCTATCGGGCGGCACTCCGTAACGGTAGCCGAAGCTGACGCAAGAGATCAGCATGGACCGCTCGTCAGCCGCGCTATGGAATTGCTCGCCGATGAAATGCTTCAACTCGTGAACGTTGAATTGCCCGGTATCAATCACTAAATCGGCCAATTTGCAGATAGCCGCCAGCGCCTTGCGCTCGGCCGCGATGCCTTGCCGCAGTGTCAGGTTGCTGCCAAGAGGATGCGGGCGGCGAGTCTCGCTGAATCGGCGGACCAGCACTTCATCGCTGGCCTGCAAGAACACCAGTATGGCAGGCATCTCCTGGCGGAACTGACGAAACATCGCAGGAAAGCGCCGCAAGGCCTCGCCTTCGCGAATGTCCACTACCAGAGCGGCGCGCGAGATTTCTCCGCTCGTCCGGCACAACTCGGCGAACTTCGGTATCAAATCCACCGGCAGATTGTCCACGCAGAAGTAGCCAAGATCCTCGAAAGCCTTTAACACGGAGCCTTTTCCGGAACCACTCATGCCCGTGACAATGACAAAATTGGCATCGCGCAGGCGCGCGGCGCCAGCCGGATCCTGCGGCTCAGAAGTGATGGGGCTTCCATCCACGGGCAGCTCGGAAGCGTGCGAACGAGCTGTACTCGTGGACACTCCAGTCTTCGTCATGTGGTTGAAGCAAAGATAAGCTGAAAAAGCGCTCGCTTGCAAGCAAATATCAGCGGGGGCAGAGGGGGCAAACGGGTACTAGTGACGTACTAGCCCCCGGCGATGGAGGGGATCAGGAGCACTTCATCGCCGTCCTGAAACCGGTATTGATCGCCACCGAGGAACCGAATATCTTCATCGTTGACGTACACGTTCACGAAGCGGTTGAGCTTGCCGGAATCATCGCAGATCGATTTCTTCACTCCGGGATACAGCACTTCCAAGCCATTCAACAGTTCCTTGAGGTCGCCGGCCGCAAGCTCTACGGTGTCACTGCCCACTTTCCCGCGTGCGATCACGGCGGGGATTCTCACCTTGATTGCCATATTAAGAGTCCTTCCTGATCCTATCCTACGTTTGCTGCCGCCGGCTGCTCGGCTCGGGCGACCAACGCCTCAAACTCTTCGATTCTCGGACGGATCGACACGCCCAAATCCAGCTTACCCTCCAGGGCGTCAAGCGTCTTGAGGCCGTTGCCCGTGACGCACAGGACGGTTTCATCATCACGGCTGATTTTGCCGTGCTGGAGCAGCTTGCGCGTGACTGCAATCGTGACACCCGCAGCCGTTTCGCCAAAGATTCCTTCGGTCTCGGCCAGCAGCTTCATGCCGTCTACGATTTCGTCGTCGGTGACGTCTTCGCCGGCGCCGCCACTGGTCATAATCGAGCGCGCTGCGTAGTACCCGTCGGCAGGGTTGCCGATGGCAAGCGATCGTGCGATAGTCGAAGGTTTCTGCGGCTCATACTCCGGGGTGCCGCGCTTCACCGCGCTCGTGATGGGAGAGCACCCGGTGGCCTGAGCGCCAATCAATTTGAATGGCGCCGGCTGGACCAGCCCGATCTCAATGAACTCCTGAAATGCTTTTCCAACGCGCGTGATGAGCGAACCGCCAGCCATGGGAACAACGATCGCCGGCGGCAATCGCCACCCGAGCTGCTCCGCGACTTCATAAGCCAGCGATTTCGATCCTTCTCCGTAGAATGCGCGCAGGTTTACGTTGACGAATCCCCAGCCGTAATCGTTGGCAATCTGAGAGCAGAGCCGGTTCACCTGGTCATAATTGCCGCGAATCTTGATCAGCTTGGCGCCGTACACGGCAGACCCGAGAATCTTGGCCTCCTCCAGGTCCTCGGGAATGAAGACATAAGCGTCCAGACCAGCAGCCGCGGCGTGCGCTGCAACCGAGTTTGCCAAATTGCCCGTCGAGGCGCAGGCGACTGTCTTAAAACCGAACTCAATTGCTTTGTTGATGGCGACTGCCACCACGCGATCCTTGAACGAGAGCGTCGGAGAATTCACGGCGTCGTTCTTGATCCACAGTTTACGTGCCCCGAGTGCTTCAGCAAGACGTGGCGCCTCAACCAGCGGCGTGAATCCCACCCAGCGGCTGCACACCGGCTCACCGTCCAGGGGGAACATCTCGCGGTAACGCCACATGTTGGGCGCGCGCGACTCGATCTTCTGCCGCGTGAGCGTCTTCTTCCAGCCCTCTACGTCATAAACCACTTCGAGCGGCGCCAGGCAATCGCACACCACGCGGGGCGCGACGGCATAGGCTTTGCCGCACTCACGGCACCGCAGTCCCTTTACGTACGACAAGTGAGCCTCCCTAAAAACAAAAAACCTCTTCCACAGGAAGAGGTGTTAATAGTTCAACGCCTCCCCCTAACCTCATCTCCCCCCATCCGGGGTCGGAGTTGGCACCAGCGCCCCGCGTTTCGCAGGGCCGGTTGTCGTGGCTTCTTCGGGCCTGTCCCTCAGCCACTCTCGATAAGATTCAGGGGAACTGAATCGTCTAAAGAAGAATCATACGTGTCGGCTAAGGACGGTGTCAAGAAAAATCCGCTGATGGTATAGCCTATTCACTTCGTACCCCCCCCCTGTGGAGTTGAAGTGTGTTAGTCAGAGGAGAAGCAACTGGCTGGCTTGCTGGTTCGCAGCCTCCACTTCGCCAGAGGCTAAAGGCACGACGAAAATCAGGAGACACAGACCCAGCCACGTTTGAACATTGCACCGCCAGTTGGAGTTATTCTTTAACCAGGGTGCCTGGTAAGTCAGAGAAAAGCAGAGCCAAGGGCCGGTGAGGCTGGTCGATGGCGAACCATCCGGCGGGCGGGGCAATGGCAGCGTTTTCCGCCTACCTAACAATCGCCCCGCCCCAGGTTTGTGAGTGTTTGTTTATGCGGCGATTGGTTGTGAGGTTCTGCCTAAGCGTTTGACAGCTTCAATGTTCGGCGTGTAGATGTTGTGTGTGGGGAAGAATTCGACTTTTGGTTGGGTGGTAACTCCGGCCTTTTGCACAGCCGCGGCAAGACGGTCCTTTTGAAAGCGCTCGAAATCCTGCTGCGACTCCCAAATATCCAGCACGCGGAGCGACCCTCCTGAAAATCCCGCCACATGAAAGATGCCGCCCTTGGGCGGGTTGGCGTCCATCTCCAGATAGCTCAAGACGCGGTTGTATTGGTCCTGCGTGACGCCGGGCCATTCCATGTACATAGTCGTTGCCATGTGTTGCCTCCTTGCGTTTTTGGGACAAAATTGCTGCGCCCTCTGCGCAGCGCCTTGGAAAAGTAGTCAGATTGTAGCACGGGGACCCGAAATCACGACCCTGAAAAATTTACCCTGCGGAATGGGATTGAAACGGCGGGTTAAAAGAAGGCTAATACGTCGCCCACAGGCCCGGCGTTGCGAGCTCGACCAGGTGGTCGTCAGGATCGCGGAAGTAGATGCTTCGTCCTCCGCGCGGCCAGCGCACTTCGCTTTCAATAACGATATTGTGGGCCGCGAGTTCATTAAGCCACGAATCGTACTGGTCCGCCTTGATCGCTAGCGCAATGTGCTCGGGGCCGCTTCCATCATGCGGTGGGATGTTACCTCCCGGTGTCGGGATTGGCTCGGTGCTCATCCCTTTTACGAATAGCAGCAGCACGCTTGCACTGCCCGCGTCCAGCGCGCACAGCCGTTCGTCTTCGAACAGGATGAGAAAATGAAACAGGTCAAGGTAAAAGCGCTTGGCGGTTGCAAGGTCATTCACGTACAAGCAGGTTTCCAGCACTCGCTCGGCAGATGCCATTCCTCCCCCGCAGTGAAAGTGAATCTGTTTCTGAATTGATTATCGGCGGTGTGGATTCACTCCGCAAGCAGCACGCAGCCGCATAACGCATTTGTGCCGTCAGCTTGCGGGTGCGGCCTGCGTGGACCGGAAGCGGTTCTACGTGATGGAGCGTTTCTCATCGTGATACGGGGCCGCGCCAGGACTCGCACGCGAATTGTTGTGGCGCTCCCCGTGCCGCTTTTGTTATCATCCGGGAAGCTCACCACGGCCAACAAAGAGAGCACAGGGAACAAGAAGAATACCGACAGCTCTGTGATCTCGGTGTCGCCGTGGTTAACGCGTTTGGCGGAAAATTGTTTCAGCAAATCAGGTGCGGCACGGTTACGCGCTCGACGCACGTACGTGTCAGTTGCCTAAGGGCGGGAGATATGTCTTATGAACGCACAGGACAGGCGTACGAATGTTCACGGAACTTCTCAGCGAATCGCCGGAGCGTTGTTGGCAATCCGCCTTACCCGAATGGTCCGGTGAAGCCGTTTCGGATCATCGGCAACATTTACTACGTTGGGTTGCAGAGCCAAACCTCATTCCTGATCACCACGCCCGAGGGACACATTCTTCTCGATACCATGACCGATCCCGAAGCGCCGGTCGTCCGAAAAGGGGTTGAGGAGCTTGGCTTCAAGCTGAAGGACATCAAAATCCTTTTGCAGGCGCATGCGCACGTCGATCACGTCGGCGGACTCGCGAAGATGAAAGAGATCACGGCTGGGAAAGTGCTGGTGATGGCGCAGGACGAATCCGTTCTCGCGGACGGCGGCAAGACCGATTTCCGCGGGAATGGCAAGGTGATCTGGACGCCCGTCCGCGCTGACAAGGTGATCCATGATGGCGAGAAGGTCACGCTCGGTGGCGTAACCATGACCGCGCATCTCACAGCCGGTCACACCAAGGGCTGCACTACGTGGACCTCAGTGGCGGAGGAAAACGGCAAGAAGTACAACGTCGTTTTTGTCTGCAGCAACCGGATAAACGACGGCGTCCCCTTCATTAATAACGCCAAGTATCCCCGCATCGCGGAAGACTTCGAACAGGCGTTCAAGGCGCTAAAGACCTTGCGTGCGACGTATTCCTGGCTTCGCACGCCTACATGTTCAATATGGAAGAGAAGCTGAAACGCAGAGAGCAGGGCGCCAAGCAGAATCCGTTCATTGATCCCGAAGGCTACCGCCAGTACATAGCCGACTACGAGACCGAGTTCCGATATCAGTTAGCTTCGGAAAAAGCCGGCGGACCTCCAGCAGGTACGAAGAAGCCGTGAGGGGGTGAGATCGGCCTTATTGCACGCGCAACAAAACAATCTGCATCTCCGGTACTGCCTGGTTCCAGGAATCGGGGACTTGGTCGAAGCGGATTTGGAAGGGGCGGGTCTTGCCGGCGTCGAGCGGTTGTGCGGCTCCGATGGCTTCATACTCCTCGCGCAGCACTACCTCGTTATAGAGGTTGCGGAACGAAAGCCTCACTTTCAGTTGAGCTACCGTTCTAGTGCCCGTGTTGGAGATTTGCCCGTCCAGATAGGTGAGCTGCTGGTTCAAGAAGTTCTCCTCGGCGCTGAGGTGCAGGTCGGAAAAGCTGATCTGCGGAGCATACGCAAGGGATTCTTCCGAAGAGCTACTCGCGGTTTGTTGCGTGCCGGGCTTTTGCCCGCAGCCTAGTAGCAAAAGCGCCAGCGCCGCGCAGGCGAAACCTTCATAACTGCGATATGAGGAAAAGATATCCGGAAGGGACTTGAACATATCAGACGCGCTCTAGTCCGGCGTACTTCTCGATGAGCTTCTTGACGCCGTAACCGGGGAAGCTGACAGTGAGTTTAACTTCGTCGCCTTCGCCTTCGCGACGGACAATTGTGCCATAACCGTACTTGGAGTGGCGCACGCGGCAGCCCAGCGGCAAGCCAACAGGCGTACCACCACGTGCAGCCGCTGGCCGCGGCGGCAGTTCGGCTGCGTCGTAAGGAGGCTTACGAGTATCGCTGTTGAATTTAAAATACTCGCGGACGTTACTGATAGAGTTGCGCCGCGAGCTGTAACCGTCGCGCTCTTCCGGCTCGTACTCATAAAATCGCTCGCCCGGGTCGGTGCGGCGCGGCGGCCTGCCTGACACGTCCTGGAGCAGATGCGCCGGGATTTCGCTCCAGAAGCGCGACGGGCGCGATGACGCCATCATCTGATCGCCATAATGCCTGCGCGTTTCGGCCCTGGTAATGATCAGAACGTCCTGCGCGCGCGTCATGCCCACGTAGCAGAGGCGGCGTTCTTCTTCCAGCGCCTGCTGGCTCAGCAGCGACCGGCTGTGCGGCAGCAACCCCTCTTCCATGCCGCCGAGAAACACCACCGGGAATTCCAGGCCCTTGGCGCTGTGCAGAGTCATCAACGTGATCTGCGATTGCTCGTCGTACGTATCGGCATCGCTCACGAGTGCGGCATGGTCGAGGAACTGCTGGAGCGTTTCGCCGCGCTCCACGCTGTCGGCAGCGGCGTTCAGCAGCTCCTCAATGTTCTCAAGGCGGTCGAGGGATTCGGGCGTTGCCTCCTGTTCCCAACGCTGCTGGTAGTTTGTCTTCTTGAGAATCTCATCGAGCAAAACACGTGCGCTGGCGCTCGCGGCCATTGCCTGCAACTCGCTCATCACATCCCGAAACGCCGCCATCGCGGCTGAGGTGCGGCCGGTGAACTCGCCGTCGCGCAACGCCTTTTCGAGCGCGTCCCAAAGCGAGATGTTCCCGGTGAGGGCGATCTCTTCCAGACGCTTCAGCGTGGTTGCGCCGATGCCGCGCGCCGGAGAGTTGATGATCCGCAGCAGGCTGATGGAGTCCTGCGGGTTCAACGCCACTTTTACGTAGGCGAGCAGGTCCTTGATCTCCATCCGCTCATAGAAGCTGAAGCCGCCGACCAGGTTGTACTTCAGGCCGTAGCGGCGCATCGCTTCTTCATAGAGGCGCGACTGCGAGTTTGTGCGATATAGGACGGCGATCTTCTCGCCCGGCCTCTCGCGCAGCCTCTTCATGATCCAATCGGCCGTAAACAGGCTTTCGTTCTCGGCGTCAGGCGCCTCGTAGGAGAAGACCTTGTCTCCGCCCTTGCGCGAGGTCCACAGCTTCTTGCCCTTGCGGTAGACGTTGTTGGAGACAACCGCCGTGGCCGCGTCCAATATTGTCTGCGTGGAGCGGTAGTTCTCCTCCAGGCGGATGATGCGGGCGTTGGGATAGTCGCGCTCAAATTCCACGATGTTGCGGACGTCGGCGCCGCGCCAGGAGTAGATGGACTGATCCTCGTCGCCCACCACGCATAGATTCTGCCGCGTCTGCGTCAGCAGCCGGACCAGATCATACTGCGAGCGGTTGGTGTCCTGGTATTCGTCAACCAGAATGTAATGAAACCGCTGGTTGTTTTTCAAAGCTGTGTAGGCGTCTTGGGAAAGCAGGCGCACCGCTTCCAGCAGCAGGTCGTCGAAGTCCACCGCATTCGCCTGCCGCAGCGCTTTGTTGTAAAGATCGTAAACAGTGGCGATCTTTTCGGCCAGCGGATCGGCGGCATGCTCGTAAAACGCCTCCGGTGACCGGCCGTGGTTTTTAGCGTGACTGATGCGGGTCAGAACGGCGCGGCTCTTCACCTCGCGTTCGGAAAGGCCCAGATGCCGCAGGCACGCTTTCACTACCGAGAGCTGGTCGTGCTCATCGTAAATGGAAAAGTCGCGCGGCAAACCGATGCGGTGGCCGTCGGATCGCAGCAGGCGCACGCAAAACGAATGGAAGGTTGAAATCCACGCGCGACCCATCAACGGCGTCGTGACGAGGCTTTCGACGCGGCTGCGCATCTCTTCGGCGGCCTTATTCGTGAACGTCACCGCCAGCATATTGCCAGGCGCGACGCCGCAGTAGTCCATGAGCCATACGATGCGGTACGTGATCACGCGCGTTTTGCCGCTGCCCGCCCCAGCGAGGATCAGCATGGGCCCGTCGGTCGTCTCCACGGCCTCGCGCTGCTGCGGGTTCAACTTATCCAATATACTCATGGCGTCTGGGAAATATTAACGCAAGAAGATGCCTGAATATCTATTTTAAGCTGAAGCGGAACAAGAAGTAAGGACCAGGAGAGATCTCAAGCACGGACGGGTTTCACGTTGATCGACGTTTGCTGACTACAACTACCCTGCGGCCGTGGTGGACATCAAGGGTTCGTGTCGGGCTGTTTGTCCGCCGCCGAGGCGAGCGATGGCTGGGCGGGTTCTTTCCCGTTGTACTGAAAAAGGCCGTTGTGTGAGGATCCCGCCAGGATTGGCAGGCTGCTCAGTGGATGCGCTGCCAACAGTTGGATGGGAAGATTCTCCATTGCGGGGCTTACGTCGATTCGGGTGTAATATGCGCCACCATCGGTGGACTCGAAAATACCTGCGCTGCTAGCCACCAGAACGTGTGACGGGTTGTTGGGCGACACCATCACTTCACGAACAATGGAGTACGGCAGTCCGTGCCCGAACTTTTTCCATGTCCGGCCAGCGTCGGTCGAGCGATACAGACCCGTGCTCCCGGCAACGTAGAATACATTCGGGCGGGCATGGTCGGAGGTCACCTTATGTCCGAAGAAGTGAGAATCGCCATCGACGTGCAGCGCTCCCCAACTCTGGCCGCCATCCCGCGAGATGCTGAGCCCCGCGGAACCTGCCGTGATGATTACTTTACCATCATCGCCGCCTGCCGCCACCGTCGAAATACCGGAGCCTGACACGTTCAAGGGTAGGCGTGTCCAGGTGATTCCGTCTTTGCTGGCGAGCAATCCTGCCGAGCTCGCGGCGTAAATCGTGTCGCCGCTGCTACGTTGGTACAGTTCCCAAACGCTCGTGTGCTTGGGCGCAACGCCCTTGGCGGAAGCACCTAGCTGCACGTTGCTCATCCGCCAGGAGGCCTGTTCCTGGGAGTATTCGTAGATACCTTCGGGAGTAGCGGCCAGCAGCTTCCATTTGGGCTCGGTCAACACTAGCAGGCTCAGCACGTCGCGGTTCTCCAAACCCGGAGCTGTATTTCGCCAGTTCGCGCCGTTGTCATCCGTGACCAACACGGAGCCGAATTGACCGTCGCCCATCAATGCCGCATAGAAGCGGCCCTGATGGGCGGGATCAGCGATCACGCTAGAGACCTGGCGTTGCGCGAAGCCCTGGTTCGCCGCCTGGAAGCTGGCGCCATCATCCCGGCTCTCTACGACGCCGGAATGGTCCATGCCCAAATACACATGCGTGGGGTTCTTAGAGCCAATAACGATGTCATTGATGATCCACGTTGGATTTGTTAGGCGCGTCCAGCTCGCGCCGCCGTTCCTGGTTCGCCACAGTCCTTCTGTGGTGCCGGCGTAAACGGTAGACGAGTCGCGTGGATCCATGGCCATCACTCGCGTGCGGCGGGAACTGTACGGAATGCCTTGTATTTTGCGCCACTGCTCACCGGACGAATCAGTTCGATAGATGCCGCTGCAAGCGCTCAAGTAGAGAGTGCGCGGGTTCTTGGGATCAATAATGATGCTGAACACATCGGAGTCATCAATGATGCCTTTTTTGATCGAAGTCCAATGTGCGCCGCCATCCACTGTCTTCCAAGGAAGATGCCAAGTCCCGACATAGATTATGTCCGGCCGCTGAGGGTCAATTGCGACCGAATGCACGTTTCGAATTTCGGGGTGTCCAACCGGTGAGATTCGCCGCCACGTTGCGCCCTCGTCATCGCTGCGGAAAACACCTTGCAGACTTCCCGCTACCAACGTCTTCGAGGAGCTGGGCGCCATAACCAGAGCCCGAATGGACTCGCCGCGCATTGCATCCAGTTCTTTCCACGACGCGCCGCCGTCGGTGCTTTTATAAATGCCGCCTGCCTCGGCGTTGACGCTCCACATTCCGGCATACAGGATGGCGGGATTTGACGGATCAATAACAAGACTGTCCACCACCCAGTCCGGCGGTGCATTCATCGTAATCAGCCGGTTCCAGGAGCGGCCTGCATCCTGGCTGACGAAGATCTGTCCCGTTCGCGTGCCGAGGTAGAGGCGATCAGGTTCTTGCGGATCGGCTGTCAGCGAACGCACGTCTCCGCCAAATGGACCAACCAGCGTCCACTCAGCGCGCGCGCTTGAAACAGCTATGAGTAACAGAAAGGCAAGGACGAAGAAGGGGAATTTATCGCGGCATGCCAAAACAGATTTCATTGCAAACCAAAGCATCAACAATTGAGACATGGTAGCCACGGCGAGTGTTCTTTCTTGTCGTGGGCTTTACGTTCCGGTGGTGAGCCGGACCGTGCCCACGGCGAAGAAAACCGTTCGCCGCAGCTACCTCAGAGTTCGTGTACAGCCTACCTCATACTAGCTATGATAATCCGCTTGGGGCCAGTCTCCGGCTGATGAGCAGCAGACGGGCGCGGATTCGGGCGAACTGAGGAGACGTGGTCGCCTCCCTGTATTGCCGTACTGTTTTGAGCACTCTGCGTCGCGAGCGTACGAACTGCGCTCGTTCTGCGCCGCACGGGCGCAGCCGGAGTGGTGACCTCGGTACCCACGTTGAAGGTGGCGCCGCGAGGCACCAGGTGGATATCCACCCTGCGGTTCTCGGGGCCGCGAGCCGCCTCACCGCGCCGGACCTGCACGCGGCTTTCGGCGATTCCCTTCTCCGTAACCAGATACGTCTTGGTGTTGTTGGCTCGGGAATCAGCGAGACGGTTGACGTTTCGCTCGCGCGAATCGGCGTAGCCAACGATTGTCACAGACGCATCGGGTTCGCTCCTCAACCGCAGAGCAACATCGTCCAGCTTGGCCTTGCAGACGTTGTCCACCCTGGGCGAGTTGAGCGTGAAGGCGCAATCGTTCAGCTTGGACGCCTGCGGCGGCGGTGGCGGCGGTGGCGGAGGCGGGGGAGCAGTCACCGTCACCTGCACGTTGCACTCGGCGCTCTGGTTGTTGTCATCGGTCACCCGAACGCTGATCGTATAGTTACCGGGCTGCAAGCCGGTGGTATCGAAGCGCACACGCGCTCCGGTGCCCTCGACGCGTCCGCCTGTGGTGGTCCAGGCATAAGTCAACGGACGATCCTCCGGGCTGCGCGCATCGGCCGAGAGGTTGACGATTTCGCCTACCTGAACGCTGGGCCTATCGGCAGAGCAGGAAACAGTCGGCGGCTGCGGCGGAGGCGGCTCACGGACTGTTACGGAAGTCGAGCAATCGGCCGTGAGTCCCTGTGTTTCGGTTGCGCGCACGGTGGCGGTGTATGAGCCAGGCGCCAGATTGTCGGTGCGCAATGTGACTGTGGGGCCGCTGCCGTCAATTGTTCCTCCGGTTGTCGTCCAGTCATACGTAATCGCTTTACCTGTGGCGGAAACGGCTTGAGCCGAGAGGCTGACCTGCTGCCCGGCGTTGATTTCGGTCGGGTCGGCCGAACAGGTCAGGCTGGGCGGTGTTGGCGGTGCCTTCTCCTGTACTGCCGTGCTGAAAGTGATATCGGCGATGAAACCGTTCTTGTCGCCGCCGAAGTGGTTAAACGGACGACGATAACCGCCGCTGATGGCCAACGAACGGGTGAGCCAGGCGCGGAAGCCGATCGTGCCATCAACAGGATCACGCGCGTCGTACGTAGTCACTGGGGTATGGGCTCCCACAAATATGTCAGCGGTGATTTCGCCCATGAGCTGCAAGCGCGTTTTACGCGGAATGGTGAAACCAAAGCCCAGCGGCACCTCATCGGAGAGCACCATGTGTCGGCCGTCACCGGGGCTCTGGTAAGCACGGAAACCCGCGTTGAAGTTTAACTCCGCGAAGTCGCCGGCGTACTTGGTCAGAATGACATCGGACCCGTAGACCCAATCGCCGGTTTGCGTGGGCCGGTTGAGCAGGAACTCGACGGAGCGGTGCGTCGGGATAGCGGCATAGGCACGGAAGGACAACCCCAGCGCGGCTCCTTGCTCTTCGCTCAACGGGTTCAGCTTGAGGCCCATCGTAGCGGTTCCGACGCCATTGCCCTGGAGCTTGCTTCCCACCCATGGCAATTGATTAAAATAACCGGCAGTGCCATTGACTCTGCCGAACCGGTTGGGCGGGAACTTCAACTGCGGTATGATCGCGCCCGGCATCAGTTCGAGCGGCGTTGGAGGAGAGAAAGGCGTTCCATCGCCGTAGAATCCGAGCGCCTGCTGCCCGAAGCTTAATTGATCCTGTCGGCGCGCCAGTATGCGCTTATTAATTTCGAAGTTGATTCCCAACTCCAGCCAATCAGTCAGACCTACTGCGCCGGACGGCCCGACGGTGCTGATAGTCAGAAACCCGGGGTTGCGGTTGATGCGATCGTACCAAGCCGAAAACGATACCTGCCCTTTCGGCAGGTTTGGGGCGCTGAAAACTTTCCAAAGGCCAGTGTTGCCGTAAATCGTAGAACTAGGCGGATGAGACGGCTGATCGTCTTGAGCTTGCGCCCGTGCTGCTATCAGAGCACATATGATTAAAGTAAGGCGAAACAGGGTTCGTGTGCCGCTCCTGAGCATGGAGTACCTCCTCAACTGTAATTGGAACCGACAATTTCCCTAATCCTAGAAAAGCGGTCTAAACTTCAGGATAGCAGATTGAATTTTGCTTGCGCCGAAATTATTGGTCTGCGGCGCTATGGACCAAACAAATGACGGGAGCCTAGACTGTGACAGCCTCGCTATGTAGACGACTGTCTCATGATACTGCGATCGCAAATACTGTTCAACGTTGTTGCAAAGTTCAGAATGTTCGAGCTAAACATCCGGCGCAGAGGCACGGAACAGAATGGTACTGCGTGATATTTCCTGTTGCGTACAAGTGTTGCCTATTCTATGATTTCCAATCCCATCATTCGGCGAGGTCGCGCGCCGGTGCACCGTAACTGAAGCGCCGCAGCTGAATGGTGACGATGAAAGGAAAATCATGGCCAACACTGGGACGCCTTACGGCGTCGCAACTGCGACAACTGATGCTGTAGCCGCTGAACGAAAAACGAATGCCCGCAATGCGCTCATCGCCGGATTTCTGGGATGGACCCTCGATGCATTTGATTTCTTCGTGCTCACATTCGTGCTCACCGAAGTTGCCACCGCTTTTCAGGTCACCCGGCCGCAGATAGCGCTGACGCTTACGGCCAGCTTGGCCATGCGTCCCGTGGGCGCCCTGATCTTCGGGTCGATGGCGGATCGCTACGGCCGGCGTTTGCCGCTCATGATGGTTATAATCTTTTACTCCCTGGTGCAAGTCTTGTCCGGCTTTGCTCCCAACTACACTACGTTCTTCGTGCTGCGATTGCTCTACGGAATCGGCATGGGCGGGGAGTGGGGAGTGGGCGCGTCGCTGGTCATGGAGTCCGTCTCGCCCAAGTGGCGCGGAGTCGTTTCGGGATTGCTACAGGAAGGCTATGCGCTGGGATATCTGCTGGCCGCCATAGCCTACTACGCCGTCTTCCCGCACTGGGGCTGGCGCGCCCTGTTCTTTCTGGGCGGATTGCCTGCCCTGTTGGCGCTCTTCATTCGCGCCAAGGTGCAGGAGCCGGAGGCGTGGAAAGAAACCCGCAGCGCCAATTGGGCTGTATACCGGAGATCGATCCTGAAACACTGGAAGCTCTTCGGCTATCTGGTAATGCTGATGTCTATGATGAGCTTCATCGCACACGGCACTCAGGATATGTATCCGACCTTCCTGGAGCAGGCCCGGCACTTTACCCCCAACATGAGAGCGACCACCACCATCATCTCCATGATTGGCGCTATCTTCGGCGGTCTCACATTCGGACTTTATTCCGATCGCATCGGTCGCCGCCGTGCGATGATCATCGCCGTCGTGCTGGGGGTGCTGCTTGTACCTATCTGGATCTTCGCGCCCAGTACCGGCTTGATCATGGCGGGCGCATTCGCGATGCAGTTTGTGGTGCAGGGCGCCTGGGGAGTAATCCCGGCGCACATCAACGAACTTTCACCCAACGAACTGCGCGGGTTCTTCCCAGGATTTGCTTATCAAATCGGCGTTTTGATCTCATCCACGATAGTATACATTGAGGCCGTTTTGGGAGAGACCATGGGTTACGCAGCCGCCATGGGAATTCTGGCAATAGCGGTGTTGATAGTAGGGGCGGTCGTAATAGCGCTCGGCCCTGAAGCTAAAGGTGTAGCATTCGGAAGGTCCGCGCGACCATCGTGAACGCATTGGTGCAAAACAAAAGCCCCCAGTAGCGGGGGCTCTTGCTCATTGACAAGCCGAACAGTTTACCGTAAATCTACCTGATCGCGCGCTAACTCCGTCCCATCAATGTCGCGCAGGATGAAGGTGTAAACGTGGCCGTGTTTCATCCACGCGGCCTCCTGCCTTCCTGATTTCCCTTCGGCGAAGAGCTTAACTGGCTGATTGTCCACCTGCAGGAATACTCGCGCGCGGTTCAACCCCGGTGCTTGCCACGAGACGGTGTTATCGCGGTTGATCTTGACGCGGCTTTCGCCATATCCCGGCGTGCCGTATTGCCCGTAAGGCTCCATGCCCTGACCGTATCCGGCTACAGCATCTTGATACCCGCGGTTGTAGCCAGCTTCAAAGTCACTCCGATCCCGCTGGTTGCTCCACTTGTCGTCGCGAGGCCGAGGCTGGCGGTTGTGCTGCGCGTCCCACTGTCCCGCCCGCATGCCTTCCTCAAAAGCCGTGCTGTTTCTCACGTCGCCTCGGTTGTCCTGGGAACGGGCCATTGCGTCGTCGTACCCACGGTGGTAGCCGACCTCGTAGTCGCGCTGATCTTCATAATTTTCAAATTGGTTGCTGCGCGGATCAGCGCGGCGGTTCCGTTGCGCGTCGGCCCTTCCGTCTCTCACGCCTGCCTCATATGCCCGGCTGCCCCGCCAAGTATGTTGGTAGCGGGAGTCGTCGTTCGGGCCTGGCCAATTCTGCCCGTACACCGACCCCGGCCCGAGCGCCAAAGTCGCCGCACTGATGGCCAGAATTCCTAAAGATTTCATAAACCCTCCTGGTTCGTATTGCTGAACGGCCCAATCACTCAACGTTGAATATGTGTATACCCTTCGGGCCGATCAACAAGGATGCGACACCACTTACAGGAGTCGAGCGCAAGTGCTTTGCCAATATGTGTGGCGTCTCACCAACGAGATACAAGGGGTTAGCAGGATCAGTGGAGCGCGGGGGCGAGGAAACTATCCCATGTGCTGTCGCGGATTGGAAAATCTTTCCCGGCGCTCATGTAGTGAAAGGAGGACTGCTCGTCTTACGACAAAGCGGCTGGGCGATTCGAGTGCCGGCGACGCGTTCAGATACCGCGCAGCTTTTCGGCTCGTGCGACGCGTTCGATGGCGATGGCGTAGGCGGCTGCGCGCATGGAGATCTTTTCCGACCGCGAGCGCGTCAAGACATTGCGGAACGCGTTCACCATGATCTTTTCCATCTCCGCATTGACGCGGCTCTCTTCCCAGAAGAGCTGTTGCAGGTTTTGCGTCCATTCGAAGTATGAAACAGTGACGCCGCCGGCGTTGGTCAGCACATCAGGGACGACCACCACGCCCCGCCGGTCGAGGATTTCTCCCGCTTCAGCCGTGGTGGGGAGATTGGCGGCCTCGGCGATCACGCTGGCCTGAACGCGTTCAGCATTCCTGCGATGAATCACGCATTCCAGGGCTGCAGGTATCAGCACATCGCATTTCAGCTCCAGCAGATCTTCGTTCGAGATCGGCTGGGTTCCGGCGAATCCCTGAATCTTTCCCGTCGCTTTACGATGCACGTCGAGTTCGTCCAGGCTGATCCCTTTCGCTGAGAAGATCCCTCCATAGACATCACTGATACCGATGATCCGCCCGCCCATGCGGTTCAGCGCGACGGCAGCGTTACTGCCTACGTTGCCGAAACCCTGAATCGCTACTGTGGCGCCTTCAACAGGCCTACCCAACTCCCGCATGATCTCGCGCACTACGATCGAGACGCCGTTTCCGGTGGCCTGTTCGCGTCCCAGCGATCCCCCGAGCTCCACCGGCTTGCCCGTGACACATGCGGGCGTGTAGCCGTGGTGAGCACTGTATTCATCAAATATCCACGTCATCACCTGCGCATTGGTATTCATATCCGGAGCGGGGATATCGCGGAAGGGTCCCAGAATTACCTGAATGCGCGAAGTGTAGCGGCGCGTCAGGCGCTCGAGCTCGCGCTGGCTCATCGTTAGTGGATCGCAGACGATCCCTCCCTTGGCGCCGCCGAATGGGATGTTGACCAAGGCCGTCTTCCATGTCATGGCCTCAGCGAGCGCGCGGACCTCGTCCACAGTAACGGCCGGATGGTAACGGATGCCGCCTTTCGCCGGACCTCGCCCACCGTTGTGCTGAATCCGGTAACCTAGGAACACTTTCAGCGAGCCATCGTCCAGCCGCACAGGAACCTCGACACGTAGTTCGCGGAAGGGCGTGCTTAGCAGCATACGCATCTCCGTGTCGAGACCTAACCGGTCCGCCGCGACACGAAAGTTGTACGCGGTGATGTCGCGTGGATTCTCGATCGGCGCAGGAGCAGGTTGAGGCTCAGTCGCAGGTGCGGCAGGAGTCATGTTTGTGGGGCCTTTGGCGTGGGATTCATACAGAGGAGAAGAATACGCCTCGGTCGGGTGCGGATTCAACTCGAAACGAATGCAGCGGGGAACAGTACCAGCGGATTAACCGGCGAGAAAGTAGTATTTCATTACAGATTTCAACTCAGCGATCCATCCTTGTAGCTGCGGTGCGAAGTTGCGGCCGGGCCATCGGGCGATCCAGCTCAGCGCGTGGTACAGCGCGATGCCGCCGAGTTCGCGCGTAAAAGCATCCCAGTCCAGTTCTACTCCCGTCGCAAGCTGGTACTGGTCGAAGTAATTGCGCCACAGGATCCGCCGCTGTTCGACATTCCACATCCCGGACGTGAGACTCACCACGTCAAGCATGTGAGGTCCAATCGCAGCCGATTCCCAGTCCACTGCAGCGATGAGCCGCTCGTGCGCTCCGGCCCGGAGAACGATATTGGATGGAAACATCTCTCCATGTATCAAGGTCCGGGGCAATCCACTTAGCCACTCGATTAAGGGAATGTAGTCTTCGAGCGATTGATAAACGAACGCGCGGTCGTCCGAGCTTAGTTCAGGTAGTTTGCTTTGTACTCGCTTCACGCAATCCCAGTAATGCGATCGGTCAAATTGAGGAAGAAAGCCGATGCGAGAGGTGGGAAAATGCCGGACAGCAGCATGGAACCGCGCTGCCCATTTGGCAGTTTCGACCCAGTGGGTGAAATCCCCAGAGTTGTTCAACGTGAGGAGGCCGGCATCTTCCAGAAACAGCCAGAGGATGGCACGGCTGGGTTCCCATCGGAATGCGTATAGCTGTGGAGTGCCAAAGCGCTCGCGGGCGAACACCGACCGGTACATCAGCAATTCGCGGCGGCTTAGGCTAATGTCCGCACGCCGGATTCTGCGCGTCTCCTCCGATTGATTCTGCGGGTTCAAATCCTTGAAGAAGACCGGCAGTTGCTCTCCTCCGCCCAGCAGAACCCGGAGTCGCTCACAGTGGAAGCTGGATGGCTTTTCGAGGGGATGGCGGACCAACTCCACAATCCGCAACGCTCTTCCCCGCAGTTGTGACAGGCCCTCCTGAAGGGTCTCCGCCATCGCACGGGTGGCGCCGTCTTCCATCCGGTTTTCCTTTTCTGCTGCAGGGAGGTTGGACAACTCTGCGCAGGTACCCGGGTCAGCCACGTATCCAGCATGCCAAGTTCCAGGGGTCCGCGCGAACGCCGCGACGCAGAAAAGTTGCGTAACCCATGATCTATTTAGAGTTGGTCGCGGGAAGAGCGCCGCCATCTGTGCAGTTGAATTCACTTGTACTTGGAATACGGGAGAAGGATTGTTCCGAGGTTCAGTAGCAGCGTTCCGTCAGTGTTCAACATATACGCGGTCCAGAGGCGTCGCGAGCGGCACATGCGCCAACTGTTTGATGCCGATCCACGAGATTAGGCGGCTACTCGTGAATGGCACCACAGTTGCTACCCCAGATAAAGACGGCCGTCTTGAAACCGACCAGATCCCTTGCAGAAATCGTGACGTCGGAGGGATGCATGCTGGAGGTCATTCTGGGGTTCGGGTTTTTGTTCAACCCCATGGGATTCATGACTCCGGGACACGGGATCGAAGTGATACACTTCGGACACGTGGTTCGGCTGGCGGCTTTCGACGAAGCGTTCGATAAAGCCGCCGAGCCGTGGAAAAACGATCCGCTGTGGTCATGGACCGTCAACCTGATTCCCAGCAGCACCCGCGTAATGGTCGCTCCGTTCTATGCCACGACCGCAGAGTGCCGGCGCGAGGTGGAATGGTCGGTGGTACAGACCACCGGCTCCTTATCGCCTTCCCCTTGGGGTTACACGGTTGTGATCAGCCCGCGCGTGCTGGACACGAACAAGTTCGATACAGACCTGCAAACCGCCTTTTCCAAAATGTTTCAGATCGTCGCCATGCGCAGCCAGCCGACTTCCTACCTGTTCCCCGGTTGCGTGGAGTAACCGAACTCTACTCCTGCTCTTCGTGGGCAACATAATCGCTTTGGATTTCGGATACTTTCCATTGAAAATCAAAATTTGTGCAGCACTCCTCTGCTGGAATGATGATCGGCGCCGCGTCACGTCCGTAACCGTCTCCTCCCTTGAAAGGCTGTTCGTGAACGGCGATATCAGGGGAAGTGGGTATATCCTGGCAGGTGGGGCTGTGTGCGGCAGCAATATCAGTTGTTCTAGTTCCCGGCGCTTCAAGACCAATATCCAGACCATGGCAGGCGCGTTGGAAAAGGTCGAGCGGCTGCGCGGCGTCATCTTCAACTGGGAGGAGACCGGCAAGCACGACATCGGGTTGATTGCGGAGGAAGTTCGCGATGTCGTTCCTGAAGTGGTCACCTACAGAGAATGGCAAGGATGTACGAGGTTTGGACTACGCTCGCCTGACGGCCGTGCTCATCGAGGCGGTCAAGGAACAGCAAATACAGTCAAGAGAAATCAGCCGCCAGAAGGATGAGCAGATCGAAGCTCTGAAGGAACAGATTGCGCAACTCGCAGCCGACACTTGGCAGTTGCAAGCCGAGGTGACTGCGTTCAGAGCACAGAACACCGATCGCAGCAAAATCGCTGCCGTCTCAGCCGGACATCAGTGAAGCTATCCGAAATTAATTGTTGCGAGATCATGGCGGGGCCGACGAGACTCGAACTCGCGACCTCCTGCGTGACAGGTGGTCCCGAGGGGACCACGGAAGACTGCAAATGCCCGCTTTGTGTAAGCAAATCAGGGGACTAAGCGCCCCGGTCAGACTGTGCCCCAATTGGCAAATTGGAGCTTTTACCAAATGCCCGGGGCACAGAATAGGGCACAGTCCGTATCGCATGGCGCGGAGACCAGAATACCGCCACACAGCCGGAGTGACGAGGCTTCCCGCTCAGGAAAATTGCGGGAGGTGCGATGGGACCCTTAGCCTGCCTCGAATTGAAATTTGGAATTTAGGACCGGCACACTCACGGAATGGGAGACTCGATTTCATTAAGCGATCTTTGGCGTTACTGCACCGCGATTGTGACGGTGTTCGATGCCACGCCGCCGATTGTGAGCACAACCGGGACGGCGTTTCCGCTGGGTGGGTTCTTGACTGCCTGCACGTCAACTCGACTACGGGACATTCGAGAAAGGCAGGCGCAAGATACCGGTTTGATTCTCCACAAAAGGAACAAAGTTGTCGAAATATGTATATCGTCCAGTGTAATTACTGTCCGCTCGATAGGCGCGCACATTGCTGGTGCTAAACAAGCGATAGTAACCAATTGCGACATCCGTGAAAGCAGGAGCTACGCAATTGCACCTGTTTTGAGATTGCAGGCCCCCATTGACCTCCATTAAGAGATCACTGCTGGTTCGATTATTGATAAAGGGGACAAAATACCATTGATCCCCAACTATATTGTCCACTATAAGCACTTCCGTATCCTTCGGATTAGCAATCTGAAAGGTGCCTGACATCTGCTCTCCTATTTCCGGGCCGGTTCCGCCAACTCTGGGCCGCACCAGCACCCAGGAAAGCGAAAGCGCGACAGTCGGAACCTGCGCGCTTGCGGTTCTTGTTGCACTCCCAGGCACACTTCCGATCGCTGCTCCGTTCGCGAATAGGTTGATGGGATACACCAGCCGATTGGTGACTATCAGTGTTATTGTCCGCGTTGTAGGTGGCGGTTGTTGCACAGTGGCAATTACCGTTACGGTCGCAAGAGCGGTCCTCGTGCCAGAGGTGTTGTAAAGGAGGAATTCGTATCGATTGTTTCCCCCAGAAATCCAACGGACTAATTCCGAACCCGAGGTGTCGCGGGCAAATAGGACCTCCGCTCCCCCATTAATCCGTAGCCATACCTCAGCAGAGTTGACGTTCTGTGTGGTCCAAGTAATGTTTGCCGCACAAGTGCTGCCACCCGACGGAATAGTGCAGGGATTCGGATTTGCGGAAATCGTCCCGGACGGGACAATTGCTGTGACCGTAACGGAAGACAAGAGCGGTCGTAAGCCGCGCCGCAAAGACTCTGGATCAAGAACATCATCAGCAGGGTACAGCAAGAATACATATCGGTTTGGAGGAGCTTGGATCCAAGTAGCGGCACCTTCCTTGGATGAGCCGTTCGCGAAGGGAACTGGACCGCCTGCGACGCCGACCTGTTGTACCCATACCTGAACAGCATCGAAATTCGGTGTTATCCAACTGATCGTGGTCGCACAAGTGCTGCCAAACACAATAGTGCAAGGGCTCGGCGAAGCCATGAGCACCGAGCCGTAGAGCATGTTTGTTGCTTCAATGTCGTCGGGTTGGGGGTCCGTAACATTCCCTACGAATGTTGACATAATCGCGGGGACGTTGTCCTCGTGGGCTAGCCCAAGGGCGTGCCCCAATTCATGCACAGCAACTCGACGGAAGTCAAAGGTAGTGTTTTGCCGGGGATCGGCGTACACATCCCAACTGCGTTCCGCGTTAAACAGAACCCCAGCTTGGACAAAAGCTCCACTTCGGCTAAAAAACATTTTGGTCACGGCGAGTGTCGTCTCTCCCCATGAATCGCCGCAAACAGTCGCATCAAATTTGACACCGTTCCTCGGACCGATCTCTGGCGACGAACAAGGGTCAGCATAAACAGCTCTCACGATTCTGAAACTAAATACAGTTCTCGTGTTCCATGAGGCCATTGCACTTTCAAATGCATTGTTCCATTTCTCCTTTTCACCTCCCAATTCGGGGATGTCCACATAAAATGTGGTCGTTGCGTCTGCCCACTTTGCGCCGACAAGCTTATAGGCGACAGCCTCGCCACCCAAGAGCGCAAGCAATGTCAGGCTCGTCAACCCATGGAGGAACTTTTTCACTGAGCACCTCCAGTTTCCCTTAGCACCTCCCGTAATTTCCGTTTGAATTCTCCTGGCGTTAATCCTTTCTCACGGCGGTCATTTATCGAAACACCCAGAGCAATGCCTGTGGTCAACCCCATCTCCTGCTTTGAGACGCCGGAGTCTATCGCGGTGATTTTACGCCCACTCCGCGTCAACACAACGTCCGCACCGCCCGATTCGCGCCTGATTAAGAAATGCCCTTGATCCCAACCGTAAAACGGGTGCACTTGTCGGCGGCTCAAGTTCTCTACAAAATAAATTCCAGCCTCTCCTGATTCCGGGAAATGCATATCTGAAACGACTAAACTGAGATCGCCAACAGTCCCGCCGAGAAAGGATAATTCGATCGTGTCGGCTGGATAGCTGCCCTTGATGATTTCCGCAATCTCAAAAGTGAAAAAGGTGTTTATTTTGCTCCGGTCGGGAGAAAGGCGCGACTCTGCTTTGATAACTTTTCCTTCAAACACAAACTCGGAGCGCTCTATCATTTCCCGCATCGTTACCTGCCGAACGCTGGAGGCCAACGCTCCTCCAATTAGCCATTCGGAAAGAAATATGAGTGCCAAGAGTGTCCGAAATCGAAGAGAAGTGCTCATTTGGTTCCTCTAGTCAGCAAACGTGGTCATGCGGTCGAAACTGACCACCTCGTTTTGGTTCGACGGCGTTCGGAATTTGGGGATTCTTTCAGTCCCGCTCGGAGCATCTGGGATTACATAGGGGATGGTGACGGGTTTCGTGGACTGAGCGAATAGCGGTGCGGCAATCAAGAGGCAACCCACTGAGGCCAGCTTCCACGAATGCAACATGAGCCCTCTACATCGCGCCTGTGGGCTTACGGCGATGCGGGGCGATTCTAACACCGCCTGCTATCCGGTTCAACAAGACTGGTGAAGCAGGTCAGCAGCTAACTATTCCAGCAGTATTTCCGTTTACAGCGATTTGCGGATAAAGGAACCGACTCCCACAAGTCCTGAAACGAGCAGTACAAGCATTCCCGGTTCCGGCACAGGTTGAACGGGCGTTAAGAGAAAGGCTCCTTCTTCTCCGTTCGGATTGGTACCCCAACCAACGATCTGCCCCGTATCATTGATGGATTGGGCGTAGGTGTTTCGCCATCCTGAAGGGTTAACATCTGTTAACCCGATCTGGGCATCCCATAAGAAGGCATGTATTTCGCCGGTGGGAATTGTCGCATAGCCGACCACTTGTCCGGTCCCATTGATGCCGTAAGCGTTGCTCTCCGCGCCTCCAAGGGTTCCCAAATCGAGGATGTTCCCGAACCCATTCCACAGCACGGCATGTGACTTTCCAGACACCTTCTGATACCCGACTGCCTGACCCGCGTTGTTGATATCAAATGCGCTGTTGATTCCCAATGCGCTCATTACACCGTTTTGCCAGATGAAACCGTCACCGACGATCTGACCGGATTCATTGATGGCGCGAGCTTCATTGCAACAAATCCCGTTCAGATTCCCGAGAAAAGTAGTGCTGCCGTTTTGCCACAGGAACGGACTCTTGGCACCTGATGGAGCTTCACCGGCTCCGACTACCTGTCCCGAATTGTTAATGCCGAAGAACGGCGGCGCTATGTTGGAGATTCCGAGATCAACCATCCCGTTCACAGCGTCCCAGATGAAGGCCCGACTGCCTGACCAGCCTGCCACTTGTCCGTGGTCGTTGATGTCGTATGCTTGGCTCGTATCTGCCCCAAGCGTGCCCAGATCAGTCATGACGCCGTTGGTCCACACAAAGGCGTGACCGTTGGACCAACCCACGACTTGACCGCTGTTGTTTATGCCGAATGCCTGCGTCTTGTTTGGTCCAAGCGGAGTCGTTAAGCTCCCGAGGTCTGTGACCGTGAATAGAATGCCGTCCGCGCTGGCCCAGGTGCCCCAAAAAACGATGGCAAATGCGAGTGAGAATATTCGACGTGCAGTCTTGAGGATCATGGTCGCTTCTGCTCCTGAGGATGACTGCGATCTGCGCGCACTATTCTGAACTTCAGCCGGTCCTGTGTCAATGCAAATGTTGCTCATTTCCGATTTGTTGCTCGAAGCCGACAGCCTATGATCGCGGTTCATGCCCCGCGACATTCGCGCTCGATTCGGAATCCGGCTCCGCAACCTCCGCCGCAAGCACGGTTGGACGCAGGTTGTTTTGGCCGAGAGGCTCGGGTTGGATCGGAGCTATCTGGCGGATGTGGAGAGGGGCAAACGAAACATCTCGCTCGTAAACTTGGAAATCATTGCAAACGGCTTCGGTCTCTCGCTGTCACAGTTATTCGCACGCATTTGAGGAGTAGCGCGGCAAGCCGCCGACTGTTACACGCATTCTCCCGTTTCCTTTGCATAATGGAAAATCCAAGTCTCGAACGACGAAATTGTACCTGATTCGCAACTCGCCTTTATGTACCGCAAACTCTTACCTCTCGATAGCGTAGCTACATTACGCGAGGTGCGTTTGTTCTGCCCCTTATTGTGCAACAACTTGCAATGGGAGCACCGCTGGGACCCGCGAATTTAGCGTCTTTTGCTGTACGCGAGGAACCTTATTGCGTCATGGGGTTTTTCCGCCGGTCTGATTCGTCCTCAATCTCCCTATGATGAACGAGTTGCCTTGTTCACGTCTTGGCAGAGCCAATCGCAACTATTTTGCAGATTCCCGTCTCGCGCCTCACGCCAAATCAATTACTGTGCGCCAAGGGCAACCGACCCCAGTGGGGATTGCGTTACTTGTCACCCCCCTCTGCATCGTCTCCGGTGCCGTCTGGACAGGTTCACTCTGTTGCATTAGCCCAGACGCGCGTGGCGGTGATCCTGCGATAACCCCCGTTGCTGAAAGCAATCCGGACCTGTGTGCGCGTCACCCGACAACACCCCCTCTCTCTCTTTTTTAATTGCACGTTTTATCTACTGTTGAGTTGCAGCTATTCCCTCCTCACACACTCCCTTTTCGCTTTCAGCAACGGGTTCCCCTTCTAACAGCCAACGCCATTTAGGGTTGAGGATTACCCTGTCGGCACCGTTACCGCAACCTTCTTCAAATTCAACAATGCCAGTCGCGGCTAGTTCCCGCATCCAGCCGCGAACGCTGGGCCTCGAAATCCCCAGTTGCTTCTCGGCGCGAGTGGAGGAGATGTCGCCTCCAGAGGTCAACACGGCTCGTAAGATAGTCCTCCGGTGCCGTGGGATGGAAGAGAAAGCCACGTGTCGCAGCATGGCAATTTCATCCTCTCCGACGCAACCACCGCCGCATATCAAGGCCAGTCCCTGAGCGAAGGTTCTCAGCAGCAGTATTACCCGGTGAGGACCCTCCGGCTCCCCAGCGACGAAGCACGCATCACCACCGTCCACACCGTGAACCTCAACACGGCCGGAAGCGATGAGTTTAGCCAGCCGTGCAATCTGTAGGGCGCTTTTTCTTGGGATGGAAACGGACTCAGGATCAACACTGTTCAGCGGATGCGCATTGAAGTGCGCCACAATGCACAAGTTCGTTCTCGATCTGCATTCCTCCTCAATTGTGGTGGCGGCGTAGTTTTCAACAAACGCGATAAGGTCCTCCTCTGATTGCTCCTGCCCGACGATCTCATACCGCAGCAGCCGATTTCCCAACTGCGCCATGATCGCATCCGTACCAGCGGGGATGGGAGTGGTGCCTCCAAGCCAATTAAACACGCACACCTCCGAATATCCCCTCGTCCCTTGCGCACCCGTCGCCGACACATGCCCCTTGCCGTCAAGAACCGCTGTGAGTGTAGCGAAATTCGCCCGCAGGTCTTCCGTCTTCCCCCTGAATAGAGGAGCGAGTTCTTTTGTCAGCAGAACCTTTCCGCGCAGCTTGGGCAACAGGTCTATCCGGTCGAGGTCCTTCGCAGAGACATTCGCAGCGTGGGACACGAAGGCCTTTGGCGTGAACGAATCCAAGCGGTAGAGAATGCCTTTCGTTTCCTCCCGATCAGGCATACAGCAGTTAATCACCCAAGACTTGCCCCTGCCTGATGCCCCCTCAAATATCAGAGGCAGGGGGTGCGCTCTGTTTTTCAACGAGAGAGACGCGGTTACGCCTAACGCGGCCTTCAAGGCCATCCACAGTTCCGGGCTGTAGTTCTCCAATATGAGCAGCTCAAGCTCACACAATAGAGACGGCGTGTCGTTAGCCATTATTGATGCCCTCCAGATACCGCAACAATGAAAGGCCATCAAAGACCTTTTGGGCATCGTCTGTATGATCCACACCCGGCAAGAGGCCGCGATCAGCAAAATCAACGATGGCCTGAGGTGGGAATCCGGTCGAACGAGACAACTGCTTGATGGTGTCGGGGAACTCTCCCCATTTTGTCGGTGTGATCTGATTCATTTCAACAACTCCTTTGTCGTGGTGTCACTCTCTGCGGCAGTGAGCCTATCGGCTACTGTTCGGGCAAGTTGCCTCTTTTCGATCTGGCACGCTAGACAATTTGATTGAAAGCCCGTTAGATGCACCCCCGCTTGGTGCTCCTTACACACTTGGCAAAGACCGGCTTGCTGTAGGTTGCCGAACGTGTGGAAACGCATCGGTTCAAATGAATCGCTATTGCGGAACCAGTCTACTTCGTAATGATAGGAAGCGGATGTGCTGACGCCCCGCCCGCATTCCATGCAGGCAAATTGTTTCTGTTCTTCAGTTGTGGCGAACATTAAGTTCCTTTCTTGTCCGTTTGTTTTTTACTGCGCTAACAACCACGATGATATATACTTATTTCATGCAGTCAAGAAGCCAAGTGAATCGTAAACATAGAACAACACTGTCGAGTAAATTATTTGCCTCCAACGAAGGATTAATTGAACTGGCCAATTTGCCGGATAAGGGAATCTCGCAGTTCCGCAGAAAATATGGTCAAGGGTATTCGCGCTACACAGATGAGGATATTTTGTCGCGGCGGGATGAACTTCGGCTTTTCTGGAGGTACCGCCTTTGGGAATACCCCCCGGAACGGTTTGAGTTTTGGGAAGACGGTGATAATGAATATCGTCCATCGAAGGAAGAAAGTCGCCTCGCGCACTTGGAGCGGCGAAAAGCGGAGAATGAGTGGTACGCTGAGCACCCGACAGCCATCCGCCCCCACGTTCCGAAGCGGGCGAACAAGCTGTATAAGAATTGGTCATCCCGTTATGACCTAGAGATTGAATACGGCGAGAGGAATCTGACCACCCTAGACAAAGCCATTTGCGAGCACTGGTTGAAATTGGAAACTATGTGGTGGCGCGTCATTTGGGAGAAGGACAGAAAAATTATCGGTGTTCATCCCAAGTGTTTGCCAGCCACGCTCGCTCAAGTATGCCTTCGGGCAAGGGATTCGCTCGGGTATTGTCGGAACCCAAGGTGTTCCAAGCCTTATTTTTTCTTGAAGAAGCGGCACCAATTGTATTGCTCTCCCGCCTGCGCACAGCCTGCCAGAAGAGCGGCGCAATTGCGGTATTGGCACAAGAAACATGGCCGCATCAGCGCCGCATCCGAACAAGAGTTGATGCTTCTAGAAGGAACGGAACGACGGCGAGCAAAGTTTAAACCGCTGCGCCCGCCGTTGAAGCGGAAGAACTGACGGGTGGCGGTAGGGGCCGAAGGGACGGAAGCCGAGACCAGCAGTGAAGAAGCGAGGAACAAATGAGTCTATTCAAGAGGGGTGACGTATGGTGGTATAAATTCCGATTCTGCGGACAGGTGGTAAGAGAATCCACTAAAACACCGTCAAAGCCTTTGGCGAGAGAGGCAGAGCGTGCAAGGCGCAAACAGTTGGAAGAGGGCTATAACGGCATTACTCGCATTGACCGTGTAATCATGTTCGACAATGCCGCAGATGCGTGGCTGGATTCCAGAAAGCCGCATGTAGCGCCAAAAACAGTCGAACTATACAAACTCGCCCTCTCGCATCTGAAGAAAGCGTTTAGCGGCGTTCTGCTATCGAATATTTCCGCAGAAGACATTGGGCAGTATCAGGCACGAAGAACGGCACAGGGAGCAGCCGGACGAACCGTCAATATGGAAATAGGGGTACTCCGTGCTGTGCTCAAGAAACATCGGCTATGGGGCTTGATATCCGATGGCGTTGAGTTCCTGAGAGAGCGGAGAGACGTAGGACGGGCAATCAGCCCAGAGGAAGAGATGCGGTTACTCGAAGCCGCCGCAGATAGGCGCTATTCGGAATGCTTCGATGGTCGCAGATTGACTTGCAGCACGGCTGTATTACCGTTGGGCAATCCAAGACAGAGGCAGGCACAGGGCGGGTCATCCCGCTCAATCAAGCAGCGTTGGCCGTTCTCGATTACTGGCGCTGTCGGAACCCGTATTCCGGTCCTGAGCACTTCGTTTTTCCGGCTTGTGAGAATCACGTCATCTCCCCCAATAAACCAATTAAGAGCTTCCGAACGGCTTGGAGGAATGCGGCATCAAAGGCGGGAGTGAGCGGCCTTCGATTCCACGATCTGAGGCACACGGCTATTACGAAGCTTGCAGAGACCCTAGCCAGCGACCAAACCATTATGAGCATCGCGGGACACGTCTCCCGCCGCATGTTGGAGCATTATTCGCATATCAGGATGCAAGCCAAGCGAACGGCACTCGATGCCATTTCCAAATCGCTTTGTAAGGCACATGGGGCACAGAATTGGGCACAATCGGGAATTGCGGGAAAAGACAGGCTGGCTAACTCACAGAAACTATTGGCGGGGCCGACGAGACTCGAACTCGCGACCTCCTGCGTGACAGGCAGGCGTTCTAACCAACTGAACTACGGCCCCGCTGAGGCTAAGGAAACTCCGCCACGAGAAGCAGCAGTGACAGATCAAAGCAGATCAAAGTATAACACGGCGGTCGGGATTGCCCCAACGTGCGGACAGGCCCGTCTGTCCGGGGGTGCAGGCCGGACGGTCTGTACTTACCGGAACGTCGAAGCGTACTCCGGGTTCGTGCGCAACGCCTTCTTCTGTACCTTCCCCATCGTGTTCCGCGGCAGTTCGGATGCGAAGAAGACTCGTTTGGGAACTTTGTAGTTCGCCAATTTCTGCTTCAGTTCTGTGATGAGCGCGTCCTCGGTCACAGTGGCTTTCCTACCATTCTCTACGACGACTACTGCGACCACAGCCTCGCCGAAATCGGAGTGCGGAACGCCGATAACGGCTGACTCAACGACTCCTTCCATCTGATCTATGACCGATTCAATCTCCTTAGGATAGACGTTCAATCCGCCGGTGATAATCAGGTCCTTAGACCGTCCTGCGATCGACAGGTATCCTTCAGCAGTCTTGGTGCCCAGGTCCCCGGTCTTGAAGAACCCGTCTGAAGTGAACGCCGCCGCTGTCTCGGCCGGTTTACGCCAGTATCCGGCGAGCACATTGTCGCCTTTGATCTGTATCTCCCCAACCTGCCCCTGCGGAACTTCCGCGCCCTGGTCATCTGCGACTCGTATCGTGACGCCGGGAAGCGGCAGGCCGACGCTGCCCGGAATTCGAGCGCCGTCCACGGGGAGGGAACTGTTAATGCCCGTCTCGGTCAGGCCGTAGCGATCGACCAGCTCGAACCCAGTACGGTCCCTGAATGCCGCAAAGGTTTGCTCCAACAGCGGCGCCGAACCGGAGATGAACAATCGCATCCCCCTGCACGCCTCGCGCGTGAAATCCGGATATTCCAGCAGGCGCGTGAAATACGTGGGCACACCCATGAAGACCGTTGTGTGCGGCAAATATCGCGTGACGGTGGCTGGGTCAAACTTAAGCAGGAAGATCATCCGTGTGCCGCTCAGCAACACACAACTGCACGAGACGAATAGACCATGCACATGGAAGAGCGGCAACGCATGCAGCAGAACGTCCGACGGCTGCCAATGCCAGCAGTCATGCAGCGCCTGGCCATTCGCTGCCAGGTTGCGATGCGTGATCATGGCGCCTTTGGGCTTTCCCGTGGTGCCGGAGGTGTATAGGATGGCAGCCGTCTCGCCGGGTTCACAGCGCACGGTCGAGAACACCGGCGACTCCCCCGCTGCTCTCTCGCAGAAACTGCCGCCGCCATTCTCGTCCATAATCTCGGTGGTGGGCCGGCCACTGACGGGGAGTTGCGCTACCAACTCTGTCCAATCGCACAGCGATTCCGGCCGGCACACGATTACCTTGGGTTCGGCATCGGCGAGCACGTACTCCATTTCGCCCTTGTGATAAGCGGGATTCAGCGGCAGGTAAACGAGACCAGCCCGTACGCAAGCAAGGTACAGAAACAGAGCTTGCGGCGACTTGTCCACTTGCACCGCGATGCGATCGCCGCGTTGCGCTCCAAGCTTCGACAGCAGCGCCGTGTAGCGCGCAGTCTCCTGCTCCAGATCTCCGTATGAGTAATGCGCTCCCTCCTCTGTTTCAAGAAAGGTGCTGGCCAGGTCATTTGGAAAACGAGCCTGGAAGATCGCGTAAAGATTGCTGTTCATTGTTTTTTCTGTTAGCCGGAACAAGCATGATGCCAGAACTGAGCGGAATCGTGCAATCAGCATCGTTTGCAGGCATCTCCGGATTGCGCGACAATGTGCATTACGCTGTGCTGTCCTCGTATCGCCTCAGTGCGGCGCAGAATCTCATAATCCGACTCGGCAATGATCCTACCCACGTTTAAAGAATTCGAGCGGCAGTCGCGAAGCGACAATCTGGTCCCTGTGTGGACTACGGTTCCCGCAGACCTGCTCACGCCCGTATCGGCGTACTTGCATCTGACGCGCGGCGCGCATTCCGGACAAGACAACCGTCGTGGGTACTCGTTTCTGCTGGAGAGCGTGGAAGGCGGCGAGAACGTGGCGCGCTACACCTATATGGGATCTGATCCGTTCCTGATCCTGCGCTATCGTATGACCACGCATCGTAACGGCTCCGCTTCTGGCGTTGCCGAAATTGCCGAAAAGAGCAGCCATGGAAAAGCCTACCGCACCCGAAGTGTGGAGGGCGACATCGCCGAAATCGCCCGCCGCCTCATTCAACAGTTTCACCCGGTGAAGCCCGAGGGTCTCCCACCGTTCTCCGCCGGGGCCGTTGGTTACATGACCTACAATTTGATCAGCCTGCGCGAGCCGGTGCCATTGCCGCCCGCACCGCCGCCGCGGCCCGGGCTGGGACAGATGCCCGATGCCATCCTGATGTTCTTTTCCACGCTGCTCGTCTTCGATCATGTGAAACACCAAATTGTCATCATTCGCAATGTGCGCTGCGATCCCCCGTTTGCGGCCCGCAACGCCAAGACTGCTTACGATGAGGCGGTTCGGGAAATTCGCCGCATCGAGAAGAAGCTGAACGCGCCGCTGCCATTGCCCGAACAACCGAAGACCACGCGCCAGAACAGAAAACCGCTGCGCTTCACCTCCAATGTCAGCAAGCCGCGCTTCCTGGCTATGGTGCGCAAAGCGAAAGAGCACATCCTGGCTGGAGACATCTTCCAAGTGGTGCTGTCGCAGCGGCTCGAAACATCTGCGCGCGTGGACGCATTTGAGATCTATCGCGCTCTCCGCCAGGTGAACCCTGCGCCTTACTTGTTCTTCTTCCGCTTTGGCGAGGACTGCATTCTCGGGTCCTCGCCTGAGATGCTGGTAAAGGTGACTGGCGATAACGTGGAGTACCGGCCCATCGCGGGTACGCGAGCGCGCGGCAACGATCCGCAGCACGATATGGAACTCGAGCGCGAGTTGATCTCCGATGAGAAGGAGCGTGCCGAGCACGTGATGCTGGTGGACTTGGGCCGAAACGACGTGGGACGCGTCAGCCGTTTTGGCACCGTCGAGGTATCGAATCTCATGTTTGTAGAGCGGTACTCGCACGTGATGCATCTGGTCTCCAGCATCCGTGGCAAGCTCCGCAAAGGGCTGGACGCATGGGATACTCTGTGGGCGTGCTTTCCGGCCGGCACAGTCAGCGGCGCGCCCAAGGTTCGCGCCATGCAAATCATCTCCGATCTGGAACCTGCTCGCCGCGGCGTGTACGCCGGGACGGTGTTGTACTTCGATTTCTCAGGCAATCTGAACTCCTGCATCGCGATTCGTTCCATCGTTGTGACCGGCGGCAAGGCTTATGTGCAGGTGGGAGCGGGCATCGTTGCGGACTCCGTTCCGGAGCGGGAATACGAAGAGACCATCAACAAAGGCCGTGGAATGCTGAAGGCCATCGAAATCGCGCAGGAGGGGCGTTAGCCACAGTGACACCAAGGCGCAGAGAAGCTCAACATTTGAAAGAAGCAAGCGCTTTCGTTCCACTCGTGGTGGGTCAGTTTGAAAACGGAAGGGCACGACTTCAGTCGTGCCGTAAGTCGCGTAATATCAATTCGGCTTTAGCCGCTGAGGTCAGCCATTGCAGGTTGTCACACACACTCTTTAGTCCTGCCGG
>JACPPJ010000008.1 GCA_016191085.1 Acidobacteriota bacterium | reverse complement strand
TTTGTGGGTACAGCGCAACGCCATGCGCGCCTGGGAGAACGGCGAGGATTTCCGAAAACTGGTTTCCTCCGACCCCGACATTTCGTGTGTCATGACCGCGGATGAAATCGACACCGCGTTCGATCTCAAACGCCAGCTTCGGAACGTGGATGCGATTTTCGCGAGGGTGTTTCCATCCGAGTCGCGATAGCCACTGCTGAATCCGTCGGCCATCGACGGCTTGAATTTTCATCCGTCGAAAATTACGGCATCACAAAAACGCTCCCGATCTTTTCCGGAGAACTTTTTCACCAGATCCTGATCTTGTAGAATGCGAATGAGTGCGCGCCGCAGCAACTGTTCCGTTTCCAACATCTTTCTTTCCCCGTCTGTATTATCAGACCATCGACCATGTACGATCTTCGATCGAAAGCCGTAACCCGCTTTTGATGATTCAAACAACTGCCGCGCCTCAGTTCGATTCTGACCAAGAAAAAACCCTACGCGTTGTGACAGCCGATATGTGATTTCACGCGCATCCTCGGGTCCGAAGAGTGCCTCAATGGCCACCCAGAACAGCAAATACCGAACCGGCTCGATGTTCATTTGAAGGCCCGACCAAATCGCTCGCACGGCGGTCCATATCGCCGTTTCTCTTTCAATGACAACCAGCGACGAATGGAGCGCCGCCGCCAAACGAACGTCCTCAATCGTAACCCGACTCTCACAGTACTCTGGATGACAGAGTAGCGGTGTGTGACTGCTCACCCGTTGGGTAACTGGACCGGTCGAATATTCGGGGGCATGCAGCACGATGGTGAAACATACGGGACTTGGTCGAGTGAGCCAAAGCGCGAGATTCGCCATGACGCCGATTTCATACTTCGTTTCCTGGATCGACTTCTGACGGGGTCCCTTCCACTCGGGATCGGGATCTCCCATTGAGGCAGCATCATAGGTGGCTACTAACGCGTGAGCGGCCTCTCTGATTCCTTGTTGTTCCCACTTGTTCAAGTCCTTCAACATTGATTCGTTCCGCACCCATTGTGGTAGGTCGGTCAGAACATACCCTGCTGCGAATTCGTGCTGAACACCGGAGCCAAGCCTAAGATTGTGAAGAGGAATGACCGTATGATATCGGGGCATTGGAGTACAAAGTTTTCAAGCTAGAACTGCTGATGTAATCATACCGCAGACAGTCTTGGAATGCTGTTTTATTCTCAGTCAGGCGGTATCTAAGATCGTGCCCCGAGGATTTGTCCGGCTACTCTTCAATAATCAATCAAGCAGCAGGTCGAGGCCGGCAACTTCGACGAAGGCACGGAAGTCGCGGTCGCGTGTGAGGAGAGGGATGTCGTGATCGAGACAGCACTGCGCGATGAGCGCATCGCCCAGGCGGGCTTTGCGGTGCTTCGCCAGCACCTTAGCCCGCAAGGCTCCCGCCCGCTGCCAGAAGTCAGATCGGATTTCGATCAGGGGCACTTCTATAAGCGCTTTGGCAACGCCTGAAGGAAGCTTCGGGTCGCTTAACAACTCAGTGAGCACAACGGGGACCATTACCACCTGCCGGTCTTCCAGGGCCTTATCCAGCAGATCGGCATCTTCGCCTTCACCGGCTTGCAGAAAGGCGACCCAGGTGCTCGTATCGGCCGCAATCATCGGTCTGCCTTCAACTCTGCCAATGTGCGTGTGAAGCGAACTTTGCCTCGGAGTTGGCGTAGCCGAGCATAAGTTCTGGATGCCGCGACTAACTGCAACCCGGTACGAACGGTCTGGGTGATCCCGGCACCACTGGCTTGTTGCGCCTTTTCGAGCAGGTCCAGCGGCACTTCCACAGTGATCTTACGTGCTGTTCCCATAGCGAATGATTATACGGTATCAATACCAGCATTTCATATGGTAAGTTCAGCCCCAATTCAGGCAGTAACCCAGCATATCTGCCATAGCAGCGACCTTTGCGTGGCTACGTTACTGCTCCGTCGGGTAGCCGCCACCCGACCAGTCGCGCCAGCCTCCTTCCAGCGAGAACACGTTCGTGTAGCCCATCTTCTGAAGGTTGTCGGCGGCGAGCGCGGAGCGGAACCCTCCGCCGCAGTAGAGCACGATCTCCTCGTTGAGGTTGGGCACAGCCGTTTCTATATCGCGCTCCAGGATTCCCTTGCAGAGGTGCTGCGCGCCGGGGATTCTGCCCTTGGCGTATTCATCGGCCTCTCGTACATCCAGGATGTGCAGCGGCGAGTTGGTTCCCAATTTCCGCCTCAACTCCTCGGCTGAAATCTCTTTGATTCTGTGCTTGGCATCTTCAACGATTTTCAAAAATCGAGGGCTGTGCTGAGCCATCCTCGTTCCTCCGTTAATATCGAGAGCCAAAAGCAGATTCCTCGCTGCGCGTTATTTCCCTTCTCGTTTTGCGGTCCACTCCACGCTGCGTCCGGTTGCGCCCGTGAATGTTCCGCTGACTTCATCTCCATTTATTTTGCCTTTGTACGGCACGTCGGCTGTTTCCCCTGTGGGGCGTTTCCTCTCCACCGTGAACTCGATCTGGTCGCCGTCAACCTTTCCGTCCTTGATCACCTCTTTGCTCCCCTGTGAGGTGATCATCTCGCCGGTGAAGCTGTTGCCTGTCTGCTTGAAGGTAATCGTTTGCTCGGCCGAGCCTTGCGCGCTGGTTGTCTTTGCTCTCCACGTGCCGGAAAGATCTGCGTTCTGAGCCAATGCTCCTGTCGCCAGCACCAAGATCAGAGACCCCAAAATCGCTGTATTAAACCTCGTCATGTGATACCTCCTTGTGGTCATGATCTCGAATTACTGATTAAATTCTAGCATTCGTCACGGTCAAAATACTTTTTGGGTGCTCGACGGTCGCTGTGATAGCCTTCTCTTGAAACCAAATCTGCACAGCGGCGGTATATATAAATAGAAGCGTGACGCAGTCCATCTACATTGCTGCTGCTCAATGCGCGAGCGGGGCGCGTTGCAGTGGGTAATGCATTAGCGGGCAATTTCATTCTCGTTCAAAGAGAGACGCAAATCGATGGAGATTGTGGAGACGGAAAAGCGTAGTTGGGCAGAGCAGTTTCAGCCGTACGCGCTGGGTCTGCTCCGGATGACGGCGGCGCTGCTGTTCTGGCAGCACGGCGCACAAAAACTCTTTGGCTGGCTTGGCGGTGAAGTAGTGTCGGCGTACAGCCTGCGTTGGTTTGCAGGCGTACTGGAGTTCTTTTTTGCGCCGCTGTTGTTTGTTGGATTTCTGACCCGCCCGGTGGCCATACTTCTCTGTGGCGAGATGGCGGTCGCATATCTCACCCGGCATCAGCCGCGTGCCTTTTGGCCCATTGAAAACCAGGGCGTTCTAGCTCTGCTCTATTGGGCGATTTTCGCTTTGCTGGCCACCGCGGGTCCGGGATGGATGGCGGTGGACGGGCTGACATTGAAGGAAAAAGAGCGGCGTGGTCTGGCCGGAATTCTGGATCGTTTCTATCCGGCGGCGCTGACCGTCCTGCGCATCACTGCCGCGTTTCTGTTCTGGCAATTCGGCGCCCGGAAAATGTTTGGATGGTTCGGAGGAAGGCTGGCCCAATTTCCGGCTAAGCAGTGGTTTGCAGGAATACTAGAGGTTTTTGGCGCGCCGCTCATTGCCTTGGGAGCAATCACGCGTCCGCTTGCTTTCCTGCTGTCAGGCGAAATGGCCATTGCCTACTGGACCTCGCATTTTCCGCGAGGGCATTTCTGGCCCATACAAAACGGCGGTGAAGCGTCCGCCTTGTTCTGCTTCATCTACTTGTTCCTGGCAACCGCCGGTCCGGGCAAGCTGAGCATTGCCGGCCTGCTCCGCCGAAGGTTGAAAGTGACAGGAACTGCTTCGCACGAACCAGCAATGCACAATAAGTGAGGTGGAATTACTTTGGATTTGGTTTCGCGGATCTCGAGTTGCGATAGCTACTCGTTCCACAGCAAACCGGGATGTGTGTCACTTACTCTTTTGATCAGCTCAGGCGAATCGTTTTCCGCCCGATTCACTTCGCGTGATACCGGATAGCATTCCATTTCCTGTTCCGGCAACGGTCTCACATTCAGTAAGAGCGATTCTGTTTCTGCTGGTTCTGTCGCCAGCCACACTGATTCCTGTTCGGGCGTAAGAATTAGCGGCATGCGGTTGTGTATTTCGCAGACGAGCTGGTTGGGAGCCGTAGTGAGTATTGCGAAGGTCTTCTTTTCCGCTCCATTGGGGCTCTTCCATGTATCGTAAATTCCGGCGAATGCGAACAGCCCTCCATCCTTGCGCCGGAAGTGGTAAGGCGTCTTGCCGCCGCTCTTCTTTTCCCACTCAAAAAATCCGCTGGCGGGAACGAGGCAACGCTGCTGGCAGACGGCCTTATGAAACGATGGCTTGGACAGAATCTCTTCAATCCGAGCGTTAATGGCCAGGCTTCTCGGCTCCTCGGCCCACGGCGGAACCAAACCCCATCGCATAAATTCCAACTTGTTTCGTTTTCTGCGAACTACTACCGGCAGCGTTTCTTCAGGCCAGATGTTGTAGCGCGCCGGCAGATTCGTATCTTCCGGCGCGATCTGAAACCGCTCGAAGATCTCTTGGGTTCTGGATAGCGTGTATCGTCCGCACACACGTCTTACGTCTTGGAATTCGCTGCGGTCAGTTGTCCCAGGTTCACGAACTGCTGGCCTTCGCGTTCCTGATTGTAGCGATCCACGACCTGCGACATGTTCATGGAGCAGAATTTCGGCCCGCACATCGAGCAGAAGTGCGCCTCTTTGTAGCCTTCGTGCGGCAGCGTCTCGTCGTGCATGGCGCGAGCGGTCTCAGGATCGAGCGACAGCTCGAACTGCTTGTTCCAGTCAAAGGCGTATCGCGCGCGGGACAACGCGTCATCGCGCTCGCGGACTCCGGGGCGATGCCGGGCGATGTCTGCGGCGTGCGCGGCGATCTTGTAAGCGATGATTCCTTGCCGCACGTCGTCTTTATTGGGCAGGCCCAAGTGCTCCTTGGGCGTGACGTAGCAGAGCATGGATGCTCCGTACCAGCCGATCATCGCGGCACCAATCGCTGAGGTGATGTGGTCATAACCCGGCGCGATGTCCGTCACCAGCGGCCCCAGAGTATAGAACGGAGCTTCATGGCACCACTCTATTTCTTTAGTCACTTGAAGTTGAATCTGGTCCATGGGGATGTGACCGGGACCTTCGACCATCACTTGCACGTCGTACTCCCAGGCCTTGCGCGTCAACTCGCCTAACACCTTCAGTTCGGCGAACTGCGCCTCGTCGCTGGCATCGGCCAGACAGCCGGGCCGCAGGCTGTCACCGAGCGAGAAGGACACGTCGTGCTTGCGGAATATTTTGCAGATGTCCTCGAAACGGTCGTACAGGAAATTCTCTTTCCGATGATGCACCATCCACTGCGCCAGGATCGATCCGCCGCGGCTGACAATGCCGGTGATTCTTTTCGACACCAGAGGCAGGAATTCCCTCAAGATTCCGGCGTGAATCGTCATGTAGTCCACGCCCTGTTCGGCCTGCTGCTCGATTACCTCCAGCACGATGTCGCCTGTCAGATCGGGAACGCTGCGCACGCGATTGAGCGATTCGTATATCGGCACCGTTCCAATCGGAACAGGAGATTTGCGGAGGATGGCCTCGCGAATCGCGGGAATATCGCCTCCCGTAGAGAGGTCCATCACGGTGTCGGCGCCGTAATGCACCGCAGTGTGCAGCTTCTCGAGCTCGGCCTCCACTTCAGACGTGACGGCGGAATTGCCGATGTTGGCATTAATTTTGCATTTCGAAGCGACGCCTATGCACATCGGTTCGAGGTTAGTGTGGTGAATATTTGCAGGTACGATCATGCGCCCGCGCGCCACTTCCGAGCGGACCAACTCCGGATCGATTCGCTCCCGCTCGGCGACGTATCGCATCTCTTCCGTGATGGTTCCCTGCCGGGCATATTGCAATTGCGTGGGACACTCATCTTCTTGGCGCTTCTTTAACCATTCCGTGCGCATACTAACCTCCAGCCATGCGAGGCTTTGCAGGTAAAATCAGGATGAATCATTATGGCGCATGATCTTGCAGATAACAACTGAACCAAAGGTCGACGCGAACGAGGAATGAAGATGAGTGGCCAAGCAGCAGACTACATGGGGCGATGGCGCTTGAAACCATCCAAGAACTTGTCGTCGATTGGCTTGCGGCCTGCGAAACCCTCATCGGTGTTGTGCCAAAACGTGATCGCAGGCTCACCGAGCTTCCAGCAAAGGTAAATCTCGCGTCCATCCACCTCGGACGGGAAGTCGATCAATCCGCTATCCAGGTCTTTGAGCAGGCATCCGGAATCTTGAATTTGCTCCGCCGCGCTGCGCAATTGCAAACTCCACTCTCCGGTTTCACGCTTACGGTTAATCCAGTACGGAAGGTCTATGACGCGCCCTCCCGCTAGCGACACCGAGCGAAGCAAGTCTTTGTACTCGTCCTCGATTTCGGCGATCTTCTTCTTGCTTTCTATGGCTGTCCGAAGCCACCCCTCCAACTGAGGCAGTATTTTTTCCGCTTCTTCCAGGTTGAACATTCTTTCCGCCATATCACCTGCGCCCCTAACTCCATCATTTCATCATTCACGGAAGACATGTGCAATAGGGGACCTGGCAAGTTGAAATTTCCCGCCCGATTAGGAACAATGCTTACTGTCATGAACCAGCCTTCCCAGCCGAGTCCAGCGCGAAACATCCTGCTGCGACTCGCGTACGACGGAACCGATTTCTTTGGATGGCAGATCCAGCCCGACCGGCCCACCATTGAAGGCACTGTTGCCGCGATGGTCGAGAAAATCTCCGGGGAAAAAGTGCGGTTGTGTGGATCAGGGCGCACCGACGCCGGCGTACACGCCTGCGCTCAGGCCGCGAACGTGAAGTTGCATTCGCCGATTCCCTGCCCCAATCTCGTCAAGGCACTCAACCGCGTTCTGCCCGACAGCATTCGTGTATTGTCTGCCCAGCCCGTTGCCGATGATTTTCATGCGCGTCACCATGCCGTCTCGAAGTTCTATAAATATCGTATGTACCGCGCCGAGATCTGCCCTCCGTGGTTGTCACGATATGTGTTGCCATATGCGTATCCGCTCGACGAGACGGCCATGCACGAAGCCGCCGCTTGCTTCCAAGGCACGCATGACTTCCGCTCCTTCGCCGCCGCCGATCAGGACGACAGTGAAATTGAAGAGGATGAGGAGAAGTCCTGTGTTCGCACGATTTCCTCGTCTGAACTACGCCGGGAGGGAGAGGAACTGATTTACACCGTGCAGGGAAACGGATTCTTGCGGCACATGGTGAGAAATATTGTAGGAACTCTGATCGAGGTGGGAAGAGGTCGAATGGCCGTCGCCTCAATTCCGCAGATCATCGCCGCATGCCAGCGTTCCGCCGCCGGACCGACCGCACCAGCCCGCGGACTGCACCTGGTTTCAGCTGGCTACAAGCCAGAGGCGCTGAACGCAGGATCATTTATTTGACTGCTTGCCGACGGAGATACGCTCGCTGCCGAATTCTGAATTCAGTGGAGCAGATCAAATCGGGCGAACTGCTCGGGTTCAGGTCCGCGACCAAGTCCCCGCCAATTCAGAGATGGGGGCGTACTCCTCAAGCTCGGGCGTTTTTTCGCCGACGCACTCTTAGGACACCACCCACACCGTGCGGAACTTAGAGCTCGAAGTAGTGCGAGAACTCGAACACGTGTTGGCGGCGCTGTTGGGTTCGTCGCTCGATGTGGTAGCCGGCGCGGAATCCCTTCCCCGCGCTGTAGCGCAACTCCGCGCCTCCGCCGTAGATCTGTGCTGAGAACCGTCCGAGTTTGTCGGTTGAAAGGCCGGAGAAGCTCTCGTTTCCGAAAGCGGTCAGCAGGTACGGACTGAACCGGCGATGGGCATCCCATACCAAGCGAGCCGCGCCGCTGTGGTTCCACACCGATTGCCGCACGGCATCGAACCCGGTATGGTTCGGTAGATATCTGACATGAAAGTGGAGATCGGAACGCGGGTCCCAATTAAGCAGAACGCTCCAGACCTTAACCTTGGCGTCTCGGAATAGGAGATAGCTGTATCCGGTTCCGAGTGCCACGCCAGCAAACACGCCCCGTGTGATTTCCGCCGTATAGGCCTGGTTTGAGATCACCGTGTTGCTCCGGGGCGCCTGACTGGTCTCAGCGCGCAGCCATGTGCGCCCGCCGAGACGATAAGCCGAACCCACTGTAAATCGTGTTTCGTTCTCCCCGAATTTGTTCTGGTACTCGAACCGAGCCGTGATGTTGAGCCGGTCAGTCTTGCGGTAGAGAAGGTCGAGGAATTGGCCGTTGGTATCGGACGCAAAATTGAGTTGCTCGCGGTAATAGCCGGCTTCGAAGCGGAAGCGCTTTACCGAAACTGCTCGATCCATGGCCTCGCGCGCGTCGGTGTTTTCGGGGTGAGTGCGGAGTACCTTCTGGTAATAAGCCAATGCGTCTTGACGACGGCCGGTACGCTCCAAGACCCTGGCGAGCCGCAGTAGTATCTCAGTGTTCTCCGGGTTGCGGTGCAGCATCGCCGATAGCACAGCCTCAGCTTTGCGGCTGCGCCCTTGCCAGAGCAGTACATCGGCCAAGCCCAACTCAGCCTCGCTGTTCTCAGGGGAATGTTCTAACACGCTGCGGTAGACATGCTCGGCCTCGTGCAAATTCCCTCTCCAGCTTTCGACACGCGCAATCCAATTCCTGGCTTCGAGATCGAGCGGGTTCTGGCGGACCAATTCCCCGAACGTGGCGATGGAAGTCTCATAATCTTTCGCGAGCGCTTGCGCGCGGCCACGCTCCATCGCCGCGGAACGGTTTGGTTGCTGCTGCTGGGCAAACACGGACGGTGTGAGCAACAGGAAGAACATTGCAGAGGCAAGCGCGGAGTACATTTGTTGTAAGCAGATCGTTCTAGTCATGCCAGCACGAGATGAAGGGCGTAAGGGCACGGCTTCAGCCGTGCCGTAAGCAGCCCTAAAAACCGGGCTTCAGCCCCCGAGGTGGCCTTCGACTTTGCGGGTCGTGTTCTCTGATAGCTTCCACGAGATAGCTTTTCAGAAATTTCCGCCCGTCAGCCATGGCTGAACCTCAGCGGCTAAAGCCGAATTGATGCCGCGCGAGTTACGGCACGCCTGAAAGTCGTGCCCTTCCTCAATCCGACGTTTTCACGGACGCCCCTCGGGGCGCTGCGAACAGAACTCTAGTCGTACGATGTCCTCGCGGCCCTGTTCTAGCGCGCGGCCGGCGCCGGTTTAAAGCCGGTTCGCTGCTGAGCGCCCCATTGGTGTGGCCGGCGCACATAATCCACCATTCCTTTGATCCGGCAGAAAATCAGGAACTGGCGATAGGGGAAAAAATCGAACAGCGTGTAGGCCAGCAGTCGAAACAGCTCGCCCATCGTTTTATAGCGGCGGTACGTCAACTCCTCGAGCAACACGGCGGAAACGGAAAGAATGGTGCCCGCGAGGTACGCAAACAGGGCGATACTGAGCAGTTGTCCCCACCGGAAGATACCCAGAACCCCGCTGAGCGTGAGGCTGATAATGCCGATCACTTCCACGATCGGCCCCAGCAGCTCAACAGCGGCCTGGTAAGGAAACGCCAGCATTCCGGCGGGCCCGTAGCGCGGGTTGAAGAACATGCATCTGCTCCGCCATAACACATCCAGCAGGCCTTTGTGCCACCGGGCGCGTTGCCGCACCAGAGTCTTCAAATCGGCGGGCACCTGCGTCCAGCAGACCGGGTCCGGCACGAACACAATCCGGTAAGGCTTCCTGATACTCCGAAGATGACGGTGCATACGGACCACCAAGTCCATGTCTTCTCCGACGGTATCGTTGCGGTATCCACCGATCTCAAGTGCTACGCGGCGGGAAAAAACTCCGAAGGCGCCGGAAATGATCAGCAGCGCATTCAAGGCGCTCCATCCCTCGCGTCCAAACAGGAAACCGCGAAGGTACTCGATTACCTGCAGCACCTCGATGGAACGCTTGGGAAGGCGCACCTCGGCGACCGCTCCATTTGCGACTTGGCAGCCGTTGACAACGCGCACGATGCCGCCCGCCGCGAGTACCAATGACCGCTCGTTGAGGACCGGCGCCATGACTCGCAACAGCGCATCGGATTCCAGAATCACGTCGGCGTCGATGGTGCAGAAGTACGGGCTGGTGGCGAAGTTCAGGCCCGCATTCAGTGCATCACTCTTGCAGCCGTTCACCTTGTCAATTACCAGCAGACGACGTTCCGCCGGCGAGATATAAACGCAGCGGACATTTGCGCACGGCAGTGTCTTCCTCCACGCCAGCCGGGTGGGGACGAGGCCGAATTCACGGCGCAAGGCGTCCAAGGTTGCATCCGTGCTGCCGTCGTTTATGACAATGATTTCAATGGCGGGATAATCCAGTTGCAACAAACCGCGGACCGACTCGCATATGGAGAGTGCCTCATTGTATGCGGGAACCAGAATCGAAACCGGAGGAGTTAAGGGAGATTCCCGGACGCGCTGCAATGCCCGGCATTTCAAAGCCTGGCGGTGGCGGTAGCTGGACCATAGAGCCGCTACGATGATGACTGCATAAACCGGCAGGACCAGCGCATAATAGCAGGCAATCAATTTGTTCAGTAAAACCACCCAGTAAACCACAGCAGAGATTCCTTCCGACAACAGGATTGTGTGGGACCTGAAGGGCATGACTTTCAGTCATGCCGAAAACCGGCACAAAACGGTACGGCTTTAGCCGCTGAAGGCTTGAACCTCAGGGCCTAAAGGCCCGCGAGTCTACGCGATTTACGGCATGACTGAAGTCGTGCCCTTCCGCAAATCCGACGTTTTCACACACACTCTGAAGTCGTGCCCTTTCGAATCGCGCGTCTACAAACACGCAGAGCATTCACCCGGAGTGCGCCGGAGCCAGCGGTCCGGCGCCATGCTCGGCGCCGCTGAACGCAAGATTAGTACCGCACTTCTCCAACAGCCGTGCCGCTGCAGTTCGGATATCCGGGTCTGGATCGGTCTCAGCCGCATACTGCACTTCGTGGAAGTAGCCGGCGCGAATGGCGTTTTCGAGCAATTCTTCGGCACCGCGCCTGAGCGAGTCTTGCTTCGAGCAGAGCAGCGGTAGAGTGTTCCAAAGCATTCCGCTTCGAGCCAATTGAGACAAGTATGATTCCCGCGCGTAACGATCGTTTCCCAGCGTGAGCGCTTGCAGAACCTCCTCAGGATGAGTAGCCAGAGCGGCGAGGGTGGCGGCGGCTTGCTGGCGCACCCTGAAGTTGTGGTCGCCCATTGCGCGCATGACTGCGTCCAGAGCGGCTACGGCCCTTAACTGTCCCAATGCGGCAAGAGCACGCAAGCGGACGAACCATTCCTCGTCATAGGTTGCCGCGATGAGCAGCCGCACTGCGCTTGCGCCGCCGGTTTTCCCGATCACGCGCGCCACCTGTGCGCGAACTTCAGGGTCCGGATCAAAGACGAATGGCTCCAATTGATCCACGGCCAGATGTTCGCAACATTCCGCGATTGCCTGCGCACCAAGGGCGCGCAACTCCGGTCGCTCCGACTGTAACAGAGGAAGAAATTGCTGCGGGTCGGTGACGCATAGCAAAGCCGCATCGAGCCAGACAGTCTTATCAACGGCCTTGCTTGCCACTAGAAAACGAACCAAGGCTGGAGCTACTTTCGCAGAGCCGATCACTCCAAGACTCCGGACGGCGGCAATGCGCACGGCGTGGTTCTTGTCGTGGAGAGCTTCTAGTAGCGCCGGTATGACAGTGGGGGATCCGACCTGCCCGAGAATCGCCGCGGAATGGAGACGCTGCCAGCGCGAACCCCGCTGAAGCAGTTCGAGACGGCTGTCCAGCAACCCTGAACGTTCCAGGAGCTGAATGGCTTGCGTCCGAACCACCGGGTCGGACGTTTGCAGGCGCCTGACGAGGAGCGACTCGAGAACCTCTCTCGCTTTCGGCTTATCGAGTGAACTCACATGTGGCGTGGCCCCTGCCAACAGCGCCGGGAGCTGTTTCAACCAATACTCTTGATACGCATCGAGGCGCCGGAATAGCATCGCTCGCCAGGCGCGGCGACCTACAATGAACAGCAGCATTAACAGGAGTACCGCCGCCAGCGCCAGCGGAACGGTCAATATCGTTGGCATTGGATCCTACTGCGCAGTTCAGCTGCCAAAAAGGTTCCGCAGAGAATTCAATGGCTTAAGCGCCGCTGAACGAGTCGCGGAATACCATGAATTCCCAATCTGAACTAGGAATCCTAAAGTGATACAGCGGAGTAATCGGAGGATATTGGGTGCTCGGGAGTAGCGCATGATTGCATCTGCGCTGCGCCCGTGCAACAAACCTTCCGCCAGTAGTCACGGTGCTATCGTAGCGGCAACCGCCAGCGGTGGAAAATAGATCGCTAGTAATGTTCTTGGTGAGACCTTTAATCTACGCCATTTGCCGCAGCGGATGAGGTCAGGTGGACGAAACCGGCTCGCGGCTCGATACGGTAAACGAAAACAGGAAGAATAGCAGGGCCACCGCCACGTAAGCGAGTGAGAACTGGTAGGGTACGCGCCGTGCCGGGTCTGCGAGATGCCACGGCAAGTACAGACTCCCGGCGGGGATGGCGGAGTGGATGACGCCAAAAAACGCCAGGCCGGCGCAGACCGACAGATAAGCGGACGCCGACCGTAGCTGCCGGTCAATCAACTTGGCGAGAAACGCTCCCCACAGCAGGGCTGTAAATATGAAGCCGTTTGCTAGCGCCACTATGACTAGCAATTCCGAGATGCCCGCGCCCGGCGCCGACAGCAGTTGCTGGAACCGTTCCGGCGAAACGTACTCCGGGTTGGATAGTTTGATCAGCACGAGTTGCGCCAGGCTGGGGATGAATGCTAACGCCACTGCTGGCGCGTGACGGGCCGAATAAGCCAGGAAAGCCTGAGACGTAATTTCCAGCGCGACGAAGACCAAAATCGGGGCGATCACCGCTCGTGGAATCAGCTCCACGATGAAGCTTACGACTCCGAGCATGCCGCCTAAGCCGATGAACAAGCCCGTTAATAGGGTGTACCCTGCCCGGCTGCCCATCTGCTTGTAGGCGGGCTGGCCGATGTAGGGAGTCGATTGCGCGACGCCGCCGCACATACCGGCGACAAGCGTAGCAACGCTTCCGTCAACAGAATTTCGCGAGTGTTGAATTCGTCGCCTGCAACTCGCGCGCTCTCGGTGTTGTTGATGCCTCCGATCACAGTCATCAGGCCGAACGGAATTGCAATCGGCAGGTAGTTGAGCGCCGGGACGAATCCTTTGAAGAAGGACAAAGTAGGAAGCGGCAAGCCCACATACAGCGAGGGCGGCACCGGCGCGGCGGAGCCAGCCAGCCCAAACGGCCTGACGATGTAATACAGCGCAGTCCCAATCGCGACCGCCGCCAGCACGCCCGGAAACTCCTTCGGAAGCCGGATGCGGGCCACCACCGTATACAGCACGAATCCGAGAGCGATCATGCCGATCACCGGCATCCCGAATATCTCAAGCGCGGGAAGAAGACCCATGAGCGCCAGCGCCACTCCCGCGAGCGACCCGAGCAGTCCGGCTTGCGGAACGATTCGCTGTACCCATGAGCCTACAAACGACAGCGCCACTTTGACGATCCCGATCAGCACCATGGTGGCCATCCCGATGTGCCACGTCATCATGGCGGCCTCGTTCGGCGACATGCCTTGCGCTTTCAGGCCGACGAACGCAGGACCGAGAACAGTTAGCGCGATGCCGATTGTCGAAGGCGTATCGAGACCGAGCGGCATGGCGGTGACTTTGGTGTTGCCCGTGCGGCGCGCCGAGCGGAAGGCGAGCCAGGTGTAAACCACATCGCCGATAAGCACGCCCAGCGCTGTGCCGGGAAACATGCGCTTGTATACAATCTCCGCGGGAAATTGAAACCCGAAAATGAGAATGCCGGCGAGGAACGACAACACCGTGAAGTTGTCGAACATCAGCCCGAAAAAACCGTTGAGATCGCCGGGCGCGAACCATTCGTAGCGCAGGTCACGCTTTTGATTTGCCATCAGTGATCCGTTGGCGACCTCAGCAGGCTTTTTCATGTTTGATGTTTCACATATCCGAGAGGCAAATCGAATAGGTAGAGAAATAGGTAGCGCAGAGTTTTCGTTTTTCAAACTCTGCGGCTTTGAATTCGCGTCTATGGATGCATCGGCAAGCCCACCCGATACTGAACATGTCCATACTATTGTTTCGCGGTGCACACGGGGAAAAGGGTTCATACGCCCTTACCCAAAGAGCCGCAGAGTTCGAAAAACGAAAACTCTGCGCTACCGACTCCTCCCCTACTTACGAGCGTCCTGCTTTCAGACGCTTGAGAAAGTGTGTGGAATCAATGCGGTACTTAAAGGCCTTTTTCCCGTAAATGAAGATAACCGGCACTTCATCGTTATACCGCTGCTGAAGCAGGGGGTCGCGGTCAATATCGATTTCTTGGAACTCGAATCGCTCTTTTGTCTGAAGCTCGCGCAGGACTCGCTTGGCGTCATCGCACAGGTGACAACCCTGGCGCGTGTACAGCACCACCTCCGGCTGATGCTGTGTGTGTGAGGCGTCTGTGGGACCTTCAGTCATAAACCAATGCGACGCCGGCGCGGCCGCCGTAGCAGCAGCATCAACGGGATACCCGCCAGGAATCCGCCGACGTGCGCGAACCATGCCACCCCGCCTTGCTGCTGGACATTCATGGAGATTACTCCGCTCGCAAATTGCACCAGCAGCCAGTAAATCAGCATTACAAAGGCGGGTATTTCAACTCTTGTCAGGAAAACGAAGATGGGAACCAAAGTCAGCACGCGCGCGCCGGGAAACGTGACCAAGTACGCACCCATGATACCCGCGATCGCGCCGCTTGCGCCCACGGTAGGTATCGTCGAATTAAAACTGAAGTAATAGAAAGTAACCGCTCCGGAGAGTCCGCACAGCACGTACAAACATACGTATCGGAAATGCCCTACGCGATCCTCTACGTTATCGCCAAAGATCCAAAGGAACCACATATTCCCAATTAAGTGCAACCACCCGCCGTGCAGGAACATGGAACTGAAAAACGGGCCGAACGCTTCAGCGGCGCTAACGTGGACGCCCGTGAAGAACGCCGTCGTTCGAGCCGGAATCAAGCCGTACGTGTGGATCATCAGCGTACGCTGCAGCGGGCCAACGGCTATTTCGTGAAAGAATACGTAACAGTTCGCAACGATGACGACCAGCGTCACCCACGGCCAAGAGGTGCGAGGAACGTTGTCGCGGAGGGGAATCATCTTTTCGCAGCGCCGCTCTCATTACCAGCGTGGAATCCGCACATTTACGGAGGAACAACTCTGAACGCTTGCAAACGATGCAAGCACTTCCGCAACTGTGGCCGTCTTGATCCGCTACTTCTTGTTAACTCTATACGTGAACGCGGCGCTAACGCAACTCTTTGTATCGGTGCCCTCCCTCCCCGTTCTTCGTTTGTACATTCGGTTAAAAACTGTTTTAAATTGTTTTTTTTGCGGGCTTGGGAATAGAATATGCCAGAGTCGGGGTGAGGATTATGGCTGAGCCGTCTAAACAAGTCTATGCTTTGCGAGAGCAGGCGTTTTCCTTTCTGAAGCGTTGTCCTGATTGCGCCGTCGTTTTTGATAAGGACTGGACCGTCACGTGGGCCAATCCGGCTTTCGAGGATCGTTTTTGCAAACGAAAGGCGGAAGGCAGCAGCTTTCTCAGCTTTTTGGATGCACCTTCGGGACACCAGATGCGCGATGTGCAATCGCAATTGTTTCAATCGGCGAGGCAGCTTGAATTAAAGCTGACGACCGAGGGAGGCAAGAGCGTTGCGGTACAGTACTTGTTTTTTCCCCTCACCGTCCCCGGCAGCAGGAAGACTTTGGTGGCGGGCATCGGCCGTGACCGCACCGCCGACCTGGCTCTGCTCAATGAGGTGATACAGCTCAACATAGAACTGGAGAAAAAGCAGAAGGAACTCTCCGAGGCCAATGCGCGCCTGGAGCAATTCGCCGAGACGGACCAGATCACCCAACTGTATAACCGGCACTACTTTTTCCAGGTGGCGCAACACTTCTGGGAAGAAGCCCGCCGCTATAAACTTCCCCTCGTCGCGATGATGATGGACATTGATAACTTTAAATCCCTCAATGACACTCATGGACACCTCTTCGGCGATTATGTCCTGCAACAGCTCTCCGCGAGACTGCGTACCAACACGCGCAAGTCAGACATTCTGGCCCGGTATGGCGGAGAGGAGTTTATCCTGCTGGCATCGAACACCGACATGGCGACAGGGTTGGTTCTGGCTGAACGTCTCCGCTCAGCCGTGGCTGCCGAGCTGTTTGTTATGGGGGCCTGCTCCGCCCCCGTCTCGATGAGCGTGGGCGTCTCGGGTACTGAGTTGGGCACCTTCCCCACATTTGAGGCTCTGCTCGAATCGAGCGATAATGCACTGTACGGCGCTAAGCACGCGGGTAAGAACTGCGTCTACGCCTACGCCGACCTGAAAGCTGCCAATCGCTGATAATGCGGGTAACACGTGACGAGCGGAATCAATGATGGGAAACGGCGTCCGCCGGCCACGGGGATCCCTCCCGCATCTGCTCGATTCCCGCATTCCAGCTCTATAAACTTCTACTTTGAATGTTCTCTGTTTCTGATGCTGGCCGTCGGGTTTACCAGTCTGGCTGGCACCGGGAAACTGGACCTGTTCACCATCGCTGTCATGGGTGTGGCCCTGTTCGCCAGGGGTGTGTTGCTATGGCGCAAATCCACCTTCCGCCTCTCCGCCAGTACCGTGTTCCGGCTGACGCTGGCGTACATACCTTTCTACTTCTTAGACGTGTTTATCCTTCTCCGTTCTTCCGAGAACCCGCTGGAACGGCTGTTGCTCGGGACCATTCACCTGGTCTTCTACACCGCTGCATTGAAGATGTTCTCAGCCAAGCTGGTGCGAGACTATCTATATCTTGCCGCTCTCGCGTTCGCTCAGATGCTGGCCGCCGCCACGCTCACTGTTCAGTTATCTTACCTCGCATATTTCGCGCTATTTCTCCTGTTGTCGATATCTACCTTTGCAAGCTTTGAGATCAAGCGCGCCGGCGAACGCGCCGCCGGTAATCGCGGTCAGCAGCAAGGTCCAGCGAGCATCGAACTTAAGCTGGCGCCGTCGCTGGGCGTGACCTCAGCCCTGATCTGTTTGGGAACTGCCGCGTTAGGTCTGGTCTTGTTTTTTGTCATACCCCGTGGCAGGAGCGGCTATTTCAGTTCTTTAGCGGGTCCAGGCGAGCGCATCAGCGGCTTTTCGGACAACGTAGCTTTAGGTGAGATTGGCCAGATCAAGCGGTCCTCAAGTGTGGTCATGCATATCCAAGCGCAGGGACTGAGTCCGGGGCGCGCCGTCAAGTGGCGCGGCATCGGCCTCACCAACTTTGATGGCAAGCGTTGGTTCAATCGCAATACCACCTCAGCCGTTCGCGGCCTGGGAGTTTTTCATTTGCCGCGGAGTCTATCCCACCCCGGCCAGCGTGCTGAACTCATCCGGTATACGGTCATGCTGCAGCGCATCTCAAGCGAGGCTGTGTTTCTCGCGCCCCAGGCATTGGAGTTGACGGGGGCGTTCCGCAATCTATGGCAGGACGACACGGGGTCGGTCTTCATGCCTTACCGAAATGTCGCATTGGTCCGTTACTTCGCCGTTTCCGACATCACCACTCCGTCGGCTGACGCGTTGCGCTCCGATCAGGCTGAGGTGCCCCGCACCGTAAAAGACGCTGCTCTGCAGTTGCCCGAGATTGATCCTCGCGTCAAAGAGCTGGCTCGGCAGATCACGTTGCGGCAAGATTCCAGGTACGATCAGGCCAAGGCAATCGAGACGTATCTTCAAACAAACTACAGCTACACGCTGGATCTACCGCCCGCCATGCCGCCTGATCCCATAGCGTACTTTTTGTTCCAATCGCGGCAGGGTCACTGCGAGTTCTTCGCCTCGGCAATGGCCATCATGCTTCGTACGTTGGGGATTCCCTCGCGCCTGGTGAATGGATTTTTGCAGGGCTCGTATAACGATATCTCGGGGAAGTACACCGTGCGGGCCAGCGACGCTCACGCGTGGGTAGAGGTTTTTTTCCCATCATACGGGTGGGTGGTATTCGATCCCACGCCACCCGCGGGCCGCTTCGCCGATACGCTGCTCTTCGGCAGGTTGAGCCTGTACATGGACGCGCTTCAGACGCTCTGGGAAGAGTGGGTCATCAACTATGATTTCCTGCATCAAATCACACTAGCCAGACGAATCCAGGGAACGTCGCGCAATTGGAACCGCGACTCACGTACGTATCTGTCCACGCGTTACCAGTCGCTAGTACAAGCCTTCGCCGCAGCGACCGAATGGATGAGCAAACACCGGATTACCGTCGGGCTGGCACTTCTGTTGGGCACAGCGGTAATCTGGGCGATTTTGCTGAGATCGGTGATCTTACGCTGGGTTCGCGAGCGGGGCATGAGTACCCGGGCTGCTCAGGGCAAGGCGCGCCCTGAAGATGCCACCATCGCCTATCTGCGCTTGCTGCGCCTACTCTCCAGGCGAGGCTATCAGAAGCCGGCCGGGCAGACTGCCATTGAATTCGCCTCTTCGCTACCCCGCGCCGAGGGCGTTTTGGTGCGGGAATTCACCGACCTGTACCTGAAAGCTCGCTTCGGCGGTGTTGCAGTAGTCGTACCCCGATTAAACGCAATGCTCGAAGACATTCAAGTGCAGATCACCACGCAACCTGCCGCATTGGCTCAAGCAAAGCCGCGCGTGTAGCAGGCGGGTGCGTCGGCCTGGGTCAATCGCAACATGCTCGCTTGGGGGCGCGGCTCCGAACGTTTTCTATTTCCCTATTCCCTGTTCCCTATGTTCTTACTCGCTACGAACAACTCGCCCCACTCGCTACTCCACCGCTATCGTTACCGTGTTGCTGGAAACGCCGCCCGCGGTGATGACAAGCGGCACGGCGGGGCCGGGCGTAACGTTCTGCGGCACTTCGGCATTGATCTGCCACAGCCCCACGAATCCGGGCGCCATCCCGCTGAACAACACCCGCGCAGGCTGGCCGCCAATGGTGACCGTGGGCTGCACATTCGTCAGCACCAAAGGATTCCCACTCGCCGGAGCGGCCTCCCCCGGCAGCATCGGCGGATCAGTCTCCCCGGCTGTGTGAAGATTCCCAGTGATGTTGCCGTGATGTTCACGGTCGAGAGTAGCGTGGTGCCATCGGGCCGCGTCAGTTGCGCCGGGACCGCCGTTCCTGGAGCGATCCCCGGCGGGATTTGGAAATTGATCTGATTCGGGCCAAGGAAGAGCAGCGGGGATTGTACGGTGCCCGTAGGCGTCCCAACCTCGACGACGCTTAACGTGGACCGGGCGCAGAATCTCACCACGGCAGACGCCGCTTCAAGCGGCGATGGCGTATATGCGCTCTCGTTCGTAAAGTTCCAGTTCGAATATCCGGCGGGCTACCTGAACTCGCTGGCGGTCGAATCAGGCTCTCCCGATTACAAGCAGGCGCTGGCAATGCTGCGTCCGGGCCGCATGCGCATCCTCTACGCTTCGATCACGCTCAACACCAAAGCTGGAGTGTCGCCGGCCTTCGAAAAGTCCTTCGCTGATTCGCTCGGTACCTATGAGGCAAACGTCTACGGCACCTTGTGCGGTCCACGAGCCTCAGCCGGCGGCCTGCTGACCATTACGGTTCCAGGCCCCCTCGAGGTGGGCGACGATGTAGCCGCATCGATACAACTTCCAGCAGGGACCACGGTCGGTGTTACCTATGCCAAGCTCGGGACCGCCCCGACCGGCGCTGCTGTCCAGTTCCGTATCGACAGCATCTACCCGAATGGAACCGTCGTCGAGGGCGGGGTCGTCTCGATTGAAGATGGGTCTACCGAAGTTGATGCCATTGCGTCCGGCGCTGCCGGAGGCGACGTTGGCAACATTCAACCCGACTTCGTAAGTTGCAATGATGGTTTTGACCTTCCGCGCGGGTTGCAGCGCGGCGTTTTATCCTGATGGCTTGGGGTTGCCATTGCAACTTGCGCGAAGTTGGAATTTCATATGCCAAGATTCTGTCG
>JACPPJ010000007.1 GCA_016191085.1 Acidobacteriota bacterium | reverse complement strand
CTCCCCAGGTTGTGGGTCCGATCCCATAGCGGTCTAATGGCCTTTGTGGACAATAGGCCATCTTCGATGCTATCGGGAAGCAGTGAAGCAAGTCAAGGAATTAAGGGTTTCGGTAGTGGGTCAGTTTGAAAACGAAGGGCACGACTTCAGTCGTGCCGGTGCAATTAGCAGAGCGAGGCGCTTCAGCGCCTGAGGTGCAGACGCCAGCGGCTGAAGCCGCCTCGGTCATTCCGTTTCGGCATGGCTGAAGCCATGCCCTTCCGGATTTCACGGATCAGAAGCGCCGAAATTCAAACTGACCCAGCACGAGGGTTTCCCATGCGTTCCGCTACACCTGCTGGCCAATGTATACTAGAAATTCTGCGTTACTCCACTGAGAGGTAAATGTTCATGATGCGTGTTGCTCTACTGGGATTGCTGTGGGCATGGCCCCTGCTGGCGTTTAGCGGCGAGATTCGGGGCAAGGTTTTGAATGCCCAAGGCGCCGCCGTCGCGGGCGCTACCGTTTCCATCAGTTCAAGCAATGGCCAGGAGTCTAAAGCGACCACTGCGGCGGACGGCACGTATACGATTCCGAACGTTCAGGCCGGCGAATATATCGTTACGCTCACCGCCGCCCCTGGGCCTGTTACGTTGCGGCGCAATGTGGCCATACGGGAGGCGGACGAATTAGTACGCGCTGACTTTCAACTGCCCCAGACTGCTGCGGAATCAAGCCCGGCGGTAGCCGCCGAGGAGCGCAATCCAAACATCTTCATCTACCGGATTGATCTGAATGATCTGCGGAATCGCCTGAACGTCGGACGCGGACCCGATCCCCAGTACACGCCAGAGTTTATGGCCGAACAGAATTATTATGGCGTGGAATTTGGCGCGCCGCTTTTCCGGTTCGAACCGCTACGCTCACGTAACCTCGCGCGGGAGTGGCGCGGCTCTGTCTTTTACCTGCACCAGAATAGCGCGCTGAACGCACGAAACTTTTTCAATGTCGGCCCACTGAGAGCCTCGCGCGTGAACAGCTATGATTTGAGCGCCGGTGGGCCTCTCCCGTCGCGCAAGGCTTCATTGCTGCTCGGATTTGGCCAAACGTATACCTCAGGCATGGTGAACGGAAACATCCAGGTTCCCGATCCCGAATTTTTGAGACTGACCCCGCGGTCACCTGATCCACGAGTCAATGCGTTGATCACGAATCTCCTCAACGCCTTTCCCGGGGAGCTGCCCAATCTGAGGCTTCCTAATGGTCACGTGCAACTGAATTCGAATGCCCCGCGCAGCATTAAGTCTACGGACGGATTGGCACGGCTGGACTACCGGCCGTACAGCGACAGTCTGTTCGCGTTCCGATATTCGATGAATGATTACACTGAAGATCCTTTTCAACTGGTCGCCGGCCAGAACCCGCAGACCGATCTTCGCTCGCAGGGAGCGTACGCCAGCCTTACGAAGACCTTCTCTCACGTTACTTTGGGGCGTTTCGGCTTCCATTATGATCGTGCTACCGCCATCCTCGATCCCACGCGCCGGTTCTCGAATCTATTCTCATCACTCGGAATCGCCAACGTACCGGATGTTGAGTTTACGTCCCAGTCGCTCACCGGAATCGGACCGGGATTGCAGTTCCCGCGACATCGCGTGCAGAACCGATACCAGACATACTCGGATATCAGCCACACCGCGGGTCGCCATAACTTCAAGGCGGGATGGAGCAGCACACGCGTCCAGGTGAACGATCTGCAAAGCGACAACAGTCGCGGGTTTCTCTCCTTCGCTCAGGATTTCGGACGCTCTGATATTGAAAATTTCCTGCTCGGTACACCCAGCCGCTTCACCATCACGCTCGGCAATCTTTACCGGGGGTTCCGCAATTGGGAGCACGCTTTGTTCATATCCGATCAATTTCGCGTGACACCCACTCTGAGCCTGAGCGCCGGGCTGCGTTACGAGCTGTTTACCAATCCACAAGAGGTTAATGACCTCACCGAAGTTGGCCTTCCTACCGACAAGAACAACGTGGCTCCGCGTTTTGGGCTTGCCTGGAATCCCATGCGGGGCAAGACAACCGTTCGCGCATCCTATGGCATGTCGTACAGTATGCTCTTTCCGGTCAGTTACGGCATGACGAGGTTCAACCCTCCAGCCACACAGACCATTATTGTACCTGCGCCCAACATTCTGGATCCGCTGGGCGGATCATCCGGGGGAGCGAAAAGACCGGCAACATTTCGCCTCAGCCCCGATCTCGTCATGCCCTACTCCCACCAGTACACGTTCGGAATCGAACGCGCGCTGCCGGGCGCCAGCACGGTTCGGGCGGCATACATCGGCATGCGCTCGATCCACGAACTCACATTGCAGCATTACAACCGCGCGCGGCCCGTTCCGGGAATTCCCGCCAGAACCGAGACCATTGATCAGCGGCGCCCGGATCAGCGGTATTCCACGACCAGCTTCATCGAGAGCAATAACATCTCGTACTACGACGCGTTTCAACTGAACTGGGACAAAAGGATGTCCCGCGGGCTGACCTTCCGCGCCTCGTATACTTTCAGCAAGAATCTGGACACCGGCGGAGACTTTACCAACACGGCTTCCGGAGTGGACAAACCGCCGGAGAGCGGCGAGGCAACGTCCGAGATCTCCGACCGTGTCGCGGACATGAAGGGACCGAGCCTGTTTGATACGCCGCACGTGCTCATTCTCAGCTACAGCTACATGCTGCCTTCGCTGAAAAACGGGGCATGGGCCTCCAGCCTGCTCAAGGGTTGGCAGATCTCCGGGACTACGATTTTCCAGTCAGGAACACCGTTCCATCTCCACACCGGCTCCGATGGTCCGGGAACGGGAAATGTGGACGGAACAAGCCACGATCGTCCCAATATTATCAACCCCGCGTTGCTGCACAAGAGTCTCGACGATCCGAACACCACGTTCATCACCTTGGGTGCAAACACTTGCTTCCGCGACAGCCAGGGATCGCTTAATCCCGGCACAGCCTACCTGAATTGCCCCGGCTACTTCGATACGAATCTGCCGCCCAGCGGCAGAGGCAACTTGGGTATGAACACCTTCCGCAAGGACGGAACCGCAAACTGGAATTTCGCACTGGGCAGAACGTTCCGTCTGCCCGGAGGAAGAGAGCGAACGCTGCTGTTCCGCTCAGAGTTCATCAACCTCTTCAACACTCCGCAGTTCGAGAAACCGGGCGTGCAGATGGCATCACCCATTTTCGGTCAAATTACAAACACGGCGAACAAAGGCCGACAGGTGCAGTTCTCGTTGCGCTTGAATTTCTAAATTGAACGAGGTAGGTATCAATGAAGTGGTTTGCTTTACTGGCGGCCGTTGTACTGTGGCCGCTGGCGGGTTATAGCGGAGAGATTCAAGGAAAGGTTCTGAATGCGCAGGGAGCCGCCGTGGGCGGCGCGACGGTCACGGCCAACGCCGATCAGGATGGATCTATCGGCAAGGCGGTCACTCAAGCCGATGGTTCTTATGTGATCACCGGCCTATCGCCAGGCATCTTCACCGTGACGGCTACTACTCCAGGCAACAGCCAGCAAGTACTGCGTCAAACCGTTTCATTGAGAACGGTAGCGGCTCGCGCTGACTTTCGACTGCCCGCTGCTCCCGCTCCGCAACTCTCTGGAGCCGAGGAACGCAACCCGAATATCTTCATCTACCGGATTGATCTGAACGATCTGCGTAATCGCCTGACGCTCGTCCGCGGTCCTGATCCAACCTATATTCCAGAGTTTCGGCCCGCTCTGAATTATTTCGGAGCCGAGTTTGGAACACCCATCCTGGGGTTCGAAAGCCTCCGGCCTCGCTCGCCGCTGAGCCGCTGGCATGGCGTTCTCTCGGCTTTGCACCAAAATAGTGCATTGAATGCTCGCAATTTTTTTAATGTAGGCCCGCTGTTGGGTTCGCGTCTGACGAGCTACAATATTAGCGCTGAAGGACCGCTGAACAAACGCACTGCCCTGCTGCTCAATTTCGGTCAGACCTACAATTCAGGTTTCGTCAATGGGAACGCGCAGGTGCCCTTTGCGCACGAGCGGACACCGCGTTCAAGTAATCCGCAGGTCAATGCGATTATAGGAGACCTTCTGCAGGCGTTTCCGGCAGCGTTTCCAAACCTGCCCAACGTCAGCCTGCGGCAGCTCAATTCAAATGCTCCACGCGAGATCTACAGCAGCGACGGTCTGGCGCGCGTAGACTTCAAGGTGAGCGACAAGACGCTTGTCGCCATGCGTTACTTCATGAATGACTATAACGAAGATCCCTTCCAGATCGTTCTTGGGCAGAACCCGCATACGGAACTGCGTTTCCAGGGCGTCTACACGAACGTGACACACATTTTCTCTCCGAGGGCTACAGCGCGCTTCGGATTCCATTATGACCGCGCTAAGGCTGATCTCGACGTAACCCGGCAATACTCCGACTTGTTTAGATCTCTCGGGCTCCCCACCGTGCCAGATGTGGTTTTCAGGTCGGGCACCTTGGGGGTGTCAGCTTCGGTCGGACTCGGGCCGGGCAAGCAGTTTCCGAGATTCAGAGTGCAGAACCGGTTCCAGTACTATGCCGATCTGACAAAGACGGTAGGGCGGCACACGTTCACCGTAGGAGGAAGTTTTGCGCGTGTGCAGGTCAACGATCTGCAGAGCGACAATGGCCGCGGTGTGATCTCGTTCTCAGTCGACACTTTCCCAGGCGACGCCGGACCGGTGGATGAGGTAACAAACTTCCTGCGTGGTCAGCCATCCACCTTCACAGTGGCATTCGGCAACTTGTATCGCGGCTTCCGGAACTCGGAGTACAACGTCTATGCGGGGGATCAAATACGCGTGACTCCCGCGCTCTCGGTCAGCGCGGGATTGCGGTACGAGCTGATGACGATCCCGAAAGAGGTGAATCGTCTTACTGACGTGCAGATTCCGACCGACAAAAACAATTTTGCTCCTCGTTTCGGGTTCGCGTGGAACCCCGGCAGAGGCAAGACAACCGTTCGTGGAACCTACGGCATTTCCTACAGCACAGTATTCCCCGTTGCTTATGGCATGACGCGATTCAATCCGCCGGGAGTGGGCACAACGCAGTTGGTCCAACCCGGTTTGTTGGACGTATTGAATTTGCTCCGAGCCGCCCCCACCCAACCTCTGATTGCGGGAGCACGATCTTCTCTTTATCGCTTCGCTCCGGGCTTTGTGTTCCCTTACTCGCACCAGTACTCATTCGGTATCGAGCGGGCCTTGCCCGGAAACATGACGCTGACTTTGGCATACATGGGCACGCGGTCGTTCCACGTTTTCTCGCAGCAAGTGTACAATCGCCCAGACCCTGATCCCCGACCGGAGTGCTCGCCTGCCATTCTCAATCGCACGTGTAATACAACTGCTGATATCAACAGACGACGACCCGATCCGCGGTATTTTGACATTAACGAAATCGCCAGCGAGAGTAACGCGTATTACGATGCCGTTCAGGTTTCGCTGGCCAAACGAATCTCTCGCGGGCTCACTTTCCGCGCTGCTTATACGTTCAGCAAGAACATAGACTTGGGCGGCGACTTCACCAACACCGGATCAGGCGTAGAAACCCCACCCGAAACCGGCACCAACACTTGCGAGCACTGCGACAGAGTCAGTGACCAGAAAGGTCGAAGCCTGTTTGACACGCCGCATGCCTTTCTGTTGACTTTCAACTACACCTTGCCTGCGCTGGTAAAAGGGAATGCCTGGGTATCGGCTGTTTCGAAGGGATGGCAAGTCTCCGGCACGGGCATCATACAGTCAGGAACCGTTTGGCACCTGCATACGGGTTCCGACGGTCCCGGCTTCGGCAATGTAGACGGAAACACCCAGGACCGGCCTAACATTTTGAATCCGTCGCTCATCGGCAAGGCATTTGATAATCCCGATACCGCGCCCGAACTAATGGGCGTGGGCACATGCGTGAGGCCTTCGGTTCCGGGCCCGGAGAATCTGGACGCTAAGCCTTACATGGTGTGCAAGAACTTCGATACGAATATTCCGGTAAGCGGGCGCGGCAATTTGGGATCGAATACGTTCCGCAAAGATGCTACCAAGAACTGGAACGTAGCCTTGGGCCGAACTTTCCGTCTACCCGGCAACGGCGAGCGGGCACTGCAATTCCGCAGCGAGTTCTACAATCTGTTCAACAGTCCGCAATTCGATAAACCGGGAGTGCAGCTCGCATCCGAAACTTTCGGGCAGATCACCAACACGGTGAACAAGGGCCGGCAAGTGCAGTTTTCGTTGAAGTTGCTGTTTTAGGAGTGGTACGGACCGATGGCACGCGTCTCGTGCCGTGTGCTACCGGAGCCGCCGTTGACCTGGGTTGGGGCCGCGCGGCAGGCCGCCGACTGTTGGGTCTGTAGAGGGACGTCCGAAGGGCTGATCCTTTTTCGCGATCGAACTGCCGCAGCGAGCGCAGAGATATTCGTAGATCTCTTTGTCCAGGAGCACCAGCAGCAAACGCTTCCGTACCGGCATCGCTTGCCGGCACTTGGGACAGTAAATCGAGACTGCTTCTAAATTCTCAAACTGATCCATTGAGAGCAATTCACTCGGAAGAGTTGGCGCGCAGAAAGAAAAGGTTCATAGCTTTTGCAAAACTTCCATCAGCGACTGTACGCGGTCGTCAACATTTAGAGCGGATGCTTTAGCTGATTCAAGCAGCTTTCGGACGGTGGTTTCTTCGCTCTCTGAAATCTCCAGGAGGACTGTCCCATGTTCATCGAGCAACCTAAACATCGCCAGCTGTGCTCCTCCGTAGCTTCGTCCCGTATCTTGGTGCTCCAACGATACCTTTAGCGTGGTATTACCTCCCACACTTATGATGTAAACATCTTTCATGGCGGTTTCCCGCCAATTCAGCTTCCCAGTCTTGGTTTTCTCCAGAATCGTTTCGACCAACCGTTTACGGTCGATTTCGTTTGCGAAGGATAGGCCGCTCATTGGGTTCCTCCCCTATCTTCTCTCCTTTGATTGTACCGAGGTTCTTTCTCAGCGTCACGGAGATTTTCTGGCACCCCTCCATGAGCGTTCGCTTTTGCTCTTCTGCAAGCGGCTGGATTCGAGTGGCAGCGATGACTTGATTGATAATTCAGACCTGTTCGCTAGCATCAAGAAGCTCGTTCCTCCGCTCCTCACTTATTGAGTATCGCATAATATAGCGCAACTTTTGTTGGTATCCTGGGTTTCTACCAGCATGGGGAACCCAGCAGGAGTACGAAGAGACTTTGAGGCGTTGGAGCGGCGGCGGCGGGAAGGCCTCGGGCTGCTGCGTCAAGGGATGCATGCCTCCGAGGTGGCCCGGCGGGTGAAGGTTCATGATCGGTCGGTAGGTCGCTGGGCCAAGGCATACGCGGAGCAAGGGCAGAAGGGTCTGCGGAGGGCAGGCCGGGCCGGGCGCAAGCCGCGCTTGAGCGGAGAGGACTTGAGGCGGCTGGAGCGAGGCCTGTTGAAAGGACCGGAAGCCTTGGGCTACGACACGCCGCTGTGGAGCAGCGGGCGCGTCGCGGATCTGATCCAGCGGGAGATTGGGGTACGCTACCATGCGGGCCACGTCTGGCGGATTCGGGTGCGGCTGGGCTGGAGTTGCCAGCGACCGGAGGGGCGGGCACGGG
>JACPPJ010000006.1 GCA_016191085.1 Acidobacteriota bacterium | reverse complement strand
CCGGACACGACCCATGGTTTGCTTTGTGAACACTCAGAGCGTAGATCGAATCATCTATGCCATCTTCAATCGCTACAACCCACAATGGAAAAATCGCACCCTCCGGCTTTTTACACAAGCAGCTTGACATCACCAGAAGCTGTTTCTCATTGACGCCGTGACCGCTTTCACGGAGAATCGTTCGGAAGATGCCGTGTGAAGGAGAGCGTTTGCGGTGAGTAACTTAAGCGTTGCGGCTATCATTCCTGCGGCCGGGCACGGCGTGCGAATGGGCTCGCACAAGAAGCAATTCGACTCGCTCGATGGCACTCCGGTGATTATTCACACTCTGCGGAAGTTCTTCGCATGTCCTGAGATCACCAGCATCTCCATTGCCGTACCGAAGGGCGACTTGGACCGGATGCTCGTGCTGACGGGCGAGGAAGGCGCGCGCCACGACAAGATGGTGGCCGTCATGGAGGGCGGTACGCGCCGGCAGGATTCAGTTGAAATCTGCTTTCGCAGCGTCGAGCCCAGTGTCGATCTAATCGCCGTACACGATGCCGTGCGGCCCTTTGTGACTCCCGAGTTGATCTCGGCTGCCATTCAGGAAGCCAGCCGGACCGGCGCGTGTATCCCCGGCATCCTGACCGTGGATACGGTGAAACAAGTCGAGCGCAATCGCGTGCTGAGCACCATACCGCGCGAGCGCCTGGTGCTGGCGCAAACGCCCCAGGTATTCCGGTATGACGTTCTTAAGCGTGCTTTTGCCAAAGCGCACGAGGACGGGTTCCAGGGTACCGACGAGGCCAGCCTGGTTGAGCACTTGGGCGCCGAGATCACGGTGGTTAAGGGCCTCGAGCGGAATATCAAGATCACGACCCCGGCCGATATGGAACTGGCGAAATACTACCTGCGACTGGAACAGCAATCGTTTTGAGCCACCCACAACAGAGTTTCCGGTGCGGTATTGGGTACGACACTCATCAGTTCGCCGAAGGTCGTAAGCTGATCCTGGGCGGTGTTGAGATACCCTCTGCAAGAGGGTTGATGGGCCATTCTGACGCGGACGTGCTGTCGCACGCCATCTGTGATGCACTGCTCGGCGCCGCCGGGCTGGGAGATATTGGACAGCATTTTCCGGATTCGGATCCAGAGTGGAAGGGTGTGAGCAGCTTAAACTTCCTCGCAGAAGTTAAAATATTACTTCATAAACATGGTTTCGACATTGTTAACTTAGATAGCGTCGTCGTGCTGGATCAGCCGAAGCTGGCACCCCACATACCCGCTATCCGGGAGAGCCTTGCGACCACGCTGCGCATCGAGCCGTCGGCAGTCAGCGTCAAAGCCAAAACCTCAGAAGGCGTTTCGCCTGACATGGCTGCCGCCCAGGCGATCGTGCTGCTGGTTAAGATGGCTTGATTTTGTTTCCGCTTCCTGTCCATGGATCATCTAGACAGCTCGGTTGAGAAATATTACTCGGAATGGCCTGGAGGTGAGGCGATTGTCGAAAAGCGGCGCGCGGTTCTCAAGGAAGCGGACCGGATTTGGACTTCGCTATCCACATATGTAACACACAAACAAAGGACAGCGGGAAGACCAAGACAGGACCAAGGGCAAGAGGCTGCGCGTCTTCACTATGATGAGGGCTTATCCTGGTCAAGAGTTGCGGACAGGCTGTGCCTGAATCGAAATCTTCATCAGCCACCCATTAGGAAGACTCACATGCCGCAGTGCAGGGATAATTTTCGGAAGCAAGCGGAGCAGTTCTTCCGAAATATCACAAAGCACGCCAAGATGCTTCCTCCTGTGAAAACTCAGGAATAAATCGCGAGTATTTCCTCCAACGGAAAAAACACCTGGATTTTATTCCATATGGCCAGAGAGAGTCTGTGGGCAGTAATGTGGGGGCATGGTTAGGGACAATCCCAAATTTGCGAACATCAGGCCTAAAGAGGTCATCCATGCGCTCGAGCGAGCTGGGTATTTCATCCACGAAACTACCGGATCGCACGTTCAAATGAAGCACCCACAGAAAATGGGACGAATCACTGTCCCGTACCATCAGCACTCGGACCTTCCAAAGCGGATCATCAAAAGCATTGTCAAACAGGCAGGCTGGACCAACAAGCAGTTTCTGGAACTCTTGAGGAGGTGAGGTACATCAGATGGCGACTTTCAGTTCCTCGCAGATGAGTGGTTGTTCCAAGGACGGGTCCTCCGGGACTTCCTCTCCGTCCTTCAAAAGACCCCGGACATGGCAGAGGATGGCGTCTTTCGCCATATCGCGCGCTTCGTCTAGGGTGCGCCCGTACGTGATGATCTCCGGAATCGCTGGAACAATCACCTGATAGCCCCCTTCCGACAGACGATCAAACAGAACGCGATAAGCATATTGAGCCACGCCGTCCTCCCAAGTGCAAACAGCGATTTATTGTATAGCCATCTTACACCGCTCTGGGTAAGTTATCTCCCTCAACTCGGCAACAGCAAAGTTTGAGCGATCGGCCAACTCGGGAATTCAGGGTTCAGCGTTGTTTCGGACTCGCTTTGGCCGAGCTGGAGCTTTTCAGACTGATCATATTGGCGAGCAGTCGGTAGGCTCCGGGGACGCCCGCGGGCAATTGGCGGAACCACGCGTAGGCGGTATAAAGATACAGACCTTTGCCGTAGGAGGCCAGTAGCATACCGCCTTTCTGCGGCGGCTCGCGAGGGTCGTGCGAGGAGAGCAGCGAGCGATATTCCGGCGCCCAGGTGTCCATAAAGTAAAGACCACGCTCCTGCACCCAGCCTTTGAAGTCATCCTCAGTGATTCGATTCGGCGCCCGGAAGAACGGGTCTACTGGTTCGAGGATTTCGACTGGCGCGTTTTCGTCCGACACGCGCGCTTCGGTCGTCTGCGTCATGGGATAGGGTCCAATGGGGTCCGTGCCGGTGCGGGCGCGGCTGTATTGGACAATCATCAAGCCGCCGTTGGAAACGTATTCCATAAGGCGGGCATTATTTGTGATCAAGTCCCGTCGGACTTCATATGCCCGAATGCCGGTCATGATAACGTTGAACCGCGAGAGATTCCCAAACGAAATATCCTCGGGCGTGAGTAGAGTAACGCTGACGCCTAACAGCCTCAGAGCCTCCGGAACGCTGTCGCCCGTGCCCATGACGTAGCCAACGTGCAAGCCGGGCGCGATTTTCACGTCAACGCGTTCGAGCTTCGAAACGGCGGGGCGGAACAGATAGCGCGTCTGGATGTGCGGATAATCAATCACCTGGTAAGACGTCGAAAACGATTGTCCATCCAGATCGGCGGCAACTGTGACCACGTGCTCCTCAACCCGGTCTTTCAGCGGTGTTGAAGGCGCCGCAACTTCCAGGCGGGCCGAGGCTTCGTCTCCCCGCGCCGCGAGTTCAAAGGGTTTGGTGGGCGGATTGGAGCGCCACCCGGGCTTCAGGTTCAGACGCATCGCTCCTTGCTGTTTTGCGCCGCGATTGTTTCGCACTTTAGCGAGCAGGGGCTGCGTAGCCGCGGAACTGGACGGGAAGATCGTAGACCGCGGCTCTAACCAGACTCCGATGGCAGGAATGACGGCGAGCGGCTTTTCCCTCTCTCCGTAGATGCGATCTACAAGGCGGTAAACCACGCCCGATTCCTGCTTCACATTAATGGCGGATTCCGATACCGAGTATTCAAAAGCTCCGGTGAAGAGAGGAGGATTCGCGGCATCTCCATTCCAAGGAGCGGGCGTTACTGAATAGCGATCTTTCACGCGGGGCTTTTCTAGCCAGTACGGTTGAGAGACCGCAGCGTCAGGCGGGACAGTCACTTTGAACTTAGCTTCCACGGGGCCTCTTCCACTAGTGGCAGCCGGAGCGACGCGTTCGATATGCCAATTAGCCGGACCTTTGAGGCTCACCTCGCCGACCTTCAGGCGGTCGGCCGCCCGAACAGTCGCGGTCACCGTCATAGTAAATGTCTCGCCCGGAATCACCTCGCCTTTGTCGGCGATCGTCTCGACGCGTACCCCGCCTGCAAGCCCGATTGCATGGACAAAATCCTCCTCCTTCAACTTCAGGAGGAACAGTGCATGTTCTTTCGAATCCTCGGGAGCCTGACTGCTAGCGATCTCCTGGCGCATCTCGCGCAAGCGAGCCAGACCATACGCCAGGGCCGCGATGGCGCTGGCCGGCTGGTATGGTGTCAAGCTGCGGTGTGCCGTTTGAATCTGTTTCAATATCTCCTGCACGGCGCTGGCGACAGCGGGCGAACCGCCGGACAGTGTAGTGAAACGATTCAGCGTCAGATCCACACCATCAAATAGCCCTTGCAGTACACCGTTGCCGGGCGGAATGGATTCGAGCAGGCGGAAGTTGGCGAAATTGGCTTGGCGGCTGGCGCTGGTTCCCATACCCTGGCTGCGGTGCATGCTGCGAGATTCAGCGCCGATCTCCGGAAACGTCTTGCCATAGAGCGGCTCGTAAACATCCAGGCTGAAGGAAACATTTTCACGAGTGTTGGGACCGGGGGAACCTGCGCGGGGAGATATATTCAGAAACAGCTTGGAAGCCTGCCAGGGCTTCAGCCCTTCCTGTAATTGCTCAGGGTAACGATTGGGATCGGCGGCAGCGCGGAAAGCCTCTTTGGTAAGCACCCCCGCAGCTTGATGGTGCCCGTGTCCGTCAGAAGGAGTGCCACTGAACCGCGAGATCAGCACGTCGGGCCGAAAGCGGCGGACGATGCGTACGAAGTCGCCGACCGCTTCATCATGGCCCCACTTCTGCATGGTTTCATCGAGACTCTTCGAGAACCCGAAATCGAACTCCTGTCCGAAATACTGCTCAGCGCCGTCAATGCGCCGCGCCGCTAGCAATTCCTCTGTACGAAGTATGCCGAGCGCCTCGAAGAGTTCATTCCCAATCAGATTCTGCCCACCGTCACCGCGAGTTGCGGAAAGATACGCGGCTCGCACGTGAACACCACGGGTGAGGTACGGCAGCAGCGTGCTGTTTTCGTCGTCGGGGTGCGCGCCCGTCAGCAGCACGGAACCGACTACCGGCAATCGTTTTATGGCATGTGCAACTGCCGCGGCGTCTGATGGCCTTGACACCGCCGCAGTGTCGGCACGTTCCAGGCACAAACTGCCAAGTAGTACCAGGCTAAATAGGCCCTGAATCGCCTTCGCTCGCGCGTGCGGTGCAATGAATCTGATCAATGATTAGCTCCTCTCAACACGTGCTTTGGTTGAAGGCGGGCGCTGAACCCGACGCCTCCAGCACTCGCCGGTACAGGTTCTCATACTGCGGAATTATAAGCGATGTACAGAACCGATTCATCGCCGTCTGGCGCGCAGCGCGAGACATCTCGGCCAGCAGGTCTGGGCTTTGGAGCAGGCGTGCGCAGTAGTCGGCCATAGCGGGTACATCACCTACCTCCGCCAGGAAGCCGTCGGCGCCGTGCGTGACCAATTCGGGAACCCCGCCAACGCGTGTAGCGACAGGCACAACTTCACAGGCCATGGCTTCGAGCGCCGCCAGACCAAACGCTTCCATCTCGCTCGGCAACAGCAGGACATCAGCGATACCTAATATCTCCTCGACGTTGTCCTGCTTGCCAAGAAAGAACGTGTGATCGTGAACGCCGCGTTTGTGCGCCAGATGTTCGGCAGCGGCGTGATCGGGGCCGTCGCCAATCAGCAGCAGCTTGGAAGGCACCTTCTCATGCACCAGCGCGAAGATCTCCACCACTTCCGTCACGCGCTTCACTGGCCGGAAATTTGAGAGGTGTACCACAATCTTCTCACCATCCGGCGCGTAGCTCTGACGGTAAGCTGGATTGGCCGTGCGGCGATACTTGTCGCAGTTTACGAAGTTGTAGATGACCTCGATGTTGTTCTTAATTTCAAACTCTTCGTATGTCTTATCGCGCAAGTACCGGGAAATGGCCGTAACTGAGTCGCTCTGCTCGATCGCAAATCGCGTGATACCCAAATACGAGCTGTTGATGCCGACCAAAGTAATATCGGTCCCGTGCAGCGTCGTGATGAACGGCAGTTTGCGGGGAGCCATCATGCCGCGAGCCAGGTATGCGCACACCGAGTGGGGAATAGCGTAATGGACGTGCAACAGATCGAGCCCAGCCGATTCGGCAACCTCAGCCATCTGGGTCGCGAGCGCCAGATCATACGGCGGATACTGAAACAGCGGATAGCTCATCACCTCGACTTCATGAAAGGCAATGAGCTTGCTTGGGCGGAGCCGCATCGGCATTGAGGAGCAGATGAAATGCACCTCATGGCCACGATCGGCCATTTCAATGCCCAACTCCGTGCCTACCACGCCGCTGCCGCCGTAAGTCGGATAACACGTGATGCCGATTTTCATAGTCACAGATTATCAGAGCGCGGGGAAAACATGCGCCTGTTTCGTATCCGGGATTTGGCGGAAGAACGCGACAGGATCGGATATCTCAAGAGATTCTTTCAGCAGGAATGGCTCGCCGTACCGTGCTCCAATCATGGCGCCGTAATAGCGGCAGTTGGCTTCTATCACCTCCAGCGCGTACGCTGTACTGATCATTGTCTGTGGTTCATCCGCGTCGTCCAGCGCCCCTGAGCCAGCCGAGTTGTGGAACTGAGACCGGTAGCTCAGGATGGCTTGCATCTTGGCGTCAAACGTCGCGGAAATATCCACAACGAATGACGGCCTCATTCCCATTCGTCCCTGATAATACAAGGTACGAAAAGGCCGGAAGCAGGCTTGACCGGTTTCGATCTTAGGCAATCCTGACTGGAATGCGGCCTCAGCCAGCAGCAGACTCGCGCGCACATGATCGTAGTGGCGCTCCTCCCAATGGGGAATCATCAGCAACCGGGGTCGATAGCGGCGGATCAAACGAATGACGCGGAGTCGGTTCTCCAGGGTGTTTTCGATATTGCCGTCGGGGATGTTCAGATTCTCTCGCACACAAAGCTTCAGGACGCGGCTGGCATTTGCAGTCTCCTGGGCGCGGATCTCGGCAGAGCCTCGCGTGCCGAGCTCGCCCGCCGTCAGGTCGGCGGCTCCTACGCGGTATTCGCAGTTCGCGAGCAGGACGAGCGTCCCACCGCAGGTAATCTCCAGATCATCCGGATGCGTGCCGATGGCCAGAACGTCGAGCGATTCCTGCATAGTGTACGTCGGTGGCAAAGATCGGATGGAATTTCAGTTACTACCGGAATGCTAATAATAGCAGGCGCAAGCTGTGGCGGAAACAGAATCGCTGATGCACTCGCCAGCAACGACGGCTTTGGTTGTCTGCCGGACAGAAAAAAGGCTCGCCGGATTCCCGGCGAGCCTTTTTTCTGAAGCTACGAAAGGCGCGACAGCGAATTACATGTCGCCGCCGGCTTCGAAGAGAGTCTTAAATTGCCACTTCACCTGCGGACCGATGACCTGCACGCCTAGGTCCTTGGCTGCCTCCTCGCGGGCTACCACGGTCTTGCCGCCGAGCACAGTCATAACGGGATATACGGATCCGATCTCCGACTCCGGAATAGTAAAGTAGTCTTTGTTGAGCACCACGAAGTCCGCCAGTTTGCCGGGCTCCAGTGTGCCGATTTCCTTCTCCTTCATCACATAATAGGAGGCCCAAACAGTCGACATCTTCATGAGCGTTTTGCGGTCAATGGCCTCCTCGGGCGCGATGGACTCTCCGAGATCGTTCTTGCGAGTGATCAGGTGGACCAACTGCGCGTGCAGAGTCTCGGATTCACCTGTCTCAACTTTGCTCAGTTCGGCTTCGGCCGTGGTCATGATGCCGGCCTTGAGCATGCTCTTAACCGGAGCAATACGATTGGCCTTGTCCAGCCCGTAAACCTTCAGCCATGGTGCACTGCGGTTCAGGAACATGGCGTCGCAACTGATCACCATGCCAAGGTTCTTCAGTCGGGGTATCTGCGCCGGGCGCGGATAGAAGCCGCAGTGGTCGGCTGTGGCGCGCAAGTTTCGGATGTAGTCGAGCGTCATGGAAGGGTCTTCTTTCATGGCACCCTCCAGGTTATCCATCACGTAGTCCATGGTCTTGTCGCCATAGTTGTGATTCACGACGAAGCGCAGGTGGGATCTCAGAGCCGCCTCCATCGCCTTGTCGTAGGCGTTGCCGGGCTCCAGTACACAGCGCTCCTGGTCCTTGTATTCCTTGGGAGCTTCCATGGTGGTGCAGATCTGAGGCGGTCCGGCATCGAGGCCGCCGAGCGTCACGCCCACGCTCCAGAAGTACTTGTCTCCCAGGCCGGCGATATCGCCTTTGCGGGCGAAGCAGCCGGTCATGTCCGGCTCCACCTGCTGGCAGAAACGGTCGGCGTAAGCAAACCGTATGGGCATGCGGCCGGCGCGCACCAGCTTGAGGTAAGCGTCATGGATGCGGAGGCCGACTATGTGCGAGCTGAAGGTCGTAAATCCGGCGGCGGCCTCGTGCTTCAAGCCAGTTTCTAAAGTGTCGGCCAGCACGTCCAGATGCTGCCGGAAGTATTGATCCACCACCAGCGAGCGCGTCAAAGTCGTGTCCTGGGTGAGCGCCAGCTTCTCGTTTTCGTCGGTGGGTGGAACTTCATAGAGCTGCAAGAAAGCGTTTCGGGCGGCAGTATTCAGCAGCATAGCGGGGTGCGACAGTAGGAAGACGGGCGTTTGCGGAGCCAAGGTGTCCAGCTTCTTGCGATCCATCTCCCCCTTCAGCAAGTACTGAATTCCAATGCCGGTGCCGCTCGAGCCGCCTGAAGGCAGATCAATCCAGGCCCACTGGCCGGGTAGCGGACGGCTCATATTCTCCTTCAGCGCCACCTCAATACCATGCGTCAAGTCCTGAAAGTTCTTGCCCGTTACGGACATTCGCCGCACAACTTTATCGACTTCGTCGCGGTGTGTCTTGGTCCAGAGCTGGATGGAATGATCGTGCATATGAGAGTGGGTGTTGATGAAGCCCGGGAGCACCGTGCGGCCCTTTAAGTCAATCTTCTTGGTTTGCGGGCCTGCAAATTTCAGCACCTCATCATTCGCGCCCATGAACTGGATGAGGTCGCCGCGCACCGCCATCGCCTGCACCGTTCGGCCGATGTTATCGGTGAGAGAAGCGTCGTTCATGGCGACGATCTTGCCGTTATAAACAATGAGGTCAGGATAAGACACCAGCTCAGCAGGTACGGTGACCGTCTGCTGCGCGTGAGCCGCGACCCCAAAAACGAGTACGAATAGCAACGAGATTGCCGTTCGCAAAAAAGACTTACTCATGGATTAACCCTCCGGAAATTGTGCCGCTGTATAGAACCGGGACGGCGTAACTACTATCACAAGAAGACGTGACACACCGACGAAAAGTTACTGGGAAAAACAATTGATATTCTACACCGTAAAACGCGGTCAAAGAGCAACTTCAGCGCAAAATTTTATTTGACGGCGGCTCCTGAGGCTCGCTGATTCTTCCAGCAGTATCTCCGAGTGTGAATCCGTGGGCAGCGCAGCTGCAGCTACCGCGGCTTTATCATTGGAACCGTGTTCTCCTGTAGTTTTCTCATTGTACCGCCACTCAGGGAAGAGACTACGACAGCGCGCGGCCACGTGGACAGGTGTTGCAAGTAACGCCGAACCGCCAGCGTCTAACCGGAGGGGAGTCGGTTATGATAGTCTTAGTTGCCGGTCTCTTTACAATAGGAGGTTATATGCTCCCGCGCGCATTGGGAATCTTAGTTTTGATCACTGCTGTTGGTACTAGAACACGCACGGTTCAGGGGCAAGACGATAAATTGCCAGAGGGCAAGGGAAAGGACTATGTCGCTAGTGTGTGCCAGCAATGCCATGGACTCGAAGCTATTACGAGCTCGCGGCGCAGCCTTGATGAATGGCGCATGGTTGTGAACGATATGGTCTCGCAGGGCGCGCCTCTCCAGGATGACGAGGTGGAGATCGTATCGGAATACCTCGCCAAAAACTTCGGGCCTGAGAAATCTGAGAGCGGCTCCGAAAAGAAGTCTGATGACAAGGGCAACGGAGCAGCCGAGCGAAAGCACACAAGAGCATTAACCGTTGCACCGCGGAGCAGTAGTATAGCCCGTAAGCTCACTGCACGTAGATGGTCCCGGGATTTGAAGACGTCATAGAATCAAACCTCCAGACAACCGTCACAGCACCTGGTCTGAAACCACTGTGCACTACTCTTAGCTGCGGTAATGGAGTCTCCAAGTAAATTCAGCCCGTAGAGGCTAAACAGCGAGTGGGGCGCTGGAGCCGATCGAAATTCAAACCCACAATTCCATTCTGGTTTATCGAACGCGGAGCATAGATGGGGTGCAGATTAGTCCCGTCGCTTCGAACCGTTTAAAGAGCGCCCATTTCACCATTTCCCGGCCAGACGCTGAACACCACAATATTCCATCTTCACGATGACCGGATCGCGCGATGACCGGATCGCGCACTAACGACATCTGAAAATTCGTGAGCGCCCTCAAGCCTGTGCCGTCTGAGCAAACCACGTCGATCTGGGCCGTTTCTCACGAAAACAATCAATGAGTCGTCACCGGAGATGGACGGCTGACTGGCAGCCTCTTGTCCACGTTAACACGCAAGCCTGTGCCGTCAGAGCGTGCATATAAAAGGGCCCGGTCTCGGCTGACGTCTCCCGGCCGAGGTTTATCCCGAAAAACACATTATATGATAAACCCGTATCGGAACGCGTTTGATCCGGCTATGCAGATCAATGCAAGAGACGAGCCTTCTGGCCTTCTGTACCGGCCTGAGTCCTGTACCTGCATGGGGAGCTGATATGGAAACGCGCAATCTTGGAAAATCCGGTTTGCAGGTGTCGCTGGTTGGACTGGGATGCAATAATTTCGGCGGCCGTACGGACCTTGAGAACTCGCGCCACGTCATCGAGAAGGCGCTCGAACTGGGCATTACGCTGTTCGATACGGCTGACGTCTACGGCGAGCGGGGCGGTTCGGAAACGATTCTTGGCCAGGTACTGGGGGCGCGGCGGAAAGACATCATCCTCGCGACCAAGTTCGGCATGCCTATGGATTTTGATGGCAAGCGCAAGGGTGCATCGCGCCGGTACATTTTCTCAGCGATCGAGGACAGTTTGCGTCGCTTGCAGACTGACTGGATTGATCTATACCAGATCCATCAGCCCGATCCTTTGACGCCCATAGAGGAGACTCTGCGCGCGCTTGATGACCTCATACGGCAGGGAAAGGTTCGGTATGTAGGCTGCTCGAATCTGCTGGCGTGGCAGGTCGTCGAGGCGCAATGGACCGCGCGGCATCTCGGACTCAATTGTTTCATCTGCTGCCAAAATACGGTTGGCCATAAAAATCAATAGTTTCGCAGAAACGCATTGGCTCCCAGGTCGGCAATCTCATCGGAGCTGGAATATATTACGAGACGTTCTCAATCCGGCTGAGCTGAAGTATACCCACCACAACTCCCGATTTATTTCTCGATTTCCACAATGCTTGCCCCTCGAAAAAAAATCCCGCTGTTCCATAAAAATGCGGGAGGCGCTATGCGACCCTTTGGCTGCCCCGAGTTGAAAATTGAAGAGTAATGTGGCCACGTACGCGGTGTCTTAAGGCAGGCTTCTCAACTCGCCACCTGAGGAGATTTGATATCTACTTCGTCCGCGAAATAGCCGCTGTGTGCAGGCACAGCCAACTTGCTAAGCCTTAACCTCAATCTTTCGAAATTTTCCGTCTTTGGAAATATCGCTCAGCTTGGAGAAGACAATGCCAGTCGCATTACACCGTACATATCATCTCATCTGCTAACGACACACCGTCATGGTGCTGGGTCAGTTTGAATTTCGGCGCTTCTGATCCGTGAAATCCGGAAGGGCATGGCTTCAGCCATGCCGAAACGGAATGTACCGACGCGGCTTTAGCCCCCCTCACCATGTCTGTCAAGCGGCAGTTTTGCGCGATGCGGTTAAGCTTCTATACGTGCTCAGGGCACAAAAGGTTTATGCAATGTTCCGCCGCTCCATCTGAGGGTCGTCCTCGAAGGACAGTGGCTAAAGCGAGCTGGCGGAGATTGCCTTTACATGGCCGCAAAGACCTGTTCGTCGAAACCAACTCCATGGCGCAACAACGCCCAAACCGTCCCCAGCAACTTGCGAGCCAGTGCCACGCGCGCAATATTGCGATCTCGACGCTCGGCGAGCGGCTGGTAATATCGCCGTGCTGCCGGACTATAGCGCGCAGCCGTGGTGGCCGTTTCTACCAGAATCCAGCGCAGGCGAGGCGAGCCGGCGCGCGTGATGCCGCCGCAACGTTTCCGGTCGGCCGATTGCCGCACCGTGGGCACCAGCCCGGCGTAGCTGAACAGTTGCCGTTTCTCTGCGAATCGCTCAATGGGGCCAATCTCGGCCAGAACAGCAGCGCCGAATAGTTGCCGATGCCGGGAATGCTGGTCAACCAGCGCACCCGCGGATCGGCCTGTGCGTGGCGTCTCATATTCTTTTCCTGGACCTGGATTTGTTCACTGCACTGCTCCACCGTCCGAAGACAGCTATCCAACACGGGCTTGGTTCCCGGCGGCAGCGGAGCGGTGCTGAGCCAAGCGCGCCCCGCGCTGCCGAACAGATCGCTGACCGGACAACGCAGCCCGTGAGCATGCAGCAGCGCATGGATGCGATTCTTCCAGCGGGCTCGCTGCCGGCCCAAGTCGATTCGCAGCCGCACCAGTTCGCGCAGTTGCCGGGTATCGGCATCGGCTTTCCAGGATTCCGGCAACAGGTTGGTTCGCAGCAGATGCGCCAGCGTAGCCGAATCCACGCGGTCATTCTTCAGCTTGGCGGACGCGATCGCTTTCACCCGTTGCGGATGCACCAGAACCAGCCGTCCGACCAGTGGTTCTACGGCCACCGCGAAGGCCGGCCAAAAACTGCAGGACTCCACTGCCAACTCCGACAGCTCGCTCCAGCGGCTCAGATACTGTTGCAGACGCTGGCGTCGTTGGTCACTTTTCGCTGATCCAAAATGTGTCCGCTTGAATCCATAATGGTGACGTAACAGAATTGCTTGTGAAGATCTACTCCAATGTAGATCATGCCGTGCCTCCTCGTGGTCGGATGTTGCTTTCGTCAAACTATCCTACCGCTCCAAGGCACGGCTTTTTTTCATTACATCTGAGGTCTGCACCTCAGGCGCTAAAGCGCCTCGCTTTACTAATTGCACCGGCACGACTGAAGTCGTGCCCTTCCGTTTTCAAACTGACCCACTACCACCGTCATGATTTTCTTGACAGCGGCGAACGGAGTTGATATATACGGTGCGATCAAGTCTGGCAGCTTATTAGAACACCGAAAGCTGGTTTTGGGGCGGCTTTTGCCAATGGATCTACACTAACTGAGCGCAAGTGAATGATTGCTTCATATCGAACTTTGCATCGGCTGAGCACACGTGCACAACAGCAAAATGATGGGAGGCGGATATGGCAGGCGTGAGCGGGAATGCAATCGAGAAGCGCTATGCGGTTCGCCTAATCGTGATGGCGATCGGGTGCGCATTCGGATTAGCTTCTTATGCTCAATTGCCCACGGCTTTGGGGACGGTAAGGGATTCCAGCGGGGCGGTCGTTCCAGGCACAAAGATAACCGCACGCAGTATGGAGACGGGCCAGAGCAGGACGACCGCGTCCGCGGCAGACGGTTCTTATCGCTTGCCTGCGCTCCCCGTTGGCGCCTATGAAGTGCGTGCCGAGCAGTCCGGGTTCCAGACGTCTGTACAAACAGGCCTGACGCTTGCCGTGTCGCAAGAAGCGGTGGTGAATTTCTCGCTGCAGGTCGGCGCGGTGGAGCAGTCGGTGGCGGTTACGGCGGAAGCTCCGCTGGTAAATACAACCAGCGGCTCTCTGGGCGGCAATTTCGACCTACCGGGAGGAAGCTCGGGGGGCGATCATCTACGCCGCTACTCGGGATTCGGAACCACCGCTCGCCGCGGGATACCGGATCTCCAGGACTGCTACTACTTCACGGCAGATCCAGTTTGCGCTGAAATGACAATTCTGATGTGCAAACGATCGGGTGTTAGCGATACGTTATAGGAGGAACTCATGGGAAAGGTTCGCGAATTGAGTCGCAGAGAATTCGTGCATGAAGTAGGCGGGCTAGCTGCCTTGAGCGCACTTGGGCTTGCCGGGTTCCTGCCTGGCGCCAGCACAGCCGTGCGCGCGGCCGACCTGCCCCGCCCCGGTGAGGCGGACTGGCCGCGATTCGGCCATGATCTGCATAACACCCGGTTCAATGACAAGGAGAAAACCATCGGGCCGGAAAACGTCGACAAGCTGAAAGTCAAATGGCAGTTCGACACCATGGACAACTGGCCGCCTGTGACCACCCCGGCTGTGGTAGGAGACACCGTCTTCTTCGGCGCCGGGGGTTTTCAATATGCTTTGGATAGCTCCACGGGTAAGATGAAGTGGCACACCGAGACGGGCATAGCCGGCGAGTGGCTCACTGCCGGTAAGAACCAGGCCATCCGCTCGTCCTCGAACTACTACAACGGCAAAGTCTATTACGGCACTGGATTCTGCGACGTGGTCTGCGTGGATGCCGCCACCGGCAAGATGGTGTGGAAGACAAACCTGGAGAACGACAGGCTCCTCAATTCTTCCATCTTCTATTCCCCGATCGTCTACAACAACCGCGTGCTGGTGGGATACACCTCCGGAATGGCGCAGATCGTCTGCCTCCACGCCGAGACCGGAGCCATCCGCTGGCGCTTCCGCGTGGCGCAAGAGGTTCCTGCTGAAATGCGGACCGGCGGCGGGTCGCTGTGGACCTCCGGCGCGATTGATGAGCAGATGGGCGTGGTCTTCAATGCCACCGGCAGCAACAAAGCTTTTATGCCGCCCGGACCGATCCTGTATACGGAAAGCATCGTCGCGCACGACATCGAGACAGGCGAGCTGTTGTGGGGTTTTCAAGCGCATCCGCACGATGCGTTTGATCTGGATTTTTGCGCTCACCCCATGGTGTTCGATGCGGTCTCGCCGGCGCGGTTCCGAAATGACGTGCGGCACTGCGTGGGCGCGGGGAACAAAGCCGGCTTTTACTGTCTCAATCGCCACACCGGAGATCTCTACTGGAGAACCATGCTGGGCGCAGCCTGCGCGTCGTGCGGCCCACGGATTAACGCGACGGCGGTCGCATATAACAAGGTCTATGTCCAGAATTCATCTCCCGTAAGCAATCCGCCGCTCGCCGTCACGGCCGCTCTCAACGCGTACAACGGAGAAATCGAGTGGATCGTCCCCAACCCGCAGATGAATATCGGACCAATTGCAATTGCGAACGGTGTTCTCTACCAGGGGCTCACCACGATCAGCAAGATGGAGGCTTTGGACGCGCGCAGCGGGAGAAGGCTGTGGGAGTACACGCTTCCCAGCGCATACCGCGGCGGCGTCTCCATCGCAAACGGCGCTTTGTATACCAGCAATGGCGAGCCGGAGAGCTGGGGGGGCACTCCGGTCCCGTACAAACATTCCGTTTACTGCTTCACTATCGACGGTAAGTAAGCCACAATCCACGGCACAGAAAGCGTGCCGTGGCTATGGACGTCGAATAAAGGAGTCATCGCATGAGACAGATCGGTCGTCGCGAGCTATTAAAGATCGGCGGAATTGGAGTCATGGGCCTGGTGCTTCCCGGCTGGCAGCGCCGTCGCCCCACTGCACCGGCGGACGCCGCCGCTGTAATTCAAGTCGGCAATAACTACATCGGCGGGCAGTGGTTTTTCGATCCTGCAGGTGTGTACATTCAAAAAGGACAGAAAGTATTCTGGACATCCAGCAAGTGGGGAGCTACGGTCACCGCTTTTCATCCCTCCAACTCGAACCACGAACTGCGCATTCCGGAGAACGCCAAGCCATTCGACTCTGGCATCATCGGCGACAGTTACAAGAACACGTTCGAATGGCAGTTCGATGTTGAAGGCACTTACGATTATTTCAGCCGCAACCACGAATCCATGGGCATGGTGGGCCGGATCGTCGTAGGCGCGCCCGGCGGTCCTGCGGAAAAGTGCCCGCCCGGATATGGGGACAAGGAAGGCCGAGCCCTCGTTTTCCCCGATGAGATCAAAGTATTGAACGCACTCTCGTCGCAAGAGATCGTCGCCAAGAAACGTCTGGCGCTTCCCAAGAATTTCATCTTTCGCGCCTGGCCTTACAGCGATCGTTGAGGTCCATTCATCATGAAAAGAAACATTATCGTGGGGGTATCGCTGGGCGTGTTGCTGGCTCTCTTACCAGCGGCACGGAGCGAAACACTCGTGATTGAAGGCGGAACATTGATTGACGGCAGGGGCGGTGCTCCGGTCGAAAACGCAGTCGTTGTCATGGACGGCGGCAGGATTAAAGCTGTCGGCACGAAAGGGAACGTGGCATACCCCGCAAGCGCCCGCGTCATTACACAAACTGGTCGGACTATCCTGCCGGGGCTGATTGATTCTCACATCCACTTCCGCGAGTGGTATCCGCCGATGTTTTTGCACTACGGAGTGACCACGGTATACGATACCGCCAACCCCACCGACTGGATCATCGCCCAACGCGAGCTGGTCAATCGCGGCAAGATCAAAGGACCGCGCATGTTTGTCACAGGAATCGCTATTGATGGACCGCCCGAGCGCAGCGTTCCCCATAGCGGAGCCGAGCTGGGCGGATACAATACGCACGTCACGACAGTCGAAGAGGCGCGCGAAGCTGTCCGCAAGAACGTCGCCGCCGGCGTGGACATCATCAAGGTTCATGAAGGCCTCACGTCGGAGTTGCTGAAGACAGTGGTCGAGGAAGCGAAGAAGAGCGGGCGGCCGGTCGTCGGGCATTCCGAAGATATTCGCGAGGCAACGCTCGTGGGCTTGCAGTTCATGGAGCATACCACGCCACTGGCGCACGCCATCATCAAAGCGGAGGATGAGCATAAGCTGGAACAACTGGAAAAGCAAAAAGAATTGGAGGGCTCCGAGTATCTGATGAACCCCGGGTCTTACGATCCGTTGATCAAGCTGATGGTAAGCAAAGGCGTGTTCATCAACGCAACTCTCATAGGGCAGTGGGGACCCGCAAATCCACGCGGCCCGGAATGGGCCGAGGTGGCCGCCGCCGAAAGCAAGAAGCCGGGCATCGAGTTTGTCCCCGCCGATGTGCGCCAGTCCTGGACCCGCCCGGCGCGTAAGCCGGATCCCAAACACGCCCAGGAAGTGGCGCAAGGGTTCAAGAAGGTTCAGGAGTTCGTCGGGCAGTATGCCAAAGCCGGAGGCAGACTCACGGCCGGCACCGATACGACTGGTTATGTCCCCGGGCTGTCGTTGAGCTTCGAGATGCAGTCGTTGATCGACTGCGGCGCAACTAACATGCAGGCACTCATGGCAGCGACGAAATGGGCGGCCGAATTGGCGCACAAACAAAAGGACCTGGGAACCATAGAGCCGGGCAAGATAGCGGACATCATGGTCGTTGATGGTGACCCTCTCAAGGACATCAGCGCAATCCGCAAGGTCGTCATGGTCGTGAAAGATGGCCAGGTGATCGACTCGGCTTTGGACCCGCACTTCGTCAACCCGATTCCGCGCACGGCTCTGAATGGCCAGTTGAAGGGCCCCGATAACGGCCCGGAACTCTCGACCGTTACCCCGGGCATGGTCACAGAGGGAAGCAAAGACATCACATTGCAGATCACCGGAAAACGATTCACGCCGAAGTCGATTGCTCGGCTCAACGACACGGAATTGAAAACCCAGTTCGTGAGCGACTCGCAACTGAAGGCGGTGGTCAGCGCAGCGAACCTGCAGAAGGTCGGCTCTTATGTAGTCACTGTCGTGGACCCGGACAGCAGAGTGAAATCCAACCTGCGCTGGTTGATCGTGAATTTCAAGTATTGACAGCGCGTGGCAGCCACGGCAATGTTGCTTGCGGTGGGCACGTTCGAGGAAAAATCAACACGCGCGAAACGTGCCGTGTGACCGGACCCGGCGCAGGGCGGCATTGACCGCGAGCGCCCTATGCATATAAAATCCGGGAGTGAAATGAAGCGGAAGGCCTTCCTTTCTTAACTCTGCAGAAATGAACACTAGCACCAAAGATACCGCCAGGCGGCAGACCCTCATCTATGACACCACGTTGAGAGATGGTACGCAGGGCGGCGGCATGTCGTTGTCGGTCGCAGATAAGGTAAAGATTGCCAAACGGCTCGACGAATTGAAGTTCGATTACATCGAGGGCGGCTGGCCGGGCTCCAATCCCAAGGACATCGAGTTTTTCAACACCATGCGCGACGTTCCGCTGCGGTACGCCAAGATGGCGGCCTTCGGCAGCACTTGCAAGAAGGATACGCAGCCGGAGCGCGATGAGAACATCCAGTCATTGCTCAAGGCCCACACACCCGTGGTCACGATCTTCGGCAAGAGTTCTCCGTTCCAGGTGCAGGAGGCGCTGCAAACGAGTGCTGACGAGAACCTGCGCATGATCGCCGATTCAACGGGCTACCTGAAGAGCTACGGCAAAGAAGTTATCTACGACGCGGAGCATTTCTTTGATGGTTTTCAGATGGATGCCGAGTATGCGCTACAGACTCTTCGCGCGGCGTACGAAGCGGGCGCTGCTTTTCTGGTGCTATGTGACACCAACGGCGGCACCGACTTCATGGCTTTGGCTGAGATGATTCGACGGGTCCGCGCCGAGTTGCCCAACGCGAAGCTCGGGATTCATGCGCATAACGACAGCGGCTACGGAACCGCCAATAGCATGAGCGCCGTGTATGAGGGCGCAGATATGGTCCAGGGCACCATCAACGGTATCGGGGAGCGAGTGGGTAACGCCAACCTGGTGACCATACTTGCGAACTTATATAAACGTAACATCGCCACCAAGGGGCACATTGACGTTTCTCAATTGACGGCGCTGTCACGCTTTGTCTATGAAATCGCCAACCTGCCCGGCAACCCTCAGCAACCGTATGTTGGGGGTCTCGCGTTCGCGCACAAAGGCGGCGTGCACGTGGACGCGGTGCTGAAGAACCCGCGATTGTACGAGCACATTGAGCCCGAGTCGGTGGGAAACAGAAGACAGTTCCTGGTATCGGACCTCGCCGGGACTGCTCATATCGAAGCGCTGGAAGGCTTTGGCATTAAGAAGCGCGATCCGATCGCCAAAGTCGTATTGAACAAGATCAAGGGACTGGAGCACCAAGGCTACGCGTTTGAGGCTGCGGACGCATCGCTCGATTTACTCATTCGGAGCCTACGCGGCGAAGATACCGCCATCTTCAAACTGGTGGAGTACCGCATCAACGTCAGCCGCAGAACAGCAGGAGAATCGGAATCCTGCGCCGTGGTTAAAATCAAAGTCAACGGCGACGAAGTCACCACCATGGCCTACGGCGATGGTCCCGTGAACGCGCTCGATCTGGCGCTGCGCTCGGCGCTGATCAGCAAATATCCGGAACTCGCCGGGTTGCGCCTTGAGGATTACAAAGTTCGTATCATTCCAGAGCAGCGGGGCACTGCCGCAAAAGTGCGCGTGTTAATCGAATCGAGGATCGGCGACAAGCGGTTCGGCACGGTGGGAGTTGACGAGAACATCGTGGACGCGTCGTGGAAGGCGCTGGCGGACAGCTTCGCATATGCCCACTTGTTGATTCAGGCCAGCGCCCGAGTAGCCGCGGTGCGCCATTGACGTAGCGCCAGGATCCCGCTGTCCTGATGCGCCGCCATGGGGCGGCATCCCTCGTTTGTAAGTTGCGAAAATGAAAAGCCCCGGAGAGCCGAGGCCCGAGGCGTAGTCCGCTGGCTCGTTGCTGGCTACGGCAGCGCGAACACGTAAAGCGCGTTGAAATTGCGCGGGATCTTCAGGCCTTTGGCCATTGACAGCAAGCCGCTGGTACCGGATCGGCCTTCAGACGCGATTACTGCCACATACTGTTTCCCATTCACCGCGTACGTGATCGTGCTCATCTGCGTGACTCCGCCAATGATGGCCTGCCACAGAATCTTGCCCGTTTCGGCGTCGAAGGCACGGAATCGTCTGTCGAGATCACCCCAAAACACCAGGTTCCCAGCGGTGGCCAGCATTGCGCCGTTGCCGGGCATCTGTGCTTCGTAGATTCGCTGCATCTTGCCAGTCGAGAGATTAATCTTGGCGATGCCCGCGAACTTGTTCGGGTCGCTGCCGGGCCGCGGCAATCCAAACCGCGGTCCCGAACCTTGAGGACTCTTTTCATTGGCGGTCATATCCAAACAGGCATCCGTATACGGGACGTATATCGAATTAGTCCCCGGATGATAGGCCATGGGCCAGTAGCTTTTGGTATTAAAGGAGCAAAGCAGAGAGCGATCGCCATTTTTCTTGAAAACCTTGTCCCAGTTGATATACGTCTTGCCGGTTTCGACATCCACCTTGGAGATCAGAAAATCAGGCGTGTCGTAAGGAAACGGAGTGGCCCACAGAAACTCGCCAGTATTGCGATCCAGCACAAATGCGCCTCCGCCCTCGCCGACCATTACGGCTACGTCGCGCTGCTCGCCGGATTTGATCTTCGGGTTGATCCACTTGACAGAAGCCGGATCGGGATTCAACGCGGTGCGGACCAGGACTCTTTCGTGCGGGTAATCCTGGTCCCAATCGTCGCCAGGAAGGTGTTGATAGTACCACTTGAGTTTGCCGCTCTCCGAGTCGAGCGCGATGGTTGAATTGCTGTAGAGGTCAGCGGGAGCGAAGCGCGGCACCGCGTCAACGTTGCCGTTGTGCCGGCGCAGGCGCGTAAACGGTTTGGGGTTGGCAACGCCCCAGTAGATCATCCGCTTTACAGGATCGTATGACCCGGGCAGACCCCAGCTACCAGCGACTCGCTTCTCCGTCGGCACGCTTCCCCAGGAATCTCCGTGCTGCTCGCCTTCCGCCGGGGTAACGTAAAACTTCCAGGCTTCCTTTCCCGTCATCGCATCCAACGCCAGGATGAAGCAACCCTCGCGCGTTTCGCAAGCGCGGCTGGAGATGACTTTGCCCTCCACTACAATAGGACCTGAGGTGTGTTGCGTCCTCTGTTTATAGTCCTGTACCTTCGTCTCCCATCGCAGATCGCCGGTTTTTGCGCCGAGCGCCACGATGTAACCGTCCTCCGCTGTGTAGAAGATAAGATCCTCGAATATAGCCAGACATTTGGTTCTGCCCGCGTCGCCGATGAAGCTTCTCATGTCATCGGGAAGCTTGCGCCGGTACTCCCAGATCAGGTCACCGTTCGCAGCATCGAGCGCTTGGACCACCGGACCGGGCGCAACGACGTACATCACACCGTCATGCACCAGAGGCACCGTCTCCTGCACGCCGGAGCTGAATCCGCGACTCCAAGCCATACGAAGCTGGCTGACGTTCTGCCGATTGATCTGCTTCAGCGGGCTGTAGCGCTGCTGGTCATAGGTGCGGCTGATCATCAGCCAGTCGTCGGGACTGGGATTCAAGAGCATCTCCTGAGTGACAGGCTTGTAGTTCTTCACCTGCGCCACTGCCGGGGCGATGAACGCGAGAATTGCAGACGCGGTCAGAATCAGACTCATCATAAACGGCAAACCTCTTTCGTGACTCGAAAATGCGCTCCAATTTGATTGTGGTCACGCGCCCGATAGTATCGCTACCGCCTTCGGGCGGTCAACTGTGAAAGATCCGGAAATAGTGGTGGAAGTGTATTGCAGTTCGGTCAACGAAGGATGCGACAACTCATTCGCTACACGGTGCCCCTTAGGGTTTCTCGTACTCGACGCAGAAGCACCGGCCTTGAACACGGGATCGCTAATATCGCTATTGAACAAGGGCACGATCCGGAGACATTCTCGATTCCGGCCACGGCCCTTTGGTGCGTGGTGATGCCGTTCTGATACAGCAAGAAGGCCGGTAACCCATATGGCCAGAGTTTCGCCGCGCCGCCGGATACCGTTAGCGGTTCATCAGAGGCGTTGGTAGCACATGGAATGACCAGTTCGAATAGCAGATCGCGTCCGTTTTCGTACAGCTTCGCAATCAATTCTTGCGAAATGCTAAACAAGCACACGTCGAGCATAGCTGCTCGGGCGGGTACTTTTGAAAGGTGGGGTGAATGGGGAAGTGAGGCAGGGCGGCCAAAGATTCTTCCGATACCTTGACGTCTGCGTGAATAAGCTCCAGGCCGGCTTCTTCCGCGACTCGAATGAAATCCACCGGGCGCATGCGGTTCTGGAAAATGAAGGATGTGTTCCAGAACTTCCATTCTTCTTCCGAAAACTTCAGAAAGTTCATATCTGTGATATTCGGGTCAAAGTTCGCATATTCATCGCCGCAGTTGATGCTGTGCAGCGAAAGCCCGCCAGGACGCAAGATCCGTTTGCTTTCCCGCATGATCGGGAGAATGGCGTCCGCAGGGACGTACTGCAGCACGTTGTTAGAGAAGACCAGGTCCTGGGACCCGCAGGCGAGTCCGGTTGCTCCGCCATCAGCGGGAGCCCGGTACGTAATCCGCGCGCGATCGAGAAGCTCGTCCACAGACGATGGCGCGGCGATTTCGGCGTATGCCGTTGCAACATCTTCCAGGCTGCGCGCCGAGGCCGCAGAGATCCGCTGCAGAGCTTGCTCGAGGAGCGCTACCATGCGCAACGTTAGCTGCGGTAAGATGTGCCGTTGGATATCGAAAGTGGTGCAATGCCATATTCCACTGATCGAAAAACAAACGGGAAGCACCGGGAGCCAGCCGGTTCCGACTTCGCAAATTTCCAATCCGCTGAGTTCCAGGCCCAATCGTCTCACCAGCGGGATCAACCGTTCGGCGTCACGAATGCGAATTTCAACGTGATCGGGAAACCGGCGGAGATCTCCCAGACAACGTTGCAGCAGACCATTGATCTGCACTCCGCCGGGAACTACTGAGAGAGTCTTCTGAACGATTGCCTTTACTCGCCAATCCATATGGCCACCAACGCCAGAAGTAAACGTTCAACACCGCCGCGTCGGCTAGTTAGATTCAAACCCGCCGCAACAAGGTCTCATCAGTTATAAGATTTCTTCAGTCACATCGGTGGGAGCGACTGGTTCGAGACAGGTTCATCGCACCATTCGAGAATGGCCGGAATTTCATACTAAGGCCCCCCGCGAAATTAGATTAGCACGACTGGGATTCTGATTGACCCAGCCTCTTCCCTCTGCCACAATCAGTGTTAGCAGAATCGCCCGGCGGTATTCGATGAAGAGCTTCGAAGAATATGTTCAGGACGCGGAGCGCACGCACGGACACCTCTGCGCGGGGCAAATACTGGGTGTCCGCATGGCCATGCTGGGCTTGACGCGGCTGGGGATTACCGATCCCATCAAAGAACGCAAGCGCCTGGTCACCTTTGTTGAGATTGATCGCTGTGCAACGGACGCAGTTGCCGTCGTCACTGGATGCCGGCTCGGCAAGCGGGCTCTGAAGTTTCGCGACTGGGGCAAGGTTGCCGCCACGTTCGTGGACGTATCCAAGGGAACAGGAATCCGATTGGTGGCGCGTGAAGCCTCAAAAGATCTCGCGCTCGAGTGCTTCCCGGAAATTCCCGACAAAAACCAACGACAAATGGCGGCATACCGGCAGCTCGCAGATGCGGAGTTGTTTGACGAGATGTGGGTGGAGGTGAACCTTCCACCTGAGGAGTTTCCAGGCTACCGCAGCGAGAAAGTTTTCTGCGATCAATGTGGCGAAGGCATCAACTTCAAACGCGAGATTGTGCGCGAGGGGCGCCGGCTTTGCCGCGCATGCGCCGGCGAATCATATTACACACCAATACCACAGCAATCATCCGTTCCATTGGGGAGGAGGGATTGACATGGCAGAAGAACGTGGTTCCTCCGCTGGCGACCGTCTGCGCCCGAGCCGTGCACGCCATAGCGCATCATATGATGAAGAAATGCTCCCCACCATCGCCCTGATTCATGTCCCGCATGCCAAGATTCCCAACCTCTTTCAGTGCTGTTACGAGTACGTGGACCCGTGGGACTGGTCCAGGCAGACAGAATTGGTAGAAACAGGCCGCTGGTTCTTTGGCCCAGCCAAAGATGAACCCTAAATCAAACGCGCGAGTTTTCGACGCCGGACGGCAGTGCGTCCGCAATTCATTTTCCGATCAGGAGAAGTCCTGCTCTGATGTTTCGTCGCGCGCTTGTACTGCTTTCCCGCTTCGCCGCGCAAACCTGTTATCCAGATTTTTTGCACTGCTGCTGCCGTCGTTGATCGCTTCCTTTCCAAGCCGGAGCGCTCAGCGCGAGCAGGATTTCGAGGCTGCGCGCACCCGGATGGTAGACCAACAGCTTCGAGCCCGTGGCATCCAAGATGACCGCGTGCTGCAAATCATGCGCGATGTCCCGCGGCATCTGTTTGTACCTGAAGAGCAGAAGGCATACGCATACGAAGACAAGCCCCTGCCGATCGGGTTCCAGCAGACAATTTCTCAACCTTATATTGTCGCGTTGATGACGGAACTGCTGGCGCCGGGACCAAATGATACTGTGCTGGAGATCGGAACAGGCTCGGGGTACCAGGCGGCCGTGCTGGCGCGCGTTGCGAAGCAGGTCTACTCAATCGAAATTGTTCCCGCGCTTGCATCGCAAGCAGCGGCACGCCTGCAGCAGCTTGGGTTCGCGAACGTTTCTGTTATAGCTGGAGATGGCTATAAGGGCTGGCCTGAGCACGCGCCATTCGATCACATCATCGTCACTGCCGCGCCGCCCGAGATTCCTCCGGCGCTGATCGAACAATTGAAGCGAGGCGGGCGCATGGTGGTGCCGGTCGGAAAGCAGTCAAAAACACAAAACCTGCTGGTGCTGGAGAAAAGCACCACCTCCGACCACATTGTCGGACGCAAAGTAATCCCCGTCCGCTTTGTTCCGATGGTGAGCGAGCCTGCCGGGAAAACGTGAAATGAAACAAGCAGACGAAGATGCTGCTCCCGAACCCGACCTTGAACCGATTCGGCTCGAGATCACAGACATTCTTGATCTGCACACCTTCGCGCCTCGCGAGACGGGTGACGCCGTGAAGACGTACCTGGAAGAGGCCAGGACGAAAGGATACACGACCGTCCGTATCATTCACGGGAAAGGAATCGGGGTACAGCGCGAGATCGTTCACTCCATCCTCAGCCGCACGGAGTTCGTGGCATCATATCAGGACGCACCCGCCGAGGCAGGCAGTTGGGGCGCCACCGTGGTGTGGTTTAAGCCGCAGTAACAACCAACGTTGCAAAACTCCAATTCCAAACGAGTTCAAAATACGCAAGAAAGCATTTTGGAGTTTGGGATTTTGCGTTTAGAATTTGTCTTGGGATTCAGCGTTTGGGATTTTGGAGATTGTTACTGTCATGCGGCTGATCCGGCTATATTCGGCAATCATTATGTGGGAACGGCCGGGGCGCAGCTAATTCCCTTATCATCCGAATGGTGCCAAGCCACTCGGCTAAACAATACGTTTATGGCCTACCTGCTGGGTACCGTGAACCTCAACGATGGAAACGGAGAGTCCGCTCCCGGCACAATTTGTTTCGAGGTCAATTTGATCAACCGGTCTGATCTTCCGCCTCAGGTTGCCAAGAAGTTCAGCCCCGGTTAGATTGCTTTCTGTTTTAATCAACACATCTTCAAGCCGAGATAGCGCGGAGCATAGACCCTGCCCTCAATGGCGTCATCAATCACCCCCGACATGACTGTGGAATTTGCCGGTCTGCGTCTCAAGAACCCGGTGATCGCGGCGGCAGGCACGTTCGGTTATGGTGTGGAATTCGCTGACCTGCTGGACCTCGGCGAGTTGGGGGCGCTGGTCACGAAGGGTCTGTCGCGTCAACCTATGGCAGGGAATCCCGCACCGCGCCTTGCCGAAACGCCAGCGGGGCTGCTGAATTCGGTCGGCTTGCAAAACATAGGCGTTGAGGCGTTCATACGCGAAAAGCTGCCTCGCCTGCGCACCTGCGGAACTGTCGTCATCGCGAATGTCTTCGGCGAGGCCACGGAAGATTACATCGAGGTGGTCAGCCGATTGGAGGCTGCCGAAGGAGTGGCGGCCTACGAGTTGAATCTTTCATGCCCGAACACGGCTCGCGGTGGAATGATTTTCGGTTGCAATCAGGATTTGATTCATGAGGTGGCGGCGGCGGTCAAGAAAATCTCGCGCCGGCCTGTACTCGTGAAGCTGACGCCTAACACGGCGGATATAACGCCTCTGGCGCAAGCCGCCGAAGGGGCTGGCGCAGACGCATTGTCGCTCATCAATACGCTGATAGGAATGCAACTGCCGGCGAGCGGCAGGTCGCTTCCGCGCAACAGCGGCGGCCTGTCAGGTCCTGCGATTCACCCGTTGGCCGTGCGCATCGTGCGCCAGGCCGTGTGTGCCGTAAACATTCCCGTCATTGGCATCGGTGGTGTGATCTGCGGAGCGGACGCAGCGGAATTTCTGCGGGCGGGCGCAGTTGCGGTCGAGGTGGGAACTGCAAGCTTTTACGATCCCCGGGCGACGGTGCGAGTCGCGCACGAGCTGCAAGAGTATTGCGCCCGCCGCGGCCTGCGCAGCGTCACGGACTTGCGAACGTCGCAAAATAACAGATAGCTATTGCGAGCGCCTTTCTCACCGTGGATTTGTTGTATGCGGAAAAGCCCACGACGAAAAAACGTTCGTCGTGGCTACCCGGCAGTGACAGAGTGATGGTTACTAAGCTGGTCTGCTGGACTGCGCTTTAGAGAATGCTTCTACGCATTGAGGCGAGCAAAAGTGCAGCACTTCTCCGCCGCGACGGATCTTGACGGAGAGCTCGGTAGAGACATAGGTGCCGCACTGGGGATCCTTTTTCATCTCGCCAAATTTTTCGACGGGAGCAGAAGCTGACGCGGCGGTGCGTTCGGATGGAGGGACCTGGCGGGTTCTGCTGCTAAATACGTATTGCAGTACAAAACGGACGAGCAACACGATTGCGATGATTTCAAGCAACTGCAAGACGAGCTTCATAAACATTCCCACGTCATATCAGAGCCGCGACCATAACGAAGCGAGCGCGAGACACTAGTGGTCATTCTCACCCACACCTTACACGCGCGGCTCTGAACGCAACCTCTGACGTTTACTTCTTCTTTGCTGCCGGTGCTGTTCCGTAGCTCGTGGATACCGGCCCACTGATGGTATCCAGCAAGCCCTTCGCGGCGTCGGCGTTCGGTCCGGTAGGCGCTAGAGCCACGTATTTTTCCAACGCCTCTACAGTGCCGGGAGCCGGGGTTACTTTGCCGGTCTTAGAGTCCACCTGCGCCATTCCCATCAGAGATACACCGAGTTGATAGTACGCGTCGGCGAAATTGGGATCGGCTTCCGTCGCCTTCTTGAATGCTTCGGCGGCCTCTTTCATGTGATTGGTATTGACAAGCACTGCGCCGAGGTTGAAGTAATACCGGCCAGCATTGGCGGGGTCCAGATTGGCCGCTTTTACCAGCTCCGACTGCGCTTCGTCCACTTTGCCGTTGTTGGCAAGAGCCAGCGCGTAGTTGTTGTGATAAGAAGGATCATCGGGCTTGAGTTCGAGTGCCTTCTGATAAGACTCTACGGACTTGTCGTAGAAACCCTTCTTGTCCGTCGGAGCCCTGGAGATGGAGGCCTTCCCGGAGAATGCTTCACCAAGCTGGGCGTAAACGACATGTTGCGTGGGGTCTACTTCCGCAGCGGCCTGGAACTGCTGAATGGCCTCGTCGTACTTCTGGTTCGCCACGTCAGGCTGTTTCCCATCAGCGGCTTCTTTGGCGGCCTTCATGGCATCCATGGCGCCGCTGAATTTGCCAGTCAGTTCCTGACGCTTCTTGATGGCTTCCTCGCGTTCCTTGGCGGCTTTCTCAATCTGCGCCATCTGTTCCGGCGTGAGTTTGTTGCCCTGTTGTGGTGTGACGTTCACACCCGCGGCTTGGGCTTCGGCCTGCATCTTGTATTGTTGCAAATCAATCTCTGCCACGGCGGGCTCGCTAAGCCGTGTCTGAATGCCGCTAACCGCCTTGAACATCTGGCCGCTCTTGGTCTTTACACTGACGCTGAATTTCCCGAGCGGCAGACCAGCATGAAAGAATTTGCCATTCTTGTCGGTCTTGACCTCGTAGTGGCCTTTGATGTCTTCGCGGTCTATGTAAACAATGGTATTCGCCGCCGGTTTCCCGTCCTCGTCTTTGACGTTGCCAGTCATCTGGCCAAACTGCGCCTTCGCCGTCTGGCCCCCCAAAACCAGCAGCAGGCAGAAAAATATAGAACCTCCAATTGCCTTCCTCAACATTGCTTTGTTTCTCCTGTCCACTCCTCCTCATGGCGGAGTGGAAAAAATTCTTGAGAGCGAAAACCCTGAGCTGGCACGGTCTCCTGGGCAGCCGACAAGCGGCCTTCATGGCACGGGGTGAGTGTAAGGGATGGCCCGGCTCCGGTAAGGGATCACGTCCTGAATGCCAGCCTGTTCAAAAGCCCGTAGTCGTAGTGCGCAGCTATCGCAGATGCCGCATGCCTCTTCGGTATTCCGATAACATGACCAGCTTAAATGAAAGGGTGCGCCTAATTCAATCCCCTTTTTTACGATATCGTGCTTTCGCAAGTGGATGAGCGGAGTCACGATTTGGATTTGCGTCTCGGGCCGCGTCCCCGCGCGTACTAACTCGTTGAATATACGGTAATATTCCGGACGGCAGTCCGGATACCCGGAGCTATCCGGTTCGACTGCTCCGATATAAATCCGTTGGGCACCGATTACCTCCGCCCACGAAACTGCCACAGACAGGAAGTGTGCGTTGCGGAACGGGACGTAACTAGCTGGAATGTCAGTCGCTTCCAGATCCGCCTCGCGCAGTGCAACACGAGTATCCGTTAGCGCAGAGCCGCCAATGCGGGCAAGATAGGATTGATCCACCACCAGCCGCTCTGTAATTCCATAGAATGCCGTTATGTCATCAAAAGAGCGGCGCTCGCGCGATTCCGTGAGCTGGCCGTACGAGGAATGCAAAGCCGCGAGCTGGCATTCCTGCGCGGCAATGGCGGCGGTCACGCAGCTATCCATGCCTCCGCTTATCAGAACCACGGCTTTCGGGTGCGTCGTCATGTGCAGTTCGGCTCTCGCTCCTTGAAGACATAGCACCTCAGTGCTACAGGAGAGCTACTTACGTAGATGCCGGGTTTCCCTAAAGAGTTGGTCAACCTGGCATGTTAACACAGCGAAATCCGCTGGGCAGGCACCACTTCCAGCACGGCATCCGCCACGATTTTTTCGCATACGGGTGCTGCCCTTGTGCTAAAATCTCTGTGCCCCGGAGTTGGATTTGCAACAGGCTCATTCCCCACGCATACGGATCAGCACTCGCAATACCTCGGCGGTTCTCAGGCACAGAAAAGTTGGGGCGTTTGGCCTCACACCTGAAGCTGGAAGCACACGTGAATAACGCCATCGAAACACTGCCACGCCGCGAATGCCCTGCTCTGGTCATCACGGGACGATCGAAGATTTCCTGGGCGCTGGCCGTTCGGGAGTTATGGCAGTATCGCGAGTTGCTGTACTTCCTTGTTTGGCGAGATGTGAAGGTGCGGTACAAACAGACTGTCCTTGGCCTCGCGTGGGCCGTGGTGCAACCGCTGTTCATTGCGCTCACATTGAGCTTGTTCCTGGGACGGCTGGCCAAACTTCCATCTGGCGGAGTGCCGTACATTGTGTTCGCATACACGGCCATGGTGCCGTGGCAACTGTTCGCTTCTGCTTTGACTGACTCGAGTAACAGTTTAGTTGCCAACGAGCGGCTGATCACTAAGGTATATTTCCCCAGAGTGGTAGTACCTATGTCGACCGTGTTGGGCGGGCTGGTGGATTTCACGGTCGCCTTCGCTGTTCTGATCCCGTTCCTGGCCTACTACCACATAACACCGACGGTGACGGCGTTGGCGGCGCCGTTTTTCGTTTTATTGGCTGCGCTAATCTCATTCGGCGCGGGGCTTTGGCTGTCCGCACTGAACGTACAATACCGGGACGTACGCTACACGGTCGGCTTCCTCATTCAGCTCTGGTTTTTCCTCACGCCTGTCGTATACCCCAGCAGTGTGGTGCCGGAAAAATGGCGCGCGTTGTACGGTCTGAATCCGATGGCGGGCGTTGTAGAAGGATTTCGATGGGCGCTGCTAGGCACGGGCGAGGCTCCCGTAAGGCTCGTGTCCGTGTCCGTGCTGGCGGCCGCGCTCATCGTAGTGAGCGGCTTTTATTATTTCCGACATATGGAAGACACGTTCGCTGATGTCATCTGAACTTAGCGGCAGCGTAGCAATTCACTGCGAGGGCTTGGGAAAGCGGTACCGGGTGGGCCAGCGGCAGCGCTACCGCGCGCTGCGTGACACAATCTCGGACACTTTGCGCGCGCCGTTCCGATTCGTGCGCCAGGCGTTCACTGCGCCAATCGCCGGCGAGCGCGGCCCGGAGTTCTTGTGGGCGCTGAAAGACGTCTCGCTGGAAGTGCGGCACGGCGAGGCACTCGGGATCATCGGGCGAAACGGCGCCGGTAAGTCAACACTACTCAAAATTCTCTCCCATATCACCAAACCTACCGAGGGCCAAGCCGCGATTCGCGGGCGGGTCGGTACGCTCCTTGAGGTCGGCACTGGATTCCATCCGGAGCTGACTGGCCGGGAAAACATTTACCTGAACGGCGCCATTCTCGGCATGAAGCGGCGCGAGATTGAACGCAGATTCGATGAAATCGTGGAGTTTTCGGAGTGCGGCCGTTTTCTCGACACACCGGTAAAGCACTATTCAAGCGGAATGTATATGAGGCTGGCGTTCGCCGTGGCCGCGCATCTCGACACGGAGATTCTGTTGGTAGACGAGGTGCTGGCGGTTGGGGATGCCGCATTCCAGAAAAAATGTCTGGGCAAGATGGGCGATGTTGCCCATCAGGGCCGGACAGTGCTGTTCGTGAGCCATAACTTGGTAGCCGTAGAAAGCCTTTGCACGCGCGCCGTTTGCCTGCACGACGGCAAGATCGCAATGGAGGGGCCGCCAAATGTCGTGGCTTCCCGATATCTGAAAGAGTGGATTCCGAGTTCAACGGAAATCGTATACGACGATATAGCCACCGCCCCGGGGAACGAAATGTTTCGCCTGCGCCGCGCCTGCGTCCGTCCAGTGAACGGGTCGCGTTCGGATCTCATCACCGTGCGCACCGCATTTGCGGTGGAGTTCGAGTATTGGAAGTTGGTGCCTCACAGTCTGTTCTTGGATGTGTACGTCTACAATGAAACTGGTATATTGCTTTTCAATACGGCATCGTTCGATGAGCCACCGAACCCACAAGGCTTGCTGCGGAGCCGGATTGTAGTACCCGGAGACCTGTTGAATAACGGCACGCACTGCATTAAGTTCTTCGTTTCCCTCGGAGGAAATCACGTTGTATTTGAGGCGGACGATCTGTTGGTCTTCGAGGTTCACGATGCCTCAAGTGACTTACGCGGACCTTACCACGGAGCCTGGCCCGGAGCGGTACGCCCATTCGTGGAATGGGACACGGAATGCATTGAGGCCCGCGGGACTAACGACAGTAAACGGGTATGAGTGTTTAATCGCATGCAGTTTGTCGAATTCTGGAGGAAATGGAAAACCAAGGGTGTACTGTCCTTGAGGACAAAGGGGGTCATAGGAACATTCGAGGCTGCCGTAGCGATGCCCAAACAGGTATTAGGCGAGCAATACGCTCGTTTTCACCCGTGCAACGCGTGGAACCCATGGCACCGTTCTTTGAACGAGCGATTTGATCAGCAATTTGCGGTGGATACCGCCGGAATACGTATCATACCGGAGCTTCATTCCGACCCCGCGTCCAATGTGCACACGCGTTTCAAAGGATATGCCCCAACACCCCGTTCCATATTCCGTCGTATGCTGCGCCAAGTCAGCATAGATTACAGCAAATTTGTCTTTGTTGATTTGGGGTGCGGTAAAGGCAAGGTTCTGCTCCTCGCTTCGGAACTCCCGTTTAAACAGATCATCGGGATTGAAGTTTCGCCTGAGCTGATTCGTGTTGCAGAGGACAACCTGCAAAAATATCGCGGCAAACGACAGTGCAATTCAGTTCAGCTACTTTGTATGGATGTCAGACAATTTCGAATACCCGCAGAACCTGCCGTATATTATCTGTATGATCCGTTCGATGCAGAAGTGATGTGGACTACGCTTGAGAACATGGCAGCCTCTCTTGCTGCAGCGCCGAGGGAAAGCTACCTTTTTTATCTCACTCCCGAGCACGGCCGCGTTGTGGACCAATGCGGGTTTCTGAAGCCGGTGAAGCGTACGCCCTGGTACTCGATCCACAAGGCGTCAGAAGTGTAGTGCGTATGGACACGTCCAAGCTTAGCCGCGCCAAGGTTGGAGAACCCTCTACGGTGAGCGCCAGAAGCGACATAGTACCCGATCTGGCGTCGGTTGTGATCTGTGCGTATAACAACTGGCCAGATCTGGAAATGTCAATCGAGAGTGCCCTGCATCAGTCGTATCAGCCGCTCGAGGTGATCGTGATAGACAATTCTTCCACGGATGCGACATCGGAGGAAGTGCCGCTGCGTTTCGGATCTCGGCTGCAATACATACAGCAGACTAACAGGCGTGATGCGGGTGCTTACAACGCGGGTTTTGCGGCAGCACGCGGTGAGTTCATTCAGTTTTTGGACGGCGACGATGTGCTTGCGCCGAATAAGATAGAGAAACAGGTGGAGGTTTTCCGCGCGAATCCAGCGTTGGATATCGTGTACGGCGATATACGACATTTCCAGACGTTCGGCGGGAGGGCGGATTGGGAAGATTTAGCGACACAACCGGAAGAAGACATGTTGAGCGCGCTTGTCCTTTCCCAAAGGGAATGGATAGGAATTGTCGTGCTAGGTACGCTTTTTCATCGGAGGGCCTTGGAGACAGTAGGTGAATGGGATGAGAAGCTGTATATTTCCGACTACGATTACTGGTTGAGAGCCGCGATAGCGGGTTGCCGCTTTGGCCATTGCCCCGGCTCCACCATGGGATTCAAGCGGCTAAGAGCCGGGCAAATGACGAGCGACGTTCCCGCGATGATCCGTGGGCGCGAGGCGCTCTGGGACAAGGCGCTGGGCTATGTCACACGAGAACCATATCGGAGCTTAGTCGCTGCAAAGGCCGCTCGTCAAAAGTTTCTTATCGCCATCTCGAGGGAGAACAAGTCGACGCAAGATGCATTACGGGCGCTGGAGCTGGCGCGGGCTATCAGTCCTCGGACGGTTCCCCAGTTTGTTTATGCACTCGCTTGGACAGCAATCATGTTTCCAGGCGGACTCATCCTTGCAAATCTGCAATGGCTGCGACCGTTCCGCCGTTTGCTCACCCGACTGTTTCGTTCTAAGTCTTACGTAACTCAAACATGATGACTTGAACCAGGAGATACGTATTACTAAGAGCTTGCGCTCGTTTGAGATCAAAGGCTTACTTTCTATGAGTGACCAGCCCAATAGTCCCCGAGACACAGAACTAACTTTCGATGTCCCCGAAATGTACTGGCATTTTGATGAAGCCAGTGCAATGGTGGCGACCCAGCAGCCGAAGGTGGCATGCATATTGAAGTGGTGCGGCTCAGGACTGGTGCTGGATCTAGGCTGCAACGATGGGGGTATCGCCAGCCGGATTGGCCAGAATGGCACACGCGTCGTCGCCGCCGATCAATGGCCGTATGTGCAGGCAGCTCACAGCAAGTACGGTTTACCGGCGGTTGCTTTCGATGCAAATGACCCGCTTCCTTTCGCTAGCGGCAAGTTTGATGCGGTGGTCGTTTCTGGATTGCTGGAATACCTAAACGCGCCGGTGGCCTTGCTTTCCGAAGTAAAGCGTATTCTCAAACCGACGGGCCGCGTGGTTGTCATAGCTCCCAACCGGGACAGCTTTTGGCGCAGGTACCATCGTTGGAAGGGGCTGCCTCCGCGCCCCGAGGCCCGCTTCAGCCTGAGAGATTGCCGCCGCATGTTAGCAGAGGCAGGATTTAACATCCGCACTTACCGTGGCTGTGCTTATCGCAGGCGCGGCTTTCCAGGACGGCTCATTTATCTTCTGGAGCGATTGCTGCCATCTCTTGTGACCGATTTTGGATTCCTGTGCGAGCCATCTCGCACCTGACCACATGACTTCGTTGTCATCAATGTATATATGAAGTTCTCCGTCGTCATTCCAACATATAACCGTCGCGATCTTCTAGAGCGCACTCTGCCTGCGGTTCTGAACCAGGATTTCACGGCGGACGAGTATGAGGTGATCGTGGTGGTAGATGGCTCGACAGATGGTACAGCCGATTACTTGGCAGGACTGAACCCGTGCTGTGGGTATCGTGTAATCGAGCAGCAAAACCTCGGGCAAGCTACAGCGCGGAACGTCGGCTGGAAAGCTGCAGCAGCCGACCTCGTGCTGTTTCTGGACGACGATGATTTATGTGACCGCAACCTGTTGCGGGAGCATTATATAGGGCATTCGAATTCCGAGGGTCTAATTGTTTTTGGGCCGATCTGGTTAGCTCCGGGCGCCCGGCGGTCTGTGGCCGCAGATTGGTATTTCCAACGCTCCCAGGCCGAGTATGAGCGACTCGCGCGAGAGCGGACGGTGAAGGGGCCGGACCAGTATTATGTTGGTCCAAACTGTTCCGTGCCGCGTTCGGCACTCGCCGCGTCGGGAGGTTTCGACGAGCGGCTTCGCCGACAAGAGGACAGCGAGCTCGGCCGACAATTTTGGAAGTTAGGTATGGGTGCCCGATACCAACCTGGCGCTGTAGTCCATCAGTTGTACGTCAAAACGGATCAACAGGTCTTAAATGACGCGGAAAAGCAGGGTGTAGCCGAGGTTCTGCTTTGTCGGAAGCATCCAGAATATCGTCCCCATTCGGCGCCCGCAGTGGCTGCTGGCATGTCCTTTCCGAAACGAGTTTTCATTGAGTTCGCTAGGAGATTTCCAAAACCGGCGGAGCATTTGCTGCGCGTCCTTGGTTGGTCCATGGACCGATTGCCCTCGTTGCTCGGTCGCAAAGGCGCGGGAATTGAAATGTTGACCAAGCGATATTTCGTCGCTTGCGCTTGCAGTGTTTTGAATGCCGTGGGGTCGTGGCAAGCATTGCGACAAGAATTTGGAAGAAAACTGCCAGTTCTTCTCTACCACCACGTCGGTCCAAAACGGCCAGGCGTGACAGCAAGCCTGACCATATCCCCCGAACGATTTGAAGCTCAAGTACAACGGCTAGCCAGAAGCGGCTATACGGCGATACGTGCGTCGGATTGGCTGCACTGGCGCTGCGAAGGCCGTCATTTGCCAGCCAAACCCGTGTTGCTCACCTTTGACGACGCTTATGCAGATATCGCCCAATTTGCCTTGCCGGTGCTCCAGCGTTACGGCTTCACGGCCGTCGTTTTCGTGGTAACCAGCCAAATCGGCGGCACCAATACGTGGGATGAAACGCGGGGACGCGCCACGCTTCGTCTGATGACGCCTGAGCAGATTCGCTACTGGTCGGCGCAAGGAATCGAATTCGGCGCTCATAGCAGAACGCATCGCGATTTGAGGAGTCTAGGTCCTTCGGAACTTGAACAAGAGGTCGCCGGCAGCAAAAACGATCTGGAGGAGCTCATAGGTACTCCCGTCACTTCGTTTGCGTACCCATACGGTTTGCACAACCGGGATGTGGTCGAGTGTGTGCGGGAGCACTTCCAAATCGGCTTCGGCATAACAGATGGCGCTAACGTGCTTCGCACGGATGAGCACATCCTGCGACGCAACCTCATTACGCAGGGCGATTCGTGGATCCGCTTCCAGGCCGTGGTGCGCTGGGGCTGGCCTGTGCAGACCATATTGCATCCAATTCAGCGCCTCAGAGCGGCCATTCGGCTTCGCACTCGCCTGCGAGGGGCTCTGCGGCTGGTATCTTCATAGCCATGGGTAAACTGAGGGACCGAATTCGTACTAACCTGGAGACCATGCACATGCTTTCTACTGCGGGAGCAAGTTGGCAAAGCATCGTCCTGTTTCCATTGCGGCGGCGATTTTGCAGTCGTAATCGCATTAAACTGCAGAACGGTGTCTCTATTTCCGCGCCTGCACAGCAACCCTTGCTCAACATGTTTCGTGAAATCTGGGTCGATCGTTGCTACGCTCATGACGCACTTGCCGCCGGGCCCGGAGACACGATTATTGATATAGGTGCCAACATCGGCGTATTCAGTATCTGGGCGGCTACAACAAACCGAAAAGCGCAAATCCTCGCTGTCGAACCATCGTCCAGAACGTGTCAATCGCTGAAACAAAATGTCCTCGATAACCAGCTATCCAATGTGACCATCATCCAGTCCGCGTGCGGCGGTAACCGGACGCGGGCTGTTCTTTATTGCCGCGCCGCAGAGTCGAACAGGAACACGCTGTTTACCAGCGATGGTTACGGAAGTAGTTTCTCAGCACTCGAGACGGTCGAGGTGGTGACGTTGAACCATCTCTTCGAACGATTTGGAATTTCCAAGTGCCGTTTGCTCAAGCTGGACTGCGAAGGCGCGGAATACCAGATATTGTTCGCCGCAACCGATGCCGTTTTGCAGAAAATAGAGCGGATAGCGATGGAGTACCACGTTGGATTCAATGAGCATACACCGGATGAACTTGCACGGTTTCTGGAGTCGCACGGGTTCCGCGTGGAGATTCTTCCGATGATAAGCGTCGAGGGAGGCTATCTGCACGCGCGACGGCCGTCATGACACGCTGAGTCGGCGAGTAAAGCCCCTAGAGTTATGCCCTACGATGTTCTACATACTTTGGGATCAGCCCAATCAGGGTTTCGCAGCTTTGCGCGTATTGTCTCAGCGCTGAGCATGGGACTCGATCCGGCACGATATCGGGTGCACGCATGGTTTTTAGGTGAAGACGGGCCCGTCGTACAGGAATTGCGGGCTGCTGGCGCAGAGGTTCGTGTGATCGGATGGCGCAATGGGTTTCGTGATCCAGCCGGAGCATTCCGGTTTTGGAACGCCTTACGATCTCAAGCGTGGGACATCATTCACGTGCATGCCGGGGCGGGCACTTTGCGATGTCTGGGCCGTCTGGGCTCACAGGCCACCGTGATCCAGCATCTGCACGCTCGCAACACCGACGACAACAGCCCAAATGGTTTTCGGCCTTGCGCGAAGAAGCTCTGGGGCGCGGATGCCGTCATTGCAACGTCGCGTGCGGTTGCAGATTTGGTCGTCAAGAAACAACCGTATGTAGTGTACCCGGGGGTGGTGCTGCCGGATGCTCCATCGCGAAGGTCATCCACAAATGAGCAGTCCAGGGAGGTAATCATCGGTGCCGCATGCCGAATTGTAGCCGTCAAGGGTCTCAGTTATCTTCTCAAGTCCGCGGCAATGTTATGTCCGGAAATTCCTCAGCTTCGCATCGAGATCGCCGGTTCAGGTCCCGCGCGTGAGCAACTTGAACGCGAATCACGTGAGCTCGGCCTCGGCGATCGGGTCAGGTTTCTAGGCTGGCAAACAGATATTTTTCCCGTGATGAACCGCTGGGACGTATTCGCGATGCCTTCGCTCGAAGAGGGTTTTGGGATTGCGGCGTTGGAAGCAATGGCTGCCGGTCTCCCTGTGGTTGCGTCGAACGTCGGCGGGGTCCCGGAACTGGTTGAGCATGGACGGACTGGTTGGCTGGTGCCTCCGTCTGATGTGGCCGCTCTTGCGGATCGTCTGCGTGCGCTGTTGCTTGACGCGAAAATTCGCTCTGTCATGGGATCCGCCGGTCGAGAACGAGCCCGGAACCATTTTCCCGTTCAGCGTATGGTCGGCGAGATTTCGAAGATCTACGACGGTCTGGTCGGGTGTTGAACTCCGTCCAGGATCTGCTGGCGAGAGATCCTGTATAGAAGCAGAGACAGCCCGCAGAGAACTGGCCCGGCAGCGGCCGTCAGAACTTCCCGCCAACGCGGTGCAATCCGCGGCAACGGTCCCGTCACCTGTGTTCGCCAGACCGGAGGTACTCCTCGTATCCACCGCGAGGCATACTGGACCAGCTCAGTTCGATAGCGCCGCTGCTCGAGGAACAGCAGCGCCACGTACCCGGCCGTAGTCGTCATCTGTTTCAAGTGGCGCCTGCGCAGAGACGCCATGGTGCGCGGGAAAGGATGAGCCATTATCGCGCGCGGCGTATACACCAGCCGGTAGCCCATCGCCACGAGCGAGAAGAAAGCATAAGGCTCCGCGCCACCACCCAGCGGCGTCCCCAGTCCAATCCGTTCGTCAAAGCCGCGCCAGCTTTGGAAGACACTGCGCCTGAACGCGACATTCGCGGCAATTCCAATTCCACCGAAGTTTGCCGTCTCGAACCAATACGGCGTTTGCTGATCCAATGATCGCCGGTTCGGCCCCAAGTCGAAACCGCCTCTGGACAAGAACAAATGCTGGGCATCCGTGGTGACTTCGACCGGCAGGGTTCTACCGGTGACTGCCATCACTGCAGGGTCAGAAAACTCCTCTACCAAGGCCGACAACCACGCCGGTTCAGGTACGGAATCATCATCGAGGTACGCCAGAATCTCTGAATCGCATGCTCGCGCGCCGCTATTTCTCGCCCGACTGACGCCCGGACGCGGCTCGACGAGATATCGCACGCCCCATTTCTGCGCCACGTCACGCGTGGCATTGTTTGCGGGTGCGTTGTTTACAACCAGTACATCGAAAGTGGAATATTCCAGGCGGGAAACGGCCTCGAGGCAGCGGTCCAGGTCTGCGGGACGATCTCGCGTCGGTATAATCACCGTACAGGGCGGCAGCTTGCCTGTCGCGTCCTGTGGTTCCGTGTTCTGCATTAGAGCTTTTCGGTTTGGACCAGATGCAATCGAGGTTTCGCTGTTGTCATGCCGTTTCTGGCGACAAGCGCGGCGGCCGTCCCGGCAATCCATGAAAAAATGAACGCGTTAGCAGGAATCTGGAGATTAAAATCGGTGATGGAGTGAAACAACATGGCCGTCATTGCACCGGCACAGCCCGCCGCAAGGGTTCGAGTGTTGGAATGCTCCGCACGATGAGCGCGTATAGCTGTTCGCACGGTCAGAATCCATAGACTGAGGAACAGAAGCAGTGCCGCTGGGATACCAATGTCGGCCGGAAATTCCAGGTAGTCGCTGTGCGCGTGCTCAAACCGGCCCCAGAGGCTAGTGCTTTGGTAATGCAGATTGGCCCACCGATATGTACCGAGCCCGGTCCCTAGCAGCGGATAATCACGGATCAAACGTACCGCGTCACGCCAAATGGGAAGCCGATCTTCTTCAATGGGAGCGGCGGTCACGGGTGGATCGAAGCGCTCCACCACCGGAGAGAGACCGATCCAGAACCCATAAGCGACCGGAACGGCAACAAGGAACAGCAGAATCGCCAACGTGGAGCGCCGCCGAGGTTGCAGCAGCGCAAGAATGCTGACCACCAGCAACCCCGCGCTGGCGCCTACGATACCCATACGAGATCGCGAGAAGATCAGCGCCACACCCAAAATCGCGAAAACAACAATGCCGGTCAGAAACTGCGAACTTCCGGTCGATGTAATCACGTCACTCCACTTCCGCTGGCCCGGGCTTCTGCTGAAGAGGATTCGCGCCAATGCAAACGGCAACACGAGTTCAAGGAATCCCGCAAAATGATTATGGTTTATGTAGGTACCAGTGGCATCGTCCAGGTAAGCCTTCTTGGCGTACGTAAAGATATAATGCCAACCTGCTAAGTACTGCACCGTTCCGTAAATGGCCTCTATTGCGCCAAGCACCAGCAAAAACGTGATCAGTGGAAAGGCCTCCCCGGATGAGCGGTAGGATTGAAAGCTCAGCAGGAAAACCAGTAGGTAGCAGACCAGCCGCGTTAGGGCCAGTTGAGTTTCATAGGTGTTAACCGACAACGGGAGTTGCAACGGCGCCGCTCCGAGTACCCCGCGGAGACTGTCCGCCAAGGCAACACGAGCTGGCACTGCAGCGGCCACTGCGCTGTGCGGAAGCGGGATCATTTGCAGCAGCGGAATCGCCAGAAGAATTATCAACACCACCAGAGTGGGTGTTGACACTCCAGGCGATCCATAGCGCCAGAAGACGAATGCCGCGAGCAACGCCACCGCGATTTGGACCGGCGCAAACGCAACGATTTCCACTCCTCCGAACGCGAGCACGCTCGCTGCGGCACCGACGCAAAGGATTACTCCTGTTACTTTTCCGGGATTTGAAGGCATGATCGTTTTGTGACACGAGATGTCGCGTTATGGAATGGCAGCAGGCGTACCGCAGAGGCAGCGGCAAGGCGTCCATTTACGCCAGTCGAAGCAACACGAGACGCGAAGTTCAAGGCAACTAAAATACCATACTGAAGTGCGCAATGACACCCATGTGAACCGTTAGGTACCATTTTTCGCCAGCAGGTACAACCAACGTTCCTTCCCTTCCAATCGCATGATCGAACCCCCGTGAACCGCGCCGGAATCTTCGAACATTTGTTGACGACAATTTCCTTAATGATATTACTGTCGCGAACGTGATGTGGTCCAGCACAGCAAGCATTAGAACTGCGTCGGGTTCTGTGCCGGATTTCCCATGCGCCTGTTGCATAATACACGGTTGATGTCCTCAGTTTCTCTATTTCCTCCGTCATCCCGCAAAAAACTACAGCAGCCCCGCGATCTCGCGCTAGCCACACTCTAGCCGCCGTTGCCTGCGGTATCCTGGAATGGTAGACTTTGTGCTGGTACACAGCAGCGGTCCGGCGGAACTGCTGCGTCACATGCGTGCACCGGGTCTCGACCATCTTCTCAAAATGCAAAAAGAAAAATTGGTGGTAGTGCTGTTTCAGTTAGGCGGGCCTGATTCTCTGGAAGCCGTTGAGCCCTTCCTTTACAACCTGTTTTGCGACCCTGACATTATTGACTTCCCCTTCGCCAAGATCGCGCGTCAGCCGCTGGCGCGGCTAATCGCGTCCAGCCGTGCGCGAAAAGTTCAGAAGCTGTACGCCGCGCTGGGCGGCAAATCTCCCATCGTGGAATGGACGAACAGGCAGGCACGAGCCCTCGAGGACAAATTGCGGCAGTCCGCCGACACAAGCGTATTTGTCGCCATGCGCTATTGGCACCCGCTCACGGCGGAAGTGATTGAGCAGTTGCGCCGGGAATCTTTCGATGAACTGGTGCTCCTTCCGCTTTATCCGCACTATTCCAAAACCACCACAGGCAGCAGCCTCAATGAATGGCGGCGTCATTTCGATCCGGCTGCTTTTCCGGGCGTGCGTGTCAACGTGATCGAATCCTTTCACAACGATCCGGCCTATATCAGTTCGCTCGTTGAGCAGATTGATCCGTGCTTGGCACAATTTCCTGATCCCGGCAAAGTGCACCTAGTCTTCAGCGCCCATTCGCTGCCGACCAAGGTCATCGAATCCGGCGACCCCTATCAGCGCCAGATCGAGGAGACTGTATGCCTCTTGATGCAACGCGGAGCATGGCGGAATCTGCACACAGTCTGCTATCAAAGTAAAGTGGGGGCGGACCGATGGCTGGAGCCCTCAATCCACAAGATTGTGGAGCGGCTGGCCGCCCAAGGAGCGCGTGACCTGCTCGTCATTCCTGTGTCCTTCGTCTCGGATCACATCGAGACGCTGAGCGAAATCGATATGGAGGTACGCAAAGAGGCGATGCATGCAGGAATCGAGCGCTTCGCCATGATGCCGGGCCTGAACGATTCGCCCGGCTTTATCTCCGCGCTCGCAGATCTGGTCTGGAAGACTGCCAGAATTGAGGCCATACCAGGCAAGAGCTAACTGGCCACCACGAGGAACTCTTTTTTCGTCGTGGGCTTTTGATGCCTGAGAGACCAACTCACAGTTTACCGAGACATAGCGTGCGTTGCGAACACATCCAAAGTATTACGAGTTGGCCCGTGCGCATTGTCTAAATGCAGTGAAACACAATTCCATCGTTCACCCTCTGCTTTCGTCGAAACTATCAAGCAGATGTCCCGGTTGGAGATACGGCGTGAACCGTGTCAAAGAGAGCGTCGTCGTGGACGGGTTGCTCCCGTTCCGGCCTCAAGACGTGCGCAAGGAGCGGGAGGAACCGTACTGCCGAATTTCACTAGCACTTCGCAGTTGGATCGACAATGTGATCGTGCAGCGATGGTGAAAGAGTTTCTCCAAGCGAGAGAAACGGAAGCTCGCTTGCTGCTCGCCCAGCCGATATGTCAAAGCGCGGTCGGCTAGTGTTGCGTTTCGCAAATTCGGTTACTTATGCAGACCGGTCGGGTTTACTGTAGGACAAGTACTTATGTCACAGATTGCCCCAAGATACCTTTCCAAAACTGGGCTGCCGATGGTAAACGCAATTTCCAAACGCAACGCTAGTGTTATGTAACATAAGTTACTTATATAAGAGAGGCGGCACTGGTATGCTTGGCAGCATGCCAATAGGACGCCCCAAGAAAGAACTGAAGTTGACCGCCGAGGAACGTCAGAAACTGGAGCAATGGGCGCGGCGGCCGAAGACGGCT
>JACPPJ010000080.1 GCA_016191085.1 Acidobacteriota bacterium | reverse complement strand
CTTGAGGGCCGGCACAATCACGATGCAGTGAGCGTTCGCGAGTAGTTCCTCAGGAATGCCCTTATCTGGTGTGTTCATGACCTCTGAAAGCACAGCCGCGGCCTCGTCCAACCGCTTTGCCGGCTCGTCGTCCGCCGCCCAGGCAAGACTCCCCCCCCATCCGACCGCACTCAACAACATCAGACATAACAACCTTTTCATATACCCTCCTCTAACTTCGTATGTTCGATCCTCACTACGACTTTTTCCGAGCGCCGATGACTAACAGAGCGATCCCTCCAGCCAACGCTATCCCCCCGAGTATTGGAGGAACTGGAATTCGCTCCTGGGTCTCTTTCGTGGCGTGGATCGGGCCGATATCGAGCACCTTTTCTTGACGCGTGTAAGTGATACCTCCGTAAGCGAGTGCCAGCACACCCACAATCACCAACACAATTCCCATCCAACTGAGCGGTTTCATGCTTTTAGTCTCCGGTGTTAACCCCTCTGCCGGTTCGCGTCAGAAAAGCGCGGGCCTCTAGCAGGGAGTTCTCGCGTTCGTACCCTTTTTGGGGTCAGGACTAAAGTTGCAGCGCTGATCCCCGTCACTGCCATTGCGATCTGTGCGACTTCTATTGGATGTGTCTCTAGCCCCGGACGCCGCAGGAGATCAGGATGTGATCTCTCGAACCGCAACGCTACAGATGCAATCGGCCCGTGAGGAACAGGACCAACAGAATGATCAGAACCAGCCCGCCGATTCCGACGCCTCCGCCCGTCCCCCATCTGCTATACCCGTAATATCCACCACCGACGCCGAACAGAAGCAACAATAATCAGTAGTAACATTTGAATCTCCTTTCAGTTTGCAAGATGCATCAATCACTTCATTTGCGCCACGCCTCGCGTTCCCAGCCAGGCGTGTCGTAGAACTAGTCTTTCTTTGGCCGAGCGGAACCGCCTCGCTATTTGCCGAATACTCTCTTTACCTGTCCGATTTTCCTTTGAACTTTGCCGGCTGTATTTTCAACTTTTCCTTCGGCTTCCAAGTCGGGATTGTTCGTCAGTTTTCCCGCCGTTTCCTTAACCGTACCCTTCACTTCGTGAATCTTGCCTTCTACCTCGTCCTTAGTACTGGTCTTCATGATTTTCTCCTTTGTCGCGATACGAATTCGTAGTAGCGGCCGAGTCCAGACGAGGCTCATCACCCGTAGCCGCGAAAGGCCGCTCGTTCACGCACTTTTGAGATAGTCGGCGCGGCCCTCTTCGGTTGACAAAATATCCTGGGCTCCTGTCCGCTCCAGGATTTCCTTAGCACGCTTCGTCCAGTCCGCATTGTCCGAATGCACAGAGAGCAGGATTCCACCCTCTTTTACCCGAACCTCATAGTGCTTGGCCTTGTGTTCGGGAATCCCCATGCCAATCAGTGCGCCCGCTATCCCACCTACTGTGCCGCCCACGCCTATCCCCGCGAGGGCGGCCATAATAGGACCGGCAGCGATAAAGGGACCCAAGCCCGGTATCGCCAGAGCGCCAATGCCCACCAACCATCCCAAGGCCCCGCCCACCACCGCACCAGTTCCGGCGCCTGCGACCGCACCCTCCGGAGCCCTGGTGCCTTTGTCGTGGGCGAAGCTTTTGGAGCCTGCTTTTTCTGGGAACAGTACGGAGATGTCCGTGTTCCGAAATCCAGCCTCTTTCAAGATGTCGACGGCTTTCTCCACGCTAAAGTAATTGGGATAAACACCCAACACCGCTATTTTTTCTGCCATGTTGCACACTCCTTATAGTGGTTTTTCTCGTCCAGTTCGTATCGTACTTTGGGAGCAACTCGCGTGTCGGTTCAATACCGATCACCAGTCTGCTCAAAATTGCTCATTTCAGTTAAGCGTGGCCGTGTGGTGCGAGGCCACCAGACACGATCCGAGCTACTGACCTTGCCTGTGATAATGGCGCCCGTTGCGAGTGAACCCATTATCTGCCGCTCCCATCTGGAGTGGCTGCTCCAAACAGAACGTCAACAGCGACTCGGCGGGAACATTCACGCTCTTGCCGCGGGTCAGGACTTGCGTGCCGGCTCCCGCCGCCGCCCCGGCGCCCGCTCCGATCGCTGCGCCTTTTCCTCCACCGGCTATCGCGCCAATGATTGCACCCAGCAACGCGCCGCCGCCGACGTACTCGCCGGTCCGCTTATTCGCTCCGATGCTGTCCCGCTTTCCGCTGCCCAGGCTACTGTCACCCGCTGTTATCCCATAGCGCTGCCCGTTCACGGTAACCGATTCCAAATCGAGCGCCAGTTCGTTGTTCGAGAGATTCTTCACGACCAGCTCCACGCTCGATCCTCTTGGGATGGCAACGTTGCCGTTCGCATCCACTACATCCTGATCCACGACGCCGGTGAACACCTGGCCGTCGCTGTTTTTGGCATTTATCGGCTCGTTGGTTCGCACCGAAATCGTGGTGCCGGTGTCGATCGTTCCCCCTCGCGATCCCCCTCGGGCGCCCGAGCCACCGCCTCCTACCTCAAATTCGGCGCGGCAACCCCGGTCCACCCAGATTCCGCGCGAATCATAACCCCAGGTGGAACCCTGGTTGCACGGAGAACCGCTGATCTGGCGGGCCAGCCGGACACCGCCCCGGGTGTCCGTGTTGCAATAGACGCGCTGTCCCTTGTCGGAAGAGCAGGTGATTGTGCTCACGTTCCCTCTCGATCCCCTGCCCCAGTTGCCGGGTGCCGGCCGTCTCCCTTGAGCGTCCGAGCCTCTGCCCGACGACGAGCGGAGGTCGATCTGATCCCTCGCCAGCTCGGCGCCGTTAACGTCCCGCAAAATGAAAACGTACAGATGCCCTCGCTCGATCCAGGGTGCGCCCTGCGTCCCCGAGCGCCCTTCGGCGAAGAGCTTTTCCCGTTCGTTGTCCTTCTGGAGGTAGACGCGGGCGTTGGTTGTCCCCTGCGATTGCCAAGTGATGTTGTTATTTGGCTCAATAATTAGGTTGCTTTGGCCGCCTCTATATCCACGATTGCCACCGCCCGCTATCTCAAATTCGGCACGGCAGCCCCGATCGACCCAGATTCCCTGCGAGTCATAACCCCAGGTGGAACCTTGGTTGCAGGGAGAACCGCTGATTTGACGGACCAGCCGGACACCGCCCCTAGTGTCGGTGTTGCAATAGACGCGTTGTCCCTTGTCGGAAGAGCAGGTGATCCTGCTCACGTTCCCACCCGAGCCGCTATACCCGCCTTGCGCGCCGACCGCATATGGAAGGCGCAGCAACCAGATAATTGCTACGGCCACCACTGCGACCAATAGCCCCATCCTGCGAACTGAGTCATGTAACTTTCGGCTGCTGATCATGTTTACCTCCGAAATGAATTCACACGGCGAGCAACTCTTCCACCAGCTAGGCGAAGCTCATCAAGGGTGTCGTCGAACGCAGACTTGCGGTCATCCAGGGCTCCTATGCGCGCGGACGATAAAGCGACGCGGCGCGGAGCCTACGAAGTTGAAGGGGTAGCAGGTGATCAGCGTCAGAGTAGCGTCGTCGGATTCGTACAGCACTTCCGCGTTTTGCGGATCAACCACTTCCGTCGAGTCCACCCGATAGCGGTAGGATCCTTTTAATGTCGTCAAGGTGATTGCATCACCCTTATGGACATTCCGCAGCCCTCTGAAAAACGTGTCGCGGTGCCCTGCGATCGCAACGTTCCCTTTCTGACCCGGCAGCGAAGTACCCGGAATATGTCCGACCGCCCGCCGCAATGTCACATCGTCGACGCCTTCCAGGATCATCGCGGCGATGCCGATGGTGGGGATTTCGATCCTCCCTAGGCGCGAGCTGTCGCTCTCGGCCATCGCAGGAGTATCTGCTTTTTCACGGTTCGCCGCTGCCAGAGCTGCGGCAGCGGGCAATGGTGAAGTGTTCTTGCGGCTGGCGGGTGAAAGTTTCACCTCGGCCAATGCCCGCTGGAATCGCCGGTTTTCAGAAGCCTGGTAGAGTCTCGCGTCGACGACCGCATAACCGACATAACCAAGCGTAAGGACGCCAGTAATAAAAAAGGCGTATCGGCTCCAGCGGAGAATCGATTTGGCACGCATGAGAGAGAACATTGTTAACAACTTCCGACTTTACGGCCGGCTGCTCTGGCTGGCCGTCGATGGCTGAGGCTTCGGCAAGGCGTAATATCCGGCACGGGTGCGGACAAACAAGCGTTCCCGACCCTGGGCCTGTACCTTAACTTCGATCTTCCGATATTTGCCGTCCTGACTTTTATTGGTCGGAACATACGCAATCGTGTACTGGTTCCGTATGTCGCGAGCGATGTGCTCACAGATTGGCAAAACCTCCTGGAGTGTTTTGGGCAGGAACGCCTCGCCGCCGGTGGCCTTGGCGAGTTGCTTGAGCACGTGGGGGTTTTGGTCGGCATCCTCCTCATCGAAGACGCCCATCGTGTAAATGATGGCGTCCGACCGACCGGCTATGACCATGATCTGGGCTAGAGTGTGTTTGCTGGCGTTGTCGCCGCCATCGGTAATCACGATGAGAACTCGCTTATCCCGGTTCCCCTTTTTCAGTTGTTCGAACCCGGTTGCTATCGCGTCATAGAGCGCCGTCATGCCCTGCGACGGCGTTCTCGACAGCCCGGCCTCCAGTTGCTCCGGTTGATCCGTAAACATCGTTCCGGGCGGAAGACCAAACGAAACGTGCTCGTTGAAATTGATCACGAACATCTGATCCTGCGGGTTGCTGGAGCGGGCAAACGCCAACGCGGCGGCAATGATGTCCCGGCGTTTCGGCCTTATGCTTCCGCTGTTGTCGACAACCAGTCCCACGGTCACCGGAATATCTTCATGGCTGAAATATTTGATTGGCTGGAGAACCCTGTTCTCGTAGATCTGAAAATTGTCTTTGCCGAGTCCCGAGACAGGCGTGCCATCGCGGGTCTCAACGGTCGGATGCAAGACGACATCGGCAACATCGACCCGAATGGTGTACGGGTCAGCCGAGCGGCTCTGCGGCGGCGGCGATGATTGCGCCCAGGCAATACTTGGTAGAACCATCAGCAAGAGAAGCGGCATCAGACAGCGGCAGGTGAAAACGCGCTCCAGCTCAATCGCAACCCCCGTGCTGAAAAAAAACGCGCTTGGCAACCTCATCCCTCTTCGCACGGGTGATCTGGTTGCTGTGGCGGTCGTGGTAGCTTGCACCGAAATTGACTGCTCTCTCATTGCTAACCTTCTCTTCTGTAATCCGAGCGGCGACACGAGACTGCATCTGGGTATCCGCGATCCCTACCGCCCGTCCGGCAGGTGATGCTCATCGATCACCCGCCGTCCACGACGCGGGGTGCCGTCGGCTCGCCAGGATTCAAGAAGCCGAACCCTAAGAGCCGCATCATCCCCTGCATCGTCCACGCAAGTAGACACTACATGGTCCAGGCGTCTCGCTTGGAAATGAACCACAAGGTAAGGCCTGACGCTATCGCCAGCAGCCCCAATAATCCCAAAAGCGGCAATGAGCTGGCCGTCTGCGGCAGGCTAGCTTGGGCTACTTCCGTCTTGGGAGGAATAACCTGGGCCACTTCGACCTCTTCTCCTGCTGGTGTAACTGCCTTGATTGGCGCTTCCTTCAAAGCTTCGAGCGGCGGTTCCGGCTTTACGATCTCAGGCGCTAACTCCGTCGGCATCGCCAAAACGGGCTGTTGTGCTACCTTCGCTATCTCGATAGCCCGGGCCTTTGGATATACAAACTCCTGGCCCCAATTAGCTCCCGGATAAAACCACGCTCTGATCGCCTCCGGCTGGCCGCTCGCTCTTTCCCTGAACGTCATGACGGTCTTGTTCGTTGTCTTCAGGCGATAATTCGCGATTGTGAGTATGGTTGCAAACACACGTTTTTCGTCTTGGCTGAAGATTTGTACGATATCCCTGTCGGATAGCGAATCCACCAGCTTAAAGACATACGTACCAGCCGGCAGGAACTGCTGACCTACACCTGGGATCTCGATCTGCTGGTTGAATGTCACAGTAGTTTTCTTGTCCCACCGCTGTGCATTTATTGCGGGTGAAAGCGCCAGGACCATTACGGACACAAAAAACATCGTAGCCAACGATCTAAAACGATTCATACTTCTACCTCCATTTGCATTGTTGGAACGTTGATTCCATTTACACGACGGCGGCCGACGCAGAGGCTGGATGTTCCCCTCCGTCCTCTGTTCTTCTCTCCGCCGTGATATCCGCTCACGCTCGCTGCTAGAGACAGTACTGTTATAACCCGGGCCTATTTCGCGTGTCAGTTCAATATTGCTTACACCGCTGGTCAACATTGCTCACCTCATTTAAGCAATGTGCGCAGGCCGCCTTGTTGGAACAGATGCAACGCATGTCGCCTCACGGTCTAGGTCGGAAAACCGCGGGCCTCTCGCAGGGACTTATCGCGTTTGTAATTTTATTGTTGGTCAGGGTTGAAGTTGCCGCAGTGATCTCCGTCACAGCCATTGTGAGCTATGCCAGTTGCCTTTCATCCACCGCCGATTCCGGTTGGAGTCGTGTGCCACCCGCTCAGCAAGGGTCAAACGAAGCGGGCATGACCCAGGCCGACATATCAAGACTTGTGCTTCTAACGAGCAGAAGTTTTGGAGGCTATCGTGGACTTCATACTCACTCCGACGGGGTAAATAACGACTTCAACCGACCCTCCGTCGCCGGCGTCTTTTTGATCGCTCTTTCCCAGCCCAATCGTCTTGACAAGAGTGTCGTCCATTTTGAAGTTTTTCACCAGGTAGTTGCGAACAACCATGGCCCGCGCCTGTGTCAGCACTTGCGCTTCCTCCGTGTCTCCCTTCATTCCGTTGTTGGCAACCACAATGGCCAACCCGAACGGGTTTGCTTCCAGGAAGCGGCCTGCCTCGGTCAGCGTTTTTTCGCTTTTGAGTTTTGCATTATCCGACTTGTCAAAGATCTTCTTTCCGTCGAAAGCAAATTTTTTGAGATACGGACTTTTGGGCAGATTGGAGATGGCGTCCTCCGTCAACTTCGATGCATCGTCGTAGCCTCGCTTGTTAAAGAAACCGCGCAGTAACCAATTGTGCTTCAGGGCGTCCATATTGTCTTGAAAAGCAGCCGCGCCCTGCTGGGCCTCGGCGGTAGCGGCGTTCATCTGGTCAAACATTTTCCTGTCGTTAACCAGCGCGCCTAGGGTTCCTTCGCCTCGATTGATTTTCGAGCTGATGGCTTTGAGGTTGTCGGTGCTCTCCTGCATGTTACCCATAGTCTGTTGGGTGGTCTCCAAGATTTCGTTGGTCTTCTTAAGCACGTCCGAGATATCTTGCGGAGGCAAACTTCCAATGGTTTCTCCATCCATCACTTGGGGCGCGTCTCCGGACCCGAACGAGATTTCCACATATTTATTGCCCAGCAGCCCTTCGGTCTGAATGGCTGCAACCGAATCTTTCTTGATGATGCTGCGAGTGGAACTTTCCATATCCATAACCACCGTCATTTCACCGTTGGATTGATGCGGCAGTGCGATTTGTTTCACGGTCCTTTGCGGATTCCCCCGACTCGAACCTCCGCGCCGTTATTGAGGCCGGCAACGTTTTTGAAACCCGCCTGGAGCCGGTAGGTGGAAGTAAAAAGGAAACGCTTGTTCCCGATGAGGAAGATTCCGGTCACTAAAATAGTCAGCGTGCCAAAGATAAAGACTCCCAGGCGGACAGCTCTTGACATAACCTCTCCTACGAACTCTGGCTCAAGAATTGCGAAACAAACGGATCTTCGCTTTTTTGCAAATCGTCAAAGGTTCCCTCGATCAAAATATTCCCTTCATGGATGAGCGCCACCCGGTCGGAAATCGTTTTGGCGCCATGCAAGTCATGGGTAACAACAATCGAAGTCATTTCTCGCTCTTCCTGCAGTCTCACTATCAAATCTTCGATTTCACCCGCGGTAATGGGATCGAGTCCGGCCGTGGGCTCATCGAAAAGCAAAATGTCGGGCTCCAGGGCGAGAGCGCGGGCCAATCCGACTCGCTTCTTCATCCCTCCCGAAATCTGCGAAGGCATTTTGCCTAAGTCGTTTTCCATGCCAACGCTCGACAGAAGTTGCCGCACCCGATCTTTCTGCTCCGCTCGAGACATCCGCGTATTCCGTGCGAGTGGGAAGGCCACATTTTCCTCAATGCTCAATGAGTCATACAGTGCCGCCTCTTGAAACAGAAAACCGATCTTCTTTCTAATCTGATTTAATTCCTCCAGGGAGAGGCCGGAAATTTCCTTTCCATGGACTCGGATGGAGCCGGAATCGGATTTCTGCAAGCCAATAATCAGCTTCAGCAAAATGCTTTTTCCCGTACCACTCCGTCCTAAGACAGCCAAGGTTTCACCTCGCGCAATCTTCAGATCAATTCCATTCAAGACCTTCTGCCGGCCGAATGACTTATGCAAGTCGTGAAGCACCACGGCCAACTCTGCCCCATTGCCTTCCATCGAGCCTCCTACGGAAAAAACATCAGGATCAAGCGAACCAGCAAGACATCGGCAAGAATGATGAAGAGGGACGACAAAACCACCGAGTTCGTGGCCGCCCGGCCAACTCCCTCGGTGCCGCCCGTCGCGCGCATTCCCTGGAAACAAGCGATCACGCCAATGATTAGGCCGAATACCGCCGTCTTAATGGTGGGCGGAAGAAAATCGTTGAGGGTTACACTCCTGAGGCCGGTATCCAAAAACAAACGCAACGAGATTGGCTCACTGAGCGTATTGGCAACCCAGCCCATGACGATGCCCCAGAAATCCGCTGCTAGAGTCAGCCCGGGTTGCAACCAGAAACCGGTAGGGATTCACGGCGGAGGCTTCCATGGCGTCGATCTGCTCCGTCACGTTCATTGAACCTAACTCGGCGCCAATACCCGCGCCCACACGGCCACAAACAATCAGGCCGGTGATAATCGGGCCCATTTCCCTGATAATAGAAATTATGATGACAGTCGGGAGCATCGACCTAGCTCCGAATCGGGTCAAGCTCTCGCTGGTCTCCAGAGGCAACACCACTCCGATGGCGGCTCCTGCAAGCGAAACCAGTAGCAGTGATTTTGATCCCACTTCGTCAAGCTGGCGGATCAGCTCCCGCCCTTCGTACGGACGGGTGAGTGCCGCCCGTACCAGTCGTCCACAGAAGATTCCCAACTCGCCAAACCACTCGAAAAACGAAGATAGAAAACCTGTAACTAGCTCGCCGAACTGAGTAAAAGCGGTTTGAGGTTTAGGAAAACTTGTTTCACCTAAAGAGATAGTTCCTTCCTTCATATTAGCCGTTCCTGAAACCGACTTCGTGAAACGAGTCTGGTCGGGCGTGATATCGGCCCCCAATGGCCGGACCTTAGCGGTTTGTCCGGACCGAGTACAGCATCTGCTGGAACGCGCTTTCGTAGCTCTGGAAATCGCGGTCCGGAGCGGTGAAAACGAGGAACAGCAGGCCCTCGGGGCGCTGCACGGTAACTAGCCAGTTGGTCTCGCGGCCCCCGATGGGCGACTCGTTCGAGATATACGTCGAAAGCGCGTCGCTGCCATTGACGCTGATGTCCTCGTGGGACCGAACCACGCGCATGTTCCGGTTGGATTGACGTAGCTCCTGGACTAGTTCGTCGGTGGCTTGTTCCAGGAGTGAGTGGGAGTCTTGCCGGGAACCCTGTCCAGATCCCTGCCCGTAACCGCGCCCCTTCAACCGCTGCCCGTAGGCGTCCAAGTGCGGCTCGTAGATATTCACAATGACGCCATAGGCCAGGGCCTGATTGCCGTTGTCGTCGTTCACCATCCCGCCGCGAGGCGCGATGGTTGCGGCGTCGCCCTGCCCGTAGGCCTGCCAGTTGTCCGGGTGGTTGATGCTCAGCACCGAGTTCTGAAAACTCACGAAGCGATCCGAGGGCCATTCCGGCTGTGAGCCTTGACGGCCGCCATCGTTACGCCGATTGTCGGCCTGCAACGGCTGGCCTTTGGCGGGTGGCGCAGGCAAAGACCGGACGTCGCGCTTGGCATCATCGAATTCTCGAGAATTGGTGTTATACCCGCGCCCCGCGCCGCCGAGCTTGTCAATTTCCTGGTTCACGCTCTGGATGCGGTTGCCCGGGTTGGGGTGATTGCTGAAGAATTCGACAGGTTGTCCGCCTTGGTCTTGCGCCTGGATCTTCTCGAAAAATTGGGCCATGGCCCGCGCGTCGTAACCCGAATCGTACAGGATCTGGGCTCCCATGAGGTCGGCCTGGCTCTCGGCCGTGCGCGAATACTTTAGCAGGATGGAATTCAGCGCGAAGCTGGCGCCGAGCTGCGCCAGGGTAGCTCCCACGGAGTTGCTCCCCAGCATCCCGCCCAGAATCGCCAGCGGCATCTGCGCGGCCGAGGCCTTACTGGCCTGGTTTGTGCCGTGGCGCAACGCCACGTGAGAGATTTCATGCGCCAACACCCCGGCAAGCTGCGCTTCGTTGTCGGCGGCTTCAATCACGCCGCGGTTGATGTAGACGGGCCCGCCCGGCAGCGCGAAAGCGTTGATCGCCCGGTCGTTCACCACCTTGAACTGGTAGGGGTATTTCTCGCCCGGCGCCTTGGCGGCCAGCCGGCGGCCGAGATTGTTCACGTAGTTGTCCACGCGGCGGTCATTCAGCATGCGCATTTGCTGCTCGGCTTCCTTGGAAACCTGCTGACCCACCTCGATGTCCTGCTGCGCCGAGAACATGTTCCAGCCGGGCTTTAGCAGCGTGCGGTCCGCAGAGGCCAGCGGGGCCAGCACCAGCGCCAATGTAACAACCAGTGCCACTGCCCACGGCAGGCTTTGGCCGACGGCCCCAACCTGGCTAACCCTGCAATTTCTTAGGTTTTTCCTATACATTTTTGCCTCCTTCGGATGTTCGGACGTTTACGATTCCTCAGGATTTCGACACGAGTTAACGAGCGAGCTCCGCGAAGCGAATGTGACTGCTCGGTCGGAAAAACAGTCCCGAAATCCGAGAACAAACCTTACCGCCGACCATAGTTTTGTTCGGCGTAACCCTGTTGGTAGGCCGGTAAGTAGGCTGGCGGTACGATGCCTTGTACGCGGTTTGGCCTGCGCCTCCGGCAAAGCCACGGGTCGCATTCTTATAGTTGTCGCCCTGTGTGGGACGGTTACTGTGTCCCGTCTGCCGGTCCTTCCGTCCGTCGTTGAATCCATCCTGAGATCCCATCTGCGCGGCCACATTACCGCTGCGTCCGTACTGACGATTCTGGTCATATCTACCATTCTGGCCGTCGTAATTGCGATTGTGGTCGCGGTCACGATCATAGCCGCCGCGCCTGTTGTCTTGATACCCCTGGTCGTAGCCGGCTTCGTAGGCGCGGCGATCTGCGTCGTTATTGGTCCGCAGGCGATAACGGCGATCCCGGTTCTTCGCGCCGTCTTCCCGCCCATCATTCATTCCCCGCTGGAAGTTCGGGTTTCTGCTATCGTTCCTGTTCCAGTCCCGATCCCGGTCCTTGTCATGCCCGCGGCCATGCTCCCAGCCTTCTGCTGACTGAAACGCACCGGCGAAATTAGGCACGCCGAAAACCGTAAGCGCGATTGCCAGAGCAAACGCCCATGTTGCGTGTCGTAAATTCAATTTCATATAAGCCTCCGATTGGATCGAGAACGCAGAGCGTGCATCGGTGCTGAGCGCCAACAACAAAACTCAACAGCTACGCGCCACATCCTCTTTTTCCATTTGCGACGTTGCCAGGCCCGATTTCGGCTAGTTCACATCTGGTGGCTAGCCCGTGAGGATCTTCGCCTGCCAGATTCTTGCCGAGGGAAACTAGACGCAATACGCTTATAGCCTCATGTTGCTGGCGTGTCAGTTCTGTAGTGCTCACAGCCCCGGTCGGAATTGCTCATTGAGCTGTTAACAGCGGCGGTCGAGACAGAGGTCGGCTGTGGCTTTATCGATTACAATTATCACGATGGTTTATCAGTCAACAGCGGCCTGCTGAGTGTAGTCCTGCACGACTCTCCAACCCGTAATTTCGATTCGACCACGCTGTAGTTCCTTCCGCTCGTTAAGTGGTGGAGCACATTTGACCAGACGTGTGAGCGTTACTGAACTGACACGTCAATCGCTCCCGCGGTATAACGGTCCAGGTCGGCTCATTTCCCTGCTGGAACCTCCGACCTTCCGTTGAGGATCTCCCGGACTAAACGTGAGGTAGCAACGAAAGTAATCATTTCGTCAGATCAGTACGTTGCAATTCGGGAGCGGACCACAGTCTAGGGGTGTGGAATTTACTCAGCCAACCTCATACTCGATGCCAGGCTGCAAACGAGGGATTGGTGATGATATTAGCTCTGCTGATCATATTGTTTGTACTCGTGTGGTGGCTGGTACTGTTCCTGGTCATGCCGGGGTTGAGCCTATTGTTAATGATGATTACAGCAGCACTAGCGGGCGCGGCAGGCTTGGTATGGTACCTGATGCGTGCGCCGCGGGATTTGGCGGGTATCGGCGACTCGCTTGGGCAAAAGCTCTAGTCGTGAAGGATAACGATGAGGAGTTTGCTATTAACTGTCACACCGGTCGTCATTGTTGTAGTCGCCCCGGTGCTTCATGGAACTGTGAGCTGGTAGAAGCTGGCGTACATGTTCGCCACCTTCTCCTTGACCGCGGGCTCGGCCTTTGCCACATCAGCAGTGATTTCATCGCGGCTCGGCACGAAAGATTCCAGCTTCGATTTAAGAGCCGGATCCCGCGTTTCGTCTGCCAATAGCTTCAACCCATTGAAGAACTGGGTAGAATGGTTGCTGGCGCTGGCAAAATTATTACGGCTGGCCTCATAGCTGACCATGCCCAGTTCGCCCAGTAACTTGGCCACCTTCAAGTTGTGATCCAGGAGGGCGGCCTCCGCCCTCGCACTCCGAGCGCTGAGCCACGACGGAATGTACCCCAAGAGGAAAACAGCCAACAGTACACTTGCCCAGATGGCCAGCTTCCGCGGATCGGATGTTCTGCTTGTCTTATCCATTGTTCCTCCTCGCACTCTCTTTTGAGTGTGGTTCAATTAGACGCTTCGTCATCAGTACCAGACCGAAAATCTGGTCCATTCTGAAACAATGTTTCCGACCACTTGCCCCCACTTAGCCTCAGAGTCCATTGAGACATAAAGGGCAATCCATCCGATTCCGATGAACAACAGAAAAATGCTGAGGGAATGGTCGCGTAGTCGCTCCCGAATAGGACTCAAGAAACCGTGCGGTGGACGCCGGCTTTCTGACGAGCCTTTCTCGTAGAGATACTTTGTCGCGATTACCATTACCACGACACCCGTCCAATCAGCTATTGCATTACCGAAGAATGAGCCTCGATGAGTGACAGGGTTCGAAACGCTGTATAGAACAATCCACATCATCAGGATCCCGACCGAGACCAAGCTGAGCGAATGACGGCGGATAACACCCTGCTTGTGCCTCCGTTCTTTCCCCATTGAGAATCTCCTCTTCACCAGGCGGTGGATGGCCGAAAGTCAGAATAAGTCCTAAGGAGCGCTTTTGACCAAATCCGTGAGCAGTACTGAACTGACATGCGATTTGGCCGCAGGGTATAACAAGTATGCCTCCAGTTGACGGCAATCATCGAGCTTTGGAGGTGGTAGAGCATCCTGTCCATGATCACTCCGGTATCGTAAATTGAGGATTAAGGAGAGAACGAAAATGCTGATATTGATTATTTTGTTAGTCCTGCTGTTCGGGGGCGGATTCTTTGGGTATAGCCGCTACGGTACTCGCGGCGGCATTGGAATAGGAGGAGTCATCTTGGTGATCCTCCTGGTATGGCTGTTGTTGGGAGGCGGTCTCGGGAATTTAAGAATGTAAACGCGATTCTTGGCCAAACGCGGTAATCGATCGCTACGCAGCGCTGCGTAGGTGGACGTTCCGGTCCATATTTTCGAGCACCCGAGCGATCTCCGCAACCATCGCGTCCGGCTCGCAGGGTTTGATCAAAAACCCTGCACACCCTTGCTGGATGACAAGGGGCGTACTTGCGAACCCGTTGGCTGTCAAAATCACAACCGGAATATCCTTGGTTCTTACATCTGCCTTCAGTCGCAGCGTTGCCTCCCACCCGTCCATCACCGGCATCACGAGATCCATAATGATCACATCCGGCTGAATGCTGACGGCCTTGTTCACCACTTCCTGACCGTCATTCGCCAAAGCCACCTCAAATCCCCGTCGGGCGAGAAACTCACCGTACACGTCACGGATATCTTTGCAGTCTTCCGCAATCAGTATTAGCCTTATCTTTCTTTTCATTACCTCTCCTCAACGCTTCGACCGGACTATCAGTTAGGTCTTGACGGCTCTCTCATTTTCGCCCGGTACGGTTCTTCTCGGTCACATTAGTTTGACGTATTGAGATCTGGGAGTTGGCTCATTTCTTGCACCCAAGTCGCACAATCTGTCCAACAATCTTTTTGCAGGATCTGTGCGGCAAGTCTCGCCCATACTTGCCGCTGCTTCCAGTGTAACTGGCGTGTCAGTTCAATATTGCTCACAGGGCTGGTTGAAAATCGCTCATTCCGCGAATGCTGTTTTCCCAAAAGCATATAACGTTCCACGATCCCAACTTTGATTTACGCGATCGCGCCTATCTTGGTAAAATCCATAGTTGCTCCTCTATAGAGGCAGTCTATGTTGAAGGGACCGAGTGGCCCTGTTGATAAGGGGGACCCACGGAACCGTTCCGTGATGCACGTAGATCGTCTGGGCCAAGGATGAAACAAATGGGGAAAAAGAGGAATGCAGGCCAGCCATCTTCCAAAACGCTGTCGAAAGCACTCACCGGAATCCAGGGGTTGGACGAAATCACGTTGGGAGGGTTGCCTCGCGGCCGCCCCACTCTGATCAGTGGAGGCGCCGGTTCCGGAAAGACACTGTTCGGACTGGAGTTCCTGGTTCGGGGCGCCACACAATACAGTGAACCCGGGGTGTTCATGTCGTTCGAGGAAACGATCCCGGACCTGACCAAGAATGCGGCGTCGCTTGGTTTCGACCTGGACCGGCTGGTGGCGGACAAGAAAGTGTTTCTGGACCACGTGCACATCGCACGAAACGAGATTGCGGAAACCGGCGAGTATGACCTCGATGGCCTCTTCATTCGAATTGCCGACGCTGTCCAGAAGGTCGGGGCACAGCGAGTCGTCCTGGACACAATTGAATCGCTCTTCAGCGAGTTGCCAAACCCAGGTATCCTGCGCGCAGAAATCCGCCGCCTGTTCGGCTGGCTCAAGCAAAAAGGATTGACCACTGTCATCACCGCTGAGAGAGACCGATCCGACAGGCTGACCCGGCACGGCATCGAGGAGTTCGTCTCCGATTGCGTGATTCTGCTGGACCATCGTATCCGGGAGGAGATCTCGACCCGTCGCCTGCGCATCGTCAAGTACCGGGGTTCCACCCACGGCACCAACGAGTATCCGTTTCTCATTGATGAACACGGCATTTCAGTCCTGCCGCTCTCTTCGCTGGGCCTGGACCATGCTGCGCCCGCCGAACGAATATCAAGCGGCATTGCGCGGTTGGATGGCATGCTAGGAGGCAAGGGCTTTTATCGGGGGAGCAGCATTTTGATATCCGGCACCTCGGGAACCGGTAAGACAAGCGTGGCGGCACATTTCGTGGATGCGGCCTGCCGCCGCGGCGAGCGCTGCTTATTTTTCGCCTTCGAGGAATCACTCCGGCAGATCGTCCGCAATATGCGTTCCATCGGCCTCGACCTCGAGCAATGGGTACGCAAAGGGCTACTGCAATTCCATGCGGCCGGCCCACCTATGGAGGACTTGAACAGCACCTGCTACAAGCCCACAAGGACATCTCCAGCTTCCAGCCCAGTGTCGTCGTAGTGGACCCGGTTACTAATCTGATCATGGCCAGCACCCCAAACGAAGTGCGGTCCATGCTCACGCGGCTGGTCGATTTCCTGAAGACCCAGGGGATCACCGCGATATTCACCAGTTTGACTGCGGGAGGCGGGCCACTGGAAGCCAGCGAGGTAGACGTCTCCTCCCTCATGGACACCTGGCTTCTGCTGCAAAGCATCGAGGTCGGGGGCGAGCGGAACCGCGCGCTGTACGCCTGAAATCCCGCGGTATGGAGCATTCCAACCAGATTCGCGAATTCCTGCTCACGGGCAACGGTCTCCAATTGCTGGACGTTTACCTCGGACCCGAGGGCGTGCTGACCGGCTCCTCCCGGTTGTCGCAGGAAGCGCGCGAGAAAGCTGCGGACACGTCCCGCCGGCAAGAACTGGGGAGCCGGCGGCGCCAACTGGAGCGCAACCGCCAGATCTTTGAGGCCCGCATGGCTAAGCTCCGAGCGGAGTTTGAAACGGAAGAAGAGAGAATTCAACAGAGCGTCTCCGATTCGGAATTGTCCCAAGAGGAACTGTCGCAGAACCGCGCTCTGATGCGGCGGAGCCGCAAAGCGGACTTGTCCTCTGACAAGAAGAATGGGCACGCCAAACTAGCGCGGAGGCGCTGAATGCCGACAACCAAGACAAAGACTCAGGCAAAGGGTCGCAAACAGACCCGGCATAAACCGGAGGTTTGGAAGCTGCGTCTCTATGTGGCGGGACAAACTCCCAAGTCGATTAGCGCCTTTGGCAACCTCAAGGTGCTATGCGAAGAGCACCTGAAGGGTCGCTATCGGATCGAGGTGATTGACCTTCTGGAGAATCCGCAACTGGCGCGCGGCGACCAGATCATAGCAATCCCGACCTTGGTGAGAAAACTTCCGGAACCTGTCCGGAAAATCATTGGAGACCTGTCCAACACCACAGGGTTGTTGGTGGGCCTGGACCTGCGAAAGTTAGCTTGACCCAGCTCAGGAGGGCTCGCATGAAAAAGTCCCCGAAAAAAGGCGGTCCGGCAAGAAAGCGGAAACTCGCAATCACCCCCACCAAATCGGAATGTGCTGGAGACCTCGGATTGGCCGGGGGACAGGAACGGGCCGGCACCCATTCTGGCCAGACAAAGTACGTCTTGCGTTTGTACGTAAGCGGATCTACGTTGAAATCGGCGCGGGCTGTAGAAAATATCAAGCGGGTTTGTGAGCAGTACTTGAAAAATCGGTATGACCTGGAAGTCATCGACATCTACCAGCAGGCGAACCTAGCCAGGGGCGAGCAGATTGTGGCGGTGCCAACGCTCATTAAGCGGCTCCCACTCCCGCTGCGAAGGCTCATTGGGGACCTTTCGAACACAGGAGATGTGCTCTTGGGGCTGGACCTGAAACGGCGAGGCTAGTAGCCGATGGAAGGTGGAAAGAGGTTGGCTAACAGGAAGAAAAGCCGCTCCTCGCAAAAACCACCGGCCCTGTCGCGCCGCGAATTGGTCACACGCCTGCAAGAAGCCGAGGCAACCCTCGATGCCATTCGTTCCGGTAAGGTAGATGCGATTGTTGTGGACGTCCGGGGCGGAAAAAAAGTGTTCACGCTCGCGGGAGCCGACCATGTCTACCGTGTTTTCGTGGAGCGGATGAACGAGGGCGCCGCGGTTCTCGGCTCCGACCATACCGTCTTGCACTGCAACACCCGTTTTGCGCGGTTGCTGGGAGCGAGGCTCCAGAAAGTCATCGGTTCTTCCATGCTGGACTTGGTTTTTCCCGACGACCAGGCCAGGCTGGATGCCTTACTCCGGCATGCTGCCCAAAGGAATTGCAGGGGCGAGATCCGTATGCAATGCCGAAAGGGCAACCCTTTGCCTGTCCAACTGGCCTTGAGTTCTCTCCACCCGGGAGGCACGCGGGCGATCTGCCTGATCGCTTCGGACCTGTCCGCCGTGAAGCGTGCGGAGCAGGAACTGAGTGCTTCGAGCGGCCAGTTGCGGAATCTTGCAGCGCGCCTGCTAACCGTTCGAGAGGAGGAGCGGACCAGGATCGCCCGCGAAATCCACGATGAGATGGGTCAATCGTTGACCGCCGTGAAGGTTGACATTTCCTGGCTGATGGGCAGACTGTCCCCGCGAAGCGGCCAGATGCTCGAAAGGATCGGCGGCACGATGCAATTGGCGGACAACCTCATCAAGTCTGTTCGCAGAATCTGCACTGAGCTAAGGCCCGGTATTTTGGATATGGGTTTGACGGCCGCCTTGGAATGGCAGGCCCAGGAATTTCAGGCCCGAACCGGCATTCCGTGCAAGCTCCGGCTGCTCGCCCGGGAAGCTATGGTTGGGCCGAACGTTTCGACCGCTCTATTCCGCATTTTCCAGGAAACTTTGACCAATGTCGCTCGTCATTCCAGGGCCACGCGGACCGAGGTGGTTCTCCAGAAGCAACGGGACGGGCTGGTTCTTCTGATACGCGATAACGGACAGGGCTTCGATCCGGCGGACCCTTCACTTTCGAAATCCGTGGGTCTGCTGGGTATGCGGGAACGTGCCGCCATGCTGGGCGGCCTGGTCAACATCTCTAGCGCTCCTGGGAAAGGTACCAGCGTCACCGCCTGGATTCCATTTCTGCCGTTGGACGAATCCGGCGCTATGTCATGATACGAGTCCTCATCGTCGACGACCACGCAATTCTCCGGCGTGGTCTGAGGGCGCTGCTTTCCGACGCCTTCTCGGACGTCCAATGTGGAGAAGCCTCCAACGCTGAGCAGGCTATGGAGCAGCTTGGGAAAAAAGCCTGGGATGTCGTATTGCTCGACATCACCCTGCCGGGAAAAAACGGCTTGGATTTCCTCCTGGAATTAAAGGCCGCACGGCCGAAGCTTCCGGTTCTGGTACTGAGTGTTCATCCGGAAGATCAGTTTGGCGTTCGTGTCCTGAAGGCCGGCGCGGAAGGCTACATGACGAAGGAAAGCGCCACCGAGGAGTTGGTTTCAGCCATCCGCAAGATTCTGGCCGGCGGCCAATACGTAAGTCCTACTCTGGCCGAAAAGCTGGCCTTGAGCGTAAGAGTAAGAAAGGATTTCAAGCGCATGCCGCACGAGATGCTTTCCGACCGCGAGTATGAAATCATGTGTAGTATGGCCTCGGGAAAGACCGTTACGGAAATCGGCGAAGACCTGTCGCTCAGCAAAAAACAATCAGCACCTATCGCGCGCGGATCCTGAAAAAGCTCGGAGTCAGAAATAGCGCCGAAATCATCCGGTACGCGATCCGAAACGGCTTGGTGATTTGAGAGAGTTCCTAATGCCGAGCGGCCCCCGTCCAGCCTGCAATCTCTCTTTCTGCTTCAGCCTCGCTGTAGGACAAATCCCCCCCACGCAAAGTCCTACGAATAAATCAGATTGGGGCTGATAGAAATTATTGGCGGCGGAGATTATGATCGATGTGGTACCATGTTGCCACAACAAAATCCTATTCCAAATGTTCACCTATCAGTGTTGCCAGCAGCCCTTCGAGCCAGACCCCGCTTGAATGCAACTGCACTATTGCAACGCCCATCGCAAGCCAGCCCTAGGACACTGCCAGGAACGAATTGTTTTTGACTCTCCGGCTCGTCTTCAGAAAGTCGAAAGAGTTTGCTATGAGAAAAGATAATGTTGTTATGGTTCGTAGGGCTTTGCCCATAATCTTCTAGTTGCCCAAAAAGTCGGCGGTGTGCCCAAAAAGTAAATGGCGTTATTCGTCGTCTTCAAACTCACTTCCAGGGGTCAACTCGACTAACCCAAAACTCGGAGAATTGACAACGGGGAACCTATCGGCGGGCGCTCCAATTGTGTCCCATGCCGTTAGGGCTAGGCGGGTAGTCTGTGCCCAAATCTTTACTTTCTCAGCCATTGCTTGGCGTTTTGCTTCGCTCGGGACTGGGATTAGTACGTCGAGAATGTTATCGTTTGTAAGCTTTCCATAACTGGTGCCCCCAGATTCAGTCCAAAACTGAAGCCTGCACGCCTCAGATCGGAGTGCAGACAACAGCCACTCCTGCGGATATTTCTTGTCGTTCTCAGGCTTTGTACGGACAACAGCAATCCCGTCTGGAGCGCCAACGACATCGTTCCCGGCTATCAGGAGTACGCCTATGTTCCTTCGTTCAGGTCGAACCAACCCGACAATAATATCTCCCTGAAGAAGATGAAATAGCATCCTGGATTTCCTCTCGGCAATTTGCCACGCACGAGCCGGATGTTCTGGAACAACCAACCCTTCGACGGCACGAATATCTAGTCCTTCCACTAGTCGCCACAACTTTCCGGTATTGCCCTTCAAGATGTCCATGGTGCCCTGTTCCACGTCAGCAATGTCACCAAGTCGGACATGCGTTTTCCCTTGTATGGTTCTAACGTTTGCCAGTGCTTTTGGCATCAATCGTCTTGGCTTCATGTCCAGATTAGCGTGGCTCGTGATGTCTCTGATCATCGCCCCATCCCACACTTTTCCATGTGGCTTAATCCCAGAGCCTTGATTCCACCGCATCTCGGCAGTGAAGCGCTCAAAGCCATCACACACCCTACGAAAGTCGGTATCTGAGATAGTGCAATTATTGTCATCGCGGAGTTCAAGCCCCGTTTCTGGGTCCCTTACAAATATAGGCTGATACCCCTTCCCCATCTTAAAACCAACTTTTCGGACCATCTCCGTATGGATGGGATAATTACTTTCCCGGAGACTCTTCAGCACTTGGACGCTTACTTTCTGGGCGATCAGAATATTGGAGCGCAGGTCCACGTTTGAGCGAAGAAAAATGCGACGTGGTAGTTCCGTGAGAGAAAGAATTCTAAGGTGGTCGATAATCCACTGCCGAATATATCCATACATTGGCGTACACAAGTACCCTTCTGGAAGAATGATTCCAAGCCGCCCCTTATTTGCCAGCATTTTATAGCTGCGTTCAATGAACAAAATGCCGAGTTGCTGATATGGCAAAATATCTTTTGTCTTGGACCACTTTCCATCGGCACCACAGATCCACCGATGTCCCAGATCGTAGTGTTTTAGGACAGAGGAACGTTTTTCAACGCTCTTTTCTCCGAATGGTGGGTTACACAGCACCACATTCATCTCGCTGTCGAATAGCGAAGGAGAAGCAATAGAATCCTCACATTGCAGCCCAGCCTGACCGTCCTTGTTCAAAATCATGTTTACAACTGCCAACTCATAGGCCATGGCGTCAATATCAATCCCAAAAACACGCTGATCGGCATCCTTATCTCCGAGCCTTGCTCGATAGTCCATGACGGCTGTAAGGAAGTCCGCTGTTCCCATCCCAGGGTCAGCGGCCTTATCGTTTGGACCTACTTTTACCATTTGCACAACTGCATTTATAAGACCGATTGGAGTGAAGTATTGATCCAGGCTCTTCTTAAACACAGCGGGGACAAAGGACATGAATACCTGCTGCATTGTTTCATTTGATGCGGAGCTGAACTCTATTCCTTGTATGGTTCGCACGATACCCCGTAGCGCGTCTTCAGGGAGTTCAGAAATACGCACAGGCTTGAATAATGTCTTTGCTCTGCTATATCTGCTCGCCGCTGTTTCATAGGTATCTTTTATGCGATCCGTGAATTTCGGATCGGTTCCGGGATAGACCTGAAGTGCTAAGGGCTCGTCTGGTGATTCCTTCCCTTCCTTTTCATCACAATATCTAGCCAACAGCAACTTTACGGTTTCCTTGTATCTAGTGCGATCATCATTGATTCCGTGCGAACGCATGGCATTTGCGATATCCCACAGGACCTTCACAATATTGGCCGTGCTGTCCAAGTCGGAATATGTCAGTGGCTTAGTCTTGTATTCCGCTTTAAATCGCGGGAGATTAGACAGGGTATCTGAAATAATTTCAAGATGTTGTTCCCCGTTCTTTTTAATGAGTTGTTTGACAAAGAGAAGCCGATGAACGTCGTCCCAATATGCCCCCATTACCTGCATACCGGGCAATTGGCGCATGGCTGGCTCTAATTGGCATTCAATCCCAGATGCCTTCTTGCTGGAGTCTCGCTTGATCTCAGCGACGAGAACTGCATGGCCAATCCTATCTTCTAGCGACAGATGCTCTAGTTCTTCCGCTGGAATCTTGTAGGCAATTACATCACAGCGGAGTTTATTCCTCCCTGACTCTCCCAGTTTCTTGAGAACGACGGTTTCAACAGCGATATTGTCTGGTGGATAATCACGCTCCAAGAGAAAGTGAAGGAATTCAATCCGCCGCGCTTCTTCCGTGGGAGTGAGGCCATCCTTGGCTAGAGCGGCGGCGTTGAGGATGCCACGAATGGGACAGCGGAGCGCTGTGTCGATAGTCGGCTTAGCCACCGCTAGGACCTCTTGCGCCGCGGCGTATTCCAGTAGGGACTCTTGCATTTCGGGCACACCTTTGGTTCTTTGTGATTTGCGATTCGCGGCTGCCATGTGTGGCTGCACCGCTCGCATTTATATTGGGTGACGGTCACAGTCGTTTTGCTCATACCTACAGATAATATACTTACGCGGTATCCTGTCAAGTAAAATAGTTTAAATAATACTTGACAGAGTATATACCTTATAGTAATATACCGACAGGTAATAACAGAAGGGGGCTTGTGATTATGGAATCCAGAGAGCAGCGCGGACTTGAACTCGCAGCCACAAAAAAGATTCACCACACCGGACGGTTCTGGCTTGTTCCTTCTCAGGCAGGCAGCGGCGAATACGTTGTCAATTTGGAAGACGCCACTTGTACCTGCCCAGACCATGAACTGCGCGGACAGAAGTGCAAGCACATTTATGCTGTTGAGTTCTCCATCCGGCGCGAGACAAACCACGACGGCACTGTGACCGTTACCAAAACGATGCGTGTCACTTACGGGCAGAACTGGCCAGCCTACAACATGGCCCAGACGAACGAGAAGGAACGGTTGGTTGAATTGCTCAAAGGTTTGTGCGACGGAATTGTTCATGCCCCGCAAACAACCGGACGGCCCCGGCTCCCCTTGTCGGATGTTGTTTTCAGCGCGGTTATGAAAATCTACAGTACGATGTCCGGGCGACGGGCCATGAGCGATTTGCACGAATGCCAGGAGCAAGGGTACATGGCTAAGGCCCCCCACTATAACAGCATTTTTAACTACCTTGAAAACCCCAACCTGACGCCCCTCTTGAAGCTTTTGGTTGAAGAAAGCGCCAGCCCATTGAAGGCCGTCGAATCCGACTTCGCGGTTGATTCTTCTGGTTTCTCCACCTCCACCTATAGCCGCTGGTACGATGAGAAATACGGCAAGACGCGAAGTAAGGCGAAATGGCTCAAGGCTCACCTGATGATCGGGGTAAAAACGAATGTGGTAACCAGCGCGGAAATAACGGATGGGATGTTCCACGACACAAACTACCTTCCAGATTTGGCGGAAACCACGGCGAAGCGATTCACCCTCTCCGAAATATCTGCTGACAAAGCGTATCTGTCGAAGTTGAATGTGGACGTGATTCGTTCCGTGGGCGCTGTGCCTTATATTCCATTCAAGAGTAATTCGACCGGCCAAGGCCCTGAACTGTGGCGCAAGATGTGGCACTTTTACCAGTTCAATCGGACGGAATTTTTGCAGCATTATCACAAGCGGTCGAACGTGGAGGCGGCGTTTTCGATGATTAAGGCGAAGTTCGGCGGGGCGGTTAGGTCTAAGAAACCAACCGCTCAGATCAATGAGATTTATTGCAAGGTGATTTGCCACAATCTTTGCGTGCTCGTGCAATCAATTTATGAGTTGGGGATTGAGCCGACTTTTTGGGCAGAAAAGGCAGTTGCCCAACAAGTCCACTAGATCACGGGCTTTCTGGGCAAAGCTTCTCGCCGGACAAGATCATGCGGGATGCACAAAGGTTCGGCTGGGATCTCCACGCGTTGGAGCTTCAGAACCGCTTGAAAATCGTGTTCACCACGCGTGAGGTGTTGCGGCAAGAATTGCAGCAGGCTGACAGCGTCCTCCTCGAACAGGCTGCCAGCATCGGCGCCCGGCGGATGTTTATTGATGGCGGGGCGCGACTGATCGGTAGCAGTGGTGTGCAAGAATCGCGATCAGGATTTCATGTGCTTACGGAAGGCCTACAACGCGAAAACCTCACGGCCGTTCTGGCCGTCGAAGCGTCTGCGCTCGACGGAAACATGCACGCTTCGCTACCCGAGGAATCCATTGCGGATACCGTGATCCGGCTCAGAATGGAGGATAACTTTCGGGCCGTCAGCCGATCGCTTGAGATTGTGAAATCGCGGGGACAGTATTATCAGATGGGCCGCCACACCTTCCGCATCAACGATGGCCAGGGCGTCCAGGTGTATCGCCGTGTCCAGGCTCCCCGCAAGGCCAGCCGTGATCGCGCCGCTGCGTTCGATCCGGCAGCCCGGGTCTCGACAGGGGTTCCGGGGCTCGATGAGATTGTTAATGGTGGATACTTCCTGGGCAGCACAACCGTCGTGGCCGGAATTTCCGGGGTCGGCAAAAGCGTAATGGGGCTCCAGTTCATTGCGGAAGGAGCGCGGCGCGGCGAACACAGCCTGATGCTCAGCCTCGACGAGCAGGTAGAACAGATGCTGCGCAATGCCGCGAGCATCGGGTCGGATCTTCGTCCGGAGATTGACCGCGGTGTTGTTCGTCTGGAATACGAACCGCCGCAGGAAATCGAAGTCGACGTGCATTTCCACCATATCGAACAATTGGTGCAAGAGTTCAAACCAAAGCGCGTGGTAATTGACAGCCTCTCTACCTACGGTTCGGCATTGGGCACGCAAGGGCGGGTATTTCGAGATTTCTTTCACGCCCTTGTCGCGCTGATGAAGGAGCACCAGATCGCGGCAGTGTACAATCACGAAAACCCCGAGATGCTTGGGATGGCTTCGATGATGGGCGGCTTCCCCATGAGTTCACTTGTGGACAACATCATTCTAATGAACTGGGTTGAAACGGGCGACTGCTTCCGCCAGGGGCTGACTGTAGCGAAGATGCGAGCCAATTTGGTGGATCGGACCACTCGTGAGTGCGAAGTCGTCAACGGTAAAGGTATGCATGTGTTGCCGAGAGAGCTGCAAGGCGCGCGTGCTAAGGCGCCCTTCTCCAACTACACCGGTCTTATTTCTCGCGCGCCCGAGCGCCACAACCCGCTCCAATAAGAATAAAGGAAACCTCCCGCGATGATTCCGTCGAACGACGTGCTCTTCAGCTCCGATCTCTGGAAGCCCGCGCTGGAGAAATTCGCGGACGCCACACACCTCACTGTCAAATTGTTTGACGCTGAAGAGCGCGTGGTCTTCGGCCCAATCCATCCAACCCCTTTCTTCCAGTTGTTCGACGAGAGAGGATACGATCCTGGCATTTTTGCCGAATGCGCCCGCCGCGGTCTCGCGCAGGTTGCGGAGCAGGCAAACGCCCGGCCCGCCGTAGTGGTGTCCCAGTACTACGGCTTAGCCGTAATCGGAACGTCGCTCGTGCTCGACGGCAAAATAGTTGGGGCGGCTGTCGGCGGATATGCCTTTGTTGATTTCTCCCAGGTCTCGGAGATTCAGCGTCTGGCGCACGAGGCTGGCATCAAATTTGAACTGCTTTGGCAGGTAGCACGCGAGCAAAAGCCGGTGCCCCGGCGCCGGTTGATCGTACATGGCGAGCTGCTGCAAGTCCTCGGCGACGCCCTGCTGAGAGAGAACTACCGCACGCGACAGCACGAACAGGCCGTGGTGGAACTGGAAAAGGCGGCAAGGGCCAAGGATGAATTTCTCGCCGTAGTCTCGCACGAGTTGCGGACGCCTCTTACGCCCATTCTGGTGTGGACCCACATGCTGAAGTCGGACAACGACCCGAGCCAGATTCCCCGCGCAATGGAGATGATCAACCGCAACGTCAAGTTGCAGCTTCGCCTCATCGAGGATCTTCTGGATCTAAACCGGACGGCGAGGAGCAAGATGAATCTTGAATTGGCGGAGCATGATGTCTCCGCGGTCCTGCGCTCGGCTGTTGAGAACATCCAAGGAGAGGCGAATAACAAGCACATCAGGCTAGACCTCGTGGGAGCGGGCGAGCCCCTACGGGTCCAGGCAGACGCCGGTCGCCTACAGCAAGTTTTCGCGAACATTTTGATCAATGCAGTGAAGTTCACCCCTGAAGGCGGAGCCATTCAGGTGAGCGTTGCGGACGAGGATGGCAATGCGGTGGTGAAATTTCGCGATAACGGACAAGGCATTGCACCCGAGTTTCTGCCCCATGTCTTTGAAATGTTCCGCCAACAGGAAGACGGCATGCGGCGGTCCCATTCCGGGCTGGGTATCGGGCTGGCCCTAGTCAAAAGCTTGGTCGAACTTCACGGAGGCGACGTCAAGGTCAAGAGCGAAGGTCTGGGACTCGGGACCGAGGTTACGGTCGGCTGCCGCTCCTTCCAATCGCTCCCGAGATCGAAATCCCCAAAATTCCAGCAGTCCCGGCGCAGCTTTCCTCAGCACTCAGGGGTCTTTCTATCCTGCTGGTGGAAGACTCTGCTGACGCTCGCGAAGCAACGGAATTCCTGCTGAGGAAGTTGGGCGCTCAGGTGATTTCGGCGAGCGACGGACGCAAAGCTCTGAACGTTCTGAAGGCTGCCTCTCCTGATCTGATCTTGTGTGATCTCGCCATGCCACGTATGGATGGGTTCGAGTTCGTCGAAGAACTGCGCCGAGTCAGAGGCTCCCTGCACCCGCCGGTGATTGCGTTGTCGGGACGCACGACCGATGCCGATCATGAACGGACGCGGGAAGCAGGTTTCGCTGGGCACGTTAACAAGCCGTTCAACGAAACATCATTGTTGTCCGCGATCCAACGCGCTCAATGTGCGGCTTAGTCCTGAGCGCACATCGTGATTCTCGGGGAGAGAGGGCAACAGGTTTAGAATGCCAAGACAAAACACAGAAAAGCTAATTCTAATTGTGGATGACTCCAAGGACATCCGCGATGTGTACGGCCACTTCCTGAAAGAAGAAGGGTTTCGCGTGGCTTCGGCGACAGATGGCCAGGAAGCCCTGGAGGAAGCAGTCAAACTTCAGCCTGATTGAACCCGAAATCAGAAATTAGAGAGCACTGTTCTGTCCTAATCCGTTAGATTGAAAGTTGGTTAGACACAATCTGCGGAGGAACGGAACAGTGCATCGAGAAATTACCGCGATGGGGGGAAAAGAAAGTCATTTTGCGACAGACGGCTCGGGCGGTGACGCCGTTCGGAGGGTGGAGCGTGCTGGTTGAGTTTCTAGAGAAGATCGGGTATCGGCAGCAGGTGAGCGAGCATGTGCCGGTGCATCTGCGATCGCCCAACGCCAATCGATCCGGGGGAGACCTACACGGCGTTTCTGCTGGCAGTGGTGGCTGGGGCGCGACGGTTTGCGCACACCGCGTTGCTACGGGCGGACCGGGCCTTGCACGTGTTGCTGGGCATGGAGCGGTTTCCGACGGACGGGACCATTCGGAATCTGTTCAAGCGTTTTACGCAGGGGATGATGGTGCGGTTTTACGAGCCGTTATGGGCCTGCCAGGTGGAGCGCTTACCGCATCGTGCGGAGGGATACAGTGTGGACTCGGACGCGACGGTGTTGGAACGTTACGGGGAACAGGAAGGGGTGAAGAAAGGGTATAACCCGCGGAAGCCGGGGCGTGGGTCGCATCATCCGCTGCTGGCGGTGTTGGGGGAAGCGTATTTCGTGCTGCACGGCTGGCGGCGGAGCGGGAACACAACGGCGGGGCTCGGGGTGGTGGAGTTTCTGAAGGAGGCGTTGGCGAAACCGCCCGCGAAGGGATGGATTCGAGCGGTGCGGGCCGACTCCGGTTTTTTGGATCAGGCATTGTTTCAATACCTGGAGGAGGTGGGGTTGCACTACATCGTGGTGGCCCGGATGACGAGATGGTTGAAGCGGGAAGCGACGCAGGTAAAGCAGTGGCGAGCGCTGGAGGCGACCTGCGCGGTGGGAGAATTTCAGTTGCAGTTGTGGGGTTGGGATCGGGCACGACGGTTTGTAGTGGTGCGAGAGCAACTGTGCCCGGAGAAGCGTTCGCCGGGCCGAAAGTTGCGGGAGGTTCCCCGCGCGGAGGTATTTAACGCTCTAAATCACGCCAATTTCGGCCAGCCGACCAACACCGCATTTACGACCTTTGGTGGATATTCCGCTGTAGCCGGGAGGATCACCAACACCGTTACGCCAGCGCGACAGATTCAGTTCGGGCTGAAGCTTTTATTCTGAGGTGGCCGCGCGCGCACTCTGCGCGCGCCGTGAAGGAAAAAATCAAGCGGCTTGGACCATCATCCCGGTTCGCCTGCGGAGTTAACGGTCAATTCGGATGGCGAGGTCGCGGTACTTCTGGATTCTCCGGCGCCATTCGACTTGGCGAATGATCGCCTGCTGTAGGAAAAGGGCGTCGATCTTGTCCTTGACTAGATAATCACGCGCGCCTTCCCGAACGGCAGCGAGGATGGTCTGAGTCTCGGCGTGGCCGGAGAGCACGATAATGGGAATCCAAGGAACCGCGCGGAATGCCTCTTGCAGAGTTTCCATGTAATGAGTGTCCGGTAAGCCGAGGTCAAGCAGGATCACATCTGCCGTTTCCTGCCGCGCCAGCGCCAGTCCGCCGCGGAGGTCGGACGCTTCCGAGAGATGGAAACTAATATCGGATAATGACTGACTTAGCGCGTCGCGGATCAGGTCAACATCGCCTGGATTATCGTCAATCATCAGCACGCGAATCTGTTTTGGGTCGCGTGGCTTATTGTTCGCGGATGGCATGCATTAACCCCTCAGTTGGCGCACGATCGCTTTCACTAGCAAGTAGGAGTCGATTAGTCCTTTAACGAAATAATCTTTCGCACCTGCGGATAACGCGCGAACGGCGATCTGCCGATCCAGTGATCCGCTGACCACAATCACCGGCGTTGGCGGAGAGAAGGTGTGGACGCGTGCGAGCGTTTCCAGGCCTGAGCTATCCGGCAGGGAGAGGTCCAACAGGACGATGTCGAATTGCCCAGACTCTATCCGCTTCAGGCCCGCGGAGAGTCGCGTGGCGTGTTCAACCTCGAACGAGAAGCGGTTGTGTTTGTTCTCGATGAGCAATTCGTGGAGCAGATCCGCGTCAGCGTTATTGTCTTCGATCAGTAATACTTTTATTGTTCGTTTCACCTACCACATCCCATTCACGCGTTTCATCACAGTGCTCGGGCCGCGGGGGAAGCTTGGCCCGTAGCAACCAAAATTTAACTACTTCCTGCACCACGGTGAAGAACTCGTGCAGGTCTACCGGCTTGGCGACGTAGCAGTTCGCATACGACTGGTACGTTTGCAGCAGATCGCGCTCCGCCTCCGACGAAGTGATGACCACTACGGGAATGTGGCGCAGCGTCGGGTCATTCTTAAGCTGAGCCAGCACCTCGCGGCCATCCATCTTGGGCAAATTCAGGTCCAGCAGGATCAGATCGGCGCAACTGCCTGGCGCCCGACAAAAAGCGAGAGCATCAATGCCATTGGCGACAGTGGTCAACTCAAGCGCGACGGGGAATTCGCTCAGAGCTTCTCGGACCAGCTCTACATCGCCTGGGTTATCTTCGATACAAAGAATGTGGAAGGGAGGAGAAGGAGGCTTCACGAGGGCACCTCACGCTGCGGCAGAGTGAAGCAGAACCGGGATCCCAGCCCGGGCTCGCTTTCAACCCAGATTCGGCCGCCCTGGCGCTCGACTGCCTTTTTGCAAACCGAGAGGCCTATACCCGTACCCGGATATTCGGATCGGGTATGAAGGCGTTGGAATATCACAAAGATTCTCTCAGTATGTTCCGGGGCTATGCCGATTCCATTATCCTCGACGGTGAAGACCCAGCGCTGATCCTGCGCCGTGGCGCTGATATGAACGTGCGGCTCCTCGTCAGCCTTCCGAAATTTCATCGCGTTGCTGATCAGGTTTTGGAAGATCTGTACAAGCTGTGTAAAATCGGCGTGCACCAACGGCAAGGGGTCGTACGTAACGCTTGCGCCACTCTCCTGAATCCTGGAGTCCAGGTTACTCAGTGCGCGTTCCAGCGCCGACACCGCCTCAACGCGAGTAAGGTGCTGCTCTCGCCCGACGCGGGAGTACTCCAGCAGTCCCGCGATCAGCGACTGCATCTGTTTGGCGCCCTCCACGGCGTAGCGGATGTACTTGTCCGCCCGCTCGTCTACCTTGCCCTGGTAGCGCTCGGCGAAAAGCTGCATATAACTGGAGACCATTCGCAGAGGCTCCTGGAGGTCATGCGACGCGACGTAGGCGAACTGTTCCAGCTCGGCGTTGGAACGGATCAGCGCCTCGCTTTTCTCCAGCAGCGACTGCTCGGCTTGGCGGCGCTCCGCGATCTCATGCCGCAGGCCTTCATTGCTGGCTTCGACTTTGCCTTTCTCGGCGTTGAAATCGTCGAGCAGGTTCAGCATGGCTTTCTGGGTGGCTTCCAGGCGCTCCTTCTCACCCGAAAAATCCTCCAGAATGTTCAGAACCGCTTTCTGGGTGTGTTCCAGTCGGGATTTTTCGCCGCCGAAGTCATCCAGGATGTTGAGTACGGCCTTCTGAGTATACTCCAGCCGCTGCTTTTCGCCGCCGAAGTCGTCCAGAATATTCAGAATGGCTTTTTGCGTGTCGCTGATTCGTCCGCGCTCGTCGGTGAAGTCCTCCAGAATATTCAGAATCGCACGCGCGTAGTCTGAGGAATAAGTTTCGGTGTCTTGTGTCGTCTGTCGCATACGACTGAATGTGTGAAGCTCGCGGACATCTTCCGGCGAACTGTATCGATCCGTGCTGTCGTGCCAAACCTGGGTCATCAGGCTAACTTATCCCCCCTGGGGTCGTACGGCGCAGTTCTTCAATCTCCCGCTTCAATTCGATCATCTTGAGCTCGCGGCCGACGGTGAGCCGCTGGAAGCGCTCCAGCTCAGCGAGACGTTCCAGCTCTTTGGTGCGCTGCTCGGCAACTTCGGCCTCGGCTTGTCGTTGCGCGGTCACGTCGCGAGCGGCCGCGAACACGCCCAGCACGTTGCCTCCCACGTCCTTGTACACCGAAGCGTTGTAAAGAACGTTGGTCTGCTTGCCATTGCGATGACGAATGGTGAGCGGGTAGTCGGTAACGAACCCTTTTGAGAAGACCTGCTGATAGCCTTCGCGCGCTTTCTCCGGCTGCGTGAAGTAGTCCGAGAAGTCAGTCCCGATCAGCTTTTCGCGCGGCACACCGGTGACCCGGATGGTTGCCTCATTTACGTCCGTGATTTTTCCTTCCGGGCTGATGGTGACCAGCGGGTCGAGCGACGCTTCAACCAAACTGCGCGCGTATTGCGAAGCCTGCTTTTGAGCCGTTACGTCGCGGGCTGCGGCGAACACGCCCAGCACGTTCCCGCGTGCGTCTTTGTAGACTGAAGCGTTATAGAGAACGTCGGTCAGCTTGCCATCCCGGTGAAGAATTGTCAACGGGTAATCGGACACAGCGCCTTTCTTGAACACCTGTTTGTAGCCTTCGCGCGCTTTTTCCGGTTCCGTAAAGTAATCCGAAAAGTCGGCTCCGATCAGTTTCTCCCGGGGAACGCCGGTGACCTCCGCCGAAGCTGCGTTAACGTCCGTAATTTTTCCCGCGGGGCTGATGGTGACCAGCGGGTCGAGCGAGGCTTCGATCAAGCTCCGCGCGTATTGCGAGGCCTGTTTTTGCGCCGTCATGTCGCGGGCCGCGGCGAACACGCCCAGCACGTTGCCGCGAGCGTCTTTGTAGACCGAAGCGTTGTAAAGAACGTCCGTAAGGCGGCCGTCGTGGTGTCGAATGGTGAGCGGGTAGTCGGTGACGAATCCCTCGGCGAAGACCTGTTGGTAGCCTTCGCGGGCCTTGTCCGGTTCCGTGAAGTAGTCCGAGAAGTCGGTCCCGATCAGCCTGTCGCGATGGACGCCGGTGACCTTGATGGTGGCCTCGTTCACGTCCGTGATCTTTCCTTCCGGGCTGATAGTGACCAGCGGGTCGAGCGAGGCTTCAATCAAGCTGCGGGCGTATTGCGAGGCCTGCTTTTGCGCCGTCACATCGCGGGCCGCGGCGAACACTCCCAGCACGTTGCCCTCGGCATTCTTATATACCGATGCGTTGTAAAGTACGTCTGAAAGACGGCCGTCGCGGTGGCGGATGGTGAGCGGGTAGTCGGTGACCGAGCCTATCGAGAATACCGCCTGATAGCCTTCGCGCGCCTGGTCGGGCGCGGTGAAGTAATCCGAAAAGTCGGTTCCGATGAGCTTCTCGCGCGGGACGCCGGTCACCTTCACCGTCGCCTCGTTGACGTCGGTGATCTTTCCTTCGGGACTGATGGTAACCAAGGGATCGAGCGAGGCCTCAATCAGGCTGCGCGCATATTCCGAGGCGGCGCGCAGGCGCTCGTCGGCGCGCTTTCGTTCTGTGATGTCGCGGGCAATGGAGGAGACGCCGATCAGGTTGCCCTTGCTGTCGTGCATGGGCGATACGGTGAGGGAGACGGCAATCGCCTTGCCGTCCTTGCGCACGCGCAATGTTTCGTAGTGCTCCACGCGGCCGCCGCTGCGGATCCTGGCGAGAATGTTCTCCATCTCGTCGGGCCGGTCCCGGTGGGTGAGCGTCGAGATGGGCTTGCCGACAACTTCGTCGGCAGTGTAACCGTACATCTCCTCGGCGGCCCGGTTCCAGCTTGTGATGATGCCTTCCAGGGTCTTGCCGATAATGGCGTCATCGGAAGAGTTCACGATGGATGCCAGCAACGCCAGATGCGAATCGCTCTCCATGGCGCGTTGCCGGTCGGTAATATCGCGCGCAATGGAGGAAGCGCCGATCAGATCGCCGTTGCTGTTGTGCATCGGCGATACGGTGACAGAAACCGGGATGGTCTCGCCGTCCTTGCGGACGCGCACCGATAGGTAATGCTCCACGCGGCCACCGCTGCGAATCCGGGCCAGAATCTCTTCCATCTCCTTGGGCCGGTCCGGGGAAATCAGGATGGAGATCGGTTTGCCGATGACTTCTTCCGCCGTGTATCCATACATTCGCTCGGCGGCCCGATTCCAGCTTGTGATGACGCCATCGGGGGTCTTGCCGATAATGGCGTCGTCGGAAGAATTCACGATGGAGGCGAGCAGAGCGGTGAGCGAATCGCTCTGGTGCAGCGGCCGCCCCTGATCAGCAGCGGGTGCGCGGTGAGTTGCTGAGGACATGCAGGAACCCCTTGCTTTGATAATGTTGTGTCAATCTAGCCCGGCGTGAGGAAGAGGAAAACGCATCACAGAATGCAGGACTCCCGTGAATCTTACCGGCGGTTGCGCAAACTTGATACTGGGGTATTTCCCCTAAGGGATTTACCTGAGTTGATTTGGATGAGTAGCCGCGACGAACGTAGTTTTCGTCGTGGGCTTTTCAATACGAGCGACAAACCCACGGCGAGGAAAAACGCTCGCCGTGGCTACCTCTGGCATGCATGGAAAGGTTTTATAACAAGACGACCGACTGTATTCCGGAAACTTCAAAGCGCTTGCGGCAGCGCATATTTTTGCAGAACGCCACGTCGTCTTTGCGCACCATGTAAGAGCGCGCGTGGGCGAACCGCGCTTTATCGTCGGAGTTGGCGCGCGAGGGGAGAGAATCCTTTTTCTTGCGCACGATCCATTTCAGGTCATAAGTTTCAGCAGTGCGGCAGAACGGGCAGGAGAGCGTTGCAGGGTGGTTCGCTTCGGACTCGGTGTAAAAGTCACGTTCTTCCATAACTCAGTCCTCCGGTGGCTACCCGTAATTACGCGAAAACCACGCCTACCTCCGCGCCTTTACCCACCGTGAGCGTCTGTGCGGCAGACGCACGGTAACTGACAATCTCCAGATATCCCGAGCTGCCCAGGATTGCAAAAACCTCGCCGGGAGCCCCTTGCGAGTAAGCGGTGAACATACGTGTGATTTCGGTCTTGCCGACGATAACCTTGAATGCAGGTGGGTTCTCGCCGAACAACTGTGGAACGTCGGCTGGGGTGACGTTGGTCATCAAGTTGCCGAAGCGGTCCACGCGCAACACTACGCCCTTGAGCAATCGCTCGTTTACTTTCTTGGGTTGAGGAAATGTGAAGCGAACATGGTCGGTGACGATATCCCCGAATTTTTCCGTTTCCACATGGCGGCTCAACCATCCCGCGGTAGGAGCGAAGATGTCCCGTCCGTGAAACGTGTGGCTGACCGGTTCCAGGAAATAATGCGCGGCCGTGATGTGGCGAACCGTCACATCCTCCTCGCGAGCATATACCAGCGAGAGCACCCCGTTGTCCGGCGCGATGAAGTATTGATTGGCCGCCGACACCAGCAGCGGACGGCGCGCCGAGCCGACTCCCGGATCCACAATCACCATGTGAATCGTCCGCGGCGGAAAATATCTGTACGTTTGCGAGATGGCGAGGGCGCCTTCGAGCAGGTCGTAGGGTCTCACGTCGTGAGTGATGTCCACTACGTCCACTTCCGGGTTGATGCTCAGGATCACACCTTTCATTACGCCAGCATAGGCGTCGGTGAGGCCGAAATCAGAGGTCAAAGTCACTATGCTGCGCGGCACTCTACGTTCCTCCAGTCGCAATCAGTAGCGACAGTATCGAGCGATGCGGGGATTGTCAAGAGTGAGTGGGCGGTGGTTTGTGTGTTAGATTTCTGCTAGGATGTGTTCCCTTTGACGCCAACGGGGGCTGCCGATGGTCAAATTTCATCGAGTCATTTTGATCGTGATGGATAGCGTAGGTATCGGCGCCATGCCCGATGCCGCCGAGTACGGCGACGAAGGCAGTGATACGCTCGGCAATATCAACCGCGTGCGACCGTGCCGGTTACCTATGCTGGTCAGGCTCGGTCTGGCCAACATTGCACCGTTACCAAATCTCAACCCGTCGGACAGCCCTATGGGTGCTTACGGCAGAGCGGCTCTGGCCTCGAAAGGCAAGGACACTACGACCGGCCATTGGGAAATGGCCGGTCTGATCCTTGAAACGGCGTTTCCTACCTATCCGAACGGCTTTCCTGCGGAAGTGATGAACACGTTCGAGTCGGCGATCGGACGAAAAACGCTCGGCAACTATACCGCGTCTGGTACTGAGATCATCGAGCAACTGGGCGCGGAGCACATGCGCACTGGATACCCGATTGTGTATACGTCGGCCGACAGCGTCTTCCAGATCGCCGCGCACGAACAGGTGATTCCTTTACAGGAGCTTTACCGCATGTGTCAGATCGCGCGCGACATTTTGCAAGGCGAGCACCGCGTGGGGCGCGTCATCGCGCGTCCGTTTATCGGCCAGCCGGGGGATTTTCGTCGTACCGGAAACCGCCATGACTACGCCATCGAGCCGCCGCGGGGCGGCCTGCTCGACTGTTTGCAGCAAGCGGGAATCTTCACTTATGGCGTCGGTAAGATTCGGGACATCTTTTGCGGGCGAGGGTTGAGCGACTATGTCCTGATGGATGGCAACACTGACGGGATGCGAAAGACCATGCAAGCAATGGACCAGCACCGCGATGGACTTCTATTCACCAACTTGGTGGATTTCGACATGCTGTACGGACACCGCAACGATGTGGAAGGCTACGCGCGGGCTCTGGAAGAGTTCGACGCTCAACTTAGCGAACTCCTGGAACGCATGAGCGACCGCGACCTGCTCTTGATCACAGCCGACCACGGCTGCGATCCCACTACTGCTTCAACGGATCACTCGCGCGAATATGTGCCGATTCTGGCCTACGGCAAGAAGGCGCGAGCGGGCGTTAACCTTGGCACCCGACAGACTCTGGCCGATATCGGGCAGACCGTAGCTGAAAATTTCGAGCTGCACCTGCAGCATGGCGCAAGCTTCCTGCACGCAATAGCCTCGTAAGGCTGCGCGGTGTCATGCGCTACCGCAATGCGACATGTGACGGAGTTGACCGTTCGCGGAAAGTCGCCGTTGAAACGGAAGCTCTTGGGAGTATAATCTTCGCGATCAGAAGCATGGGTAAGCTACGCAAGAAAGGAACCCATTCATGGCCTTGCTGGTTCTAGCGATCATAGCCGCTCTGGTGCTGTGGGTGACCCTCACATATAACAGTCTCATCAAACTGCGAAATCAGGTGCAGAACGGCTGGAAGCAAATTGACGTGCAACTGAAGCGCCGCCATGACCTGATTCCCAACCTGGTGAGCACGGTGAAGGGCATTATGGAGTTTGAGCGCGAAACCTTGGAACGCGTGGTTGCAGCGCGCAGCGCAGCCATGTCGGCCCACGGGACTGCCGATGCCGCGGCGAAGGAAAGTGCGCTGAGCGATGCGCTCTCCAAGTTCTTTGTGGTCGTCGAGCAGTACCCCCAATTGCGCTCCAGTGAAAACGTCCGGCAACTGCAGGAGGAGTTGACCTCCACCGAAAACAAGATCAGCTTCGCACGGCAGTTCTACAACGATATTGCGACGCAGTTCAACACCGCCCAACAGGTGTTTCCGAGCAGCGTCATTGCCGGGATGTTCCGCTTCCAGTCCGCCGAGCTGTTTGAAATTACCCTAGCGGCCGAGCGCGAAGTCCCCACGGTAGACCTGTCACTGAAGAAATAAATGGTGATGTTCGGCTCCGCCGCGCTCGTCTTCGCAGCCCGGTCTTTCCGCAACCATGAACATCTACCAGCAGCAGCAAGCCAACCGCCGCAAGACGCTTTGGATCACTACTTTGTTCATCGCCTTCTTCGCCTTTCTCGGGCTGGGATTCGATCACTTCTATTTGGGCTACGATCCTTGGAAAAACCCGGATGCTCGCAGTCCCATCTCATTTCCCTTAGCGACGATTTGCGCGATCCTGTTCTCCTCGGGATGGGCATGGTGGGGCTCCCGATTTGGAGACCAAGCGATCCTATCCTCGGCTGGGGCATTGCGGCTGGAGTACAGCCGCTCGGACGAGAGTTACCGGCAACTCCTTAATGTTGTGGAAGAGATGAGCATCGCTTCGGGGCTGCCGATGCCACAGGTCTACGTGATTCCTGATGGAGACCCGAATGCCTTCGCCACCGGGCGTGATGCGGAGCACTCCTCTATTGCGGTGACCCAAGGGCTGCTGAACAAGATGGATCGGGAGGAACTGCAAGCCGTCATCGCACATGAGATGAGCCACATCCGCAACCTCGACGTTCGTCTGATGACGACCATCGCGGCGCTGGCCGGCGCGGTGGTCCTCTTAAGCGATTGGGCCAAGCGGGCAATGCGTTCCGGTGTCAGCAGCGGCCGCTCGTCATCGCGCAAGGGTAAGGGCGGCGGCAACATCATCTTCCTGGTGCTGTGGCTGGCGGCGGTCATTCTGGCTCCGTTTGCCGCGCAGATGTTGGCAATGGCGGTTTCCCGGGAACGGGAATACCTCGCTGACGCCAGTGCCGCGGAGTTGACGCGCAATCCCGGGGCTTTGGCTGACGCTCTCCACAAGATTGAAACGGACTCCGCACCCACTGCTTCAATTAAGAGAGGCACGGCTCACCTCTGCATCGTGGACCCGCTCGGCCGCAAGCTGGGTCTACGGGAAGGGTTTTTCGCCGACCTGCTGGCCACCCATCCGCCGATGTGGAAGCGCATCCAGACTTTGAAGCGGATGGCCTATCAGAGTGCCACCCCTGTGAAGCAGTGAGGCGCACGGACCACAGGTTGCTTGACCTTCACCGGCAAAGACACATGCTGCGAGGAAGATGCTGTCCGTAAAAACGTTTATGTTTGAGCCTCGGCTGATGATCCCACGAGTACTTTACGGGGTACTGCTGTTGATTTGTGTTGCGGGAGTAAGAAGTGAATTGGCGCGCGATACGACGGAGAGTGACCCCAGTCTCGTACCATTGCTGGTGCCTGCAAGCGCACTGCTTCTAATCCAGGTAATTCGTCCGGTGCTGTGGCTCTGGTGGATATTCGCTTCGGTTGCGGGAGTGTGGGCTCTTCTTATTGTGAAGTCGGCCCATCATGTCCCATATCCGTTAGCGTGGCTGTTGTACGAGCAGACTGAAAAGTGGGTGCTGTGGTTCGTAGTAGCCGCAGTGCTCGTAGTACACCGAATCCTCGCGAACGTGCGAGATTGACTCACGGACGCAGGAAGTCGCAATCATAATATCGGGGGAGGCCTATATTGAATCCAAGCATTCGTAAACCGCTGATTGCGGGCAACTGGAAGATGTACAAGACCATCGGAGAGACGGAAGAGTTTTTTACGCAGCTAGAACCGCTGGTCAACGGAGTTAATCATTGCGAGATGGTGATTGCGCCGCCGTTCACGGCGCTTCGCCGCGCATCGGAGGTGGCCGCGCCGCTGGGGGTGGGCATCAGCGCTCAGGACCTTTATTGGGAGACGGAGGGCGCCTGGACAGGCGAGGTCTCGGCGAAGATGATCTGCGATGCCGGGTGCCGTTATAGCATCATCGGGCACTCTGAGCGCCGGCAGTTCTTCAGCGAGAGTGATCGCAGCGTCAACCGGAAGATCAAAGCCGCTCACGGAGCGGGCCTGGAGGCCATTGTTTGCGTCGGAGAGCTGCTGGCCGAACGCGAGGCCGGACAGACGGAAAAGGTGCTGGAGAAGCAGTTAACAGGCGGGCTGGCCGCATTGACCGAACCCGATTTCTCCCGTATCATTATTGCGTACGAGCCGGTATGGGCGATCGGAACGGGCCGCACGGCTACTCCGGAAATTGCCCAGGAGGCGCACCGCTTTATCCGCTCGCGTCTGGGGCAACTGATTTCGCCCGGTGCGGCTGAGCGCGTACGAGTTCTCTACGGCGGAAGCGTCAAGCCTGACAACATCGCCGGATTAATGGCGCAGCCCGATATTGACGGGGCACTAGTAGGCGGCGCGAGCCTACAGGCGAAGTCCTTTGCCGCCATCGTCAATTTCCAGGGCCGCTAAGGAATACAATCGCAATGGTAACGTTTTTGACAATTGTCCAGGTGCTGGTTGCACTGGTTTTAATTCTGGTGGTTCTGCTGCAAAGCGCACGCGGCGGCGATATAGCTAGCGCTTTCGGCGGTATGGGTAGCCAGACCGCTTTCGGACCGCGCGGAACCTCGAACTTTCTCAGCCGGACCACCGCCGTGTTGGCGGCCGTGTTCATGCTGACCTCGCTGACGCTGGCCATTCTGTCCAACCGCGGAGGTGGTACTCAAGGCGGGTCGGTGCTGAGCGGCGAAACGTCCGCGCCTACGCCTACAGCGCCTGCCCAGCCGGGCCAGCCCACAATCAACACTCAGACGATACCGCCATCGCAGCAGAATCAGCCTGGAGGCAATACGCAGACGGCGCCGGTGGTTCCGCCAGTTCCGCCTTCGGCAACTCCAGCACAACCTGCCACTAAGTAACTCTGGCGGCACGGTCCGCATCTATCGAACAGCTTCCGCGGGAGTGGTGGAACTGGCAGACACACCATCTTGAGGGGGTGGCGCCGCAAGGCGTGGGGGTTCAAATCCCCCCTCCCGCACCATCTTTCCATCAGTAGCTTACGTGAGTAGGAAAGTTATTGCCGGCCTTGAAAGCCGATCTTTTCGCGGATCGCTTCAGGCAAGGCGTCGAGCGTACGCTGGTGGTGTAACAAGATTTGCTCAATTTGTGTGAGCTTAGTTTCGATCCGCGCGAATCTCTCGTCCGTGCGCGACAGTTGCCCGACGAACTGGGCCTGGTTCTGAATCAGCGTGGCGAGTGCTTCCTCAAGCCGGCCGTTACCTGCTTGTTTGGCTTTCAATGAATCCTCCTTCCTGGATTATACCAACTCAAATAACACTCCAAGTGCGAATTTTCATCACGTTCAGAAAGGCTGCAATTGTTAATGCTCCCCTTTCATTTCAGCCGGTTTCGGGTGTAATTTCGACATGACGCATCGCCGGATTCGCCAGGGGGTTACATTGGCAGGATACTATCATCATGAAGACCTGGCTCACTTTGCAGATATGGGCCAGCACGCACCAGAGCTTTGGGAGAAGTTTTCCGCCTGGTATGCTGCGGTGTTCGCCGAGGGCGCTTTGACGGAACGGGAAAAATGCCTCATCGCGCTGGCCGTCGCTCATGCAGTGCAGTGTCCATACTGCATCGACGCGTATACGCAGGCCAGTTTGGAAAAAGGCTCCAACATGGAGCAGATGACGGAAGCGGTCCATGTGGCCAGCGCGATTCGCGGCGGCGCCTCGTTGGTGCATGGTTTGCAGATGCGCAATGCGGCTAAACAGGTGAGCATGTGAGTCTGCTCGAAACGCAACGCGGCCCCGTACTGGCATCGAAGCCATTGGGCGTCATGAATGCCTCTCTGCCCCGCGTAAAACCCTTCCAGGAATCGCTGGCCGCCTCCGATCTGTTCCCATTAACTGCGGCGGGCATTAGTATTTTGCAGATCAATCTTGGGAAATTTTGCAACCAGACCTGCCGTCATTGCCACGTGGACGCCGGCCCGCATCGCGAAGAAATCATGACGCGGGAAACCGCGGAGCTGTGTATCGCGGTTTTGTCGCAAACGCACATACCGACGATCGACATCACCGGCGGCGCGCCGGAGTTGAACCCGTCGTTCCGATGGCTGGTCGAGCAAGCGCGCGGCTTGGGACGACACGTGATGGACCGGTGCAATCTGACCGTGCTGCTCTTGCCCTCACAGTCAGACCTCGTCGAGTTTCTCGCCTCACACGAAGTCGAGATCATCGCCAGCCTCCCCTACTATCTCGCTGACCGCACCGATGCGCAGCGCGGCGCACGTGTATTTGATAGGTCTATTGAGGCTTTACGCAAGCTCAATTCACAGGGTTATGGGCATCCGGCGTCAGGTCTCAAATTGAACCTGGTCTACAACCCGGTGGGTGCGTTTCTGCCGCCCGCGCAGCACGCCATCGAGGCGGACTTCCGGCGCGAGCTCGACCGTCGCTACGGCGTAATATTCAACTCGCTGTACACGATCACCAACATGCCTATCGGGCGATTCCTGGAGTTTTTACGGCAGAGCGGGAATTGTGAGCGCTACATGCAGCGGCTGGTGAATGCGTATAATCCGAAGGCGGCGGAGGACGCCATGTGCCGCTACACCATCTCGGTGGGGTGGGATGGCACGCTCTACGATTGCGATTTCAACCAGATGCTGGACTTGGCTGTGGGAAACGGCCAACCCAAACATATCCGGGCGTTCACGTCCGAGCATCTCGACCGCCGCGAGATCGTGGTCGGCGAGCACTGCTATGGATGCACCGCTGGCGCAGGCTCGAGCTGCGGCGGCTCCACGACGTAGGCGCGTGGCCGGGACCCTGCAATAACGCGAATCGTCGCTGGGTTGCCGGAGCAGACTCTTCAAATTTCCTCTGCTCGTCGGGCTAGTAATCCGTTTGAAACCTCCTGAAACTTGGAGTCGGGCAGATTCGTCTAAAGAAGGTCCTGCCCTGGAACATTGTTGCCGTTCAGAGAGCATTATGCTGAATCCGCGCCGTATTATGATCCCGGTTCTATGCGTACTTTCAGATTAGGCGTTTTAGCTATCTTTATAGCCTCACTTGGGCACGCTGGACATGAGCGCATTCGCCCAAACGCACCAACCCATGGGAGCCACTCCGTCAGTGCAATCCGCACCGAATTGCCAGTCGTGGTGGACGGAAATTTGGATGAGCCGGCGTGGCAAGCAGCGCCGATTTCACTTGGTTTCGTACAGAGAGATCCTGCGGAAGGGCAGTCATCGTCGGAAAAGACCGAGTTTCGCATTTTGTATACGACTACGACTTTGTATATTGGCGTCATCTGTTACGACTCCGACGCTCAGGGAATACGGGCTACCGACCGGCGCCGCGACAGCACCCTCGAGTACGACGACATGCTAAGCGTGGTGCTCGACACCTTCCACGATCATCGGAATGCTTTCTTATTTCGGACCAACCCGCTGGGGGCCCAGTATGATGCTCTGATCACCGATGAGGGCAAGAGCGTCAACGTCAATTGGGATGAGAAGTGGGATGTAGCAGCCCGCATTAATTCTGCCGGATGGGTTGTCGAGTTCGGAATTCCGTTCAAGAGTCTCCGGGTTAATGATCAGAATGGCCACGGCTGGGGAGTTGACCTGGAGCGGGTGATCCGGCGAAAGAATGAATTCTCGTACTGGAACAGCTATCGCCGAGGCTTTTCTTTGGAGAATCTCTCGCAGGCCGGGCATTTGCAAGGCATAGAAAACATCGAGACGGGTCTACGATTGCGCGTAAAACCCTACCTACTCGGTGGTGTCTCCCACGCGGTTCGCAGTACCGGTCCTGTTCCAAACGCGTTCGAGAGCAGGTTTCAGAACGCGTCAGATGGTGGCCTGGAGGTGATGAAGTACCGTATCACTCCCAGCCTCACCGCCGACGTGACTTGGAACACCGATTTTGCGCAAACCGAAGTAGATGATCAGGAGGTGAACCTGGACCGCTTCCCGCTTTTTTTCCCCGAGAAGAGAGAATTTTTCCAGGAAGGAGCGGGAATCTTCGACTTTGGAATCGCGACGGGAGAAAACCGTGGTTCCTCGGAAATGAAATTGTTTCACAGTCGGCAAATCGGCCTTTCTCCCAGCCGACAGCCGATTCCGATTGTCGGAGGTGGTCGCATCACCGGCAACCTGCAAGGCGTGACGCTCGGGCTGTTGAACGTCCAAACCGAAGCGCTGGAATCCGAAGGGATTCATCCCAGCAACTATAGCGTTGTCCGCGTCAAGAAAAACATTCTCTCACGTTCGAACGTTGGCGGTTTTGTGCTCAATAGGGAACAGGGCGGTACCAGCGACTACAATCGGGTCGTTGGAGCGGATGTGGATTTTGTACTTCTCAAATACCTGACTGTGGGCGGCTTTTTAGCAACATCCAGGTCGCCGGGCGACAGTGGGGATAACTGGGTCTCCGCGGGCGGAATCCGCTGGGATAGCGATTTTCTGAACTTGGAGACGGCCTGGCTGGTCGTTGATCCCAAATTCCGGGACGACTTGGGATTTATACCACGCAAGGACATGCGCCAGATCTCTCCTACCATTGCTTTGAAGCCGCGGCCAAACACACGACTGTTGCGGCAGGTGATTATCCGTTTTCGCAGCGACTACACCATGGATCAAAAGAATCATTTGCAGAGCCGAACCAATCACGCCGGTTTGGAATTCTTTTTCCAAAATGGCTCCGTGCTCGGGTGGGTACCGCACACATTTTTCGACACGCTGCACGAACCATTCCACATTCGTACCGGCGTTGCTACTATTGCCCCTGGCACATATAGCTGGTGGCATAGTGGCATTCGCTTTCGGTCCAATCCGGCAAACCGGTTTTCATATCTTGTCAATTGGCAGCCCACTATCGGGTATTACAAAGGTGGTTCGCGGCAGGGTCTCACTCTGGAGCCGCGTCTTAACGTTACTGAGCAGTTCTCGTTCCAGCTGAAATATCAGCTGAACAAGGTCTCTTTTCCGTCTCCCATGTGCGTGGACCGCACCGTCGCGCGGTGCGGGTTCACGGACCACAACGTTAATACGCGAATCAACTACAACTTCAACAATCAGTGGCTCACAAGTACGATTGTCCAGTTCAGTAACGGGGATCACTTCCTGGGCTTCAACTTTCGTTTGAACTACATCTTTCGCCCCGGCGATGACTTCTTCCTGATCTATAACGACGGCCGCAGGATGGGAGGGCTGCTCGATGGTCAGAAGGACCGCACGGTCCAGGCGAAACTCACCTATTCTTTCGATTTTTAGAGGGCTCTCAGTATTACTGTAGACCGAGCTCCGTCAGGGCACAGCTTTCAGCCGTGCCGCCGCTGCGCAGCTTACAAGGGAAGTCTTGGCGCTGAGCCGGCTAAAAGGATATGAAACCCTGAACTTCGCGTCAAGGAAAAATCGGATCATACGGGATGCAGCTCCAAATCACCTCCAAATCTTGCGCCTCCATTCCGCCCGTCGTATCATTTCCCCTTTGCATAGTGCGCAATTCTAAATGAGGAGTTTCGAAAATTTCCGTGAATAATCATTTTCCCGCTATCAATCTGCCGAAACGTTTGCTATTAGGGCCCGGACCAAGCGAGGTGGATCCGCGCGTATATCGCGCCATGATTCAGCCCGTAATGGGCCACATGGACCCGTTATTTCTCGAGATCCTGAACCAAGTCCAGGAGATGCTGCGCCGCAGCTTCCGCACGCGCAACGCCATTACATTCCCAATCCCCGGGACCGGGACCGCCGGCATGGAGGCCGCGCTGATCAATTTCATCGAGCCCGGTGACGAAGCGGCGGTGATCGTTGGGGGCGTCTTCGCCGCGCGTATGTGCGAAATCATTGAGCGCTGCGGCGGCAAACTCAACCGCTTTGACGTCCCGTGGGGTACCGCAGCCGATCCCGACAAGATCCGTCAGGCGCTGCGTGGAAAGAAAATCAAGGTTTTGGCGATGGTCCATAGCGAGACCTCCACGGGCGTCTGCCAGCCGCTCGAACCGATTCGGCAAATTGCTGAAGAACTCGGAGCGCTGCTGGTGGTAGACACGGTTTCATCCCTGGGCGGCCTTCCGCTGGAGGTGGACGCCTGGAAAGTGGATGTGTCCTACAGCGGCTCGCAGAAATGCCTAGCCTGCCCGCCCGGTCTTGCTCCCATCACGGTTGGGGAACGCGCCGCGGAGGTGTTGCGCAAACGCCGCACGCTGGTGCAGAGCTGGTATCTAGACATGAGCATGGTCGAGAAATACTGGAGCGCGGAGCGCCGCTATCATCACACGCCGCCAGTCAATATGCTCTTTGGCTTGCATGAAGCTTTGCGGCTGTTGCAGGAAGAAGGGTTGGAGGCATCCTGGAAGCGGCATCGCGGAGCGCACGCGGGTTTGGTTGCGGGCCTCGAGGCGCTGGGTCTGCAGATGTTTGTCCATGACCCTGCGTTCCGCGCAGCAACAGTGAATACGATTCGCATCCCTGAAGGCGTAGACGATGTGCGTGTCCGAACCTGCCTGCTGCAGAGATTTGGTATCGAGATTGCTGGCGGCCTCGCCGACCTAAAAGGAAAAATCTGGCGCGTGGGGTTAATGGGCCTCACGGCCACTCCCGCGATGGTGCTGCAATTGGTTAGCGCCTTGGAATTTGTCCTCGCCGAGTGCGGCTACAAATTCCAGCCCGGCGCCGGTGTCGCAGCCGCGGAGAAGGCGCTCGCGAGCTAGAAAACAATCGCATTTGTAGCTTTTGGGTTTTTGCGTAAATCTTTGCCGTGAGTTCCCCTGCGATTGGAAACTTATCCGCCTCTCGCTCCTAAACTCCCTTGATTTTGATGTAAATAGCTGTAGATATTTTGGCAGGGTAGTTGCTGCACTTCTACCTGCCTGCCTCGGAGGCAAAGAAGAGTGCTCGATTACGCACGAAACATATTTGTGAAACACGTCGAAACGCAATGCTCAGATCCGAATAACCACTGCGATGACAGCTCTTTCCATATCCAGAGGAGGACCAATTGGAACAAGGCCGAAAAGAATATCGAGGTTGCCACCTCATGTTGTTTTGTGCACTGATTCTGGTAAAGAATCTAAACGTGACGCTGGAACAAACCTTGAGCGTCATCCCCCTTTCCGGCAGTGCCAAGCTTCTGTCTAATGAGCTTGCAAAGGCGCCTGACCTCATGATAGCTACAGCCAGCCATTCATTCTGACTGGGGCAGCCTTTCAGCCATGCGGCTTGATGGCATGGCGTACGCAATTGTCCGACGAAATGATTCCCTCCTCGCAAATAGGAGATGTAGTATGCGTCTAATCATGTCATTGTGCGTTGTGAGCCTGTGGCTGAGTGCTGCGTGGCGGCCGGCTTTTTCGCAGGCACCCCCGCAGGCGGTTCTGGATATCGTCCTGGTTCTGGACAACTCCGGCAGCATGAAAAAGAATGATCCGCAGGCTCTGATGCGGGAGGCGGTTTACGGTTTTGCGTCGCGGCTCTCGGCGGAATCGCGGCTGGGGATCATACTCTTTGATCAAAACGTCAGCCCAATTCTGCCATTGACGGATGCCGCCACGCCGGAATTCCAGTCGCGCCTAGCGGAGAGTCTTAACCGGCTGGACTATGGCGGCCGGCTCACCGATCTGCCCGCCGGGGCCGAGCGCGCCATCTATTCGCTACGCGACTCGCGACCACAGGCCCAAAAAGTAGTCGTCCTGTTCACGGACGGCATTGTGGAAACAGGCAACCCGCAGAAGGACCTGGAGCGGTCGCGCTGGCTGCGAGAAAGTCTGGTGCAGGAGGCTAAGAGCAAAGGCATTCTCATCTTCGGTGTCGCGCTTACCGAGGCCGCGGATTTCGAGTTGATGCAGTCATTGGCGCACGCTACCGGCGGGGAGTATTTCCGCGTGTTGACCGCCCCGGACATACCAGCCACCTTTGAGGAGATTAGTTCGCGTATTCGCAATCTCGGCGCGCGACCGGCGGAGGCTGCCGCCTCCCCGCAGACCGCTCCTCCTGCACCCGTAATCGTGGAGCAGAATTTCCCGTGGCAATATTTGGCTGGCGGCGCGATGGTTGTGGCTTTGTTGGTCTTGACGATCTTCTTCTTAACCAAGAAAGGGCAGCGGGTAAGCCAGAGGCCATCCATTGTTGCGCACCTTCGCGATGTCAATGACCAGAGCGAGAAAGGTTTGTATCCGCTGAGTAAGCTGATTATGAGAATGGGGCGGGACGAAGGAAGCAATGACATCGTCGTGCCGAAAAATACCATCTCCTTGAAGCACGCTGTTATTGAATTCCGGGAGGGGAACTTCTATCTCTGTGATCTGCGCAGTACCAACGGCACGTATCTGAATGGCAAGAAGATCAGCCAGAGCGACACGGTCCGCGAGGTAGTGCTGAAGCACGGAGATAAGATTCACCTGGACTGCTGCGAATTCGAATTCATAGAGGACAAACTTGAGGGAGTTCAGCAGACAGCGTTCGTGCGCGCCGAGGAAGCCGACGCACTCCTGGCCGCGGGTTCGAATGGCGCGATAGAGGAGATCATAAGGGGCTCATGTCCCAATCATCCGTCCTGGAAAGCTACGGAAGTCTGCCCCATGTGCCGGGTTCCCAAGTGCAAGAATTGCATGGCCCAGCGCGACGGGCGCATCGTTTGCACCGATTGCGTTGCAATGTTCAAAGTGGGCAAACATTAGTATCATGGCAGTTTCGCTGAGATGGGCGAATCGCTTATTCGGCGCTTCGCAGAATACGCACGACAGCACCGTTCCGGCTCTGAACCCGGGGCACAGGATTGGTGTGTCATATGACAGGAGCCCGCGAACGATTTCCGAGCCCATTTTCCGGGAAGACGCCCGCGTTGCCGGTTCGTACTTCATCAGGCGTAAATTGAGCGTTAGTGCTATGCGGACCATCTATCTGGCGCACCACCAGGACCACGATCTCGATGTGGTGCTCAAGGTACCCAGCCAAGCGGTGCTCGACCAGCCGAGAGTCTGCGGTCGCATCGTTACGGAAGCCAAGCTGTGGCCTGGATTGGATGTCCATCCAAACATTGCCTGCTGCTTTTGCGTACTCGATTTCGAGGATGTCCCCATTGTAGTGGCAGAATTCGTGAATGGCGGCGACCTGCGGGGATGGATAGCTGAGGGCAAATGTTCGGACCCGAAACTGGCTTTGGACCTCGCGATCCAGTTCTGTTATGCCCTGGAACACATCCACAGCAAAGGACTGATACACCGCTGTATCCGGCCGGAAAACATCCGGCTCAACCAACAAGGCACATTGAAGTTGACGGATGCTGTCATCGAGCGAGCGGCTGGAATGCCTCCAGGCAACGGGAGTCCAGCCGCGGTTTCCGGCGTTGCGAGCTTGGACAGCTACATCGCTCCAGAACATTTCGCTGCCTTGAATGCCGATATCCGGGACGATATTTTTGCACTTGGCGTGTGCTTGTACGAGATGCTGTGCGGCCAGCCGCCATACGAAATGGCGCGGCTCGCACGATATGAACCGCTGGATCCCGCAAAGCTGCGGCGCGACGTGGATCTTCCGAAATCCCTCTGTCAATTAATGCGGCGTTGTGTCGATCGAAACCGCGATGTCAGGCCTTCCAATGCCGTTGAACTCGCGTCACAACTTGGTGCTATATACGATGAAATACCCGGAGAGCTAAGGCTTAGTCTTCAGTCCGAGTTGACGGATACACAAGAATTACGACCTGGAGAGATTGAAGCATTCTTGCATGATCGAGCAGCGCAACGGGAGGAGCCTGACCCGGAATTTAAGGCTGCCGAAGCGGATGTTGCGAGGGAGACGGAGTTCAGAGAAGAGTCCGTTGCGGAGCAGTTTACGGCTTCACAAATCGAGAGCGCTGTGCCGGAAGCCATCGAGCTGCAAAGCATGGCTGAACACTGCTGTTTTCAGGGCAAGCTTGAAGAAGCCGAGCTCAACTACCTCCAGGCGCTGGCCATCATAGACCGGATACTAGGCCCGCAGCATCCTTATGCCTCCGTCAGCCTCAAAGAACTGGCGGATCTCTACAAGCTGGAGGGGGAGTCCGCCAAGGCGGAACCGCTCTACAAACGATTACTGACGATACAGGAGAAAATCTTCGGCACCAATGACCCCAAGGTGGCCCGAACGCTCAGCAAATTAGCCGATGTCTGCCTTGCTCAGAATAAAGTTTCCGAATCTGCCATATTTGCCCAACGCTGTGTAGAGATGAGGAAAGTATTGCCACCGAACGGCAGGCTGTAGCGATCGAAGATCGTGCACGGAAGTAGCTCACGCCATCACATTTCAGATACAATTCAACTTCGCGATTCCATCACCAACACGCTTGTTGGCGCACCGTGCGTGTGTGCCAGTTGAGGGACCGGATGAACATTCAACCGCACGAACTACCACCTCGCGAGTTTTACCGTGTGCTGATCACTACTGTCGCGCCGCGGCCAATCGCTTGGGTCTCCACGCTCAGTAACGATGGGGAGCACAATCTGGCGCCGTTTTCGTTCTTTAACGTGCTGAGCGCGATTCCGCCGTTGATGGGCTTTTGTCCTGGCAATCGCAGCCGCGGCGAAAAACAGATCTTTGGCACGGGATTCAAGGACACGCTCCGCAATGTGCGCGAGACTGGCGAGTTCGTGGTGAACACAGTGACATATCCGCTCGTAGAGGCCATGAACCTGACCAGCGGCGACTACGAAGCCTCTGTGAACGAATTTGAAATTGCCAAGCTGAGTATGCGTCCTTCGCAGATCGTCAAGCCGCCGCAAGTAGCCGAATCGCCCGTCAGCTTCGAATGCAAGCTGCACACCATACTGGAATTCGGGACTGAAACCGCTGGCGGGAATTTGGTGATCGGGCAAATCGTCTCGGTGCATTTGGCGGATGAAATATTGCGCGATGGCCGTGTCGACGGAGATTTGCTGGACTTGGTCGGCCGCATGGGCGGTCTTCAATACACCCGGACTACGGAGCGATTCAACCTCGCCCGCCCCGAGCGGAAGGCGTAGCGATTGCGTGCAACTTAAAGTCCCCCACGGGTCGTTCTCCGAACTTGACCGCACGTCCCCAGCATGCTAGGTTTGCCTGCGAACCTCATGAGTCACAACGTGCTGCTGTTTCCCGAGCTTGAAAAATACCTGCGTGAGTCCCGGGCCACCGGTGTTTTCCCGTCACAGAAGATCCAGGAATTCATCCAATCGGGCCGCATTCGCGCTTCAGAGCCGATCACGGATATTCAGATTCAGCCCTCCAGTCTCGATTTGCGCCTCGGGCCAATTGCCTACCGCGTGCGCGCCAGCTTCCTTCCGGGGAAGTTTTCAACCGTCGAAGAGAAAGTGCGCGACTTCGGGATGACTGAAATTGACCTGACGCAGGGCGCCGTGTTTGAGAAGTACTGCACCTACATTGTGCCGCTCATGGAAGAGTTGCTGCTGCCCGAAGATATCTCGGGCAAGGCCAATCCTAAAAGCACGACGGGAAGGCTCGATATCTTTACCCGGCTGATTACCGACTACGGCACAGGATTCGAGCAGGTGTCAGAAGGATATCGCGGCAAGCTTTTCATTGAAGTCATGCCACGGACCTTCAGCATCCGCCTGCAAACAGGGATGCGGCTAAACCAACTGCGCTTCGTGCGTGGGAATCCTCTGCCATTACGGGAAGAATTTACGTTGGGCAGGCTGCACCACCAGGAGCCGCTCGCGTACGCGGCTGACGATCGTCCCGCGGAGTCGGAATTTCGCGGGGGGCTGCCGATCTCACTCGATCTTGCCGGCAGCGCCGACATGACGATCGTGGGGTACAAAGCCAAGAGTCATGCGCCGCTCGTGGACCTGAGTAAGATCAATTATTACGAGCCGGACGAATTCTGGGAGCCGATAACAAGCACGCGCAGAATCATCCTGAACCCGGGCGATTTTTACATTTTGATTTCCAAGGAAAAGGTCAGCATTCCGCCGCATCTGACCGGCGTGATGATGGCTATTGATCCAACCATGGGAGAGTTCCGGATTCACTACGCCGGGTTCTTCGATCCGGGGTTTGGTTATGGACTGGAGCAGGGTAAAGGCACTCGCGCTGTGCTGGAGGTTCGCTCCCACGACGTGCCGTTCGTCATCGAGGACGGGCAAACCGTTGGACGGCTGGAATATGAACGCCTGATGGAGCCGCCCGACAAAATCTATGGCGCCGGAATCGGCTCATCGTATCAGGCTCAAGGTCTCTCGCTGAGCAAACAGTTCAAGCGGCGTTAGGCTTTGTTAGCCTTGCGGCAGTTGCCTGTAGTCACTTGCCTCTATCGAGTACCAGTACGCCTCCCGTGGCGTAATTGGTTGGCGGAACATCCACAAACGTTATGGTGACTGCTTCGCGCTTCGTGCCGAGCTCCTCGACCATCACCGCAGTGATGCGCTCCACGACCTTGCGTTTCTGCTCCGGTGTGCGTCCTTCCAGCAGCGTTACCTGAATCAGCGGCATGTATTTGTTCCCCCTGGCTCGTTCAGTATCCGAACAAAACCGACTAATATACCATGCGGCAACGCGCCTGGGAATGCGGAAGGCGACATAAAACTCAAATAATGGGAATCCAAGAAATCGCTTTACAACGATAATGGTTTGTGAAACTATATGGGTAATGTGGGGTACACCTGCAAGGTGCACCCTAACAAACCACACACACTGACTAGACTTGACCAAAAGCCATCCACCCCGGATGGCGCGTTCATCTGAGCCGGGGCACTAACCGAACCCACCCTTTTGGTTAGAGCTTTCCGGCTCGTTTTTTGTGCCAAGAGAGGAGCTCGCGCATGGAGGACCGCCCGTTCCGATTCTTTGCTCTCGTTCGCGACATGTTCTTTGCGACGAAAATCAGCGCTGCGGCCAGACGCGTTGGCGTAACGGTCGAATTCGCTCGTGATGCAGCCTCGCTGCTACACATTTGTGAGTCCTCGCCCGGCATGCTGCTGTTAGACCTGAACGATGCTGCCGTTGATCCCATCCCTCTGATCCGAAATCTGAAGAGCAATCCGCAAATCGAATTACGTGTGATCGGTTACGTCTCCCACGTCCAGAGCGAGCTAATACGCGAAGCGCAGAAAGTAGGTTGCGATCTGGTGCTGCCCCGGTCAGTGTTTTCGCAGCAACTCGATGAACTTCTCAAGCAGCGGTCTTGTTACCCCGTTTAGTGCTGTTGTCAACGTTGCCGGAAACTCACGCCGCACTGGGCCAGTGCCACGCTGGCGTTGCGTTATCGCTCGGGCCGGCGTGGACGCGCTGTAGCGGGCACGCCACGTTCTGACTCGGGCTCCGTGTGGATGGTAACCTTGTAGATAGAAGGATAAATCTTGCGGAAGAGAGACTCGAGCTCAACGGTCTTATCGTGGACCAATGTGATGGGAAGCGAGCCATCCATCAAGCAATGGCATGACACGTATATCTTGTGATCCACCTCGCGGATGGCGATGTCATGGCAATCGATGATCTCGACCACCTGCGTGGCCGCATCCTGGAGGTCTTTCGCCATACGCTCGCGCAGGTCGCCGGACATCTGGTTCGCCTCGATGTGAGCTCCCTCGCCCTCGATGTGCGTGTTGATGACATCAATGTCGGGCACCTCTTCAAAGATCTGTGCTTCCAGATAATTCACCTCATCGTGCGCCTGCTCCAGCGTGTAGCTCTCATCCACCTCCAGGTGCAAATCAAGCGTGAGCTGGCCGTCCACTTCATGCACCAGCAAATCGTGAACGGCAAGATTGCTGCGGCGTGCTACCCATTTCACCTTTTCGAAGAGGTTATCTTCGGGAGGGGCCTGGGGTTCGGTGTGGATCATCACGTCGGCTTCGGGCACGATCTGGCGAATGCGCGCGCGAACTGAAGCGATGATGGCCGGGACGTGATCGAAAGGCATCGTCCGTTCCACTGAGATATTGGCGTCCACGAAGAACTTGCTGCCGGCGTGCCGCATGCGTACCCGGGCGCAGGAGACGACACCCTCAGCGCCGAGCACCGCGTCCAGGACCTGGGCGCGGAGTCCAATGGGCGCGGCGTCGAGCAGCGCGTCAATGGTACGCCGTCCCAATCGCACGCTGATCAAGACGGTGATGCCGGCCACGGCCAAAGCGGCCAGCGGGTCTGCGATGCCAAGTTGCGGCAGGGCAAACCGCTCGCCTAGCCACAGAGCTATGAGGCCAACGATGACGACAGAACTGCTCCAGATATCGGTCTGAAAGTGCAGCGCATCGGCCTCAAGCGCCTGGCTCCCGTGTTTCCTGGCTGTTTGGCGCAGCTCGCGTGAGCGGAAGAAATCCACAACAATAGCGATCGCCATGACTGCGAACGCCCACAAGCTGAGCTCGACCTCTACGTGTTTGAAGAAGAGCCGGCGAACCGCTTCGTACACGATCCACACACAGGTGAGCAATAGTAGTCCGGTTTGCAGGAAGGCGGAAAAGTTCTCGACTTTCTGATGGCCGTACTGGTGATCCGCGTCGGCGGGCTTGTCGGAAACATGTACGGAAACATAAGTGGCGACAGCGGCGACGAAGTCCAGGCCGGAGTGAGCCGCCTCAGACATAATACCCAAGCTGCCCGTCAGCACACCGACGACAAGTTTCAGGACAGTGAGGAAGATGGCCGCGATGATTGAATGCAGGGCTACCCGTTTTTTTTCGGATAACCGCACTCTTGAGCGGAGCTCGCTGTCCTTGGCTTCGGTCATAGTTGGCTAGATGCAGGTTGTTCAAGGGAAGCCATTGTCAGATCCACCGCGCCTTCCCAACAGTCCGATGTCTTCAGGTCTAGCTCCCATACAGGCATAATCGAGGAGCCCTGATAAACTTTTTCGAAACCTTCTTCTGATTGTGAAACAGAGAAGATGGGACAGATCCACCAGAATGGCGTAGCCGGCTGTGGAGCAAGTTCCAGCGATAATTTCAGCCATTCATCCGTGAGGCACAGGCGTTCCTGCCCCCGCAACTCGCCCACCCATTCCAGAGGTTGACGCCAGTCGCCTGCTGAGTAGTACCGATCCGGTGCATTCCCGGCCAGCAGGTTCAATATAATCTCCAACCCTAATCTGAATCGCCCGCCCCCTTGGAAGCATTTCACCCGCAACAGGCATTGAAAGCTGTCGCGGTCGGGTTGCTGTTCGAGCTGGAACTGCTTTTCAATGAGCAAGTGGATGTCGCCGCTGGTGGTGGTGGGAGGCCCGCTGCGGACAAACAGCCATTCGCTCTTGCCCTTCTCCGCCAGCGCGTAATCGCCTTTGGCCCACTCGGAAGACTCCTCCAGTTGCAAACTCCGAAAATCGTCAAAGGTCTTACTGCAACCGAAAAGGTAATTTCGAAAAGAGTTGCGGTCGTACCGGTCGTAGAGCAGCAATTCGTTAAGCCCCTCGTGCTTGGCCGCCACTCGGCCGTGAATCGATCGCGATTTGGAATTCTGTCCAGTAGCGGCGTTCGCCACCTTCTTGTGATAAACCTCAGGGCGGCGGCGAAGCGAATTGATCAGGTTAGTCGCGGAAGGTTTGTAATGGATGGCCGCGACCGTGGCGCCGTCAGAGGGACGGATCAGAAAATTCACGCGCTCGGAGCGAATCTCCAGTTCGGGCCGGCCGCCGAGGGTGAGGTCAAAATGCTTGGAGCGGACCGGGTGTTCCTCGAACGCTTTCTCGAGTTTCTCGACTGCGGCGTCCGCCTGGATCAAGTTGGAGTAAAGCGTATGCCGAAGATTTGGAGCATACAGTCCGCCGAACACCCCGTGCCAGTAGCCATCATTGCATTGAGCGGCGAGCAGATGCGCGTAGGCCGTCTTCTTTGCAGCCGCTGGGATCGGAGACTTCAGCGCGTGGAAACGCCTGCTGACCGACAGCATCTGCTTGTGAATCAAATTGGATTCGGAGTACTTGGCCAGAAAGTTGCGCCAACATCCCGCATTGACGAATCGCAGTTGCCGATCCCCGTCTCCCGAATTCTCCAAGCGGCTGACGGTCTCCGCGTAGATCTCAGCAGCACGGAACGGAAGCCACCACTCCGTCATCTCTCTGTAGGAGGCCGTAGGCAGATAGACGCGCCCCAGCGGTGTGTGCGACTTCAGAAAGTCGCTGGCGCGCGTGCATCGAACCCACGAGATATTCGCCTCGAGCGCCGCAAAGAAGTCGTCGAGCCAGTGCTGCTCATAGACCCAGCGATACGTCTCCGGCCATGAGCCGAACTTCTCCAGGTCATCGCCCATCGCGATCAGACAGTTGGGATGGGCCTCCGAAGTGCGGGCCAGTACTGATAACACGTCCGGAACGGGCCGCCAAGGGATCAGATATCGTAGCGATTTTAGCCCTGGAATGACAGCTACTATGTGGCCATCAGATTCCGTGTTGTAGTAGCCGTAGAGATCTTCCGGATCAATTCCCGCGCTGAGAAAATGAGTATCGTCAACCAGCGTGTATTTAACGCCAGAGGCGGCCAGCGTCTCCGGCAACGACGGCTCCCAGACTCGCTCTGCGAGCCATGCACCAGTTGGGGCTTCACCAAAGCGGCTCTTCACGTAGTCACGCAGACGCGCGATTTGCGATTGCCTGTCCGGCTCGGGAATGGAGATGAGGATCGGCTCGAAATATCCTCCTCCGAGGAGTTCCACTCTGCCCGATTCTCTCAGTTTACGAAGGCGGGTGATGTACTCCGGGTGGTGCGCCTCGATCCACTCGAGCAGCGACCCCGAGTAATGCAGATTCACCACGATCGCTGGATGCCGCTCCAGACAATCTACGAATGGGAGGTACGACTGGCGGTAAGCAGTCTCAATTACGTGATCGAAGTTCCCGACCGGTTGGTGGGCGTGGACAATGAGAGCCAAGGAAACGGGGTTCATGTTTGTCGCTACCGGAAATTGGATGATCCACGCCGGGTAAGTCTAGTGGCCGTTCGACTGCCGCCCCTGAATGAATCGGTCTACATGCTCAATCAGAGAGGCCATTGTTGCACGGAGTTCGGCGATTTCGTTATCATGCCGCTCAAAGCGCTGGTTCCATATGTGCTCGTTCCGCTCGAACCTCTCATTCCACCTTCGCTCATTCAGCTCTATCAAACGTTGCTTGACGAGTTGCGCATCGCGCAGTTCATTTATTTTGCTTTCCCAGTCTTGATTCTTCATCTTCTCTCCTCCTGTGCGCTTTGTTATGGCGTACAGCAGGGTAACAGGCCGCTCGTCTGCGGCCTTTACATGGCCTTTTGCTATGTTACGATGATTACTTCACAAATTTCCAACATTCCTCTGCTGGAGGCATAATTTGTCAGCTCGTATTTTGAATGGAAACGAAATCCGCGATCAGATTCGCAAGGAGGTGGCTGCCGACATGGTGGAGTTGCGGGGCATCGGCATCCGCCCCGGTTTGGCCGTCATCCTGGCCGGTAACAATCCTGCGTCTGAGCTTTATACGCGGAACAAGGTGAAGTCCTGCGAGAGTCTGGGAATACATAGCGAACGGCTGGTGTTGCCGGAAACTGTCAGCACGGAAGAATTGCTTGACCGCGTCGCCGAGCTCAATAGCCGCGATGAAATAGACGGCATTCTGGTTCAACTGCCGTTGCCGTCGCAGGTGGACTCAAAGAAGGTCTTGTTAGCTGTGGATCCGCAGAAGGACGTAGACGGTTTCCACCCGATGAACATCGGGAATCTAGTCACGCAGCGGCCCGGGCTGATCCCGTGCACCCCTGCGGGGATTCTGGAAATCCTCAAGCGTAGCAATATCACCATCGCAGGGCAACGTGCTGTGGTGGTGGGGCGTAGCGATATTGTTGGAAAACCGGTATCGCTGCTGCTGATGCACCGGAACGCGACTGTGACGGTTTGCCATTCGCGCACCAAGGACCTGCCCGCCGTCTGCCGCGAGGGAGATATTCTGATCGCGTGCCTGGGTAAGACTGCGATGATAACGGGTGAGTACGTCAAGCCGGGCGCCACCGTCATTGATGTCGGGATCAATCAGCTCAAAACGCGCGACGAGGTGGAACGATATTTTCCCGGTGACGCCAAGCGCATGCAGGAGTTCGAAACCAAAGGGTCAACGCTCATCGGAGACGTAGACCCCGTGACAGTACGTCCCATTGCCGGCGCCATTACGCCTGTCCCAGGCGGAGTCGGACCCCTGACCATTGCCATGCTCATGGCCAATACAGTACGTGCGGCCCGCCTGCGCCACGTGCAAACGCAGACGCCGGTGGAGATGTAAGGCGGTACTTCATCTATAAATGTCTTTTCGGTTGCCGATTTTTATGAGGTGGATTTCGTCGTTCGGCTGAAATGTGAAAATCACTCGCGAATCTCTCGTAATGCGGAAAGAATAGAATTCGCTTAAGTTGCCGACAAGACGTTTTGAATGCAACAAGGGGTGAAAAGGGTCCTCAGCAAGCACGGAATGAGCGCATCCAGTTTCTTCTGGATGTGTTCTGGAAGTGACGAGACGTCCGCTAGAAATCGTTTCGAATATACAACTCTCATTTGAGTTGCTTGAGCTGATTAAGGAGCGACCCCTTCCCGGTGTATTCTAATGTTGGAGTTTCCTTTGCCGCTTTGAGCACGGCTTTGGCAAAATTCGGCTTATATCTGCCTTCAGGATCGCTAAGGCGAACAACGCTAATGACCAATGCACGGAGGGTAGCAACTTCGCGCGAGAGATCATCAACCCTCTTAGCAAGCGAATGAGACACTAGAATCCTCCTCGCGGTCCGAAGTGATTGCTATATCAAAGAGTACGACATTGGTCGAGCGAGGGCAACCGATGCCAGCCTCACCTCTTCCGCCCGATGTATTCAAACATCGTGCAGGTGTTGCCGTGCAGCGAAAGCGACTCGTGAACCAGGTAAAACACCTGATCGTACCCGCGCCGGATCAGTTCCAGCTCCTCCTCTGAGTGGTGGTGCGCGATGAAGAGAATATCTCCATCCTCATCGTGCACTGCAAAATTTCCCGGCCGCATTCCGAGCCGCTGACCTTCTGCGTACCGCTTCCGATAGTTCTCGTTACGCGGTGAGTACGTGAAATCGTGCACGTAAAGCAGACCCTCGTCTCTGATGTGATCCCGCGCGACGTCGAGAACCTGCTGCCATTCCGCCGCGTCTCCAAAGCACGTCAGCACCCGGATCAACATCACCAGATCATAGCGGCCAAGAGCGCGCCCCTCCAGAATATCGGCAGGCTCAAAATGCACCCGGTCTTTCACACCAAGTTGGACCGCGTTCGACCACGCGACGTCCAGCGCTGCCGTGTTTATATCAACGCCGACCACGCGCATGCCTTGGCGCGCAAGGTACAGAGCTATTCACCACGATGACAACCAATGTCAAGGGCGCGCGAACCAGGCGGCAAGTAATTGAGTAGCGATTGAGGAAGGAGGCTGGCGATGGCGGGCTGATAGCTGATGGATCGCCAATCGACAGAAGGTGAAGGGAGTTGCCTCAGGATTTTTCGGAATCCTCTTGTTTCGGTTCTTCTGCTTTCTGTTTCTTTTTCTTCTTCTCAGGAGCTTTTTCTTTCAGCTCGCTGCCGATCAGCTCCACCATGGCCATGTCCGCGCCGTCACCTTGCCGGAATCCCAGATGACTGATGCGGATATATCCGCCCTCGCGTGCACCGAAACGTGTGGCAATGCTTTCGAACAGCTTCTTCACGGACGCGGGTGTCATCAGGTATGAGGCAGCCTGGCGACGGGCATGCAGCGACTCCGTTTTGCCAAGCGTGATCATCTTCTCGGCAAGGGGCCGCAGAGCCTTGGCTTTGGCGACGGTTGTAACGATGCGCTCGCGCTCAATCAGCGAGGTAACGAGGTTCCGCAGCAACGCCTTGCGATGACTGGTGTTCCGTCCTAACTTGACTCCTGCATTTCGGTGTCGCATCATTCGTTCCTTTGCCACAGAGGCACAGAGAAAACATTCTTAATCAAAGTTCCTCTGTGGTCTCGGTGCCTCTGTGGCTGATCTTGCCTTATTCGCGGGTCGGCGCCATTGGGATCAATTGGCCTCGCTCATCCACCCGCATCCCGAGTGACAGGCCCATGTTCTGGAGAATTTCCTTGATCTCATTCAGCGATTTGCGCCCGAAGTTCTTGGTCCGCAGCATCTCCTGCTCGGACTTCTGCACCAGTTCGCCGATGGTCTGTATGTTGGCGTTCTTCAGACAATTATAAGCGCGGACGGACAGCTCCAACTCTTCGACCGAGCGGTTCAGATTCTCGTTGCGAATCTCCAGACCTTTCTCGGCGGCTTCTTCGAACGCGCCGGTCCGCTCTTCAAAGTTGATGAAGATAGCCATATGATCTTTGAGCAGCTTCGCACCCAGTCCAACGGCGTCCTGCGGCGAGATGGAAGCATCGGTCCAGACGTGAAGGGAGAGCTTGTCGTAGTCGGTCACCTGTCCCAATCTCGCCGCCTCCACCTGGTAATTGACCTTGCGCACCGGAGAGTGGACCGAGTCGATGGGAATGTATCCGACGGCCAAATCCTCATCGAAATTCTTATCCGCGCTGACGTATCCCCGCCCGTGCTTTAGGCGCATCTCGATGTCGAGCTTTCCGCCGTCGCTGACCGTAGCGATATAAATCTGCGGGTTCAGAATTTCAACGTCGGCATCACCCTGAATCTGCGACGAGTGAACCGGTCCAGGCTTGTCTGCAGTCAGCCGCAGCGTTTTGGGGCCTTCCCCATGAAGCCGGAATGGAACCTGTTTGAGATTGAGTATGATGTCCGTCGCGTCTTCGACTACTCCTGGGATGGACGAGAACTCGTGCAGCACGCCTTCGATCTTTACGGCAGTGATTGCCGCTCCTTCGATGGAAGACAGCAAAACGCGCCGGAGAGCGTTTCCGATTGTGGTTCCAAACCCGCGCTCAAACGGCTGCGCGGAGAACTCGCCATAGCTGGCCGTTAGAGTTTCCAAGTTGCAAGCCAGACGCTTCGGTTTCTGAAAACCTCTCCATAGCATCTTTGTGTTTCCTCCAGAATCCAAGTACTGTTCACGCATGCCGTGCCGCCTGTTAGCTTATTGCTAATCGGCTTCGCGTGCTACTTGGAGTAAAGTTCGACTATTAACTGTTCCTGTATCGGCACGGCAATATCCGCCCGCTGCGGAACGTTCGTGATCCTGGCGCGCAGGTTCTCGCGGTCCACTTCCATCCACGCAGGCGTGGCCTGATGCCCAGTGGCCTCGCGGCTGGCGAGAATAGCAGCGTTTTCTCTGCTGCCCTGTCTTACTTCAACCACATCGCCCGGCTTAACAAGAAACGAGGGAATGTTCACTTTCCGGCCGTTTACCTGCATGTGTCCGTGGCGAACAGCTTGGCGAGCCTGTGCTCGAGATGTAGCCAACCCCATGCGATAGAAAACATTGTCGAGCCGGCGTTCTAGCAGCTCCAGCAGCTTTTCGCCTGTGATACCTTTGGCCCCAGCGGCCTTCTCAAAATACAGCCGGAACTGGTGTTCCAAAATGCCGTAAATCCGGCGCAGCTTCTGCTTTTCCCGTAATTGCAGGCCGTAGCCCAGCATGCGCGGACGGCGATCTTTTCCGTGCTGGCCCGGAGGGACATTGCGGCGCTCGATGGCACACTTGTCGCTGTGGCACCGCTCGCCTTTCAGGAACAGCTTCATTCCCTCTCGCCTGCAAAGCCGGCAAACCGGATCTCGATATCTAGCCACTACTCCTCCTCGGTAGCTACAGGCTTTGTGCCTGTATGGAGCACAATCTCCTGCTTAAACTCTCCTGCGCTTGGGCGGGCGGCAACCGTTGTGCGGAATCGGCGTCACATCCCTAATAGACCGCACATCCAGGCCAACGGCGGACAGCGCCCGGATGGCCGACTCACGCCCGGAGCCGGGACCCTTCACCCGCACGTCAACCACGCGCATTCCATGATCGCGAGCAGCGTTCGCGGCGTGCTGAGCCGCCTGCTGCGCCCCGAACGGAGTGCCTTTGCGCGACCCACGGAATCCCAGCGAGCCAGCGCTGGACCACGCCACTACGTTGCCCATGGTGTCGGAGATCGTCACAACCGTGTTGTTGAACGTGGCCTGGATGTGCACCAATCCGGCCGTGACGTTCTTCCGCTCCTTCTTCTTAAACGCTTTCTTCTTCCCTGTTTTCGCTGGCGCCTTTGCCATTCAATCTCCTGCTGATTCCAGGGAACAGCGAATAGCGGAAAGGCACTACAAAAACTTTGCCCTGTTTGCTCTGTTCCCTATTCCCTGTGACCTGTTCCCTACGTCTTAGCTGATGCCTTCTTCTTGTTAGCGATGGTTCCCTTACGCGGTCCCTTGCGGGTACGCGCGTTGGTATGCGTGCGTTGCCCGTGAACGGGGAGATTGCGGCGGTGCCGCAAGCCGCGGTACGAGCCGATCTCGATTAGCCGCCGCACGTTCATGGAGATCTCTTTGCGGAGGTCGCCTTCGATCTGACCTTCTTCCTCCAGAATGCGGCGGATACGTCCAACTTCATCCTCGTTCAGATCGCGCACACGGGTATCGGGATTGACCGCCGCCCGGTGCAGGATCGAGTTCGCCCGCGCGCGGCCGATGCCATAGATGTAAGTGAGCGCAATTTCAGCCCGCTTCTGTACGGGCAAATCCACTCCGGCTATACGTGCCATATTTCCTCCAAAATCAGTGACAACTGACGATTGTTGGGTGACGAGTTAAAACCGTTGCTCGCAGGCGTGTTTGCGGATCACTTGTCCCTTGCCACTCGTCACTGCTTATTATCCCTGGCGCTGCTTGTGCTTCGGGTTGACGCAGATCACTCGCACCACTCGGTTGCGGTGAATCACCTTGCACTTGTCGCAAATCTTCTTGACCGATGCGCGTACTTTCATGATTGTTCACTCGTCACTGTCACTTGCTGTTTTACGGTTTCGTCAGAATCCACGGGCCGTTCTTGGTGACCACGACGCAATGCTCGAAGTGCGCCGAGTACCCGCCGTCTTCTGTGACCGCGGTCCATTTATCGTCCAGGATTCGCGTCTTGTATGTTCCGGTGTTGACCATCGGCTCGATCGCCAGCACCATACCTTCTTTCAGCAGCGGCCCGTGCCCCGGCGTCCCGTAGTTGGGAATCTTAGGGTCCTCGTGCAACTGGCTGCCGATTCCATGGCCGACAAAGTCGCGAACCACGGCGTAGCCATGCGGCCGCACATAATTTTCGACAGCGGCGCAAACATCGCCGAGCCGTCCGCCGAGCTTGACTTTTTCGATGGCGGAGTACAGCGATTCCTCGGTAATCCTCACCAGCTTTTCCAAGGCCGGGCTGATCTTGCCAACCGGCACCGTGACGGCGGAGTCGCTGTAAAACCCATCTATCTTTACACCGACATCAATCTTCAGAATGTCGCCTTCCTTCAGCACCCGGCGGCGCGAGGGGATGCCGTGTACGATCTCGTTGTTGATCGAAGTGCACAGCACGCAGGGGTAATCGTAAAGCCCCTTAAAAGCCGGCTGGGCTCCGCTTTTTGCGATGCGCTGCTCTGCCGCGTTTTCCAAATCGTAGGTCGAGACCCCGGGAACAGCCATGGCTTTCAGCTCGTTCAGAAGTTCCCAGATGACTAAGCCGCCCCGGCGCATCTTCTCGATCTCGAGCGGCGATTTGCAGATAATCATGAACCCTGAAGCAGTCTAGTCAGCGCAGCCGTGATTTCTTGCGGACTCTGGTCCGCGTTGACCTCGTAGAGCCGGCCATCTGCCTGATAAAAATTCACCAGCGGGGCGGTTAGAGCCTCGTAGGCGGCAAGACGCTCGCGGATGGCTTCCTCGCGATCATCGGAACGCTGCTGCAGGGGCGTGCCATCATCATCGCAAACGCAGTCTGTGGCAGGGGGTTGCGAGTGCAGGTTATAGGTGCGATTGCACACCGGGCATACCCGTCGCCCGCTCAAACGCCTTACCACAATATTATAGCTGACGCTCAAATTCACAACAACCGGGCCCTCTTTGCCTTTCTCGCGCAGCAACTCGTTCAGCGCCACGGCCTGAGGCACCGTCCGCGGGTATCCGTCGAGCAAAAAACCTGCGACGCAATCTGGCCGACTCAAGCGGTCCCGGACCATCGAATTCACCAGGTCATCACTGACCAAGTCGCCAGCCTCGAGGATGGCCTTGGCTGCCTTGCCTAACGGCGTCCCCTTCTCCACGTTTTCCCGGAACATGTCACCGGTAGAGATATGCGGTATTCCAAGACGTTTGGCGATCTCTCTCGCCTGCGTTCCCTTGCCCGCGCCCGGAGGCCCCAGGAAAACCAACGCTCGGGTGCTGATTGATTCCGTATTCAGGCCGTTGCCAGGCATTTTTGTCGGGCCGATCTTGCTTGCTGTCGGGGTCGAATCTCCGGTACCCATTCCGTCTCCCCCTGACTGGGCTGTAAGCTATGGGAGGAACGTCGCGCCGCGTCAGGACGCCACGACTTCCGCCTTGCCTCCCGCTTTAGCAATCTTGTCCATCGCCGAACGACTGAACCGATGCGCCGTGACGCTCACCGGCCCGGAAAGTTCACCGTCTCCCAACACCTTCAGACCATCGTAAAGCTTGCTGATGATGCCCCGCTCCAGAAGCACCTCCGCCGTAATTGTTGCCAGTCCAAGCTGGGCGATCTGCTCCAGATTTATGATCGCATATCGCTTCCGGAAGATATTCCGAAAACCGCGCTTCGGCAAGCGGCGTTGCAGCGGCATCTGACCGCCTTCAAAACCGCGCTTGCGGCGGGCGCCGGATCGCGAGCGTTGGCCCTTATGTCCCTTTCCCGATGTCTTTCCATGTCCGGTGCCCATGCCTCGCCCCAGGCGCTTGGGCGCATGCTTTTGCCCGCGAGGCGCGCGCAATGAGCTCAGGTCCATGTATCCATCCTCCTTCCCGCGTTTACCACAACTTCAACTATTCGCGGCAATCACCGCGCCGTTCCGGTCGCGGCTCTGTTCGTTACTCTACAATCTCGACTAGGTGCGACACCTTGGCAACCATGCCGCGGATGCCGTCGTTGTCCGGCTTCTCGACTACCTGCTGCAGTTTCCGCAAACCCAAGCCTTGCAGCACTACCTTTAGTTTCTTGGGAGAGCCGATGCCGCTGCGGACCAATCGAATTTTGATCGTACCTTTTTCAGTCATGCCTGCCGCTTTCTATGCTCTATGAGGCCGCGGGCTGTGCCGCAGCCGGAGCCGCGGGCGCCGCAGCGCTTTCCGCCGTCGTACCCGCGGGCGCGGGACGCGTGCGGTCGCGGAGCTGCGAAAGCGCTACCATGGTCGCGCGAATCACGTTGTGAGGGTTGGTAGTCCCCAGCGATTTGGTGTAAACATTCGCGACGCCCGCAGCTTGCAAGACGGCCCGCACAGGCCCGCCGGCGATGACGCCCGTGCCTTCCGGCGCAGGCTTGAGCAGGACCATACCCGCTCCGTAGTGGCCAACGATCATGTGCGGCACAGTAGTGTTGTACAGGTTGACCTTGGTCAAATTTTTCTTCGCGACTTCGATGCCCTTGCGAATAGCGGCGGGCACTTCTTTGGCCTTGCCCATGCCGTAACCGACGATTCCCTGGCTCGGGTCACCGACAACGACCAGGGCGCTAAAGCTGAGATTCTTGCCGCCCTTGACGACCTTCGTGACCCGGTTAATGGAAACCACCTGGTCCTTCAGTTGTAACAAGGCGGGATCAATCCGTTTACCCAAACCACCCTCCTTAAAACTTCAATCCGGCTTCGCGGGCTGCGTCCGCCAGTGCCTTGACGCGACCGTGATAGCGGTAGCCACCGCGGTCCATCGCCACCTGTTGAATACCTTTCTCCAAGGCTCTCTTGGCGATCAGCTTGCCCACCTCTTTCGCCGCGGCGATGTTGCCGCCTCCGGCCAGCGGAAATCCTTTTTCTGCGGAACTTGCCGCTGCCAGCGTGACCCCACGCCGGTCATCGATCACCTGCACATAAATGTTCTTCAGCGAGCGAAAAACATTCAGACGCGGCCTAGCCTGCGAACCACGCAGCCTCTGGCGAATGCGCTGGTGAATTTTCTGCCGCGAAACGTTGCGCGCTGTTTGCGTAATCATCGCTCTATTCCCTGTTCCCTATTTCCCTATTTCGCCGTAGCTCCGGTCTTTCCGACCTTCTTCCGCAGTACCTCGCCGACGTAGCGGATGCCCTTGTTCTTATACGGATCCGGCTTGCGCAGGGAGCGGATATCTGCGGCCGCCTGCCCTACTTTCTGCTTGTCGATTCCGCTCACCGAGAGCCGCACCTGGCGCTCGACCGTTACTTGAATTCCGGGCGGCACGGGGAATTCCACCGGATGGGAGTACCCTAGCGTAAACACAACGGACTTGCCCTTGAGATCGGCGCGGTAGCCGATGCCCACAATCTCCAGATCTTTTTGGAACCCCGTCGTCACTCCCGTTACCGCATTGGCTAGCAAGCTGCGAAACAGTCCATGGCGAGCGGCCCAGGTATCGTCTTTCCTTTCCGCAACGAGGTGATTGTCTTTCTTCAGCACAGTGAGGCCTTCAGGCACCTCCACCACCAGTTGCCCCCTGGGGCCTTTCACCTCGACCTCTTGATCCGCGATCTTCACCTGTACTTGCTTGGCTAGGGGAATCGGTTTTTTTCCAACTCTTGACATCGCAATCTCTCGTTTCCGATAGAGCAGGCTCACGGCCTACCGTCTTACCAGATTTCCAGCAGAACCTCGCCGCCGACACCGGCCTTGCGGGCTTTCTTGTCCGTCATTAGGCCGCGCGGAGTGGTTAGGACAGCGTTGCCCAAACCTCCTAACACCCGAGGAATCTCCGTCCTTGATGCATAAACGCGCCGGCCGGGCCGCGACACGCGCACCACGTCCGAGATGGCCGGTTTGCCATCGGGACCGTACTTCAGCGTGATGCGCAGCGTCTTCTTGCGGCTTTCTTCGGCCAGCTTGAAGGAAGAAATATAACCTTCCTCTTTGAGTATTTTCGCGATCTCCGCCTTCAGACGCGAACCGGGCATCTCCAGCTTGGGATGACGCGCCCGGCTGGCGTTGCGAATCCTCGTCAGCATATCCGCGACAGTATCGGTAGTATTCATTTACCTCTCAATCCTTTTCAGCGATCAGCCCTCAGCGAATCAGCTTTCAGCCGCTGACTGACTGCTGATAGCTGAATGCTGACTGCCGGCCTTACCAGCTCGATTTCTTGACGCCCGGAATCTCACCCTGCAGCGCCAGTGACCGGAAGCACAGGCGGCAGATCTGGAACTTCCTCAGAAAAGCGCGTGGCCGGCCGCACAGCTTGCAGCGGTTGTGCTGCCGCACACTTTTGACTCTCCCGTTGACGTCATGCGCGAATTTTGGCCTCTTATTCGTCTTGGCAACACTGGACGTTTTTGCCACTGTTGTTAACTCCCTTGCGAGCGGCACCGCAGTGCCGCGTTTCATTTCTCTTACGTTAGCTACGGAACGGAAGGCCCATGTGGCGCAACAGCGCCAGCGCCTCTTCGTCCGTCTTCGCATCCGTTACCACGGTAATATTCATTCCGCGGATCTTGTCCACCTTGGCATAATCGATCTCCGGAAAGATCAACTGGTCGCGGATGCCGATGGTGTAATTACCGCGCCCGTCGAACGCTTTCGAAGGAAGCCCGCGAAAGTCGCGCACGCGAGGCAGTGCGACATTGAACAGCCGGTCCAGGAATTCGTACATGCGCCGGCCTCTCAGCGTTACTGAGACCCCAATCGGCTGCCCTTTGCGGACTTTAAACTGCGCGATGGACTTGCGCGCCCGGTGCTGCACCGGCTTTTGCCCCGTGATCTGCGTCAGGTCGTGGGTAGCGCCGTCCAGCAGCTTGATATTCTGAGTGGCCTCGCCCACGCCGATATTCACGACGACTTTGCGCAGCCGCGGAATCGCCATGGGGTTCTTGTACGAGAACTCCTTCTGCAGGGCGGGGGCAACTTCGGTTTTGTATTTCGCCAGGAGTCGGCTCATTTTCTTTCCTTATCCCTGATCCAGCGTGTTACCGCACTTGCGGCAGGCGCGGACCTTTCGCCCGTCGGGCAGCAACTGCATTTTGAAGCGGATGGGACCGCAACTGGGACACAGCAGCATCACGTTAGAGCGGCTGATCCAGCTTTCACGCTCCATAATACCGCCCTTAATATTCTTCTTCGGATTGGGGCGCATGTGGTGCTTCAGCATCTGGACGTGCTCCACCAGAATGCGCGATTTGTCATGGTCCACGCTGAGCACACGTCCCGACTTGCCACGGTCGCGCCCCGCGACAACTTTAACTTGGTCGTTCTTTTTAATGGCTAACATGACGGCTTACAACACCTCTGGAGCCAGAGAAACTATTTTCAAAAATTTCTTGTCGCGCAATTCGCGCGCTACCGGCCCGAAAACGCGCGTACCGATCGGCTCGCCGGCGTCGTTGATCAGCACAGCCGCATTCTGGTCGAATCGAATGAACGACCCATCACGCCGGCGGACTTCCTTACGCGTGCGGACGACCACGGCCTTCACGACCGACCCCTTTTTCACGTTGCTGTCAGGAGCGGCCTCTTTTACGTTGGCTGTGATGATGTCGCCCAGCGTGGCGCGCCCGCCCACCGAGCCGCCCAAAGGCAGAATGCAAGAGATCCGGCGCGCGCCGGAGTTATCCGCCACTTCCAGAATACTTCGCATCTTGATCATGATCCGCTCTCCTGCTCCGGCTGCTCTGGCGTAACCTCTGCTGTTCGCTTCAGCTCGCCTAGCGCGCTGCGGTGCACAATCTGCACCAGCCGCCACCGCTTCAGCCTGCTTAATGGGCGCGTTTCTACAATGCGCACGCGGTCGCCGACCTGCGACTGGTTCTGCTCATCATGAGCGTAAAATTTCTTGGTCTTATTCACGAAACGTTTGTAGAGGGGGTGCTGTACGCGCCGCGTTACCTCCACCACGATCGTCTTGTTGCCGGAGCGGCTGGTCACTTGGCCGACCTTCGCGCTCCGGTGCTTGGCCCCGTCCCGGCTTGCTGTGGTTGCGGCTGTGTTATCCGCCATGGCTCTGCTTTGACTCTCTTTCCCTCAGAATAGTTTTCGACCGCGCAATATCCCTGCGCAGCCCGCGGATCTTGCCCAAGCCCTCGGTCTGCCCGGTGGCGGACTGGAACCGCAGCTTCCAGATCTGGGATTCCAGGTCGTGAATCTGGATTTCCAGCTCGGCTTCGCTCATCTCTCGAATCTTTTCGGCTTTCATGGCAACATCGCTCCCGCGCGGCTGACGAATTTTGTTTTAGCGGGCAGCTTATGCTGCGCCAGCGCCATTGCTTGGCGCGCGATCTCCTCCGAGACCCCTTCCATTTCGAACAGGATCTTTCCGGGACGAACCACCGCCACCCAGCCCTCCGGCGCTCCTTTGCCCTTGCCCATACGCGTTTCAGCAGGCTTCTTGGTGATCGGCTTGTCCGGGAACAGGCGAATCCAAATCTTGCCGCCGCGCTTGATAGATCGCGTCATGGCGACGCGGCTCGCTTCAATCTGCCGGTCGGTGATCCAGGCCGGCTCCAGCACCTTCAAGCCGAACTCGCCAAATTTCAATTCCGAGCCGCGCCACGCCTTGCCGTTACGCCGGCCACGGTGCTGCTTGCGGTGCTTCACTTTTTTCGGCATTAACATGGCTTACTGTCCTTATCAACTCACAAGCCCACGGCACAATAAACGTGCCGTGGCTACCAACTACGCCGGCACTGCCGCCTTTTCTCTTGCGGGCGTTTCGCGGCGCTTCTTGGCTTCCAGAATCTCGCCCTTGTAGACCCACGCTTTGACGCCGATTACGCCATAAGTGGTGCGCGCCTCGGCGAAGCCGTAATCAATATCGGCTCGCAGCGTCTGGAGCGGCAGCCGGCCTTGCAGGTACCACTCACTGCGCGCGATCTCCGCGCCGTTCAAGCGTCCCGAGACGCGGACCTTAATCCCCTTGCAACCGAACCGCAGCGCCGAATCCACCGCCTTACGCACTGCGCGCCGGAAGGCGATGCGCTTCTCAAGCTGCAGCGCGATTGCTTCCGAAACGAGCTGCGCATCCAGCTCGGGCTTGTAAACTTCCTGGATATCGAGGAAGATCTCGCGGCCGGTCTGCTTTTGCAGGTCGGCTTTCAGCTTGTCAATCTCGGAGCCCTTGCGTCCGATGATGATGCCTGGCCGCGCCGTGCGGATACTCACGCGAAGCTTGTTGGCCATGCGGTCGATCTCGATGCTGGAGATGCCGGCGGAGCGCAGCCGGTCCTTCAGAGCACGCTTCAGTTTCAAATCTTCATGCAGCCATGCGCTGTAGTCGCGTTTGGCGAACCAGCGGGACTTCCAGGGTTTGTTGTACCCCAGCCGAAACCCGTACGGATGGACTTTCTGTCCCATAAAACTCCTTCGTAAAAACCTCTAAATAAGCTCTGAATCCTAAAAATCTACGATTTCGGATTTAGGGGCTTAGAGTTTGCTCTCTCGTGCTTCTCGGCGACTTCGACAATGATGTGCGCCGTGCGTCGTTGATACCGATATGCCCGGCCCATGGGCGCCGGACGAATTCTTTTCGCCCGCGGACCGTCGTTAGCGTACGCCCCAGAGACATACAGGTCGTCCACGTCAACCGTTTCCGACTTGCCCTCGGCGTTGGCGATCGCGCAACGCAACACCTTCCCAACCTCTTCGGCCACGCGCTTCTTGGTAAACCGCAACGTGTTCATGGCCAGTCCGGCATCCTTGCCACGAATCATGTCCAGGACTAGCCGCGCCTTGCGCGGTGAAACACGAACGAATTTTGCTTCTGCTCTGGCTTCCATCGCTAACACCCATAAGACCGCTCCGTCGCGGTCGCGGCTCTGAAACTATGCCGGACGCGGCGCCGGCGACGCCGATCTTTCCGCGGCTGATTTCACCGAATGTCCCTTGAACGTCCTCGTGGCCGAGAATTCTCCGAGCTTGTGTCCTACCATATTCTCGGAGATGTAAATGGGAATAAACTTCTTGCCGTTGTGCACCGCGATTGTGTGCGCCACCATATCCGGCGTGACGGTGGAGCGCCGCGACCACGTTTTCAAAACCTTCTTTTCATTTCGGCGGTTGAGTTCGTCCACCTTTTTCATCAGGTGGTCATCAACGAACGCGCCTTTTTTGACCGACCGTGCCATAAATAATCACTCCAAGAACCAAATCCCAATATCCAAATCCCAAATCAGCGCGGCTTACGCCGGGACACAATGAACCGATCCGTACGCTTGTTGCTCCGGGTCTTATAGCCTCGCGTAGGCTGTCCCCAAGGCGTAACAGGGTTCCGTCCGCCGGAAGTCTTTCCTTCACCGCCCCCGTGCGGATGATCCACCGGGTTCATCGCCACGCCGCGAACGGTGGGCCGTACACCCATCCACCGCTTACGGCCGGCCTTTCCGATCGAGATGTTTTCATGATCGGTGTTGCCCACCTGGCCGATCGTGGCCATACAGTTGACCGCGATCTTGCGTGTCTCGCCCGAAGGCAGCTTGACCAGTGCGATGTCGGCTTCTCTCGAAACCAGTTGAGCCGAGCCTCCCGCGCTGCGCACCATCTGCGCTCCCTTGCCGGGCCTTAGTTCTATGTTGTGAATGGTGGTGCCGACCGGAATGTTCTTAAGAGGAAGTGCGTTGCCAACGAGGATGTCCGCCTCCGGACCTGAGGTCAATGTGCTGCCGACTTGCAACCCAGCCGGAGCCAGAATGTATCGCTTCTCGCCATCGGCATAATGCAGTCGCGCGATGCGGGCCGAGCGATTGGGATCGTACTCGATCGCCGCCACGCGTGCCGGGATGCCCTGCTTGTCGCGTCGAAAATCAATGACGCGATACTGCCTCTTGTGGCCGCCGCCATGGTGGCGAACGGAAATCTGGCCCACGGAGTTACGCCCGCCCGTCTTCCGCAGCGGCCGCACCAGAGATTTCAGCGGCTTTTGCGCCGTGATCTCTTCGCGGCTCACGATGGTCGCAAAGCGCCGCGTGGGGGTCACTGGCCTGTAAGTTTTGACTGGCATTTCTCTTTCCTCGCTTGGGCGCCGGCGGTATTTTAAGGGCATGGCTTCAGCCATGCCGAACAAGCACCCGATAACGCCGGGCTTTAGCCCCTGAGGTCCGCGGCCCTCAGCGGCTGAAGCCGCCTTGTTCACGAACTGCTCTGGCACGGTTGAACCCGTGCCCTTACGGCTTGGCCCGCTACGCCTTCTCTCCGTATTCGATCATTTTCTCGCCGGCTTTGAGCTTCACGTAAGCTTTCTTCCAGTCGCTGCGAAAACCGCTAGTCCGGCCGCGGCGCCGCAGCTTGCCGAAAAAGTTGGCGGTTCGCACAGACTCTACCTGCACCTTGAACAGCTTCTGTACGGCTTCTTTCACTTCCGTCTTGCTGGCGTTCGGATGCACTTCGAAACAAAGGGTACGGCGCTCATCTTTGGCGGTGAGGCCCTTCTCAGTGATGATCGGACGGCGGATTATTTGAAAGTGATTCATCCCAGCGCCTCCTGCAACCGTTCCAGCGCCGGACGCGAGATCAGCAGCCGCTTGCACCACAATAGATGATACGGATGCAGCTCCTGGCCGCTCATCAACTCGACCCCTTCCAGATTGCGCGTGGAGCGCTCCAGGCTTTCGTTCCCGGGCGCATCGACGATCAGCACCGCGCGCGGGCTTTCGAACCGGTCGAGAATCTTGCGCATCGCTTTGCTCTTGTGGTCCGCGAGCTTGAACTCCTCGATTACGGTGAGTTGCTGTTCGGCAACCTTAGACGACAGCGCTGACCGTAGCGCGCCGAGCAGCATCTTTTTGGGGAGGCGGTACTCATACGAGCGCGGCTGCGGACCGTGAACGGTGCCGCCATGCCTCCACAGCGGCGACCGAATACTTCCGACGCGAGCGCGGCCCGTGCCCTTTTGCCGCCATAGCTTCCGGCCGCTACCTGCCACCAGCTTGCGGTTCTTGGTGGCGTGGGTTCCGGCGCGACGCGATGCCATGTAGTGCCGCACTGCCTCGTACAGCAGGTGCTCATTGACGGCTGCACCAAAGACTTTATCGGAAAGCTCGATCTCGCCGACCTTTTGATTCTCCAGATTCTTTACGTCTACACTCGGCATGATTGATTCCTATAGGTGCCCTAATGCCCTACCTTCTGAATGACCAGGTATCCACCGTTGGGACCAGGCACAGCGCCTTTCACCATCAGCAGATTCTCGTCAGCGTTAATCCGCAACACCTCAAGATTTTTCACCGTCACGCGCTCGGCGCCCATGTGACCAGCGGCCCGCATGCCACGAAAAACGCGCGAAGGATAAGCGGAAGAGCCAATTGATCCCGGCGCACGGTGAAACATGGATCCGTGAGATTTCTCACCACCGTGGAAGTGATGCCGTTTAACAACTCCGGCAAACCCGCGGCCCTTGCTCACTCCCGTTACATTGATGCGATCCTTGGGCTGAAACTGCCCAACCAGAACCGAATCGCCCGGCTTGGTATCCTCGGCCCCGGGTTGCAGGCGAATCTCGCGAATGAACCTCTGAGGCGCTACATTCGATTTCGCAAAATGACCCTTCAACGGCTTCGTGGCGTGCCGCTTGGCTCGACCTTCGATTAGCGCTATTTGCGCCGACTCGTAGCCGTCCTTCATTGCCGACTTGCGCTGCACCACCACGCAAGGACCGGCCTGCAGAACCGTCACCGGCACTATTTCGCCGTCTTCGCGGAATATCTGCGACATGCCCAGTTTCTTGCCTAAAATCCCGTTTACCATGTTTGTCCTGTAGCGCCGGCGTACCGCCGGCTCTTAGGGCCGCCGAGACGGCGGCGCTACTTGTGTTCTTTTCCGAAAGCCTTGATCTCCACATCCACGCCGGCCGGCAGATCCAGCTTCATCAGAGCATCCACGGTTTGCTGCGTGGGCTCCACGATGTCCAACAGGCGTTTGTGCGTGCGGATTTCAAACTGCTCGCGTGACTTCTTGTCCACGTGCGGCGAGCGTAATGTGGTGTACTTCGTCTTGAGCGTCGGCAGTGGAATCGGTCCCGCCACCTGCGCGCCTGTCCGCTTGGCCGTGTCCACGATTTCGGTCGTAGACTGATCCAGAATCCTGTGATCGTAAGCCTTCAGCCTGATTCGAATGCGTTCCCGCAGCATAGAGTCTCGTTTCTTATTTACGCGTTGACTTCCGCGATGGTTCCGGCGCCCACGGTGTGGCCGCCCTCGCGAATGGCGAACCGCAGTCCCTTCTCCATGGCGATCGGCGTGATCAACTCGATGGCCAGGTTCACGTTGTCGCCCGGCATCACCATCTCCGTCCCTTCCGGCAACTCCGCCACTCCCGTCACGTCCGTGGTCCGGAAATAAAACTGCGGACGGTACCCTTTGAAGAACGGCGTGTGCCGCCCTCCTTCTTCCTTCGTCAGAATGTAGACTTCCGCCTTGAACTTGGTGTGCGGCGTGATCGAGCCGGGCTTGGCCACCACCTGTCCGCGTTCCACGTCTTCCTTCGCCGTGCCGCGCAGCAGCAGCCCCACGTTGTCTCCGGCCTGCCCTTCGTCCAGCAGCTTCTTGAACATCTCCACGCCCGTGATGACCGTCTTCATGGTCGGGCGAAAGCCTACGATCTCCATTTCCTCGCCCACCTTCACCTTGCCGCGCTCGATCCTGCCCGTCACCACCGTGCCGCGCCCCGAGATCGAGAAGATGTCTTCGATCGGCATCAGGAACGGCTTGTCCACTTCTCTCTGCGGCATCGGTATGTAGCTGTCGACCGCCGACATCAGCTCGTCAATCTTGGTTTCCCACTCCACCTCCCCGTTCAGCGCGCCCAGCGCCGACCCCCGGATCACCGGCAGGTCGTCACCGGGGAAGCCGTAGCTCTTCAGCAACTCGCGCACTTCCAGTTCCACCAGGTCCAGCAGCTCGGGGTCATCTACGGCATCGACCTTGTTCATGAACACCACGATGTACGGCACGCCCACCTGCCGCGCCAGCAGAATGTGCTCGCGCGTCTGGGGCATCGGCCCGTCCGTCGCCGCAACAACCAGGATCGCGCCGTCCATTTGCGCCGCCCCCGTGATCATGTTCTTGATGTAGTCGGCGTGACCGGGGCAGTCCACGTGCGCGTAGTGCCGATTGGCCGTCTGATACTCCACGTGCGCCACCGCGATGGTGATCCCGCGCTCCCGCTCTTCCGGCGCGTTGTCGATCGAGTCGAACGACCGGAACTGCACCTTAGGGTCGTGCTTCGACAGCACTTTCGTGATGGCCGCCGTCAACGTGGTCTTGCCGTGGTCAATGTGCCCGATCGTCCCTACGTTGATGTGCGGCTTTGAACGATCAAATTTTTCTTTCGCCAT
>JACPPJ010000079.1 GCA_016191085.1 Acidobacteriota bacterium | reverse complement strand
CGGCTCTGTCTCCATAATCGTTATTTTCCCCAGTTGGATGAAGTGACTCTCGCCGTCGAGGCCGAGTTCGCCAATTGGATTAAACCGAACAACACCTTGCGCCGCTTATGCGCAATTACTTAAGACGCTGTGTTTAGTATGAGCCAGACCATCCAGTTGGAGCAGATTCAGACAAACGTGCCTGTTGAGGACAGCCGCTTTGTGAAACCGTCATTGTAGAGCAGTGAAGATGTGCTTGCTCAGGAAAGTTCTGTTCCCGGCGGTTTCCCAGGCGAAAAGCGCGGCGATTCCAGCACGGCGCGAATGCAGTTCAGCGTCCAGCCGTGGATCACGGCGTTGGTGGCGATGTAGCCGCCATCCGAGAATAGCCAGCTCATACCCTCGGCGTCGGTGAGCACGCCGCCGGCGCGTTGCAGGATGAGGCTGGCGGCAGCGATATCCCAAATCTTCAGGTCCAGGTGCCAGTACGCGTGCAGGCGTCCCGCCGCGACATTGCAAATCCCTAGAGCGGGCGATCCCATCAGATTGCACTCGCCGACCTGGTCTATCATAAGGCCGACGATCAATCGGGCTTGGTCCCGCCGCTCGCCGCTGCGAAGCCAGTCGGTGCCTACAATGGCGGCGCTCCACGCTTCGGCACCTTCCGAGATTTGCTGTACGGCGATGCTGCGGCCGTTGACACTCGCTTGGTTATCAACCGTGGCTGCGAACATCTCGTCGCGGCAAGGATCGTACACCACGCCCGCTACGATCTCGCCGCCGGAGCGGAGAGCCACCGAAATGCCGAAGTACGGAATGCCTTGAACGAAGTTCAAGCTGCCGCAGATGGGATCAACAATCCAGAGATGCGCCGCGTCGAGCGGTAGCGGCTCGTCCTCGGGACCCTCCTCGGCGAGAATTCCCGAGCCGGGAAATTCGGCCAGGATCGTCGAGACGATTGCATCCTGCACCAGCAGCGATGCCTCAGAGACCACATCGCGCGCGCCCTTCCACTTGAGGTACCCCGGGTTCCCGAGCCGTTCCTTCGCTACAGCCCCACCTTTTCGCGCCGCGCGCGCCGCCACGTCCAGCGCACGTTCAACGTCGATTTGTGCGTTTTCAGACATAGTCAGATTCCTTTATACCACCCGGGCGGCGTGTTGGAGCTTGACTCGCGGGCCAGCGGATTGCGACAATTGATCGTCAATTAAGCTCCGAGCTGTTGCAATAACCGATCTACCGCTGCTCTCAACTCCCACTCGCGCTCTATGGTGTCTGGTTCTTTCCGTCCGTTTGCGTGGCTGCTCGCGGCACAGCTATAGCTATACCAGAGAGGAGCGATGTTTCAAAGGACTACCAAATTCATTGGCGCGGCATCTGTCGCGCTCATATTCACGCTGGCAATGTGCGGCGCGGCCCGCGCGGGAGAACCGGACGCGCTGGCGATATCCGCTAATATTCAGGCCCGGCATCTGCCCTTCGGCACTATTATCGACCCCATATTTGCGTCTCCGGAAAGCAACGAGATTGTGGGTTATACGCGCTGCGGCGACTCCGCGATCTGGACCGGACATTATCTGGCGGCGGAGGCGTTCCGTTACAAAGTGACGCAGTCGGCGCAGGCGCTCGACAATGTACGGCGCGCGGTTGCGGGCATCAAGTCGCTGATGGATGTGACTGGGACGAATCTGCTGGCTCGCTGCCTGCTCCCTGTCAATTCGCCTTATCTCACCGACGTTCAGGCGGAGGAGGGTCACAATGGGCTATACACAAACAGCTCTGCGGGATGGGTGTGGGTGGGAAACACGTCGCGCGATCAGTACGTGGGTGTGATGTTCGGCTTGGCCGTCGCTTACGACATGGTGGACAGTCCCGACGTGAAAAGCTCCGTAAGCGACCTGGTCACGCGGGTACTCGATTTCCTTCGCGGACACAATTGGGCCGTGGTCATGCCGGACGGACGTATCAGCACAATTTTTCAGATAAGCCCGCAGGAGATTTTATCGTTCCTGCAGGTTGGCCGGCATGTAAATCCCGACCGGTTCTCTACTGCGTATGATGTGCAGCGCGTGCTGATCTCAGCAGGAGTTCCTGCCGCGATCGGCATCGAGGTGCTTAGCGACGGCTCGTACTCCAAATTCAACCTGGATTATATTACGCTGTACAACCTCATCCGGCTCGAAAGCAGTTTCGCCAACGTGTTCTACAGCCAGGGTTATCAGATATTGCGCAATCATACAGCGGCACATCAGAACGCTTTCTTCAACGCGATTGACCGTGCGCTAAGAGGGCCTGATGCGGCTCGGGACCAGGAGACCATGGCGTTCCTGGATCAATGGCTGCAGCGGCCGACGCGGGACAAGATCGTGGATCTGCGCGGCACAGTCGCCGTGTGCGGAGATTGGGCGTGTCAGCCTGTTGCGGTACCGCTGCGACCGCCCACAGATTTCTTATGGCAGAGAACCCCTTTCCTGCTTCAGGCCGGTAATGCGGGCACTTTTGAGACTGCCGGGATTGATTACATCCTGCCGTACTGGATGATGCGGTATCACGCCTCGACTACCAGGTTCGTCGCTCAATCGGCCGCTGCAGCAAGTCCCGCGATTGCTCCCGAATCGATCGCTTCCATCTATGGAGCGAACCTTGCGCCCGTCGTGCAACGCGCTATCGGGCAGCCGCTGCCGTTGTCGCTAGGCGGAACTACTGTGATGGTCAAGGATGCTACGGGAGTTGAGCGGCCAGCCTCTCTCATCTACATTTCGCCGACCCAGATCAACCTGGTGGTGCCCAAGATTGCCGCGCCTGGGCAGGCGACGTTTACCATCAACACGCCGATGGGACCATCCAGCGTTGCGGCCATGGTGCTGCCTGTGCAACCTACGCTTTTCAGCGCGAACGCAACCGGCACCGGAACGGCGGCGGCCACAGCGGTCCGTGTGAACGCTGCTAACCCCACGGTGCAATCGGCTGTACCCGTGTTTACATGCGACCGCCTGGGCTGCGTTTCTGTCCCGCTCGATGTCAGCGTGGATAACCCCGTCTACTTGACGCTCTATGGAACGGGCATTCGCAACCGCAGTTCGCTAGCAAACGTGAAGGTGACTGTCAAAGGAGCGCAGGTGCCCGTGCTGTACGCTGGTCCGCAAACCGAGTTCGAAGGATTGGATCAAGTCAACGTAGCGCTGCCGGTGAGCCTGCGCGGCAGTGGCGAATCCAGTGTGGTGCTGACCGTAGACGGCCAGACTGCCAACACCGTCACCATCAGCGTGAAGTAGTCCTCGCGTGGCAGTCGATAAAGGTTGAGCATTTCCTATCAGCATTAGGAGTGGCCGAATAGCGAGTCGCAAGTTAGTGCTTGGCTGTTGGGCGATTGCCTCTTGGCTATCAAGCGCCTTTCTCGATTGCCATACTCATCCAATCTTTGAGGACGCCCTGACGGTTATGTATGGCATTACTGCTACGAATTTCACGAGGGCTGGGCGGGCGAAATGGCGCAGCGCATACAGGATCTTTCATTGCCCGGCCGAGTTCTGGCTTATGTGATGGCGGGCGGCGAGGGGAACCGGCTGCAGCCGCTGACGCAACATCGGGCCAAGCCGGCTGTTCCATTCGGAGGCTCGTACCGCATCATTGATTTTGTACTCAGCAACCTCGTCCATTCCGGAATCAACTCCATTTACATACTCACTCAATACAAGGCGCAGCCGCTGATCGACCATGTTTACAGAGGATGGACGCAGCGCGTTTCGGGGCGCGATCAGTTCATCACCGTCGTGCCTGCGCAGATGCAGCTCGGAACGGAATGGTATCGAGGTACAGCGGATTCCGTATATCAGAACTTGAATTTAGTCGATCAGTACAATCCCGACGTTGTCCTGATCTTCGGCGCAGATCACATATACAAGATGAACATTGCTCAGATGGTTCGCTTCCACCGCGATTCCGGAGCGAAGGCAACTGTAGCGTGTTTGCCTGTGCCGCGGGAGGAGGCGTCTCAATTCGGCATCATAGATGTTGACGCGCGAGGCAAAGTGCTGAGCCTGATCGAGAAACCCGATAAACCACCGGGCATGCCAGGCAATCCTGGCAAATCTCTCGCCTCTATGGGCAATTATGCTTTCGATCCGAACTTGCTGCGGGAAGTGTTGCAGGAGATCGGCGGTAACTCAGAAGGCCAGCACGATTTCGGGCATAACGTCCTGCCGGGTTTGGCGGACTCGGGTGTGGTTTGGGCGTATGATTTTTCGCAAAACCGCATTCCTGGAACTGCCGCGGGCGAGGAGGAGGCCTATTGGCGCGATGTCGGCACTCTTGAGGCGTACTACGACGCCAATATGGATTTGAAAAATGTGCAGCCCTGTCTTAACCTTTTCAACTGGAAGTGGCCGATCCTTACCGTCAACTATAATGACCCGCCAACCAAGTTTGTCTTCGACGACAATGGTCGCCGCGGAGAACTGATCCAGTCCACCGTAGCGGCGGGTTGCATCATCGCAGGCGGCCGCGCCAAAGATTCTATTCTGGGCCGGAATGTCGTACTAGACGCGGGCTCGGAGGTGCGCGAATCCATCTTGATGGACAACGTTCACATCGGAGCTGGAGCGCGGATCAGGCGAGCCATCATTGACAAGAACGCGTACATTCCACCAGGACAATGGCTGGGGTACGACTTGGCAGCAGATCGCCAGCGATACCACGTAACGGACAGTGGGTTGGTGGTGATCCCCAAAGCTCCCGAAACACCGGAGACTCGCGAACGGGATGTGTGAGTAGAGACGCCGCTGTAAAAGCGCTTTGACAGATTATACGGGTTTTCGCAGCGCGGATCCGGCTTGATGCCAATTCCAGGCATGTCGCACGATGGCTTCGAGATCGGGGTATTGCCGCTGCCACCCCAGTTGTTCGCGGATCTTGGCGCTGGAAGCAATCAAGACGGGGGGATCTCCGGCACGGCGGGGCTTTTCAACAACCTGAATATTTCTGCCCGTCACCCGCCCACAGGTCTCGATCACTTCACGCACAGTGAACCCTTGTTCGCTACCCAGGTTATAGGCGGTTCCAGTCCTTGGCCGGATGTGTTCGAGAGCGAGCACGTGCGCGTTGACGAGGTCCTCGACGTGAATATAGTCCCGCACACAGGTGCCGTCGCGGGTGGGATAGTCGGTTCCGTAAATTCCAATCGCGTCAGTCTGGCCGGAGGCCGCTTCCAAGATTCGAGGAATCAGGTGGCTCTCGGGTTCATGCGCCTCTCCGATAACGCCATCGGGGCTTGCTCCCGCGACGTTGAAGTACCGGAGGATGGCGTAGCCGAGCCCATATGCGGATGCGAAATCCTCGATAGCAAGCTCCACCATCATTTTCGATTTGCCATAGGGATTAATGGGCGCGTGCGGTTGATCCTCGATGATGGGTGTTGAGAGCGGATTCCCGTATACGGCTGCGGTGGACGAAAAGACCAGCTTTGATACGCTCGCCTCGCGCATGCTCTGCAGCAACGATAGCGAGCCGCAGAAATTGTTGCGGTAATATTTCTCCGGGTCCTGAACGCTTTCTCCGACTTCGATGTAAGCGGCAAAGTGCATCACCGCTTCAATGCCGCGGTCGCGCAACAGCCGCGTTACGGCATCGCGATCCGCCACGTTCCCATCGACGAACTCGGCCGTCTTTCCGAGTCCCGACGTAGCTCTCTCCACAGCGCTTCGGTGGCCGTGAGATAGGTCGTCAAGGATCGTGACGTTGTGACCGGCTTTGACCAGCGTTCGTACGGCGTGGCTTCCGATGTAGCCGGCGCCGCCGGCGACCAGAACCTTCAAACTTGCTCCTGGGCTGAGTGAATAGTAGTCATTGACCCATGGCTTGTCGCTATTGGTTGTTTCTACGCGAACTCTTCTGCGGGGATGACGCCTAGTATCCCGTCGCGCTCCTCGATAATACGGGCTGCGGGAACGTCAGGGTCGTGATCGAAAACGCAGATCCACTTTTCGCGAACTGCGCGGGGCAGGATTCTGCGTTTTGTAGCCAGAGTTTCCACCGGGTGCAGATCAAAAGCCATGATCCAGGCATAGGGAATGTGGTGCACCGTTGGAACCAGATCGCCCAGGAATGCGACCTTCCGGTCAGCGGCGCTGATAACAACAGCCTGCGTGTAAAGCGAATGTCCGGGAACAGGGATCAGTTCGATTTCCGGCAGCACCCGGCGCTCACCTTCTACCAGCTCCCATCGCGGCTGCTCCAGCGGAAGGAAGTCGTTGGGCTCGAAGCTGGCTTGGTCGCGTTGGGTGGAGTATTGCCTTGCGCGCTCCCACTCGCCGCGTTGCGACCAATAGCGCGCGTTTGGAAAGGTGGGAATCAGTTTTCCTTCGGGATTGCCGTCCTCGCGGATGGTGTTCCAACCGGCATGATCGAAATGCAGGTGGCAGTTGATGACGTCAGTGACGTCTTCCGGCTTCACCGCTAGATCTCGCAAATTGTCTAACAAGGTAACCGGCTGCTCAACGGTGTAGCGCTCACGAAACTTCTCGGAGTATTTGTTCCCCTGGCCGCTGTCAATGAGTATGGTGCGCTTGCCGTTGCGGATCAGAAGGCATCGGATAGCCAGCCGCATGCGGTGCCTCTCGTCAGAGCGTACCTTGTTCTGCCAGACGACGCGCGGGACGATGCCAAATAGCGATCCAGCATCGAGACGGAAATGGCCATCCAAGATGGGCGTTATTTCAAAATCTCCAAGCTGCATCGTTATGTCCAGGTGATGAATTTTTGCCTTCCGAGCTTAGTAGCTTAACGGGCGGAGCAGCGCGTGGCAAGAGCATTCAGAGCCGCGCGTGTAAAGGAGCGTCCACGATATCCGTTTGGCGGGTCTTCGTGCCAACTGCAAAGTTATACGAGGGAGCGGAGATTCTTCCGCTGTCGCTATCGCGCGATAACGTCGCGAGCGTGATTCATCTTCACCGCGACAAGCCGCCTCATATCGTGTATCCTAACCTCCTGAGCGAGGCAGAACCGTATGACAACTATGGAACTTAGAGGCTGCGGGACGGCGTTGGTCACGCCTTTCCTGCCCGACGGAACCCTCGATGAACCTGCGCTGCGCCGTCTGGTCCAGTTGCAGCTTTCGGGCAGGATCGACTTTCTCATTCCGTGCGGCACGACGGGTGAGAGCCCTTCGCTTGCACCCAAAGAACACCTCAGGATCGTCCAGATCGTGGTCGAAGAGGTCCAGCGACGCGTACCGGTGCTGGCAGGTGCCGGCGGAAACAACACGGCGCACGTCCGCGAGCAGATACACTCTTTGGAATCGCTGGGAGTGGACGGCATTCTCTCTGTTTCGCCTTACTACAACAAGCCTACACAGGAAGGCATTTATCAGCACTATTCAACGCTCGCCCAATCCACTGCACTTCCCATCCTCGTTTACAACGTCCCCGGACGCACAGGTTCCAATGTCGAACCGCGGACCTTGCTGCGGCTTTCCGAGATTCCCAACATCCTCGGCGTGAAGGAAGCTTCAGGCAATGTGGCGCAGGCCGACGCAATTATGGGACTCGTTCCCGAGCGCTTCAAAGTATTCTCCGGGGATGATGGCTTGACGCTGCCGCTGATGGCGCTAGGCGCCTCCGGCGTGATATCGGTCGTCTCGAATGTTGCGCCTCGGGAGATGTCGGAACTGGTGGCGCTCTGTCTCGCTGGAGATTTCAACGCGGCGCGCCGCGCGCACCGCAAGCTCTCGCCGTTGATGCAGGCCCTCTTCATCGAAAGTAATCCTATTCCCGTGAAAGCGGCGCTCGCCGCTATGGGATTGATTCAGCCCGCATACCGTCTGCCCCTCGTTCCCATGCAGCAGGAAAACCGCTCGAAGGTGGAGAAGGTGCTGCAGGAACTCGGAGTGTTGAACACCGCTCCATCGCTGTCGCGGCTCTAAGGAAAAAAGAATATGTCGCTCGCGGAGCGAATTGAGCGTCTCTATTCACAACAGACCACAAATTACGGACCAGAATTCAGCGAAGCCTTTGCGGAGTTGAAGCGCGGCCTCAATACCGGCGCCATTCGCTCCGCCGAGCCGGATGGCGGCAGCGCCTCAGGGTGGAGGGTGAACACCTGGGTCAAGATGGGCATTCTTCTGGGTTTCCGTATCGGCAGAGTAGAGAAGATGCCGGTCGCGGGCGCGATGCCTTTCTTCGACAAGAATACGTACCCCCTGAAGACAATCGGTGCAGAGGGCGGTGTGCGCGTCGTGCCTGGGGGATCGTCAGTACGTGATGGTGTTTATCTGGGCAAGGGCGTAGTTTGCATGCCGCCGATGTACGTCAATGTCGGCGCGTACGTGGACGAAGGAACTATGATTGATTCCCACGCGCTGGTCGGGTCGTGCGCTCAGATTGGGAAACGGGTGCACCTCAGCGCTGCAAGCCAGATCGGCGGTGTCCTCGAACCCGTGGGCGCATTGCCCGTCATTATTGAAGACGATGTGCTGATCGGCGGAAACTGCGGCATCTACGAGGGCACTGTCGTGAAGCAGCGGGCGGTGATCGGTGCGGGGACGATCTTGACGGGTTCGACTCCCGTGTATGACCTCGTGCGCGGGGAAGTCTACCGCAAGAATGAACAATGTCCTCTGGTGATCCCCGAGGAAGCAGTCGTCGTGCCCGGCTCACGAGCAGTGTCCAGCGGCCAAGGCAAGGAGTGGAACATCTCCATCTATACGCCGGTGATCGTGAAATACAGAGACTCAAAAACGGACACGTCTATAAGGTTGGAAGACTTGTTGCGCTAAGCTGCTACGGCGCTCTCACTCGCTCTTGACTGCCTCCCGAGCCTTCCGGTGCGTTATCGGTGGCAAATAATCGCCGAGCAATTGCAGCAGCTCCTCGGGAAACGGGACGGGCTTGAATTGCCGGTTGATGCAGACGATGGCGTAATTGCCTTCGGCGACCAAATCTGTTTCGCCTTCGCGTCGCAACTCGAAATGGAACTTCATTGATCTCGACGAGCGGTGCGCGATCCAGAGGGTAGTTTCGAGCACATCGCCGAGTCGGGCGGGCTTGTAATAGCGGCAATGCGCTTCCACTCGAGGGAATCCGACTTGCAGCGCGTAATAGACTTCAGGCCTCGATCGACCTTGGGCGAGGTAGAGCTCTTCCTCGGCGATCTCGAAGTAGCGAAAGAAGTTCCCGTAATAAACGATACCCGCGGCATCGCAGTCGGACCAATAAACGCGGAGTTTCGTTGTGAACTTTTTAATTGCCGCCTCCAAGAGTCCGGACGCATAGCCCGGGAAGTGACCTGGCGCTGAAGAGCGCGAAAATACATTTAGACCCTATTTGCCCAATCAGGTCAAGCGCGTGAGGCACAAGATGCCTTGCGAAATGCTGTGCTCACCATCATAATGCCTGTTCCGGAGCACGGAGATACCATTGAAGACGAAGCGCGTAGGATTTCAGGGCGAGCGTGGTGCGTTCAGCGAGGTCGCGGCCCGCAAGATGGTGAAGGGGAGCATTGACCTGGTGCCGCAACCCAACTTCACGGCGATGTTCCGGGCGCTGGCAGGTGGCAGAATTGACTACGCCACGGTCCCCATCGAGAACACGCTGGCTGGTTCGGTCCATGAGAATTATGATCATCTCTTAAAGTACCGCTTGCCAATTCTCTCGGAAGCGCGTGTGCAGATTGTACATAACCTCATTGCCGCACCGGGCGTCGCACTGCGTGACATCCGGCGCGTGTACTCGCATCCGGTAGCTCTACAGCAGTGCCGGAGGTTCCTGGATGAGCACCGGAAGCAGTTCGAGGCGGTGTCCTTTTACGATACTGCCGGCAGCGTCAAAATGGTGGTCGAGGAGAAGCGTGCCGACGCCGCAGCGATCGCCAGCGAAGCCGCGGCCGCGATCTATGGAGGACGCATTTTGGCGCGCAATATCGGCGATCACGCGGAAAACTACACCCGGTTCTTTCTGTTGGGCCGCCGCGCTGACAACACGCGACGCCCCACAGGGACCAAGACTTCCATCGTCTTTGCCACAAAGAACGTGCCGGGAGCGCTGTTCCGTTGCATCAGTGTCTTCGCCCTGCGGGACATCAATTTGACTAAAATCGAATCCCGCCCCATGGTCGGCAGGCCGTTCGAGTATCTGTTTTATTTGGATTTCATCGGCAATCCCGCCTCGACCGCTGCAGCCAATGCACTGAACAACTTGGCTGAGATCACCGAGTTCGTACACGTGCTGGGCTGCTACTCCGCAGTGCCATAAATCACCCGCGATCTGCACATTTTTCCTGCCCGCCATACACCATCACCCAGGTATCCTCTTTTAGGACTCCTTTTTGGAGTTGCGTCACAGTGGTGAGACCCGTGATTGAACACAAAAGGGTTGCTGCCACTCCGGGTAACTTTTACGCGACCATACGCATCCAACGTGTTAGAGTCCTTCCCCCTGGGCGACTGGGCATGAAAAATGCACGGCCAATTACTAAGAGAGACGGACTCCGTGTCGAACGTTCCGCTAAGCATTCAGGCAGGTGGGGAGAATAATATGGAACCTGAAACCAAGAACTACAAAGTGCCAGAGGAAGCGGCGGTTCTTCCCGTTCGAGATACGGTCTTGTTTCCGCACGCAGTACTCCCCTTAACGATCGGGCGGGAAAGCTCCATTGCGCTGATCAACTCTCTGGGCGATGAGAAGATCATCGCTGTAGCTGCGCAACGCGATCCGCGTCTCGACAACCCAGAGCCGGGCGATCTACACGAAGTGGCGTCTCTGGCCTTGATTCACAAAATCATCAAAATGCCGAACCAGAGTCTCTTTATCTTCGCAGAGGGTCTGGGCCGCATCAAACTCGACGAGTACGTCCAGACGACTCCGTTCCTGCGAGCGCGGATTAGTGCCCTGCCGGAAGCCGAGCCGGAAAAAACTCCTGAGATCGAGGCGCTGCAGCGTACGGTGGTCGCCGGATTCCAGCAGATTGTAGCGGCGTCACCGGGGCTTTCCGATGAGCTCCAGACGGTGGTCTTAAACATTGAGGAGCCTGGTCGTCTGGCCGACTTTGTGGCTGGCACGCTGAGCTCGTTGACTACCACAGACCGGCAGAAGCTCTTGGAAACGCTCGAAGTAGCAGAGCGTTTGGAGGTTGTCAGCGTTCACCTCACCAAAGAACTGGAAATGCAGCAGGTCCGTTCGAAGATTCAGTCGCAGGTGCAGGACCAGCTCACTCAGGGGCAGAAGGAATACTATCTGCGCGAGCAGATGAAGGCGATTCAAAAGGAGCTGGGCGAAGGCGACGATACGCAGCGGGAAGTGGAGGAGCTGCGTCAGAAGATCGCCGACGCGCAGATGCCCGAAGAGGTCGAAAAGGAAGCGTTGAAGGAGCTGCAGCGCTTCTCGCGCATGTCGGCGGCTGCCGCCGAATATACCACCAGCCGAACCTATCTTGACTGGCTCGTGACCCTGCCGTGGCGCAAGTCCAGCGCGCAGGAAATCAGCATTCGGAAAGCGCATGAGATTCTCGATGCCGACCACTACAACCTGGAGAAGGTGAAGGAGCGGATCCTGGAATACCTCTCCGTCTTGCAGCTTAAGCCTGAGATCAAAGGACCAATACTGTGCTTCGTGGGGCCTCCAGGCGTAGGCAAGACTTCGCTGGGGAAGTCTATCGCTCGCGCTCTGGACCGCAAATTCGTGCGGCTGTCCTTTGGCGGCATTCACGATGAGGCCGAGATTCGCGGGCACCGGCGCACCTACATCGGCGCGCTGCCGGGCCAGATCATCCAGGGTCTGCGTCGCGCCGGCACTAACGATCCGGTGTTCATGCTGGACGAGGTGGACAAGATCGGCCGCGATTTCCGCGGCGATCCCGCCGCGGCTCTGCTCGAGGCGCTCGATCCGGAGCAGAACTCGCGCTTTCGCGATAACTATCTGGACGTGCCTTTTGATCTTTCCAAGGTGCTGTTCATTACCACTGCGAACGTTCTGGATCCCATTCCGGACGCTCTGCGCGACCGCATGGAAGTCCTGGAGCTGCCCGGTTACACGGAAGAAGAGAAGGTCCAGATCGCCATCCTGCACGTTTTGCGTCGGCAGGCGGAGCAGCACGGCGTCATTCTCGACGAGCAGATCGAGTTCCAGCCGGAAGCTCTGCAGGAAATCATCCGGCACTACACGCGTGAGGCGGGACTGCGCAACCTGGAGCGGAACATCGCCAGCATCATCCGTAAGCAGGCCCGGCGCATCGCCGAGGGCGAGAAGGATCGTCTGGTAGTGACGCCGGAGATCGTGCGGCAGTTCCTGGGCGCGCCCAAGGTGCTGGTGGAAGCGGAAGTCTCGGCGCGGACCGAAACTCCTGGAGTCGCTGTCGGCCTGGCGTGGACGCCGGCGGGCGGCGACGTGCTGTTCGTCGAGTCCAGCCAAATGCCCGGTAAACGCGGGCTCATCATGACGGGCCATCTGGGCCAGGTGATGCAGGAGTCCATGCAGGCCGCGCTGACATGGGTGCGTTCTCATGCCGAGGGCTGGCATCTGCCGACCGACTTCGAGAACCGCGAACTGCACCTGCACGTCCCGGCTGGCGCCATCCCCAAAGATGGTCCTTCGGCTGGCATCACGATGGTGACAGCGTTGGTCTCCATGCTCAGCAAGCGGCGAGTGCGTCCGAATCTGGCCATGACCGGCGAGATCACGCTCAGCGGCCTGGTGCTGCCGGTGGGCGGCATCAAGGAAAAAGTGCTGGCGGCCAAGCGGGCCGGGATTAAAGAGGTGGTCCTTCCCCGGCAGAACGCGGCTCACGTGCAAGAGGAATTGAAGCAGGAGCAGCTCGAGGGGCTAACCCTGCACTACGCCAAAACCATCGGTGAGGTGCTGGAACTGGCCCTCGAACCTGAAGCTCAGATCATGCCCCGCGAAGTTGTCGGCCAAGGCGACACCGCCACGGTTCACTAGTCTCCCTTTACGATGGCGTCATCCCGAACAGCGTGAGGCATCTGCTTGTTGCTTCCGTTGCGACGAATCGTGCAGATTCCGCGCTGACGCTCGGAATGACACCATCGTACATTTTTGATGGCCGATTACTGTAAACGAACTTCTGACTCAGGGCCCTAGTGTTATGTAACATAAGTTACTTGTATAAGAGAGGCGGCACTGGTATGCTTGGCAGCATGCCAATAGGACGCCCCAAGAAAGAACTGAAGTTGACCGCCGAGGAACGTCAGAAACTGGAGCAATGGGCGCGGCGGCCGAAGACGGCTGAACGGCTGGCCTTGCGG
>JACPPJ010000081.1 GCA_016191085.1 Acidobacteriota bacterium | reverse complement strand
GAGCACTTGCAGGTTGGAAAGGCTGACATTGCCTCGTGGGCGCGGCAGGCTCGGCTCGATTCGAAGGTACTGCGATTCGGTGATCTCCATGAACCGCAGCATATCACAAAATTCTAATTAGTGTTAACACGCCCTAGACCAAACTTAGCAGCGATTTCATCATCCAAAATCTCTCGAACGGTAAAGGGGATGATAACCCGCCCTTGCTTCTTAAAGAACGAACTGATTTCGGTGAGCGCATCCTGCGTATAGCCAAATGGAACGAAATATCCCTTGGTGCGATCCTCTCGGATCATCGCGGCCTCAAAGTGGTCAATGTCCGGCCTTCCCGCCTTGCCCTATTGCTTTACCTGAATCGGAGACCAGTTGTCCATGAAATCAAAGGCACCCCTTTTCTTTCCTCCTATTGGCATGGAATGCGCCGGATAAAGTCGCCCTGGTTTTGGTCAAGCCTAAGGGAGGCTCTCCGATTTTCCCCCATCCTAGGGAAAAGGAAACCCGGTAGCGCGCAAACAATGCAATCGCATCGGGCCAAGACGGGTGAGTTTCCAACCCCCTATGAAGAGTTCGGCGTGGAGGACCCACGCGTGACCCTGCTGGAACAGGAACACATTATTACCTACAGCGCATACTCTCGGAACGGAGTGCGGATCGCGCTGGCCAAAACAAAGGATTTCAATCGTCACTTCTTCGGCCGGATTGCGCCGGCGGCGGGGCGGTCTATTTTTTCTACTGTCTTCTGATTTTCCTTTTTCCAGTCTCTGATTCCGCAGAATGGACCAGCTTTATAGCCTGCTTTGATGAACTTGTCGGCGGCGCGCTCCGCGCGCCTTCCACTCTGTCAGTAGAAGACTACCTCGACGTCCTTGGGGATGTCTTTCATTCGCGCGTCCAAGTCTGCCACAGGAATATGGATTGCACCGGGGATGGCGCCATCTTGTTTTATTTCCCAATCCTCGCGAACATCAACGAGAAGAAATTTTTCGCCGCTGTCCAGTTTCTTCTTCAGATCATTGATGGCAATCCGTTCCGGCTGTTTCGCTTTCTGCTCCTGAGTCGCCCCGCACTCACTCCATATTGCGACAAGCGCCATGACTATCAAAGCAAACGCGCATGGTTTTCCCATTGTGCCTCCCTGAATCGACACATTTGAATCGGATGATGCCAAAGAAACTATCCTACACTATGCGCAGCAGCTCTCCTCACGGTTGAATTAGAGCTCCACGATTGCGTAGCCTCTCATTACAGCACAGCGCGAACTGGATGTGGCGGGAGGTGGTCTTCACGTCCTGTATACGGCCTGCGGACCTAGAACGGCTTGGCGACGAAGAACCCCCGAAGAATATACATTGAGGACCCTCTCCTTCCTTCTCAGCATTTCGATTCGAACTGGACTGACTCACAGGTGGATCTATTGCTGCCGCATTCTCGCCATGCAGTGTTGGAGCATTTGCTGCATTCGCGCGGAGGTGGCTTGGTGACGCCGGCCATGTCCGGGCAGAACCCACTCAAAGCGATAGTCGAGCAACCGCTCCATGGACCCTTGCTGCTTTTCCCAGGAGTACCAGCAATAAGCTCGTGACGCCGACAGTCCCTGGCACTCAGGGGACCACCACAGGTGATCTCCCGTGAACAGAAATTTGTCAGCATAAAGCAACACCATGTGACCGCGCGTATGTCCCGGCGTAGGGATGGCGACGAGATCGGGGCCTAGGAACTGAGGCTCGTCGCCTTTGATTTTGCATTCGATGTCGGCGATGCTGGCGCGAACCTCGCGTTCATGAATGATTCGTTCGCAGCCGAAGCGGCGGCGAAATTTAGCGTGATCTGCGATGTCGTCCACGTGAGAGAGAAACATCCAGCGGACGCCGCCCATCTGTTCGATCCGCTCCACAAGCCTCGAAGCAAATCGCGGCGAATCCATCAAGACGTTTCCCTCAGGGCGCACGATCAAGTAGCTGGACGCTCCGAAAGAATTGCGGGACGAAAAGCCGCAGAAGTAAATGCTATCTTCGATCTGCTCCGGCAGGCTGTTTATGCCCATGGTGAGATCGTGCTTTTGCTCCGATCCGATGGCGCCCACGGGGCAAGTTAACTGGGCCATTAACGAGCGCCGTAGTTGCTCAGGAGTGGCGGGCTGCTTGTATACCGTGGCCACGTTCGGACCGTCGCCAAATGTCTCAGGTGCTATCTCCCGGCACTGATCGCAATCGATACAGGTGCTGTCTACGAAGAAGTCGCCGGGAGTGTTATGCGCCAGGCGCAGTGCTTTGTTTGCCATCAATTGCCCGCCAAAAATGGAACTGTAGTTCCATGATACCCGCCTGTCGGATACGGCGGCAACAACCGCAACGAAGGCTGCCGCATCAAATCAAGAGGAGTGGAGTGCGAGCATTCCGAGCATATGGGAGGCGCGCCTGTTTACCTCCACATGCTCAACGAGGTGAACCGATGAGAAGAACAAGAACCGTATTGGCTGGCGTGATGACGTTTCTCCTGTGCATCACGGCGCCAGTGCTTGAGGCGCGTGTAGACATTAAGCCAGGATTCAACACGTTTAGCCCACAGCAGGACATAGAGCTGGGGCAACAGGCTGCGCAGCAGGTGGAGAAGCAATTCCCGATGGTGAATGATCCTCAGATCAACGGCTACGTCAGTCGCCTCGGTAAGAGGCTGGCCGGCTACGCCCCCGGCTACAAATTCCCGTATCAGTTCGATGTTGTGAACCAGAAGCAGATCAACGCCTTTGCGATCCCCGGAGGACACATATACGTTCACACCGGGACCATTGCGGCCGCTGCTAACGAAGCGCAACTGGCGGGCGTGCTGTCGCACGAAATCGCGCACATAGCCTTGCGGCATTCGACAAATCAGGCCTCCAAGGCGATGCTGGCACAGGCGCCGATCCAGATCCTCGGTGGAGTGCTGGGTGGCAGCGGCGGGCTGGCCGGGCAACTGGCGCAGCTCGGAATCGCTTTTGGCGCGAACTCCGTCTTTCTGAAGTTCTCACGTACCGCGGAAAGACAAGCTGACGAGCTTGGGGCACAGATCATGTATGACGCCGGTTACGACCCCAGGGCCATGGCGCAGTTCTTTGAGATTATTCAAAAGCAGGGTGGCAGCGGAACTCTGGAGTTCCTCTCCGATCACCCGAACCCTGGAAATCGCATTCAGAATGTGAACCAGTTGGTCCCCAAGTTGGGACCGGGCAGGAACTTTACAAACAACAGTCCAGACTTTGAGCAAGTGAAGCGCAGGGTCGGCGGACTGCCTCCCGCTCCCGCCCGAGGCCCGCAGGCCCAAGGTGGCGGGCAGGTTCAACAACCGCCAGCACCGTCGCGGAACATGCGGGGCATCAACGCCAATTTCTTCAGCATCGCGTTTCCCGACAATTGGCAGGCGGCGGGGCAGGACAGTGGTGCTGTGACCATCGTACCTCCCGGTGGAGTGGTGCAGGGTGCCAGAAATGTGCCGGAGATCGCCTATGGCGCCGTGGCCAGCATCTTCGAGCCGCAGGAAACCCGGCGGCGGCTGACGCTGCAGGATGCCACCAATCAGTTGCTGGCACAATTACAGCAGAGCAACCCACACCTGCACCTCGTGTCCAACGGCAGCAGGAGACTGCGGTTGGATGGCCAGGACGCTCTCTCCGTTATGGCTATGGGGCAATCCGCTGTTGACGGCGAGGCCGAGCTGAACTGGATCGTCACCACCTTCCGGCCTGAGGGCCTCTGGTATGTCGCCTTCATCGCACCCGAGCACGACTGGAACCAATACGAACGCGTTTTCGAGCGCATGCTGCAATCGGTGCGCTTCCCGCGCTGATAAGCTGCGATAGTCAGCAGGCGTTCTTTGGACTATTGCCTTTTGGCTGATCCATGACCCCAGTAAGCTGCTAAAATCGAGTTGCTTATTCGAGACCGGCATCAGGTGGGCGCTCCGCGAGGCGTTCCGATCCGCTGGGGTCCCCCGGCAGCGCTGGGCTCGGCACACTCAGTAACGACTACAACTGGAGGGTTCGGTCATGAAAAAGCACAGCACACGGCTCCCACTCTTAATTGCGGGAGCCATTCTCTTAGGCGTCGGCTGGCTAGGCGGGCAGCAAACGGCCAATCGAGAGAAAACCCTGATGCACGTATTCGCCTATACGCCGCTCGAAGGCGCTACGCAGCAGGATTTCGAGAACTTCAAGAAAGCAACTGGCGATATGATCGGCAAGATCCCTGGGCTGAAGAAAGTGTGGGTCGGCAAATTGCGCAGGCCGCTCACGCAAGGGGATACGAAGCGCTTGTACGGCGTGGCGATGGAGTTTGACGATGAAAAGGCGCTGGAGGTGTACGCCACGCACCCTGCCCACAGCGAGTGGGAAAAAGTATACGAGAAGGTGCGCGTGCGAGGGACGACGACGCTGGATATCTTGGGCGAATAGCGCCCGGTTGGCGAGTTCATGCGACGAATTATTCTCTTCTCCGGGGGATCTTCACCGCCAGTTTTTCGTTGCGCGGATGTGTTCTGACTGCACCCGCCAGCGGCAGCCCGCGACGGTTGTGAGTCTTCAGTTAATCAATCATGCTCGTGCGCATCCGCCGGTCCTGCGCTGCCTATTTCGGCGTGATGGATTTGGCGGCCCAAGTGTGCGGTCCAGCCTACCGCTCCCACGGCAAGCAGTGCGATTCCGATGCAAACGGTCGCGACCTGCCTCGAAACATCGCGCGATTTCCGAAGAACAAAAAGTCCGATCAGGGAATATATTCCCAGTGCTTGTGTTGCAACCAGTGCCCACAGGGCAGATTCCTCGTGACGTTCAATGTTCGCTTCGGAAATGCCGGCCAGATGTTCTACAACTTCCTCTGCTGGTTCGCCGGTCAGGTAGGTGGCAATAGACATCACCCCGACAACAACAAACGTTCCAAGTGAGGCTCGAAGCAACTCGTCACTCTTCTTGAATACTGCCACGAGGATTAATGCTAAGCCAAAGATTATTCCCAGGATCGGAATGTGGTTTAGGATCAAATGTGCATGAGCCCAATTCATTGCATCCTCCTTGACGGCAAAAGCTCACCGCCAACAAACGTCATATCCTGCCTCTCAATTGTCGCCGCTACGGCACCAGGCCGGGCATCAATCGCGCGATGGCCAGCACCAGCACTCCCATTAGTGCCGCCAGCACCAAGCTATGGAAGAAGACGTAGCGTAATATCTCGCCTTCGTTGCCCTGCTGGCCTGTGGCGACTCCCGCCACCACGATGCTCTGCGCGTCTATCATCTTGCCCATGACGCCGCCGGCGCTGTTTGAGGCCGCCGCCAGCACTGGGGAGATTCCTAACTGCTGCGCCGATACCTGCTGAAGATTCCCAAACAAAACGTTGGAGGACGTGTCGCTACCGGTGAGCGCGACGCCAAGCCAGCCCAGCATCGGGGAGAAGAACGGAAACAACGGCCCAGTGGCCGCGAAGGCCAGGCCCATGGTTGCGTCAAGCCCGCCATACCGAGTGGCAAAACCCAAGGCCATCATGGCCGCGATGGTGAGCAGCGACAGGCGCACCCTCCGCAGCGTGCCCAGAAAAATGCGCAGTAGTTCCAGCGGTCGCAGCCCGAGTAACAATCCCGAGAGGAAACCCGACAACAACAGGCTGGTTCCGGTAGCCGACAGCCAATTAACAGTGAAGATCGCATCTTCGGCGCGAGGCGAGGGCACGACGGGAGGTCCGCGCAGTACGGCTTTGTCGAGGTACGGCACCGGGATGTTCACAACCGAAATGCCATTTAGGAAAGCCTTGAACTGCGGGATTCCCCAGATGAAGACGAGCACAGATAAGATAAGCCAGGGCATCCATGCAATAAATGCCTCACGGGTGCTTATGGAAGAAGGAACAGCGGACGGGGAAGAGTCGGAAACCTCGTTTACGAGTACTTGTTTCTTACCTGCTATTTCGATTGCTCCAGAGGCGAAACGTCCCGGCGTCCCCCCCCTGTTCCGTCTCAACTGTTCCCTAGGCTCTGTTCCCTCTTCCCTGTTTCCTTCATGCGCGAACCGCCATACCGTACGCGGCTGCCAAAAGCGCAGCAATATAACGAGTGAACCTATGGAGACCACCGACGCAACAATGTCCACCAGGGTAGGCCCATAGAAGTTGCTCACCAGGAATTGAAAGATGCCGAAACTCAGACCACAGACGAGGCAGGCGGGCCAGATTTCCTTCATGGCGCGCCACCCGGCCATAACCCATACCAGCCAAAATGGAATGATCAGCGAGAATACCGGCAGTTCCCGCCCCACCATGGCGCTGAGACTGTTGAGCGGCAGGTTGGTGACGGCGGCAAGTGCAATGATGGGCGTTCCCAGCGCGCCGAAAGCCACAGGAGCGGTGTTGCCGATCAGCGAGAGTCCTGCAGCTTCGAGCGGGCGGAACCCCAAACCGATGAGCATCGCCGCCGAGATCGCTACCGGAGTCCCGAACCCGGCGGCTCCTTCGATAAACGCGCCGAAGCAGAACGCGATGAGCAGCGCCTGGATACGGCGGTCGCTCGCCAGACTCGCGACGGTGTGCCGGATGATCTCGAACTTCCCGGTTCGCACAGTGATGTCGTATACGAATATCGCGCAGAGCACGATCCAGCCGATGGGGAAGAGGCCGTACGCCGCGCCACTGCCGACAGCAGCGATCGCCAAAGTCACAGGCATCTGGTATACGGTAACGGCAATCAGTACAGCAGCACCCAACCCTGCAATCGCCGCCCAGTGCGCGCGCACGTGAAATAGACCCAGCAGACCCAGCAACACAACAACAGGCACCGCTGCCACCAGCGCGGAGAGCGCCAGGCTTCCCAAAGGTATATATATTTGCGGCCAAACAAGGAACGCCGTGAGCATCGCTCCATAATCTACCAGCACTTCACTGTGTTGGGTAGCCAGGGCACGTATTTTGTGCCATGGGTCAGTTCAGTTTCGCCCAAAGTATGCACTTGCCGTTCGCGGGCGGCGCAAGTACCCTTGTGCGGGGAGGACACTATGTGGAACGGGTTCTGTGGTAAAGTAGTTGTTTTTGCCGGCGCGCTGATGTTGTTTTTGGCGGGGTGCGGTGTGGGACGGCAAACCGGCCGGAAAGAGAAAACGTTGATGCACGTCTTCGCGTATACGCCGCTTGATAATGCGACTCAGCAGGACTTCATGAGTTTTGAGAACGCCACGGGGGACATGGTTGGGAAGATCCCCGGTCTGCGTCGTGTTTGGGTGGGCAAGCTCCGCGAGCCTGTTCCGGCGGAGAATGACCGCATCCGCACCTACGGCGTAGCGATGGAGTTTGATGATCTGCAAGCGTTGGAGGTATACGCGGGACATCCGGTGCATACGGACTGGGTTAAGGTTTACGAACGAGTACGGCAGCGGGGCACCACGACGCTCGATATTATGCCGTGAGAACCGGCACGGTCTTAAAGCGTGCCGACCGCCGTCAAAACAGCTTCAAGGAGGAGGAGAATGATGCGGAAATTGATTGGACAAAAAGTACTGCTGCTCACGGCGGCGATTATGTTGTTCTCGTCAGGATGGCTGGCTGGGCAGCAAAAGGCGGCCACGCAGAAGACGCTGGTTCATTCGGCTGCCTGGACTTCGTTGAAAGATATGAAGCAGCAGGATCTGGTTGCCTTCCGGCAGGTGGTCGGGGGAATGATCGGCAAGGTTCCGGGGCTGAAGAGGGCCTGGGTGGGCAAACTGCAAAAACCGCTGGTCGCCGGTGACCTCACTCGCGATTACGGAATCGTTCTGGAGTTTGAAGACGTAAAGACATGGCAAGCGTACGTGAGCAACCGGCCAAAGGAATTCGAGGACGCATTCGCAAAGCTCCGTATCCCCGATTCGACCAACTTCAACGTGATCGGCGAATAGCCGGGTAGCCACGGCGCAACGTTTTTTCGTCGTTGGTTTTTGATCGCGCAACGATGACAAACCCCCGGGCGAAAAGAACGCTAACCGTGGCTACCTGCATGGATGTCCGTTACACCTTCACCGCCTCGACTACGCACACCGGAGCCTTGGTCCGGACTATGCGTGAGAGCCGCAGGCCAGCGCGGAAAAACAGATCAGCGAAATCATCCTCTGTGCGCTCGCGCCCGCCGGGCATTGTGAGCATTTCGATGTCGAGCCACTTTGCAAAGTGTGGTTGATTGCCTGGAGAGATCACCATATCAATGACAATTACCTTGCCTTTGCCGCGCATGGCGCTGGCGCAGTTCTGCAGGATCGTCAGCGCGCGGGCGTCGTCCCAGTCGTGAATAATGTGCTTCATTACGTAATTGTCTGCGGGCGGCACCGCCTCGAAGAAGTTCCCGGAGGCCATCTTGCAACGGGAGTCGAGACCCATAGACGCGATCCGCGACTTTGCGCCCGCGACCACCTGCGGTAGGTCGAATAAGATTCCGCGAACATCTGCGTGCTTTTGCAAAATGCTGGTGAGAAGGTATCCATGCCCGCCGGCGATATCCGCCAAAGTATTCAATCCGTTGAAATCGTAAGCGTCCAGGATCGCCGGTGTTTCCATACCGCTGAATGAACTCATCGCGGCGTGGAATACCTCTCCCTCTGTCTTATCACGGTCGAAATATTGGAAACAATCGCATCCCCAGAGTTTCTCGATTACAGTGCCGCCAGTCTGAACGGAGTGCATTAGTTCACTGTAAACGCGGAAATGAAACTGATCCGACATCCACAGGACCATCTCGCGCAAAGATTCGGATTCACTTGAGGCGAGGTGCCGCGATGCCTCGGTCTGCGCGAAGGTGCGAGGCGTCACTTCCACGAACACACCTACGGACGCCAGCGCGCGAAGCACCCGGTACAACGCATCTTCATTAACGCTCGCCGCGCGCGCAAGCTCCTTGGCGGGCTTGGGACCGCGGGCAAGTTGGTCCGCGATTTTTAGCCGCACAGCAACGTTGAGGCATGCCGCGGGCATATATCCGGTAGCAAGCTGCATTAGTTGCTCGCGAGCCGCCACGGCAGACGTGGACGCCATGGTTTGAACTGACATTCAACCCTCCCAGCCTTTAATTTAGTTTTGGATCCGCCAAGAGAAGTGTACCACCGCCCGCGTGCGCCGGAGCAAGCCGGGCGAACTGTAATGAACGTGGATTGGCACGAGTCGGAGCTCAGGAACGGTGCCTGCCGTTACGTCGCGATCTGGAAAGGACTTTGAACCGAGCGCCGGTTGCCAGTTTGCGGCCGTAAGGGCAAAGCGACCCGAACGACCAGCTCGGGCCGGGTTAGATCTTTTCCTGCTACATAGAAACAGGGCGAGGTTGGCAAGATGGGGCAACAGAGTGCCAGAGGCACCATCGACGTGACGTAGAAACGTCCCGCTGTTCCCGTCCTGCCTCGGCTTCAGCTCTAAGAGCGCGCGTTGCGAGTTTGTTGTGCCGAGCCGCCGGGGTTGCGTGAATATCCGACGCGGACGGCACTCGAACGTTCCGGCCTCGGACGCGCTTCGTTCACCGTAAGCGTGCGGCCGCTGGCGTGCCTGCCATTCAAGTCGGCTATCGCAGTCGCCGCTTCCTCGTCGTTGGGCATCTCTACGAAGGCGAAGCCCCGCGGAAGACCCGTCTCGCGATCAGTCATCAAAGTGACGCGGGTTACTTCGCCGTACTGCTCAAACGTGACTCGCACGTCGCTTTCGCTCGTCTCGAAATTCAGGTTACCAATAAAAACACTTTTCATTCAGTCTTGTTCTCCTTGAAATTTGCCGCCAAAACATGTGCAGGGCGGTCAGAATGCCCAGCGCCACCACGCGGTGGGCGAGGCTTGTTGCGTTTGAGGGAGTCAATCTGGCACGAAGCAAACGGGTTTCAAGCGGAATGACCACCAAATACTCAGCGAGTATAGCATGGAACCATCCTCGCTCCGCCGGTGCAACGAGTGAGAAGAAAAAGATTGGCAGTTACTATCCCGGTTCTCGCGCTGATACGGAAGAATCCCTGGATCGTACTCAATGGTTATTTGCTTGGCAGGAAAGTGATCGGAACGACGTTGAGCATTTATACCGAGAAGGAAGTGCCACAACTGCACGAATGCTTCGCTTTGGGATTCTCAAACACGAATCCCTGCTGCATGAGCGTTTCTTTGTAATCCACCGTCATGTCTTGCAGGTACACGAGGCTCTTAGGATCGACGAATAGCTTCACGCCGTCGTACTCAAAGACGTTGTCTTTCGCGCGCGGAGCAGCGTCGAACTCAATCAGGTAAGTCAACCCGTCACAGCCGCCGCCTCGGACCCCCAATCGCAGGCCCGCCACGCTCTGCTGCTGCTCGACAACCTGGCGAATCTTTTTTTTGGCGCTTTCTGTCAGTTGGATCATGACTTCATTTTAGCACATGAATCAGAGCCGCGATGGAACATCCCGGCGTGCCGTGGGCCGCCAGGAAGCGGTGCTGCACGTCGGTCATCAACGCCGCACCCGCTCGCTAACGCTCGCGGGCCTGACGGGGTTCAGCGCAAACCGGCTGTGCGTGGCGAGAAGCAGGCGCGCTCGTGGCCTTCAGTTTCCACCACAACAGCCGCCGAGCTCTTCTTAGATACAGGAATCCGGCGCTCGCCAGCAGGAAGAAGAACGTGAGCGGGAACACGAGCGCCCGGAGCGTAGTAAAGCAGATGTCTTCCAGGTTCACGCCCCACCGGATGCCCGCCAGCTTGCGGAGCGTTCTGCGGTGGCCCCAATCCAGCCAGAAGAAATCGGCGTGTTCGTTCACCACCAGCACCTTGGCAGGCATGAGCAGCAGCGCCAGCATCTTCCATCGCCATAGTATCGGCTCGCCGGTGCACAGAATGACGAGAACGCTCCATCCTCGGCGGCAAAAAGACAGCACCAGATTGAGCTTCTGCCATCCAGTGGGATATTCGCTGGCCTGATACACAGTCGCAAAGAGCGCTTCGGGTGGCAGTAGATGACAAGTGCAAAGATGATAGCGCGCCGAGGGGAAGATGGTCCGGATGCGTTCGAGCGCCCTGCGCGCCACGTCCGGCGAGCCGCTCTCGATGAGCAGCACGTCTGCGGCGTCAGGAATCTTGCGTCTGAAGAAATACCTCATTGCGCTCGCATTCTGACAGACTTCGCGCTGGTATTTTCTCACATTATGACCGCAGCAGGCCAAAGGCGGTCACTCAAGAATTGCGATTCACGAGCATTATACCTTTGCATATTCGACTTTTGGTATGATCCAGGTAGGGACTGTGGGCGAACCAGTTATGCCGGTGTCCAATTACACAGACGAGCAACGGGATCTGCTCCGCGAGTTGCTGGATGCGGGCGCGATCCTGACCGGGCCCGTCATTCGTGAGCGCTTCGGGCTGAACTCGCCGATCTATCTTGACCTGCGGGAGCAGCTTTACGCCCGGCCTGCGTTGCTGTGGCGAGTGGGGGGCGAGTTCGCGCGCAGAATAGCGGAGCTGGGCGCGCCATCCGGCTTGCCGCAATTCGTCGTAGGGATTCCCGACACCGCAACACCTCTGGCTCTCGCGACTGCACTTTACGCTTGGCAGAACAACGTTCAGCCCCCGATTACGTATGCCATGCTGCGCAAAGAGGCAAAGGTCTATCCAGGACTGCCTCCCCGGTATTCGATCGCCAGCGGCGCTCCCGGCGAGTACAACCTGATTGACGATGTGGTGGCGTCCGGACAGACGAAGCGAGCGGCCATTTCCCGGCTCGAGAGCGAAGGCATCACCGTCCGCAGGATCATCGTCCTGTTTGACCGCCAGCAAGGCGATGGATTGCGGCGCGAAGGTTTTGAACTGAGCGGCATCTTCAAAGTCTCCGAAGTACTCGGCTTCTACCTCTCTGAAGGCCGCATCAGCCGAGACGACCACGACAGGATCATCCATTTCCTGAACTCGCGCCGGTTCGACACTTCCCCTCTTCTAAAGTGAACAACGCCATAATCGCTCGCGACATTCCTTCCTTAATCGCACCCCCGGCGGAGCAGCGCAGATGACGGGGCTGAGATCAGCGGCGTTGGCCTGGAAGTTCTCCACCGGCGGCGCGGTAGTCTCATGCCCGGCCATCGGCTCAGACGGACGGATCATCTTCGGGTCCGCTGACGGAAATCTCTACGCCGTTTCTTCGGAAGGTCGCCTGCTCTGGAAGTATTCCACTCAAGGCGCAATCGTATCGTCGCCCCGCGTTATCCCTGACGGAACCATTTTTTGCGCGTGTGAGCATGGCAATCTATACGCGCTCTCGGCAGACGGCAGGTTGCTGTGGACGTTTGCGGCCGGAGCCGCCGTGAAGGCCACGCCGGCACTGCACGGCGCTGGATTGATCTGCTTCGGATCGTCGGATTCGCACTTCTTTGCCGTGGATGCCGCTGGTGTACTGAAATGGAAGATCACCACCGAAGGTGCGATCGAGAGTGCTGCGTCGATCGGACGAAACGGTGTGATCTACTTCGGCTCCGAGGACGGCCATGTGTATGCTGTCGCTCCGGACGGCGCGGTGCAATGGCGTTTCGCTGCCGGAAGTCCGGTCCACGCGACCGCGACGGGGAAGGACGGTTCGATCTACTGCGCCGGTGACGATGGAGTTTTCCATGCCCTGAATGCGCAGGGCGAGGTGAAGTGGAAGTTCGTCACGGGATGGCCCATCCATTCGACTCCCGCCGTGGGGCGCGATGGAACCATTTATTTCGGCTCCACCAGCGGCTTGGTTTACGCCTTGTCACCTATGGGGCAGCAATGGTGGCGCTTTCGCACATCCGATCACGTCTATGCGTCACCGGCGATCGCACCGGGAGACAGCGTGTTGTGTGGTTCTAATGACGGCAATCTGTACGCTGTGACTGTCAATGGGGAGCTAAAATGGAGTTTCCGAACCGGCGCGCCGGTGCGCTCAAAGGCTCGCCTCGCGCGGGACGGCAGAATCTATTTTGGTTGCGATAACGGAACGCTGTATGCGGTGGACGAGCTTTGCCTCGCGCGATCCGTGTTCGCGGACTCTGAACGGAAGCACACCGAAGACTTGCGCCAGATCAGAGATAAGGTATTGCTCGCTTCGGAAGCCGGCACTCGCGTGGCGCAATTGTATTACCGGTACGGTCCGCATCTCGCTCGCCTCGGCATGCGCCACAAAGCACTACGCGTTGCGCTGAAGTTGGGCTTGAGAGCGATGATTCCACTGCTGAAGCCGTACGTGCGAACCCTTGCGGTCGCTTCCAATCGGCTTTCGCCCCTCCCTTGCGGTCGGGGCTCTGATCGGATTACATCCCGCGGGAGCATCTCGTGAGCAATGAAGAGCCCTCAAGCGGGTTTTTGTTCACTGTCGGGCATTCCACGCGCGAATGGGCCGAATTCGTTGAGCTCCTGCGCACGTCAAATGTGGAGCGGCTCGTGGACGTGCGCACCATTCCTCGCTCGCGGCACAATCCGCAATTCAATCGCGAATCCATGGGCCCCAAGCTGCGGCGCGCCGGCATCGGCTATGTATATCTGCGCAATTTGGGCGGCCTGCGCAAGCCTCGCCCCGACTCGATCAACGCTGGCTGGCGAAATGCCTCATTTCGCGGCTACGCCGATTACATGCAAACGCCGGACTTTGAGACGGCGCTCCAACGTCTGATCAAACTAGCTGATGAAAAGCGCTGCGCGTTCATGTGCGCCGAGGCGGTACCCTGGCGCTGCCACCGCTCGCTTATCGCCGACGCGCTGGTGGCGCGCGGCTTTCGCGTCGAACATATCGTCGGCAGTGCGCGCCGCCAGTTGCACTCACTCACACCATTCGCCCGCGTCAACGCCGCTTCCGTGACGTACCCGGCGGCGTCTGACGCGCAACTCGAACTGTTGCCCGCGGAGCCGGCACGTCGCAAACGTGCATGAGAGGTCATCATGAGCACTCAAACCGAACAGCGATTGCCCCCGCAATGGCAAGCAGCGTTCGAACGCGACCGGCTCGGCGTGACGGTCAGCAACGACCCAGTTCCGGAGCGCCGCGCCAGCCGCATGCTCGCTGCGTTTATCATCAGCGGGCTGTTGTTCCTGGCGCTCCCGGGGACGCTGCTGGGCGTCTGGAACCTGATCTTCATATCTCAGCATCGTGCTGGCACCGCAGCCAATGCGGCTTGGATTCAAGCGCACGGGCAGGCGCAACTGTTCGGCTGGGTCGGCACGTTCATTCTGGGCATCTCGCTATATTTTCTCCCGAAATTTTTGGGCCGCACGCTGACGCATCATCGAGCCGCGTGGGTTGCGTGGGCGCTCTGGACGGCCGGGACAGCATGGCGTTGGTGGGTGGGAGTGAGCACGGGTAACTGGCGCCTCGGTTTAGTTGCGTCCGCCATCCTGAAACTCGCGGCGTATGCTGCGGCGCAGTACGTGCTCTGGTTTGCTGGACGGCGGCCGGTGAAGGCGACAGCGATGTCACAGGCGCAGCGTGCGTTCGTGTTCTGGTTGGCGCTGGTTGGTTTCATTGCGCTTGGGGTGACCTTGATCATCAACCTCGTCATCTCAGTGCAGCTTGCCACGACAGCGGAGTTCCCGGTGTACCCGCCTGAGCCCGATCGCATGCTGCTCGTCGTCGCGCTGTGGGGATTTGCTGCGCCGGTCGCATGGGCCTACAGCAGCCGCTTCGTCTCTGTTTTCCTGGGTCTGCGACCCCCCTTCTTGCGAGCGGCACCTGCGATCGCGGTGGGCGTGGTGGTGCTCTGCGTACTTGCTCTAGCGCGCCAATTTCTGCTGGCGGATATAGCCGCCGTCGGGCTGACCGCCGCTGCCGTTTGGCCTCTTCGCGTGTTTGAGCGTGCGGCGAAGCCGTTGAAGCGCACCGGCGTATATCGTCACTACGGCGCGTTCGTGCGGCTTTCGTTTGTATGGCTGTGCGTTGCCGCCATCATCGGAGTGCTCGCTGATGTATTCCCGCACCAGACAGGACTGACCGGTGCATCGCGACATGCTTTTACCGTCGGCTTCCTCGCCACATTGATCTTCTCCATCGGGCCGCGCATCCTGCCATCATTTCTAAATGGGCGCGAGCTATGGAGCAGCCGGTTGATGGCTGCCACGCTGTGGCTGATCAGCGTCGGATGCTTCCTGAGAGTCTCAAGCGAGTCGCTGGCGTACTCGTCCGGGGGATTCGCGTGGGACATACTACCCATCTCTGCCATTGTGGAGCTGGCGGCCGTGGTGATCTTCGTCGTCAACATGGGAGTGACGCTGGCGCAGAAAATTCCGGCATGGTTCAGTCCCGAAGGCGTTTCACCCGATAATCTGGTCTACTTCTATACCGCCGCATTCCCTGCCAGCAGGCGCGTGCTGATTGATGCTGGCCTAAAAACATTGGCCGAAGTGCGTGACGTGCCTCGCACGCTGACGCTCCGGGAAGCAGCGGAGGCCGACAACGCAGACGTGGCAGGATTGTTGGATGCTCTCAAGGCATTCTTCGCGGACCGCCAGCCCCGGCGTGTGCAGTAACAGATCCCAGCAATTTCGGAATCTCGGATAAGTAGGGTACATGAAAGGGCCGGAGGGCGGCTGATAGGGCGGTTTCCGGGGATCATTTCAGTTAATTTCTATTTTCGCTTTCCTTTGGAAAGGTATTGACTTGGCATTTATGCATGTATTAACACATGCATATGAAGATCAAGCCTAAGG
>JACPPJ010000078.1 GCA_016191085.1 Acidobacteriota bacterium | reverse complement strand
TGTCGAGCCGAATCCGCCCGACCATTTCTTGTGCCCGCTTGCCGGTGAAGTTCCATACGCTCGCTCTTAGTCAGTTTCATCATGCCCTCTTCAGGCATGATACTACCAATTCATGCGTTACAGTCCCACCTAGGCACCTCGCCACAAGGCAAAGGCCGGCTTTGGGTTCGGGATTACAAAATCAGCGCCGCGCCCGAATCGGCCGGAGATAAGCAGTTAGGGCGGATAGATTGGATCCGCTTCGAAGTTGAGATCGAGCTGCCGAAAAATTCCGCCAGCCAGCTAATCACGGCGTCAGAAGCAGAGCAATTAGCAATGGCTGCCGTGCCTCGCGGAATGGCCAAGTTGCCTGGATTCGGATTTGAGCTGCCACGCATAGACCGAAGGTACTACATTTTTGACGGGATATGGGCTAATCCGAATTGCTGTACCAACACTGCCGGTCATTACGCAGTAGACCGGAAAACTGGACAAGTGTGGGATGCCGCTGTATGCAGAGAATACAAAACCCGTAAGCTCACAAGGGTCCAACGGCAAGTCCGAAAACGGATCGGATTGTCGGCTGATGATTATCGGCGGCTTCGACGTAATGGTCCAATGTGTCCTGACATCCGAACAGATTCGGAGTAACCAGATCTTGCCCGGTTTGACGCTCCACTGTTCGCCGCATTATCCTATCTAATTGGACATTTCCCTTCACACGCTACTGAGCATTACCTGATGAGCGAGTGGCGCTCGGTGCGGCTGTTGTTCGTATGGCGATAAACAAAATCTCCGTCCGCGGGGCGCGGCAGCATAATCTGAAGAACATCTCGGTCGAGATTCCACGCAATACCCTCACCGTCATCACAGGTCTGAGCGGATCGGGCAAATCGAGCCTCGCCTTTGACACGATTTACGCCGAAGGCCAGCGTCGTTACGTCGAGACGCTATCGGCATACGCGCGGCAGTTTCTGGATCAGATGGAGCGGCCCGATGTAGACACCATTGAGGGACTCAGCCCGGCTATCTCCATCGAGCAGAAAACCGGTTCGCGAAGCCCGCGCTCTACTGTGGGAACGATCACCGAGATCTACGACTATCTGCGGCTGCTTTACTCATCCATAGGTATCCCACACTGTCCCACCTGTAATGAGCCAATCTCCCGGCAATCGCCGGATCAGATTGTCCAGCAGATCATGAGCCCCGACGGAAGTCTCGGAGGCGGCGATCGCATCATGATCCTTGCACCCATCGTCCGGGGGCGCAAAGGTGAGTTCAAGAAAGAAATGGAGAAGCTGGCGCAAGCCGGTTTTGTCCGCGTCCGAGTCGATGGCGTTCTGCACAGCCTGGACGAGCCGATTCCTCTCGACAAGCGCAAGAATCACACCATTGAAGTGGTCGTGGATCGCCTGCTGGTAAAGCCCGGGATCGAAAAGCGTCTGGAGACCTCAATCAACACAGCCATGAAGCTGGCGAACGGCTTGGTGCAGGTCGCCGTAGTAGATGGCGAGGAGCGTCTTTACTCGCAAGCTCTGGCGTGCACCACCTGCGGAGCCAGCGTGCCGGCTTTCGAGCCGCGATCGTTTTCGTTCAACAGTAAATATGGCGCATGTCCCGCGTGCGAAGGGCTGGGAAGCAATTGGGACTTCGATCCGGTAAAGTTGATCACTGACTGGACCAAACCGTTGCTTGAAGGCGGCCTCGGACCGGGATCTGGATCAATTTACTTGCAGCGAGCGCTGGCGCGTGCTTCGCAAGAATATGGGTTCGATCTGCGAACTCCTTTCGAAGAGCTTCCCAAGAAAACGCAAGAACTGATCCTGTATGGGAAGCGGCGCAACGGCGTCCCGGAGGGGCGATTTGGCGGCATCATTGCGATGCTCCGCCAGAGCTATGATGAGAGCCGCTCCGAAGCTTACCGCGAATGGCTGATGGAATACATGTCGCCGGCTGCTTGCACTGAATGTAATGGAAGGCGCCTCCGTCCGGAGAGCTTGGCGGTTCGCGTGAACGGGTTGTCGATATCCGACGTGACAGGCGCGCCGCTCACAGGCGCCGCCGAGATGATGCACGGTCTGCGGCTCAATGATCGTGAGAATGCGATTGCCGGGCGTATCATTCACGAGTTACGGGAACGGCTGAATTTCTTGACTGCTGTGGGCCTCGGCTATCTGTGCCTTGACCGCGCGGCAGCGACGCTCTCGGGCGGTGAAGGCCAGCGCGTGCGCCTCGCTACACAAATTGGTTCCAAGCTGCGCGGCGTTCTGTACGTACTGGATGAGCCTTCCATCGGATTGCACCATCGGGACAACAATCGCCTGCTCGCGACGCTGCAGAATTTGCGTGATCTAGGGAATACCGTTCTGGTCGTGGAGCACGATGAGGAAACCATCCGCCGGGCCGATTACGTCGTCGATTTGGGACCCGGCGCCGGCCGCAAAGGTGGCGGATTGGTGGCCGCGGGAACTCCCGATCAGATCGCGGCGAGTGATGCGTCTCTGACAGGGCAATACATGGCCGGAAAACTCTCGATTCCAGTACCCGCCAGCCGACGGAAGCCGAACGGCAAATCGCTCACCGTTAAGGAGGCCACGGCGAACAATCTCAAGAGCATTGAAGTGGCTTTTCCTATTGGGCTGCTCACTGTGGTCACAGGAGTATCGGGCTCTGGTAAATCTACGTTAGTAAATGACATTCTGTACCGCGCAATGGCGCGAAACATCTACGGTTCTAAAGAACAGCCCGGAGCGCACGCGGAGATCGAAGGAGCCGAGTGCATTGACAAGGTGATTTGCATAGATCAGGCACCGATTGGCCGCACGCCGCGCTCGAATCCCGCGACATATACGGGCGTGTTCACTCCTATTCGCGAGCTGTTTGCAATGTTGCCAGAATCCCGCGAGCGGGGTTATAAAGCGGGGCGATTCAGCTTTAACGTCCGCGGCGGCCGCTGTGAAGCGTGCCAGGGGGACGGGCAGCGCCGCATCGAAATGAACTTTCTGCCCGATGTATACGTCACGTGTGACATTTGCCGCGGCAAGCGCTACAACTCCGAGACGCTCGCGGTTAAATACAAAGGCTGTTCCATCGCGGACCTGCTGGAAAGCACCGTTCAGGATTCCCTGACCACTCTGGAGAACATTCCTCAGATCACGCAAAAGCTGAAGACGCTCGCGGATGTCGGATTGGGATACTTACACCTGGGGCAGTCCTCGACTACGCTTTCCGGCGGCGAGGCCCAGCGGATCAAGTTGGCGCGCGAACTGAGCCGGCGTCAGACGGGACGCACCTTGTACATCCTGGACGAGCCTACAACAGGACTGCATTTCGATGACGTGAAGAAGCTGCTGGAGGTGCTGAATCGCTTGACAGACCTGGGCAACACCGTCATCATCATCGAGCACAATCTGGACGTCATCAAGACGGCGGATTGGGTCATTGATCTGGGGCCTGAAGGAGGCGAGGGGGGAGGAAAAGTGGTGGCGCAGGGCGAACCGGAAGTGGTGGCCCGGAATCGCCGCTCGTACACCGGCCAGGCGCTCGTTGGTATTCTCCCGAAAGCTGTTCCCCGGAGCAACTCTACCAACGGAATTCTCCGCTGAAGAGCAATGCTTACAAAGTATTCCAAAACCTCCTTAGGTACTCGGAAGGGCACGACTTCAGTCGTGCCGAACGCTGTGACCTATTGCAAGGGCTTTAGCCCCTGACGTTGGCGCGAGATCCTCAGCGGCTAAAGCCGAGATTGAAGCGCCACCAGACGGCATGGCTGAAGCCATGCCCTTACGGCGTGCAACAACTCATTTCTCCACTTCCATGAGCATTTACGACCAGGACCCCTTAGATGTTAGCGGCCTAAAGACTGTGCCGCTCTCCGAGCGCCCCGCCAAGGTGACGGTCGCGGAGTTCGCTAAACCCTATCGCAAAGGACAAGGTGTCGCCGGTCTGCTGGACACATTGCCTCATATCCTGGCCGCAGACACTTTTCGCGGGGCCGTTGAAGCTATTTTGGAGGCCCGCCGGAAACGTAGACTCATTCTTTGGGGATTAGGCGGGCACGTAGTGAAAGTAGGTCTCGCACCCGTGTTGATTGACCTCATGCGCCGCGGTTTTCTCAGCTCCGTTGCGATGAATGGATCCACGGCGATTCACGATTTCGAAGTTGCGCTCGCCGGTTCTACTTCCGAAGATGTAGACGTAGCGCTTCCCGGCGGCAAGTTCGGCATGGCGGAGGAAACGGGAGCATGGATGAATGAGGCGATCTCAGCCGCTGATTCCAACGGAATCGGCCTGGGAGAGGGACTGGGCGCGTTTCTTCAATGCAAGTCCGAAACACCCGGAGGCACGGTCCTGGAAACAGTGCGCTTCGCGGATTCGAGTATTCTCGTGCAGGCCTACCGGCGAAAAGTTCCGGTGACTGTCCACGTGGCCATCGGCACGGATACGCCGCATAATCACCCACTGGCGCAGGGGCGGGCGATCGGTGGAAGTTCGCATCGCGATTTCTTGCTCTTTGCCGGACTCGTGCGCGGTCTAAACGACGGTGGTGTCTACCTGAATGTCGGATCGGCAGTCATCTTGCCGGAGGTCTTCTTGAAGGCGGTCTCCGTGGTTCGCAACCTCGGCTACCCGCTGGCGGATTTCACAACCATTAACATGGATTTCCTCCAACAATACAGGCCATTGACGAACGTGGTGCGTCGGCCAACGCTTGACAGCGGCCACGGGTACTCGCTTACGGGACACCACGAACTCATGGTACCGTTGCTGGCAGCGGCGCTCGTTGAGCGGGATAATGACGCATGAGCGGCTTTAGACAGCAGCCGGAGCGCGAGCCGGAAGGGGACGACTTCGACATTGCTTCTGAGCCGGCTGATCAGATGCCAAAGGCCCTGGTTGCATCGGGCGCGAAACCTGCCGAACAGCTCCCCCTCTGGTCGCCTGACATGGCGGATCCGGCGCAGGCACAAGGAGCCGCCGAGCCAACGGCATCAAATGCTGGATGGAAGCCCGCGCCGGAGAAGGACCCGCCGTGGTCGCTTGAAGATTTGTTCATCTTCATCGGTTTCGCTTTCCTGTCATTCCTGTTTGCAAGCTTCGTGGGCGTAGTGCTCGTGTCCGTATTGCGGCAAAGTTTCGGAGTGCCCATGGGCGAGCAGGCGCTCGCCTCGACACCGTGGGTTGTGGCGATGCAAAGCGTTTGGGAACTGCTGTGGCTCGGCTTTATCTACCTCACCATTCGGAAGAAGTATCACCGCGATTTTTGGCAGGCGCTGAAGTGGGTGTGGCCCCGTCAGCCTGCCGCAACATTTCTAATTGCTGGAGTCGCGGTGGCATTCGCAGCGCAGGCGATCATGAACCTGTTCCCGTCACAGAAGCATCTGCCAATCGAGAAGTTGTTTTCAAGCGTGGAGGCCGCGTACCTGCTGGCGTTCTTCGGCGTTTTCGTCGCGCCTTTCATTGAGGAACTGGTGTTCCGCGGGTTCTTCTATCCCGTCTTTGAGCGGATGTGGGGACTGAGTGTCGCAGTCGTATTGACTGCACTGCTGTTCGCGGGTATTCATGTCCCGCAACTGAGTGGTGGATGGCAGGAGATTACTTCCATCTTCGTTGTTGGCGCTGTGTTCTCCTATTGTCGCGGCAAGACGGGATCGCTGGTCCCGCCGTTTCTTATGCACTTTGGGTATAACGCATCATTGTTCGTATCTTTGTATATCTCCACTGATGGTTTCCACAATTTGAAAGGGTAATCAGAGCTGCGACCGCAAGGGAGCGGTCAAAGCCTTGGCGTTGTGGCGAGTGACAAGCACAAGCAAATGACAGCAGTGAATTCGGTTTCAACCATCAAAACGATCGAGTGGACCTCCGAGGGCGTGGCGTTGATCGATCAGCGCCTGCTTCCTCTGAAAGAAGAGTACAAAATCTGCCGCAATTACGAAGAAGTGGCGGAAGCGATCCGCACGATGGTCGTTCGCGGCGCTCCTGCCATCGGCGTAGCGGCGGCGATGGGCATCGCGCTGGGCGTGCAACAGAGCAAAGCAAAGACTGCCGAGATGCTGCGTTCTGAATTCGACCGCATCTGCGACACGCTTGCCGCCACCCGTCCGACAGCAGTGAATCTTTATTGGGCCATCGGTCGCATGAGAGATTTGTTCGAGAAGCTCTTGAGCGAAGGAGCACCCATTGAGGCGATTCCCACACGACTTCAGGAACAAGCTCAACGTATCCTCGACGAGGATATTGAGGCCAACAAAGCCATGGGACATTACGGCGCGGCTCTTGTGCCCGACGGCAAAACTGTAATGACCATATGCAACGCCGGCGCGCTGGCGACGGCCGGATACGGCACCGCCTTAGGCGTCATCCGCTCGGCAATCTGCGAAGGCAAAAACGTCAACGTCATCGCGCTCGAAACACGCCCGTTTCTGCAAGGCGCGCGCCTGACCGCTTGGGAACTGCAGAAGGACGGCATCCCAACGACGCTCATCACCGATAATATGGCAGGACATTTCCTCCACGCGGGTGGCATTGGATGTGTGGTGGTCGGAGCCGATCGTATCGCAGCGAACGGCGATGTCGCGAACAAGATTGGTACCTATTCCGTGGCTGTGTTGGCGAAAGAAAATGGCGTGCCGTTTTACGTAGCGGCGCCACTTTCAACACTCGATCTGAACATCCCCTCTGGAGAAAAAATCCCCATCGAGCAGCGCGCAGCGAGTGAAGTCACACAGATTCAAGGTGTCGAGATCGCGCCGCGCGGTATCGCAGTAAACAATCCCGCCTTCGACGTAACTCCGCACGAATATATCACCGCAATCGTCACGGAGCGCGGCATCGCTAGGCCGCCGTATGAGGACACTCTCAGGCGGCTGAAGAACTTGGCGTGCTAGAAGTAGTATCCACGTTGTGTTGCGCAACGGCTTTCCAATCCGGGTCTGTCTCTGACACATGGCTCCTCCTTAACGTATGAACGAAGCGTTGGACACCAGTCACGGAAATCTGTTGAGTCAAGCTCATAGTGGTAAACCGACAAGGTGGAAGCTCACCATCGTCATAGCCAGCAAAACCGTCCTTCCCGTGCGACTCGGGACTGCGAAGTTCGCGTGGTTCAGAATGTTGAAAACTCCGCCCGCAAACTTGATTTGTCCGCTCTCACCTAAATACTTCACTTGCGTGTCTTTGCGAGTGAGAAGTCCAGAGAGGCCGGCACTCTCGCTCGAGTATAGATGCCGAGTATGGGATGACCAACGGCGCGCAAACTGTGCTTGACGGGATAGAAGATAAGAACGGGAAAGTGCCCCCCTAGGTCAACCGGGCGGCTTGGTTGGGCTTGGGTGTGGGCCTAGCTGACATGGCGTGGCCGGGGTCGCCTTCTGTTTTTTCCGACAGAATTTCCCGAACGGCAGCGGCGATGATATTTTGATTTTTTACGTGTGGCTTTGTGTGTCCGTTTCTGGCTTTTCTCAGCATCCGCTTTGATAATCCGGTTTTTTCAATCAATTTCGAAAGCGCGACGTTCTTCAGCGCTGGTACAATTTCATTTTCCCATTCGCCCACTGGTCGGTATACCGCAACAGCATCCTCAGCCAAGTGAACCAGGCCCGATTCGACTTCTTCGATTTCGCTTCTGCGACACTGGCGGCACATGGCCCACGATATTATGCAAGAATTCAATGACTCATGAGACTAGTAATTTATTGATTAGCCCGCGCAAGATTCGACGTCTGACCCGTCGCGGCGCACCATAAGTTGCTGTGGCTCCGTAGCCACGTTTCCCCTTCTTGACAGAACATTCCCCCGCAGAAATACGGGTTTCTTGATCCTCGCTTTTATGCCAACCGCCGGAGTTATATACAGCCCCAATTGGACTCGAAGCTGAGGATGTTTTTGGCGTAACTATGGCCATCTGGCCGCGTCATTTGACATACACACAAGTGATGTGTATATTTATTATTAAGAGCATTAACATGAAAAGAACTCCCATGACCAAACGACTCAATATTATCCTGCCGGAGGAGACAGTCAGAGTACTGGATCGGGTAGCGTCCAGGGGCAACCGTAGCCGGCTCATTGACCAGGCAGTCCTTCATTATGTCAGAAGCCGCAGTCGGGAGAACTTGCGAGAACGCCTCAAAGAAGGCTATTTAGCCAATGCCAAAGCAAATCTGAAGCTGGCACAGGAGTGGTTCCCGCTGGAAGAGGAAGCATGGCAAAAAGCCAACAGAAAAGGCAAGCAAAAGTAGGCTTCCCTAAGCGTGGTGACATCTATCTGGTCAATTTTGATCCTGCCTTGGGGCACGAAATCAAAAAGACTCGTCCCGCCCTAGTCCTCCAAAACGACATCGGCAACGAATACAGCCTGACCACCATTGTGGCGGCCATCACCTCCAAAATTTCTACCCGCCCTTATCCGGTTGAAGTCGTCCTGCAGCCCGGACGGACTGGGTTGAGCGTGCCATCAACGGTCAAGCTGGACCAGATTCGCACAATTGATCGCCTGCGCCTTATGAAGCGGCTTGGCAGCGTTGACCCGGAAACAATGGAGCAAATCGAGCAGGCCTTGCAGATCAGCTTGGGATTGATCGCTGTTTGATCAAAGAGAGTCCTGCCAATACAGGTAAAGTCGTTCTTGTGAATTGATTCCTAAAAGGCCGTTCCACCACCCAAGCAATATAGATTTCTGCCAATTCCAAAATTCCTTCGGTTTGCCGAAGATTTCAATCCATGTTACATCAGTTCTGTGGCGGCCAGTGCTTGCCTTCAGCCTTGAGTCGCTCGTATACTTTCACAACGACCGCCAGATAGCGCCTAAGGTTTGCTTGGGCCGGAGCAGTACAGGGTTTTTCTCGCCGAACTGCGCGCAGCGCGGGAGCGAAAGGGAATCACTCAAGTTGATTTAGCAGCCCGGCTGGGGGAAACCCAATCCTTCGTCAGCAAATGCGAGCGCGGAGAGCGGCGGCTGAATATCGTGGAAGTCCGAGCTTTTTGCCAAGCCCTGGAAATTGTTTTCCCGACCTTCGCTAAGAATCTCGACCGAGTGTTGCCGTCGGCCGTAGAACGGAATGTAGGCCGGAAGCGAACATGAAGACACCGGTTTCGGCACGTATAGCAGGTTTTGTCGCAGGCGGGCACCCATGCTGTGGGGGAATTTGTGGGGACCCTGCCTGATTTTCATACGTCGCCATCAATTGCGCGACATTGAACCGCTCTAGCTTCTCAACCGCCGCTCGCTTGTGCTCCGGTGTCGGATGCACGTAACGCATCGTGGTTGAGATTTGGGAGTGTCCCATCAACTCTTTTACGGTTGCGAGGTCCACTCCTGCCATAACGGATCGGGAACCAAACGTATGCCGCAGGTCATACAAGCGAAAACGTGACTTGATGTCAGACGGCTTGCATCGCCCGTAGGTGGGATTTTTGCATCGTGGTGAGAGGTTTATTAGGGTCCCTCCTGTGCGGAAACAGGAACGGCCCCTTACACGCAGCTAATCTGCGCTTCAGGACTTCCGATGACTTCTCGGTGAGGGGAACACTCCGGCGCCGGAAACTCGTCTTGCCTGTCGGCACGAAAAGATATTGCCGGTTGAGGTGAACATTTTCCTTGGTGATCGTGAACACCTCTTCCGGGCACATCCCCGTCTCAATAATCATCGTGGCTACATCCCGAAACAATGGACTCGCCGCCGATAGATACCGCTGCTCTTCATCATGCGAGACAACACGCATCTTACCCGGACCCTCCTTCAGTGGCCGGACTCCATGAACAGCATTGCGTGTGATGCGGTCCTGCTGAATAGGAAATTGCAGATCAACCGAAGTGCTGCTACTTCACGGTTGACGCCCGCTGGCGTGATTTCTTCGGCTCTCTGGAGTTTGAACCTCTCCACATCGGCGGTTGAGATCACATCTAGTGTGCTGTAACGTAAGTTCGTTCACAAGCGCGTTGGATCTTTTTGAAGATTTCATTGGCCGTTGCGGTCCAGACAAAAGGTTTGGGATTCCGGTTGTGACGGCTCTAAATAGTGATGGAT
>JACPPJ010000076.1 GCA_016191085.1 Acidobacteriota bacterium | reverse complement strand
GAATTCAGTATCTCGCGGCTGCCGATCGAGGTCTCCGAGGAAGAACGCAACCGCTTGCTTGAACCGATTCTGCGCGAGATAGCGTCACTCTCTCCGCTAGAGCAGAACCGCCATCTGAAACTCATTCAAGAGCGGTACGGCAAGACAGGACTCTTGCTGGCCACGCTGCGCGAGCAGGTGCGCGCGGCGCGGAAGGAGCAACGCTCTCAAGCCGCGAACAAACGAAAACAGAAAAAACCCGATTCCGATGCTCCGCCGGGATCGTGTCGGGCACGCATCGAAGAAGTGCTCGCGGCGTCGGAGGCGGAGCGTGGTGTACCGGATTTTACGCTTGCCGCCGAGGCCGCCTATGACTGGTTCCGGGATCATGGAGCGCGGTTTTTTCGCACGCCCCAGGGCGAGCCGTTCCTGTTTTTCGACGACACCATCCTGTGGATGGACACCTTGGATCGTGGACGCAGGCGGCTCTATGCGTCACTCATGTACAAACACACTGGCATCGTTCAAACCACCGCCGTCGGCCGCACGTTCTATGAGGTGCTGGCGAACCTCGCGGTCGAGCGCGGCCAAGTGCGGGAACATTTTTCGTGGCTGCACACAGACGTGGGTAGGCAGACCGTCTATTTCAATCTCAACAACCCCGACCGCGAGATTGCAAAGATTTCACCCGAAGGCGTCGAAATCCTCACCAACGGCGGCAACGCCGACGATGTCATCCTGGACGGCTCGCGCAAGATGACCCCGATTCGTTTCCTCCCCGACGCCGATCCCGCCGAAGCCGACCGTTTCCTGGCGGAGCTTCTTCTCAATAACCTCACCTGCGCGCCGGGCGACCGCGTCCTGATCCTGTTGTGGCTTTCCTGTTTTCTGTTGATCGATTTTGCCGGCACGCGGCCCATGACCCGCTTCGAAGGGCCCGCCGGTTCAGGCAAGACGACCGCCAGCAAACTAATCTCGGCGCTGCTCTATGGTGAGCCGCAGCAGAAAAAGAGCACCGATGCCGCCAACTATACCGACGGCTCGCAGAATCCGCTCATTGTGCTCGACAACATCGAGGTCAAGCAGATGAGTGAGGAGCTGACGACGTTCATCCTGACCAGCATCACTGGCATCGCCAAGGAAAAACGCAAAAGCGGCACCGACACCGAGACGGTCATCGAGCGCACCAAATGCCTGCTCAACACCACCGGCATCGAGCCATTGGGCGGCGAGTTGGCTGAAATCCTCTCTCGCTCCTTTACCATCCGGTTCGACCTCGATGCGCAGGCGAGCGACTGCTTTTTGGAAGCAAAAGTCTTGGCCGCACTCCGCGAGCACCGCGACCTGATTCTCTCCGCCCTGATGAAACGCACCAGTTCCGTGCTGGCTTTGCTCCGCGACGGCGCGCAGGAAAAAGTCATGCGGCTTCTGCACCGCAGCTTGGGCAGCCACAGTAAGCGCCGTTCAAATGATTACCTGAGCCTCATGTACCTGATGATGCTGGCCGGAGAATCGCAGGAGGTGCTCGACCGGGCGCTCACCGAACTTCACCCGCAGTTCACGCACCGGATCGCCTCGCTTAACAGCGTTGGCCTTGAAACTGCGCGCGAGTCCAATCCCATCGCCACCTGTCTGGCGGCGCTTTTCAAAGCCTACCGTCACGCGCTCGAGGCGGACTCGGCCTGCACCGCCTTAAACGTCGCCAAAACAAACCTGGCCACGTTCCTTGAACGATACCAGATCGATTTCCGGGACGAGACGACCATCGAGGGTGCGCTCGCTCGCGATCTGTTTGTCGCGCTCAAACGGCTCTCGAAAGATTTTGGGTTGCCCTTCAGCCTGAATTCTGTCCAGCAATTTGCTCAGCGGTTCGCAAATGACCTCGACACCATCCGTCAGGCTGGTTTCGAAATCGAAGTCAAGCGGCCCGAGCGTGTAGGGCACGGGACAGCCACCTACGACGTCACCTATCTCACCTAAGCTTTTTCCCGCCTAGTGGTCTTCATGTGGGAAGGGTACCCTTCCCAAGCTCGGAAGGACCTTCCCAGCGGCAACTCAAGAGATAACAATCAGTTGCAATGTTTTTGGGAAGGTGGGAAGGTTCTCAGGGGTCTATCCCCCTTCTATTCAAAAATTTTTTTCTCTCTGCTTCTCGCGCTACTTCTCGTGCCAAAAACATTCTTGCTTGCGCGTGACTAATTTCCACTATAACCTTCCCACCTTCCCATTTTTTATTTATATCCAATAGCAATATCAATCAATTAGAGCGCTGGGAAGCTCTCTGGGAAGGTCGAAATGCCAGCGCCGACCTTCCCACCTTCCCAAACCGGTCTGCGTTTGGGCGCTTGATAGAAACACCTACACTTGTTCACATCTGTAGGTAAAACTATCAAACCGCCCTTACCGCCGAACACATTTCGGGTCCGCCGCCGTGGAAACTCCCTCTCACTCCGACAATTTGCACTCGTCTCCGGTAGATATTCTCCTGAAGCAGAACGACCGGATCGGAGCCGACGACTTGAGCCTTCTCGAACTCATGACGCAACAGACCGCAGGAGGGCCGGACTCGGCGGTTGTGACCCGCCAGTGCACGGGAGTTCTCACGGCTGAAGCAACCGAAGAACCGCGCGGGAAGGACTCCATGGGGAATGAGGCACCCGTCGAGACTACGCTCTATGTCGCTTCGAACCTGGACACTTGGGAAAACAAGCAACCACTCCTCGTCTCTAGGGATACCACCATCGACGGCGTCTGCTATCGGCGGCTCGATCCGGAATATTACGCGTGGCTCCGATACAAGATGGCACTGGCCAAAAAGGCCATGGAATCGGGACGACTCGTCCCCGCGATCTTTGACCGATTGCGGACCCGTTTCAACCGCATCGCATGACTGGGCGCTCGGATGCTTCGGTGAGCAAGCCTTGCATACTGCCGTTCGGGCGCTCGATCCCAAGGTTTATTCTGCGCCAGCCAGTAAGCCGGCCCTTACAAAGGAGCTTCCAGCTCAGGACCGTTCTGCTCCGCCGGTCGTGCCGGACTTGTTGCCCAAGGACGGCAACCGCTTCTTCGCCGAGCCAATCGCTCAGTCGACCGTCGCCAAAGTAAACGCTATCCGTGATCAGGCACTCGCCATCGGATGGAACGAGTCGCGGCTCTATCAAAACCATGGTCGGTTCCGCTTTCCGTTCGGTGGAGATTATGGCCTTGTTTGTTTCGTCGCAGACGAGCGACACATCGGCGAAGTGACCAACGAGCATATTGAAATCCTTGTCGGACCTCCCTCGCGGGAAAGCCGCTGGCGTTTTTACAACCCGGACGTGGCCCAGCCCTGGATGGGTAGGACTCTGGAAGAAAATCGATGCCTCTCTGCTCGCGTTGTCAAAGAGTGAAATCCGCGCCGGATTTCCCAACCTACCTGGGAAGATCAGGTCGGGTGCTGCTCAGGAATCCCTGCGTGGATTGTGCGAAGCGGATTAAGAAGATTTCCAAAAGGCGTTGTGCCCGGCTGACGGCACGGCGGCGGTCGCGTTAATTCTGAACCTAGCTGGACAATCGTCCGGCTTCCCGGCAACCGGGTCTTCTATAGCCAAAGTGTCCATACCAATCCGGATCGAGAATCGTGATAAGAAGTTCACCTCCCATAAGGCGGCGGTGTCGTTTGTCCAACGCGGGATTGCCAAGTGGAGCGATGAATCGCGCACAGCGATCCGATTCCTTGAACCAGAGGAACAGTTCCAAGCACGCCTTGCACGCCAAGAGGAGCGTTACTGGAGAGCCGTAGCAGCGCAGCGTGGCGGCGAAGATGTGGCCTTCGAGTGGAAGCCTTCGATCAGCAACGGCTATCTGGTAATGGGAGCCGTACCGGTGCCGGTTCAAAAACGGCCACAGTTGGCCCATGTTGGCGTGGCGAAGTAGACGGCCAATAGGACACGGCTCGCGCAAGAGAACGCAACAGGGTGCCAACGGGCGCGAATGTGGCCAAGCCGTGGAGCAGTTTGGACTTGCTGGGTCCTTCCTGGCCGATTTTTGGGGCGGGTGGCATGGTTGCGCGATTTCGCTAGCGACAGGCACGGAATCAGGTCGTCATCGGCTGGTCGTCAGGTCGTCACAGTCGTCAGTAGTCGTCACCCTCGCAGTTCCGAATGATCTACGGCAGCGTCTGCTCAGGGATTGAAGCGGTGACGCTCGCGTGGCATCCGCTCGGTTTCGAACCCGCTTGGTTCGTGGAAATAGATTCGTTCTGCTCTGCGCTGTTGGCGCATCGCTACCCACACGTTTCCAACGTTGGCGACTTCCGAGACATTGGGCCAGGCGCAAGGCCAATCGACATTCTGGTCGCGGGCACGCCGTGCCAGGCATTTTCATGTGCGGGCAGACGAGCGGGCTTGGCTGACCCGCGCGGCAACCTGGCCATCGAGTTTTGCCGCCTTGCTGGCCGATTGCGGCCTCGCTGGGTCGTCTGGGAAAACGTTCCTGGCGTCCTGTCGTCGAACCGAGGCCGGGATTTTGGAGCCATCATCGGGGCGCTGGTTAAACTCGGGTATGGCTGCGCCTGGCGAGTGCTGGACGCTCAATACTTCGGAGTGCCCCAGAGACGCCGTCGAGTCTTCGTTGTTGGACATCTTGGAGACTGGCGATCTGCCGCAGCGGTACTTTTTGAGCGCGAAAGCCTGCGCCGGAATCCTACGCCGGGCAAGAAGGCGAAAACGAGCGTTGCCGCTCTTACTGCAAACGGCGTTGGAACGTGTGGCGCAGATGACAATCAGGGACAAGCGGGTCACCTGATTCCTCGCGTTGCGGAGACGCTGCGTGCCGGCGCAAACCGAACCGGCGGTGATCGGCCGCCCGGAACCGATGCCGATACGGCGAGCACTTATCTCGTGCCGATAGCATTTGGAGGCGGGAAGAAATCGGGCAGCATCGAGGTTGCGACGACGCTAAGCAGCCGTGCAACCCGACAGGATTTTTACACAGAGACACTGATCGCTTTCTCTTCCAAACAGCACGCCGCGGACGCCGGACCGCTATCGCCGACGCTCCGTGCCATGCCGCACGATGCAAGTCACGCGAACGGCGGCGGCCAAGTCGCGATAGCGTTCAGCGCCGGCAATCTCGCGCGGCGAGAAGGTGCGAACCCGTCCGCAGACATCTTCCAGACGCTACGAGCTGATTGTGGCGATAACCACCCGTGCGTGATGCGTGGTTTGGCAGTGAGAAGGTTGATGCCGAGAGAATGCGAACGACTCCAGGGAATGCCGGACGATTACACGCTGATTCCGTACCGCGGCAGGCCCGCCTCCGACGGTCCGCGGTACCGCGCGATTGGGAACTCGATGGCAGTGCCAGTGATGCGTTGGGTCGGCGACCGTATACAGGCAGTAGATGGCATCTGTAATTGAATCGCGCGTTGCACCCGCGATGGCCAAACGCATCGAACTCTGGCCGGTTGAGAAGCTGGTTCCATTTGCGCGAAATGCACGGACGCACTCGGATGCGCAGGTCGCGCAGATTGCCGGCAGCATCGCGGAGTTCGGTTTCAACGCACCGCTTTTGGTTGACACGAATTCCGGCATTATCGCGGGCCACGGACGCTTGCTCGCCGCGCGAAAGCTTGGATTAACCGAAGTTCCGGTTATCGTGCTTGATCACCTGAGCGAGACGCAAAAACGCGCCTACATCATCGCCGATAACAAATTGTCGGAACTGGCAGGCTGGAACGAGGAGGTGCTCGCGTCCGAATTCGCTGCTCTGGAGCAAGAGGGATTCGATCTTGCCCTTACGGGTTTCAGCGACGCGGAACTCGAAGCGCTGCTGACCACGCATGACGAAGGCGACTCAGCAGAAAGCCCCGAAGAGATTCCGGAAGCTCCAGCGGTTGCCGTCACACAGCCAGGCGATCTCTGGTTGATCGGCCCGCACCGGTTGCTCTGCGGTGATTGCCGCGATCAAGAAACAGTACTCCGGCTATTCGATGGCGTGAAGGCGAATGTCGTGATCACGTCGCCGCCTTATGCCAGCCAGCGCGAGTACGATCCGGCAAGCGGCTTCCGGCCCGTAGCCCCCGAAGACTACATCGCGTGGTATCGGGATGTGGCTGCCAATATCGAGAGCGTGCTGGCGCCTGACGGCTCCTATTTCCTAAACATCAAGGAGCACGCCGAAGATGGCCAGCGTTTGCTGTACGTGAAAGAGCTGACGATTGCTCACGTGCGGCAGTGGGGCTGGCGATTCGTGGATGAATTCTGCTGGCGCAAGACCGACAACGGAGTACCAGGCGGATGGGGTAATCGATTCAAAAATGCATGGGAACCGATTCACCATTTCTGCCGCCAACGCCAGATTAAGTTCCGACCTGATGCAGTTGGACACCTCTCCGACGGCTGTTTCGATTACTCACCGGACACGCCCGAGTCAAACTCCGGCAGCGGCCTGCTTGGGCAGCACGAGGATCGTCATATGGGCATTGCGCGCCCGAGCAATGTCATTGAAGCCAAGACCGAATCGAGCCAAGGCTCACACTCTGCCCCGTTCCCGCGGGCGATACCGGAGTTTTTCATCAAAGCGTTCTCGGATCCGAGCGACGTGGTCTTCGATCCGTTTCTTGGCAGCGGCACCACAATGGCCGCCGCCGCACTACTCAATCGCGCAGGCTACGGCATCGAGATCAGTCCGGCGTATTGCGATGTGATCATCCGGCGATTACAAAACCTGCTGCCGGATACGCCGGCGTTGCTGGCCGGCACAAATCAGTCGTTCGAAGAAGTCTCCAATGCTCGCGGCATATCGCCCGAAATCGCGGGCAAGCCACGCGAGTTGGACTCCAGGGCCATCAAGCACCGCGGCCCCGCACCGTACTACGGCAAGCGGCCCGCGGTCAAATAAAAACCACAGGAGAACCCGATGAAAATTCTGCTTTTGACTTTAAAACTTTTTCCGTTACTTCTGTCCGCTGTGCGAGCCGTTGAAGACGCCATTCCGTTGCCGGGTCAGGGAAAGAGAAAGCTCGGGCTGGTGCTCGACATCCTGAAGAGCGCGTATGACACCGGCGATGAATTGCTACGCGAATTTCCCTGGCAGCGCGTGGTCCAGATTGCCGAACCCATGGTCGCCAGGATTGTTCTTTCCTTGAACGAACTGGGTGTCTTCAAGAAGTCGGCTCCCGAACCCGCGCAGTAATGGGCACAAACATTCAGATCGCCTCCTGGCCGGTGGACAAGCTGATTCCATACGCAAGGAATCCGCGCACGCACAGCGAGGAACAGGTAACCCGGATTGCGGCGTCCATTGCCGAATTCGGCTGGACGAATCCAATTCTGGTCGGCTCCGATGGTGTGCTGATCGCCGGCCACGCTCGTCTGCTGGCGGCAGGCAAGCTCGGCATGACCGAAGTGCCGGTGATCGTACTGGACCGTCTGACGGAAGCGCAACGCCGGGCGTTGGTGATTGCCGACAATCAGCTAGCGCAAAGCGGAGCCGGATGGGACGAGGAGTTGCTGCGGATTGAGCTCGAGTCGCTAAAGGAAGATGGTTTCGATCTGGACTTGGTCGGCTTCACCGATGAAGAGTTGGAGGACCTGCTCCGGGACCCGGAGCAGGTCACGGCTGGCAATACCGACGAGGATGAGGTCCCGCCAGAAGCAGAGTCAACGGTCACCGTTCCTGGCGATATTTGGATTTTCGGGGAGCACAGGTTGCTGTGTGGGGACTCTACAGAATACGGCAGTTATGAAAAGGCTCTCGCCGGAGGCCTCGCCGACATGGTCTTCAGCGATCCGCCTTATAACGTGAATTACGGCGCCACGATGAAAGACAAATTGCGTGGCAACAAACGCAAGATCGCCAATGACAATCTCGGCGATAAATTCGAGCAGTTCCTGCACGAGTCCTGCGCCAACATCCTGGCGGTCACCAAAGGAGCTGTCTATATCTGCATGTCCTCATCCGAGCTCGCAACGCTCCAAAAGGTCTTTCGGGAGGCAGGCGGCCACTGGTCCACGTTCGTCATCTGGGCGAAGAATACGTTCACCGTTGGACGTTCCGATTACCAGCGGCAATACGAACCGATTCTTTACGGTTGGCGAGAGGGTTCGGATCATTACTGGTGTGGCGCCCGCGACCAGGGCGACGTCTGGTTTGTGAAAAAGCCTGTTTCGAACGACCTCCATCCTACGATGAAGCCGGTTGAGCTGATCGAGCGGGCGATCCGGAACTCCAGTAAGAGCCGCGACACGGTACTCGACCCATTCGGCGGGTCTGGCTCTACATTGATCGCTTGTGAGAAGGCGGGGCGGCAGGCACGACTGATCGAATTGGAGCCGCGCTATTGCGATGTGACTGTGGTTCGCTGGCAACAATTCACCGGCAAACAAGCCGTTTTGGAAAGCGACGGCAGACGATTCGATCAGATCGCGACCGAGCGCACCAACGCTCTAGCGGAAAGCGCAGGAAGCAAATGACTCCACAGGTACTGCTGGGTTCAATTGGGTTGATTGTGTCGGCCGTCGGCTTGGTCTCGGGGCTGATTGGCGCGTATGTAGGCTTGCAGAACCGCGCTCTGCTCGCCGAGGTCCGGACGGAGTTGGCGGAAATGGAGAACCGGATCATCACCAGCTTGAACGGTAAATACGTAAGAACGGCGGAGTGCCTGCTTCGCAATGAGCACCTGGCCTCGCGCATGGACAGCATCGCTGAGGAGGTGCGGGAGTTATCACGACTAGGATTCGAGCGAGGCGAGCCGTAAGCTCATTCGAGCCGGAGGAGCCGGGGCATGTCTATCTGTTGAAATTCAACAGATAGCTTCTGACGACTTCGCACCAGGTTAGCAAGACGATTGGAACTGACATGAACTAAGAACGCCGCCCACTTGCCGGCGGCTATTCTTAGGGAGATTGTGACGGTCCGTTACTGCGCGGCCACTGAATATCGCCGCTCGCCATCCTCGTGTTTGGTGGATTCGACCCTGAGCCCCATCTTCTTCACAATCGCGCCGCTGATGAACCCTCGCACGCTATGGCCCTGCCAGCCAGTTGCGTCCATCAGGTCTTTGAGCGTGGCTCCGTCCGGCCTGCGGAGCAGTTCCAGGATGGCGGCCTTCTTGCTGCCCTCTCGTGCCTCCTTCGCATTGGAGTCACCGTCCTGGGCGGCCTTCTTGCGGCCCTTGGCCTTAGCGGTCGACTTGGCCTCGGCGGCGCGCCCTGTGCCAATGTCGCGCGCAGGGGCGGCCTTTTCCTCGGCCTCCGGCGTGGGCTGCAGGCTTTGGATAGCTTTCCAGATGCGGGCGATGGCCGTCTTGCGGTCCGTGAACTTCTTGACCGGCGTAAAACCAGGCAGGCTGTTCCAAAGGTCCACCAGGCGGTGCGTCGGCCAGTGGGTGGAGAGCTTGGCAAGCTCCTCCTGGCTGCTGAACAGCACTACTTCCGTTTGATCAGACGCTTTCGCCTGCTGCTGAGAAGCGAATACTGTAATGTTGTTTTCGTTATCGATTGTAAAAGTCTTCATGATTCGTTGGTCTCCTTGTTAGTGAGTCATGCCGACGAGTTTTCCGTCGGCGGAAATGGACAGCTTCTTGTAATAACCGCTGCGCAACCGTAACCAGCCCGCGCTACTTTTTATCTCGTACCGAACTGCGATGCTGCTTAGCTTCAGGCGGTACGTTTTGACTTCTCTCGGGCAGCCTTCCGGCATGCACGTCGTCCGTTGCAGGTGTCCATAACGGTCTTCGCGCCAGCCGTTGGCCTTGGCCCAGGCAATCAGTTCGTCTCTGGTCATGATTCCGCTCCTGCTTCGAAGCGGTAGCCAGATACTTCATGGCCTTGATCGTCGTGCCAGAGAGCGTGCTTCAATCCGTCGTGGTCCTCATGGTCGCCATCATGCCCATGAACCAGACGGCAGATACGCTTCACCGCGCCGAAATATGCCCACCACTCGCATTGCTTCGAGTCGGTGCGCATGTCGTAAACCTTGCGATTCATGTGATTCCTCCTGTGGTTAATAACTGAGTCCGTGCTCATCCACTGCGCTGCGGTCGCCCAGTGTGGCGAGCACGTATGCCAGTTGCTCAATTGCGCAACTCAGATCACCTGGGAAGCCCCAGTTTTGCGGCGAGCCTTGCTGCCGCCCGCGATGCAAATCGAGTTGCTTGCTGACGCGATCCAGCAGTGCCTTGCACTCGGTGAAGCGGGCTGCGTAGGCTTCCTCCGCGGTCCGTCTTTTGGTGTCGCTGTTAATCGTCGTTTCCTCCTTTCCGCGATCACCATCCTGATCGCGGCCCTATGAATCGCTTCAGTTCGCACCGATAGCAAGCGAATTCTGGAATCTTTATTCGACGTTGAATCAAACACCTACAGCGATGGCAGTGGTGAGCTTACGAGCCTATGCGCGACACCGGGGCGTTAGCCTCAAGGCGGTTCAAAAAGCAATCGAATCGGGCCGGATTACAAAGACGCCGGACGGCAAGATTGATCCTGAACGCGCCGATGCGGAATGGGAGCGAAACACCAGCCCCAAGCCACGGCGCATTACAGTGCCTGTTCGGAAAGCTCCTATCCCCAAACCAGCGTCACCGGAGGCTCCGACTCGAACTGATGTTTCCGGAATGGGGGCGCTGGATTATGCGAAGGCACGCGCCGTCCGCGAGCAATATCTTGCACGCCTGGCCAAGATCGAGTTTGAGGAGAGATCCGGAAAGCTCATCAGCCGGGATGAAGTCACGGTTGCCGCATTCAACAAGTTCAGAACATTCCGCGATGGAATCCTGAATATCCCCGACCGCGTGGCGGCGCTGCTTGCCGCCGAATCGGACCCGCACAAGGTCCACGAAATTCTGACCACCGAGATTCGAAAGGCACTGCTTGAGTTCGCCGACGCTTCCAACGGCTGAGGAGATTTACTCCGCTGCCGCCGCCGCGGGCGCGCGCCCGGACCCGCTGCTGAGCATCTCCGAATGGGCTGATCAATATCGGGTGCTTTCAACCCGAGCCTCGGCTGAGCCGGGTCCCTGGCGCACCGCACGCACACCGTATCTGCGGGAGATTATGGACTGCCTCTCGCCGTCGTCCACGATTGAGCGCGTGGTCTTCATGAAAGGGGCACAGTTGGGGGCGACCGAATGCGGGAATAACTGGATCGGCTACATCATCCACCAGGCGCCCGGGCCGATGATGGCTGTGCAACCGACGGTCGAGATGGCCAAGCGCAACTCGAAGCAGCGCATCGATCCGCTGATCGAAGAAAGCGAGGTGCTGCGGAAACTGGTCCGCGACCCAAGATCGCGGGACAGCGGGAACACGGTTCTGGCTAAAGAGTTCGCAGGCGGAGTGCTGGTGATGACCGGCGCGAACAGTGCGGTCGGCCTACGCTCAATGGCAGCACGGTATCTGTTCCTGGATGAAGTGGACGGCTATCCCGGCGATGTGGATGGAGAAGGCGATCCGGTAAATCTTGCGCTCGCGAGGACCAGGACTTTCGCGCGTCGCAAGGTATTTTTGATTTCCACTCCCAAAATTACCGGACTTAGCCGAATTGAGGCGGCGTTTGAGGAAAGCGACCAGCGCCGATTCTGGGTGCCTTGCCCGGCGTGCGGCGAATTCCAGACGCTCAAATTTGCGCAACTGACCTGGCCGAAGGGGAAACCCTCACAGGCAGTTTATATCTGCGAGCACTGCAGCGCCCGGATCGAGAATTATCAGAAGCACGGGATGCTGGATCGCGGCGAGTGGCGGCCCAGTGCGGTGGGAGACGGTCGGACTGCCGGATTCCACCTCTCGAGTCTCTACAGCCCAGTCGGATGGTTCGGTTGGCCCGATGGCGCCAAGGCTTTTGAGGAAGCGCAGAAGAATCCCGCCTTGCTGCAGGTTTTTGTGAACACGGTCCTAGGAGAAACGTGGAAGCAGCAGGGCGAGGCTCCCGATTGGCAGCGGCTCTATGACCGCCGCGAAACTTACCCGATTGGGACGGTGCCGCAAGGCGGGTTGTTCCTGACCGCGGGCGCCGACATCCAGAAAGATCGAATCGAGGTTCAGGTGGTTGCCTGGGGCCGCGGCAAGGAAAGCTGGCTGGTTGATTACGCCGTGCTCGACGGGAACACTTCTTTGCCCGCCGTGTGGAACAGACTGGCCGAGCTGCTCAATACGGCTTATCGCCACGCCTCGGGCACAGATCTTTCAATCCTGCGGATGGCAGTGGATTCCGGCGCAATGACGACGGAGGTGTATGAATGGGTGCGTCGGCAAGCTCCAGGCAAAGTGATCGCCATTAAGGGCGAACAGAACGGCGTCGCGCCGATCTGGATTGGCAAGGCGGTTGACCTCACGTCTAAGGGCAAGACCATCAAGCGGGCGCTGCGCCCATGGCACGTGGCAACCGGCATGTTGAAGAGCGAGTTATATGGTTGGCTGCGCCTCGAGCGGCCCACAGAGGAGAGCGGCGACAGCTTCCCTCCCGGATATTGTCACTTCCCACAGTTGCCGGAAGAGTTTTTCAAGCAGATAACCTCCGAGCAACTGGTTGTGAAGATTGTGAAAGGCTATCGAGTGCCTCATTGGGAGCTGATCGCCAATCGGCGGAATGAGGGCCTCGATACTCGCATTTATGCGCGCGCGGCCGCCTCGCACTTCGGAATAGATCGCTTCAGCGACCGTCAGTGGGAGGCGCTCGCACAAACGCTCCAGGGGACCACTGATTCCCATCCACCGACCGAGCAAAAGCAAACGCCCACTCAACCACGCTACGAGCCGGAAGCTCGCCGTCGGAATTGGCTGGGGAATCGCGGAAAGGACTGGTTCCGACGCTAATGGCCTGGACACAGACTGATCTCGATGCCATTGAAGCTGCAATAGCCACAGGCGAGTTGACGGTGCGCTTTGCCGACCGTGAAGTTACCTATCGTTCTATCGCGGAGTTAATCGCGGCGCGGAACGTGATCCGCGATGCGGTGCAAGGGGCCGCCGGTACTGCCTCGAACCGATTTCATTTCGGACAAACCAGCAAAGGATGAATCCCGAATCGTACAGCAGAGTTGAGGAGTCGGGATGAACTGGCTAGATCAGGCGATTTCCTGGGTCTCACCGGAGCGCGGCCTCCGACGTGTGCGCGCGCGACGTGCCGCCGAGATTGTGCGGATGGCCTACGAAGGCGCCCGCCTGGATCGCCGCACCCGCACTTGGATTACCACGGGCAACTCCGCCAACGCCGAAATCGGCAGTGCGTTGGTCCGGCTCCGGGAACGGTCGCGGGATTTGATTCGCAACAATCCTTACGCTGCGCGAGCGGTGGATGAAATTGTCGGCAACGCGATCGGAACGGGCATCACAGCGCAGGCGCGTTCCGACAAAGACAAACTGGCCAAGACCATTCAGTCGGTATGGCTCGACTGGATTGAGGAATGCGACGCCGATAACCAAGTCGATCTTTACGGCATCCAGGATCTTGTCGCCAGAACGGTTTTCGAGAGCGGCGAATGCCTGGTGCGATTCCGCGTCCGGCCCGAAAAGGACGGGCTGAAAGTTCCTCTGCAACTGCAGGTCCTTGAACCCGATTATCTGGATGAATCCAAAACCCAGGAAACCGACACCGGCTACATTATCCAGGGCATCGAGTTTGATCTCGTCGGCCGCCGCACTTTCTATTGGCTCTTCAAGCAACATCCCGGCGATGTGACCCGGACGTCGCGCAAAGGGAATTTCTTGAGCGAGCGCGTGCCCGCCGAGGAAGTGCTTCATATTTACCGCAAGAAGCGCCCTGGCCAGGTGCGTGGAGTTCCGTGGCTCGCGCCCGTGATTATCACGCTGCGTGATCTCGATGAATACGAAGAGGCGGAACTCGTCCGAAAGAAGATTGAGGCTTGCTTTGCCGCTTTTGTGACTCAGCCCGAAGGCGTCGAGGGTCCCCCGATTGCGCCGACCACCACCGACTCGGAGACCGGGCACAAGGTGGAAACGTTTGAGCCGGGAATGATCGAGTATCTCCGGCCCGGCGAGCAGATCACGTTTGCTAACCCGGCGAGCACAGCAGGTGCGTATCGGGAATTTGTCGCCACGAAACAAGCCACGATTGCGACCGGCCTGCAACTCACCTACGAGCAACTAACCGGGGATCTATCGCGCGTCAACTATTCGAGCTACCGCGCGGGCCTGATGAGTTTCCGCAGCGGTATCGAGTCGTTCCGCTGGCTCACGTTTGTGAAGATGTTTTGCCAGCCGGTGTGGGATCGCTTTCTTCGCATCGCGGCACTCGCCGGCCAAATTCCAGAACCTGAAGGTATGGGCTGCGAATGGACGCCGCCCGGTTTTGGCAGCGTGGACCCATATAAAGACGCCGTCGCGACTCTGACGCAGATCCGAACCGGACAGAAGACCTGGGAGCAGGCCGTCGCCGAGCAAGGATTCGATCCCGCCGAGCAGCTCGAACGTATCGCTGCCATTAACCAGAAGTGGGACGCGAAAGAGATCGTGCTCGATTGCGATCCGCGCAAGGTCAGCAAGACTGGGACGGCACAATCCGAGCCAGCACAAGGAACAGACGGCCAAGATGGCAGTCGCGCCTGAGAATGTCGCACACACGATAAGGAGAACAACATGGGCAATCGTGAACTGAACCGCGAGTGGTTTCGCGGTAGGGAATTGCTGGAATTTCAAAACGCCCCAGAAACCCTGGATGCGGAGAAGCGAACGGTGGACGTGATTTGGTTCACCGGCATCGAAGTTCCCCGCTTCGATTTCTTTACCGGAGAAACGTACATCCGGCGTTTCGATCCTCAGGGGGCCGATCTTTCATTTCTGAACGGCGGCGCTCCTGTGCTCGCCAATCACAGCGCCTGGGGAGAGGGTGCGCAAAAGGGTCGCGTAGAAAAGGCCTGGAATGAGAACGGCATTTACAAAGCCACGCTCCGGTTCTCAAAGCGCGAGAGCGTTAACGAGCTTTGGCAGGACATCGAGGACAAAATCATCACCAAGTTCTCGATGGGGACGGAAATCTTGGAAGACGAGGAACTGACCGAGAAAGACGATCAGGGCAAGAAGGTCAATATTCGCTTGGCGAAACGCTGGCGTCCTTTCGAGATCAGCTTGACTGCGATTCCCGCTGACTTTGGCACCACCACCATGTCCGGCATTCATACCGGCCAAACCCAAAGGGCATCCGCCCACAAAGGAGAAAATCCGATGGAAACGCAAAACAGCACGGGCGGTGAGGCCCGCGAAACTCCCGAGGTCCAGGCCGCGCAGCCGAACCCGGAGGAGTTGAAAAAGGAAGGAGCCGCCGCCGAACGGGCCCGCATTGCGGAGCTTCGCAAAATCGGCCGGGCTGCCAATCTGGACGAAAAGCTCGTCGAGGAGCACGTCCAAAAAGAAACCAGTGCGGAGGAGTTCCGCAAGATCGCGCTCGAAGAACTGGCCCGGCGCAGCGACGAACATCCGATTCGCAGCGCGACGGCGTCCGTCACGCGCGACCAGGCGGACACGCGCCGCGAGGCCATGGCGAATGCATTGCTCAACCGGTTCTCTCCGGCTGTTTTCAAGCTCGAAGAAGCGGGCCGCGAATATGTAGGCCTGTCGCTGATCGAAATGGCCAAGGAGTGCCTCGAGGCGACGGGCGTTCGGACGCGTATGCTACCCAAGATGCGGATCGCGGAACTCGCCCTGCAGTCGACGAGCGACTTCCCGAATATCCTGGCTGCCACCGCATACAAGTCGTTGCGTGGTGGCTATGAAGCGGAAGCGCTTACGTTCGCCCCGTTCTGCCGCCGCGTCACGCTGCCGAATTTCAACACCTTCACTGCGCTGGCCGTCGGCGAGGGCTTCGATTTTGAGAAGGTACCCGAAGCCGGGGAGTTCAAGTACGGCGCGATCAAGGAAGGCAAAGAGACGTATAAGCTCGCCACCTTCGGGAAGATCGTGGCGATTACCCGTCAGGCAATCATCAACGACGACTTGAATGCCTTCACCCGCATTCCCGAGATGCACGGCCGCGCCGCACGCCGGACGGAACTCGACACAGTGTGGACTATCATCACCGCGAATGCGGCCTTGGCCGATGGTACGGCCCTGTTCCATGCCAACCATGGCAACTTGGCCGGCGCGGGTGCTGCGCCCTCGGTCACCACACTCGGCGCAGGTCGCAAGTCCATGCGCGTCCAGAAGGCAGTTGGCGGCAAGGCGCGCCTGAACCTGCGCCCGCGCTATCTGCTGTTGCCAGCGGCTTTGGAGACGGTCTCGGACCAGCTCCTGACCCAGATCACTCCGGCAGTGGTTAGCAATGCCGTGCCGGAGTGGGTACGAGGTCTGGTTCCTGTTGTCGAGCCGCGCCTCGATGACAACTCCACGACGGCCTGGTATCTGGCGGCCGATCCCGGTCAGATCGATACCATCTGGTACTGCTACCTCCAGGGCCAGGAAGGCGTGTTTCTCGAAACCGAGCAGGGCTTTGAGGTGGATGGCATCAAGCTCAAAGCGCGACTGGACTTCGGAGCCGCCGCCATCGACTACCGCGGCTTGTACAAGGATGTCGGCGCGTAAGCAGTGGGACCGAAACCATGAATCCGGGGGCGCCCTCGTTGAATGGGGCGCCCTCGTTGAATAAGGACGCGCCCCCTTAAAACTTCGAAGGAGAAAAGACGATGCAGAACTTTGTACAGCAAGGCAAGCAACTGAACCTGGCCTGCACGGACCCGGCGTCCCCGGTATCGGGCGATCCGGTGCGGATTGGCCAGATTGTCGGCGTGGCGGTCACGAACGAAGGCGATGGCGGGAACGCCACCGGCGAGACAACCGTAGCAACGCAAGGAGTATTCGAGCTGTCCGTCAAGGGTGTGGACGGGGTCGGAAACAGCGCCGTCGCGATCGGCGACAGGCTGTATTACGTTGACGCCGACACCCCGAAACTGTCGAAGAAAAACACGGGAGTGCTTTTCGGCAAAGCGCTCGGAGCCGTGAATGCTGGCGCCACGGCAACAATCCCTGTGTTGCTGATCCAGGCTTAAAGATTTCAACTTTCCTGCCGCTCATCCATTAGGGCGAGCGGTCCTCCGCAGTCTCTCGTCCGGTTTTACCCCAGTGGCATTTACGAATTCCATCAGCCGGATGAACGATGCATCGCTGCGGGCTTTTGGCCGCGACGTCACGTACACCTCTCAGGCCGGAGTCTCTTCCGTCGTTCGGGGGATCTTGCAAACCGGGGTGCAACCGGAAGCGGTCGCGCCGGGAGTATATGAGCTGCTGTTCGCCAAACAATCTTCGTTTCCTTCGCTGCCGGAAGCCGGCGATGAAATCACGGTGGACGGCTCCATTTACAAAATCGTGAAAAAGGAAGATGACGGCGAGGGCGGGTTGCATCTGCTTCTCCGGTTCCATCGAGAAACCTAATGGGCCAGAGCGTCCGCATTTATCAGAAGAAGCAACTGATCTTCAACCAATTGAGTTTCCGCCATCAAGACATGGTGAAGATCGGAACGGTCGGCGTGGCCGCGCTCAAGAACCGTCTCGAAGCTGCACAAGGGCCAAACGACAGCCCTGCCAAACCCCTGACCAAGCGGTATGCGATCTATAAGACCCGAATGGGAAAGGGGAATCGACGCAACCTGCGGTTGACGGGCAGGATGCTCGATAACTTCATGGTACGTACGGTGACCGAAAACACTGCCAAGGCCAGCCTCACCTCTCGCAAGGAACGCATCAAGGGCTGGGCCAACCAAAAGATCGAGCCGTGGGTGGTGCTGTCTCCGAAAAACCAAGCTGCAGTTCGGGAGGCGGCGCAGCGTGTTCTCTCTGAGGCCAAGGATAGGTTGCTCGTCGAGCGATGGCTTGGAGGCCGCCAGATATGATCAACCCAGCCGACATCGCCGATTCGCTGGTTGCCCTGCTGCGGGACATTCCGGAACTGGTGGAGGAGATGGGTGGCGACCCAGAACGAATCTTCGCCTATCACGACCAGTATCCGAAGAAAGTCAGCCTGACGCTTGCGATTTATCAGGCCGCGTCGCCATCGATCATGGTTGCATGGCAGGGCACTTTGCCTGGCAGCTTCGGCGGCAGCGAAACGTGGAAACACCAATTCACGTTGTATCTCCGCGCGCGAGAGACTTTCGAAGGCGATCCACCAACTGCGTACTACCGCTTATTCCGGCTGATTACGAAGGGCGTGCCCACCAGCATCGGCCAACCGATGCTCAACGCCACTGTCCATCCCTCCTGCGATCCAATGGACGTGCCCTCCATCTCGCGGCAAACGGATCAGGAAGGAATTGATTATTTCGAGGTGTCCGTGTCTTTCACGGAAATAGGAGACGACTAAATGAGCGACTGTGACCGCGTGTGGATAATGCCCCCTGACGGTGGCGAGCCGTAGCAAGTAGACGCTACTCCGGAAATCCTGATCCCCAAGATGGTCGCCGGCTGGGCGCAATGCAAGCCGCCCGTCACGGCTCCGAACGAGGAGGTGAATGACAATGTCGGCTAACATCCGCGAACTGTTAATCGGTTTCGGCAAGGGCAAGCAAACCGACATTGCAACGGCGAATCTTGTTGCGGCCGTCTGGCAGTTGAAAAAGCTTAACGCCGCTCTCGCCAATCCGAAGCTCAATACGGAGAACGACGCCGAGGAACTGGGCAAAGGCCATGAGTTTGCCACTCAGGTCTTCAAGACGTCATGGGACATCAACGGCACCATTGAGAAGTACTTGAGCTCGGATATTGCTGCGTGGGCAATGGCCTTTGGTCTCGGCAAGGTTGTGAAGAGTGGCACGAATCCGAACTTCACCTACACCTGTACGCCGCTCAACCCGGCCACGGACGGCATCGAGCTTCCGTATTTCAGTTTCATTGAGCAGATTCGGCCCGGCGGATCGCCGGTGATTGACCGGATGGCTGTCGGCTGTGCGGTTGAGTCCTGGACCATCACTGTTGGCAGCGGACCAGGCCGGGCGAACAGCAAAATCAATATCGAGTTCGTCGCTTCCGGCAAGCTGACCGAACCTTCGGGAATCACGTTGCCGGCGGCAACGGTCGAGAAACTGCTGCCTTCGGCGTCTCTCACGCTCACGATCAATGGTGTTGACTACGTCACCAACAAGAACATCGTCTCGCTCGAGTTCAGCTGGAAAAACAATATTCGATTGGATGCCGGCTTCTTTCCTGGGTCGGGTTTTCAGTCGGCGGGCGATGCGACCTCAGGCGCGATCCGTGGACGTCTCGAATGCGGCAATCGTGTCGCGAGCCTGAAATTCACTGCCCGGTTTAGTAGCGGCTCGACGGAGCTGGCCAGCCTCAAAAATCAGACGACCGGCACGGCGGTGATCGTGCTGCAGTACGATGCCAACAATAAACTCACGGTGACGTTCCAGAAGGTGAGCTTTTCGGCGGCTGAAGTGGGCGACACGGACGGCCTGGTAACGGTCGCTGTGGAATGCCAACCGCAATATGACAGTACCAACGGTGTCATATCTGCCGTCGCGCAGTGCAACACCGACGGAATCTGCCAGTAACTCGCCGCTCCCTTTTTATTCCAAAAACAAACGAAAGGAGGTCAGAGAATCGCCAGAGCGGTTCGCCGGGCGCGGCCCATCCGGAACACGGCGCAGTTGGCATCCTGTTTGGGACAGCACAGGGTCGCAGCCCGGCAACCAATTACGATTCAAACGAGCACAAGCATGAGCCAAGAACAGAAAAATATGATTTTCGATTCGAGCCGCCAAGTGGAAATCAAACTGCAGTCATCGGAGGGAACCAAGACGGTAACGGTTCGTTTCCCGACTGACGAGGAGTGGGCGGAGCGGCAGCGGCGGCGCAAGATCATCATCAAGCAACTTGGCCGCGGAATTTCTGAGACGATCATACCTGAGTCGAATGAAACGGATGCCGCGCTGTTTGCAAAGATTCGCGTGGGCGACGAACCAGAGGTGGATGGTTTCGAGGCGACTCGCATCCTGGAGCAACTGAGCCAAGCGGATGTGGACGACGTCATCCAAGAGGGCGGCGCATTCCGCGTGCTTACCCGCGTTCCGGGTGGAACCGCGGCGCATGTGCTGCGCATGCCGAGCGCGAAGGACGTGATCGAATACCGGCGCAATTTTGCTCGGATTCTGGACCTGCCGTACAACAAGCAAGAACTGACAGTTAACCTTGGGGCAGCGGGGATGCTGTACCAGAAACTGTGTCAGGCGAGTGAAGGCTACTCCGGCGCCGTTCCATTAATTCACCAGGCGGTCGCAGTCAAAGCAGCTATTGACGCGCTCGAGGCCGGGTTCGAGGTGAACCGGCCCGCAAATTTTTAGTTGCGGAGTGGCCGGAACGCCCCTCGCTGCGCTTCCTTGTCTACTGGGTGCTCCGGCGCGACGAGCTGTGCGATCAGAATCTTTGTCCTGACGCGCCGGATGACGCGAGTCGGTGTGAGCATTGCCCACTCGACCGGCTCGATGCCGCGCAGCACTCCGAACCGGGACAACTCCTCCGCCGGGCGCTTGATCTTCGGGCTGCCCTCCGGCTCGGCGTTTCTCTTGCCTTCGACGAAATCGCAGCGGATGAGTTCTTTGGGATGATGGTCATCGAAGAAGAACAGGACCGGCTGGAATACCACAGAAACAAATCGTGACGTATTACCAGTGGCTGATGAAGCAGAAAAGGAGGGAATCTCCCACGGGCGACCTAGCGCGGGATGCGGCAGGGGATCGCTCATTTCCGATTACTGTCAGTACGCTGGAGCAACTGATTTCTTATCTGCGGCGCTGCAACGCTTGCGATGGAGCTATCGTCGCAGCGCGTACTTCGTGGCGCAGCTATATGCGGCGCTCGATAGCCGGAGTTCCGTAAAGCGCACTACAACTAACTCGCTCGCCCACTGCTCAGGCTGCCTGCTTTTTGGTGGCTTCCATCCGAAGCTTCAGGGCGACGCCATAACCGGTCAGCATGCCGTGAAAAAAAGCTTTCCGTTCTTTCTCCGTGGCGTCTCTATATTCCGACATCGCGGTTTCTAAGGCCTGCCGCAGCTTTTCCCGACTCACTTGTCCTACGCCGCTCGTTTCGAGCTTGCTGATCAAGGTTTCAACGGCCTCGTCGTCGGCGATTGTATACCTATGTGAATGGGGACTCTTGGGTGACTTTTCACTTTTGGTTGGGGGCATAAATGACCTCCGTTTTCTTAATCATAATACATTTACGGACGACAGCTGTTCGGATTCACGAGGATCGGGGGACTGCTCTTGCCCACTCTCGTTTGCGGATTCGTTCAATGGATGGGTAGTCGGCTAGAACAGACCAAGCATTACGAAAATGGCTGCTGACAACAAGCTCGAACTTGTTATTCAGGTGGACGCTGACGGAGCGAATGCTTCGATCAAGAGCGTCAACAAAAGCCTGTCCGGATTGGAAAAGACGGCTCTGTCTTCGGCAAAAGGCGCTTCCCAGGGGATTGACGGGTTGACCCTGAGCATGACCAAAGCTGTAGTCGCCGGCAACGCCATCTATGACACTGCGAAGAAAGCCCTCACTGCTCTCAAAGATTTCACGCTCGGCGCAATTCGAACCCAAAGCGAGATGGGCAAGACCGCCGAGCGAATCGGTCTGAGCGTGGAGGAGCTTTCGGGCCTGCGGCACGCCGCCCAGCTTTCTGGCATCGATTTGCACCAGTTGACCAACGTCGTCGGCCAATTGAGTCGCAATATGCTGAACTCCGCGCAGGGAGCTACCCAGCAGTCGAAGGCCCTCCGCATGCTCGGTATCGAAGTGAAGAACCAAGACGGCACGCTGCGCTCCGCTATGGCAGTGCTGGAGGATATTGCCGATCGATTCCATGAGATGCCGGATGGCGCGACCAAAACGGCTGTGGCGATGAGCCTGCTGGGAAGCGGCATGCATGGCGCCGGTAAAGAAATGATCACATTGCTGAACAAGGGCAGCGATGGCTTTCGCGCCATGCGGCAGGAGGCGGCTGCGCTTGGGGAGATTGTCAGTGGGGATACGGTCCGGGCTGCGCGGGAATTCGGGGGCAACCTGGTTCGGCTGCGCGCGGCCGTAGAAGGATTGTCGTTCAAGATCGCTGAGGCGCTGTTGCCTTCTCTAATCGCTGTTACCGATCACATGGTGCGGTGGGTGAAAGAGGTGGATTTTTCGAAACTCGTCCGGCAGATCCAGGATGTCGCTGAATGGCTCAAGAACCTCGGCATCATCGTTGCGACCTACTGGAGCGTTACGAAGATTCCGGCCCTGGTGCGAAGCATTCAGTCGGTCACCTTAGCTCTGAGCGGCCTGAACGTCGCGCTAATGGCGAATCCCTGGGCCCTGGCGGCGGCTGGCGTGGCGACGTTTGGTGTGGTGCTCTGGAACGAGAAAAAGAAAATCGATGAAATGAATGATTCCCTCACGGAAATGAACAAGCAGGCGGCGATCTTCGCTGCGCTCCGGCAGGGGAAGAAACTGGAGGAACTGAAAGCCGCCGGGTTTTCTGAAGAGGATATCCGGTCCGCACTTACGGGCAAGAACAGAAGAATTCCCGGAGCAGGCTTGGAGTTCGTGCCGGAAGGCCTCAAGCGGCCCGAACTCCGCATTGTCAGCGAAGAGGACGAGAAGCGCGCAGAACAGATTCAAAAGTTCATCAACGACGCAACGCGCTCGGCGCGGGAGTTCCGGCTATCGGTCGAAGAGTCGCTGGCCGTCGGCCCTGCGAAAGCGGTCTTGGAAGTCCGAAAGGAAATCGAGAAGCTGACAACTTTTGTGGACGACAAGGGAGTGGAGACTCGCCTTCACTTAACCGCTGAGGCGCGACTGAATATCGAGAAAGCGTTGCACGCCAAAATTCTCGCGATGCAGAAGGAAAGTGTCGAAGACGTGAGAAAACGAATGAAGGAAGATGCCGACCTGCGCATCCAGATAATGTCGGAGGAGTATCGAAAGCGGCTGCAGCTCGAAACCGACCTCGATCTCAAAGCGCGTGAGAATTACGACAAGCTGATCGCGTTCCAGGAAGAGCAGGCAGGTTTTGCGCGTGATGCGCAGTTGCGCCAGCTCGAAGCAGCTGACGCCCAGACCCTCGCTCAGAAAGTAGCCGTCGAGGCACGCAAAGCGGAAATTGAGGTGCAGTACATCGAGCGTGTCCACGACATCAAAACCAAGCTCTTCGATCTCGAATCAGACCGGGAATTGGCTGCTGCGCGTCTCTCGATGGAATTGGTGGGATTGCGTGCGGATGAGATCGATCGTCGCCTCACCGAGCTTCAAAACCAGCGAGACCAGCTAAAAGCCACGATTACAGAGCAGGACAACGCTGCGATACAGGCGGCGCGCGAAAATGCTGCCAATCGCCAGGTGCAGATCGCCCGCGATCATTACCGGCAAATTTTCGATTCGCTGAAGCAGCAGGCCGGCGGAGTGTTTGATGCGTTGCTTACAAAGTCCCGGTCGGTCTTCGGGGCTATTGGAGATGCTCTGAAGACAGCCGTCCTGACGGCGATTAAGGACATCGTAACCTCTCGCGTCGCAGCCATGCTCTTGCAACTCTTCACGGGAGCACGCGTTTCTTTTGCAGGAGCCGGAGGTGGGGTTCAGATAGCAGGAGGTGGTGGAGGGTTGCTCGGGCGATTAACCGGCGTCTTCGGTGTAGGAGCCGTCCCGAACTTCGGAGCCAGTTCCATTTCCGGAGGGCCGGGCGGAACAGGAGGATTCGCAGGACCGGTGGGCGGCGTCGGAACCTCGGCAGGCTCGGCGTCTGGCCTGGGTGGTGTGGTCGGGGTTCTTCCTAGTCTGAAATCCTTCCTGGGCATTGGCGGGAGCATCCAGACCGGACCCGGCATGGCTACGACATGGGCCGCCGCGACGAACCTGCAGCGTTTGGGCGCGATTGCCAGATCGAACGCCGCATTGCTCGGGGGCGCAATGCTCGCCATGAATGGCCTTCAGCGGGGAGGATTCACCGGGTTGATGGAAACGACTGCCGGAGGCGCGCTCATCGGGTTTCGGTTTGGCGGGCCTGTGGGTGCTGCAATCGGCGCTGGTGTGGGCGCGGTCGCCGGAATCGTTCGCCTCTTCGTCAAAAGCGCTCAGCAGAAAGCTCGCGAGAAAATTCGGGCAACATACGGCGTGGAAATTCCCGACAAGAATATCCTGACGCAGATCGTCGATACAGCGAAGCAGGTCTTCGGCGGCAACCTGGATGTGGCGATTCAGAGTCCGCAGATTCGCGATCTCATCCAACTCTATGCGATGACCACGGGGCAAAAAGCGGCGGGCATGCCCGCAGCAATGCGCCCTGTATCGTTACTCGAATCGGGCGGCTCGCTGTTCCAGCAGGCCGGATTCCCGAACGGGAGTCTGCTACCTGCGTTAGGAGGTCTTCCGACCATCGGCTTGGACCGGATCGGTGCCGGAAGCGCCGCTAACGCAGGGCCAACAGTCATTAATATCACCGTGCCTGGCGCAAAAGAGTTTTTCGAGAAGGAAACGGTGCGTGTTGTTGTGGAGAACCCCCGCGCGGTGCAGACGGCCGCCATGAGTGCGGTTAAATCAAACTCCAACCGTCGGGAAATGACCAGCCTGCAACTCAGCCCCGGAACGCTCACGAGTTAACCAATGGCTCCTCGTTTGTTGGCCGCCTTGCTGATTGCAGAATACCTAGCCATGGCAGTCCTCTACGCCGTGCAGGGTGACTGGAGACGCGTCCTCTATTGGGTCGCGGCCAGCGTGCTGACGGCCTCCGTTACGTATTAACCAATGCCCGGTTCGGTCCAGAACGCGGCGCCGCTCACGGTGCTTCCGCAGAGCCTTTGCCGCGCGTTCGTTCATGCCCGCGAGTACGCTCTGCGGGAAAACGAATACCGCAATGGCGAATCCCAGCGCAGCTTGCTCGTGGCAACCAGCCGTAAGCGCTGGCGGCTGGCGAAGCGGTTAACGCCCGCGCTTCTGCTGCAATTGCGGGATTTCTATGACGCCCGGAGTGGGCCGGAAGAACCGTTCTACTTCTATGATCCTTACGAGACAGTGCCGAAGTTTTCCTACGACCCGACTGGCACAGCCATGCAAGGCCGCTACACCGTCCGGTTCGAAGGCACTTGGGAGCAATCTGTAACTCTGGCACGTGCGGACGTAGAAATCTTCTTAGTCGAACTCGCCTGATCTTCCCATGAAATTAAGCGAACACTTTGAACTCTCCGAGTTCACAAGGAACTCGCACGGCATCCCGAACGAGCCGCCCGCTGAAGTTATTCCTGTGCTGCGCGAGTTTTGCGAGCGGATCCTCGAGCCGTTGCGTGCGCATGTGAACCGCCCAGTCGCAATCACCAGCGGTTACCGCTCGGATGAACTCAATCGCCTGGTTGGCGGGACTGCTGACAGTTATCACCGTGCCACGCCGAACCGGTGCGCTGCCGACGTGCGTGTGCCCGGTCTGCCGCTGGAGGAAGTGTTTGATTGGCTCTGCCATGAGAGTGGACTCGAATTCGACAAAGTCATCTTGGAACGAGGCAAACGGCCGAACACCGAAATAGATGATTGCATCCACATCCAGTACCGCTCGGAAAATCCGCGGCGATTGGCGTATCTCGGGCTAACACACGGGCAAGGCGCCTACACGCCGGTTGAGGTGACAGCATGACGCGAGCGCGGGATTGCATGCTGGCACTGCTGTTTGCCCTTCTCGCGGCAGCCGTGGGAATCGTCGGCTGGAAGCTGATTTCCGTTCTGAGCCGGTTCGAGGACACGCTCGTCGTTACAGAGGACGCGTTGCGCATCGGAAGATCAGCCATGGCTGAGCAGCGCATCTATTACCGTGCTTTATCCAAGATGGTCGTCCGTGACGCAAACCGGCTGGGCAAGGCTATCGGCTCTGCCGAGCAGGCAATCCGAAATGAAGACGCGCGGTTGGCGGAATCGCACCGGCGGCTGGATGATTTAGTCGGTGAATTACAGCACGCTGCAAATGCCGGAACGGACGCGATCCAGCAAGTTGGCGCGGCCAGCGTTGCTCTCGCCCGTGAGATCGATTCTGTAGGCGGCTCTTCCCAGCAGCTATTGAAGCAGGGAACTGCTGTCTTCAGTGCGCTCAATGGGAGGCTCAAAGATCCCGCTGTTACGGAGATCTCAGCCAAGCTCGCGCAATCCTCAGCCAACCTGGGGCGTATGTCGGCGGCCGCCGCGGACAGTGCAGAGCGCGTGCGCGAGATTCTAAATCCGAAAGCGCGCAGCTTCTGGATTCGGCTGCTCGAACTGATGATCCCCCGCCCCACGGTTCGGGTGGGCCCGTAAATCGCAACAGAGGAATCTATGCCTGGAAAATCGCAAGCACATACCGACGCTGTTTTGAACGTACTGCGAGGAACGAACATCATCGCTCCCGCTGGAGTCTATGTCGGGTTGTTCTCGGCCGCGCCCGCTAATGACGGCGCATCGGGCACCGAACTCGCCGGCAACGGGTACGCTCGCCAGCAGGTGACGTTCGGTGCGCCAGCGGCCGATGCGGGCAATGTTCGGAAGGTGAGCAACACGAACCTGATTACCTTCGGGCCCGCAACCGCCGACTGGCTGCAGGCCGTAGCTTTCGGAATTTGGGATGCAGCCGCGAACGGCACGCTTCTTTATTGGGACAACCTGACCACCGCTAAAACGGTGCAGAACGGCGATTCGGCGCAGTTTGCAATCGGCGCACTCGTTGTGAAGGAGGATTAATCGGATGGCGAACACCTGGACTGTTTATGCTCAAGGCATCAGCTTTGCCGCCGGAAAGAACATGCTGGCGATCCTGAACGGCGGCGCAAGAGTGCTCCGTATTCGGCGAATGGGCTTTCTCAATAACCAGACTGTGGCAGTTACGGGTGTCGTGTGCCTCGGCGAGATCCGGCGTTACTCGGCCGCTGGTCTAACAGGCCAGACCAATGTGCCCGCCATTGCTCACGATTCCACCAACAGCGCCCTTCAAACTGTAACCGTCGGAACTGGAGGCACGCCTGCGGGCACCTCCGAGCTGCTCAGGCGATATTTGTGGTCGAGCGACGAACCAGCCGTTTCAGGAGCGACGGTGGATGAACTCGAATGCCTGGTGCCGCTGAACGTGCTCTGGGATGCAGGCTACGGCGATGCCAATGTCCAACCCCTCACCATCCGCCAAAACGAAATGCTCTGCCTTTTCAATACCGTCGGCGCAGCAGGGCTTGTGGATGTCTGGATCGAGTTCACGGATGAAGCGGCGTAGTCATGAATGGCCGACGTTCCTATTACGCCGTCACTCACCTCGACGGCAGGCATCTGTGCGCGCCCGCCGCCGAGAGCATCATTAATAATGATGGTGCAGCCTGGCTGCCCTTCACGGGGCTCAGCACTGGCGGAACCGCAGTCCCGTTTACTTATACTCCCAACCACCGCGCGGTGTTAGCAATTTTCAACGAGCGCGGCTCGGACGCTGTCGTCAGGATCGATGAGATCCGCCTGCTGCCCTTGATGGGCAAAGGCAGCACCCAGGGAACCACAATAGCGCCGCCGACGTTCCGTCTTGCCAGGCTGACAGACCTCAGTGGTGGCGAGCCCATCGCGTTCCGCAAGCTGGACACCGCCAATCCTGACCTTCCGCCTCAGGTTCTAGCCTGCATCAATCCGGGCGGCTTCACCATCGGCGACACCATCTTCTGGAAACCGGAATCGCCGCTCTGGACCCGCTCCATGCCGTTTCCGGTATCGCTGGCGAGCCGGAACTCAGCAGCATCTGCCTGGAACGGGGCCGCAGCAATCATTGCGGGTTATGCCGAGTCCCGCTGCCAGCGAGTCATCCTCCGGGAAGGCGAAGGTATATCGGTCGCGACGCTCGGTGGCGCTTCGGATTACACGGTGAATCGCCCCGTAGCCATAACGATCACGTTCCGCACGCAAGCTGGCAATGGTTACATGGCCTCACGCACACTGTCTTCCGGTGCCGGAGCTGGGAACGAGTCCGGCGCATATCCCTTCTTCGCGCTGTTTAATGGCGTGGGCAGCGGGTTGGTGCTCGAGGTGATAGGTATCACGGTTCAGGAAATTCGGGACGCTTTAGAGATGCCGGTTTACACGCTTGAGTTCATCGAGGGTCTGGAAGGCGGAGACGACCTAATAGCGACTCCTGCAGATTCGGCTTACCCGGCGCTGCCAGCCGGGATTGTTGTGCAGGAGGATGCCTTGATCCGTCCGCTAGGTATTTCCCGCGGCGCAGCCATCGTGAATAACATCCGCCGGTTGCAACCGCCGGTGGTCGGGACCGGCCCGCAGTTCGCGGGCTACGGAATCCTGCCGCTTTCCATGCGCACGCCGGCATTGGCAGCCGTGTACGGGAACTCCTCCGCGCTGGTCGAGCCGTTTCGAATCCGGGAGGGCGAAGGCGCCGCGCTGGTACTGAAAAACGGTTCGGCATGGGGGCTGTTCGAGGCGGGCATCACATTCAGCCTGGAATCAGCGCGCGAGCTTTCCCGCTCGGAGACGATCTATGTCAGTTAGGCGAGCCCAAGCTCTGATCGTTTCCTTTGCCGCCATTGACGCGACCCACAGGCCGGAGCGTCGGTCGGGAGTAGTGTTCGGTTCCGGCGGCGTCCAGATCTCCAAAGACGGCGCCGGTTTCGCGGATATCGCGGGAGCCGTGAGCGAAATCGGAACCTCCGGCCGCTACCAGTTCACTTTGACTGCCGCAGAAATGGATGCCGGTTGGGTGCACGTGAAGATTGAAAAGAGCGGTGTGATTGATCCCGTGGACATCCAGATCGGGACCGACGGTCGCCCCAGCGGAACGGTCCAGACCGATGCCGGCAACAGCACAACCAATTTCAAAACCGACCTCGCATCAGGCGTTGATGAGTTCTGGAAGGATTGCCTAGTGGTGTTCACGTCCGGCGCGCTCGAAGGGCAGGTCAAGAAGGTAACTGGCTACGCCGGCACGACAAAGAGTATCAGCGTCGGGTCGGAATTCACAGCACCGCCCAGTGCTGGGGATCGATTCGTGCTGGTCAATGTGTAACGCATGTCGCGCATCCTGCACGATACCTTCGAGGCGTCTTCCGGCGGCGCTATTCATGATTTGGCCGGGACCTCAGCAGGAACCGGAATCGGTTCAGGTCTTCTCGGTTTATTCGAGCGGATCTCGTCGGCCGCGCTCGGGCAATCGTCCGCCGTCTCCTCTCTCGCGATTTACAGCCGACTTGCCGGAGTCACGTCGTCGCTTGGGTCATTAACCGGCGTGCTCAGCGTCACACGGCTGCTTTCTGCGATAACGCAAGCTGCCTCGAGCGCGGCGGCTGGCCTGGCAGTGGTCCAGCGGCTCGCAGGCGAGTTCGTAGGTGCCTCTTCTGCCGCCGCTCTTGTGGTCGTCCGCCGCATGCTTTCGGCAAACACCTTCGGTGTCGCCGCTGCATCTGCTGCAGCAAATGCTATTAGGGCGCTGGTCGGGGCAGTGCCGACAGCCGCTACCCTTGTGGGCAACTTGGCGGTTCAACGCGTGCTCGCTGGCGTCAGCGCCGGAACCGGATCGCTCATTGCATTTCTGCGCAATGTCGGGACTCTTCTCGGAAGTTCGGTCGGGAACGCCGCAAATTTCGGACTGCTCAGTTTGCGAGGCGCGCTCGCGGGAATTACCGCCGGTCTCTCCAACCTGGTTTCCTGGCTAACAACTCTCAGCAGCACTCCTCTTTCGCGGACCTTCAGCGTACCGGCTGAGCGGCGAGTTATTGCACCAGTCCTGGAGAACCGCACCTTCCAGGTGCCCGGCGAAGACCGCAGCATAAAACGATGAGCCAGCAGTTCACGAAAGATCCCGAAGCCACGCTCGATTACGCGGTCGACTGGACCAGGTGGCTCTCCGGCGACACCATCCAGACGAGCGAGTGGACAGTTCCAGCCGGCTTGACCCAAGTCAACGCGAGCAACACCACTACAAAAGCCACTATCTGGCTCTCGGGCGGCACCGCTGGGCAAAGCTATACCGTCACGAACCGCATCACCACCGCTGCCGGCCGCACCGACGAGCGCTCCATCACCATCCGTGTCCAGGACCGCTGATGACGAAACAGCAAGAGCGTCAACTCAGAAGGATCAAGCGGGAGTTCCGGCGTCGCGTAGACAGAAAGTACCGCGCAGGCGTGGCGGAGCACTCCGGCTATTTGGGCGATCTGTCGGATTTGACGCTCCTCGACGATGCCATAGCCGAAGCGATTGACCAGTGCTGTTATCTCTACGCACTCCGCGAAAAGCTCCTCTCCCGCAACAGTTAATTCGAAATGCCTGATTACATCGGTAACGTCGAAGTCCCGGAAATCGTGCCCTCGGGCGTCTTTCCGATTATCCCGGATTATCCGCATGGGCGCGCGGACCGCCGGGAACTCATCGTCCACCAGTTCGGCAGCGCCAACGCGAAGATCGAACAACGATTCTTGCTCGGCAACGGAGCCAAGCGGTTCACGGTTCGAAAGTCATATCTGCGAGAACCAGATCGAGTTGCGCTACGCGATTTCTGGGAGAACCACTACGGTGCATATGGCGCCTTCACCTATAACGCTCCAAACGATGACGGCAATGGGACGACTCCCTTTACCTGCCGCTTTTCCAATGAGCCGCTGACGTGGGAGATGCTGTCCGATGCGGTCTGTTCTCTCGGCGTGACACTGATCGAGGTCCCTGCCGGTTCACCGACCTACACGCTGAATCAGACTGTCACACGTTTCCCGCCGCAGGCGCTTAAGGACGCTTTGCTCTCGCAGGTCCAGCAAGTCATCCCACTCGTAAGAATCCAGCCGAAGGAAGCAAATTACCCGGCCATCTTTGTCTCGGACCGGCGCTGCGTCGTCGGAACGCAGCTATACCAGGCGCGTCTGCTCGACTTCGATGGCATCTCGCAGTCGATTGGCAATGAGGCGGATGAGGCGCGGTTCACCTTCGGCAATGCCGATCGCGTGATGCGGTATCTCGCGAACGATGTGGACCTATTCCGCGCTGCAATTGAATTCAGCCTGTTTCATGTCAGCACTGGAATCAAACTCGATTTGTGGAAAGGCGAGATCGTTGACTGGGCGCTGTCAGACTCGAGTCCCGAGTTTCAGGTAACTGCAGCAGACGGTCTCTACGAACTCAACCTGCCGTACCCCACCCGCCGCATTTCGCGCCAGTGCTGGAAAGACTTTAACGACGGCCTCGGATGCCCGTTCGCGACCCAGAGCACTGGGATGGACTACACGCATTTCCCCTCGGCCAATCCATCCACATGCGACAAGTCCTACGATGCCGCGAACGGTTGCCTGGCGCACGGGATGAAGCGGTATTTCGGGGGCGTGCTCGCTGAACCCCAGGGTGTCCGCGTCAAAGACAATTCCACCGGAACCTGGGGCTTCGGCCGATCTTCCATCACCAGCTTGTCACTGGTATCGGAATCCCTCTACGACGAGGTCGTCCCGGAAATCTACACCGACAGCGCCATGCCAGTGAACTGCAAGATAGCGGCGGGCCGCGATGAGAGTGATTTTTACGAGGCGATGGGCATCGTCGGCGAGGGACCCCTCGGAGCCTATGCTCTGCAGGGCGGAACTGACGATTTCGGAAACCAGATCGGCCACAAGCTCGACGGTCAATTTAATCACGGCTATCCCGGACCGAACGGCCTGCGTATGTACTTGGGCACCGATCCCACGGGCGATACCGACTTCTTTTCGCTGGATCAGGCCGGCGATCAAACCGGAGGCGACTGGCGCAAGGTCTATTCCGGCGCAAGCACGTACAAGGACAACTTCGCTGCCGGCCTCGCGTTCATCGTGATACGTCGATCCGATGCCAAAGGTCTTCAGTTATCGAAACCTGGCGACCACCAGATGCAGGCCGTCGTATCGCAAGGCATGAGCGGCTGGGTGTGGACCGCGCCTGGTACGCGCAGCATGCAAGTACTGACGAACCCAATCTGGGTCGCGGTGAACATGCTCTTGCGAGCTCGCGGCCTTCGGTTCGCTAGTGCCACAACCGCCGAACAGTATTTCGATGTGGATGCTGCGATTGCAGCCGCATCCGTCTGTGATCAATCCGTAACAAAGCTTGTCGGAACCGGCACCGAGAGGCAATTTAAATTTCGCGGCGCGCTTATGGAGGAAAAACCATTGAGAGACTGGATTCAAGAAATTCTAATGAACTGCCTTGGTTATTACACGTTCGCGTTCGGCAAGCTGAAGCTTGGCATCCGCGCGAACTCTTCAGTGATTGAAGCTTTCACCATCGGCAATATTTTGCTCGGCAGCCTCACGCTCGGCCCGATGAAGCCCGCCTTCAATCACCTGACCGCGAACTTTGCCGATGAGGAATTTCAATTTGCGAACAACTCGCTGAGCTTTTTCGAGATCGACCATGCCAAGTTGATTGGCGGCGCGACCTCTCCTCTTCAACTCAAGAGCAGCGTGAATCTCTCCGGGACGCCTTCCAAGTCGCAGGCCGCGCGAATCGTGACTTCACGTCTTCGCGAGGAACTCGGCGGCATCAATCCCGGCGAGTGGAAGGCAGCTCGTCAAATTGGGTTCAAAACGACCGTTCTTGCTCTCAACACGGAACCGGGCATGGTCTGCTCCATGACGCATGATGACATGCCAAACGGATCGGGCGAATTCCGCGTTACCGGATGGAAGCTCAACAAAGACTTCTCCATTGATATCCAGGGCCGGACCACAACGGATTCAATGTACGACTTGGTTGTCGGTCCCAAGCCTGCCGACGTACCGGCAAGTCCCATTCCTATCGAAGGCCTCCTGCTTCCGCCGTCTGCACCAGCGCAGTGGGTGCTGACGGCGAACCTCGGAGGCGATCTGCGGCTCTCGTTATCAGTCGCAGAGGGTGAGGACTACAGAAGCGGGGATCTGACAGTGCTCGCCGACCGCGAAACGGACCGCAGCGGCCCGGGTACGACAAGCCTCGCAGCCGATCTCACCGACACTGACACAATCATGACCGTGGCGGACGTCTCTGGCCTTCGCGTGGGCGATGAAGTCAACGTCAAAACGGAAGTCATCAAGATTGTCGGCCCTGGCGATTTGGGAGACACGCCAACGAGCGCAGTCCTTCAGATTGACCGGGCACAGCGCTTGAGCACGGCAGGCGCTGCCGTGACTGGCGATGGAGTCTATCTCCTCACCCCGATCACGTTGCATTTCGAATTCCCGCCGCTTTACAGCATCGAGCATCCCACGCACGACCTACCGGATTCGAGCCAATACTTCGTGCATCGCTTCCGCCCAGGCAGGCTGAGAATCCTTTACGCCTCGCTGGTGATAAACGGTTCGAACGGCAGTTCCGAGCCGGTAGAGAGAGGCTTTGCGGGGTTCGGCTTCGGCGGATTTCCAGTGTCCCACGCGAGCTTCCTCCACTCCTGAGACGGATTTCAATGCCTCTGTGACGTGCCGCGCACAACCGTCGCAAGTCATCCCCTCAATTCGCAGTGTATAGTGCAATCTCGAACTCATCACGAAATACCTCGCTTTCTCATTTCAAACTTTACGTCCGGGAGCGCATCTGCGTCGCAGCACCGCATTCAGGACGCTAGCGGCCAGCAGTCCAGCGACAGCTACGTATGCGATCGGCGCGTAGACGAAGATAGAAACAAACAGGATCACGGCGCTGATTCCACCCAGCATCAGGGCTCCGATCTTCCGGTGGACTTTGTAGCCTAACCAGAGGCCCGTAAGGGTTAGCGCCAGGAACACCAGCAACAGCGGCAGCAGGATCGCGTCGTGAATCAGGAATCCCAATCCGAGCGCGCCGAGAATGGATACCGCGGCAGGGAGCCCCAGGCAACAAGCAGCCGCCACCAAGGAGCCACCCACTCCCAGTTTGTCGAGGTGCTCCATCCAGGACATTAGCCTTTCCTTCTGGCATCAGAAAAGGCGACTGCAACCTTGTATCCGGCCTTTTCGATCAGGCTCTGAATATGCGACAAGGAGATCGCGGAGGGGTCGTATTCGACCTCAGCCTTTGCTTCGGAAAACACGACCCGGGCCGAGTGGACGCCGGGTTGTTCCTTCAGATCCTTTTCAATCAGCGCCGCGCACATTTCACAAACCATGCCGGAAATCTGGAATGTGGTTTTCTGAACTGGAATAACACTGGCCGGCCGTTCCGAAGAAGCCTGCGATGTCTGCGCTATTCCCCGAACAACCGCGCCAGACCAGTACGGGAACGTCGTGAGCACCACTGCGACTGCCGTGGCGAGCCATAGGCCCAGCCGCACGCCCCGGCGTCCATCGAGAGTCGCGCAAGCGCCTCCCGGCGCACAGGACTTCTGGCGGTATGCATAATAGAATCCGGCAGCTAACATCAGCCCCGTAACCCCGAGCAGGTACGGCCGGACGACCGCAAACTTCTCGGCGACAACAATTGCCGTTACTCCTGCGCCGGCAAAGAGCAATGGAATCGTGCAGCACAGGCTAGCCGTCACGGCCGCCAGAACGATTCCTCCCAGCAGCCCTTTATTCTTCAAGCCTTCTTTCATGTTTTCCTCCAATGCATAACTCCTGTTGTGTGGCATCTTTAGTATTTTTAGAGGCTCCTGACCACCTGGGCCAGCGCGGCTTTCAGATGACGCAGAGCTTTGTCTCCCTGCCCCGCACGGATGCACTCCGCAACGCAAGTTTCCATGTGGTTTTCCAGCAGCCGCGCCGTGGCTTGGTTCAACGCCGAGCGGACCGCCGAGAGCTGGATCAGCAGGTCCTCACAGGAGGCGTGCTCCGCGAGCATGCGCTTGATCCCGCGCACGTGGCCTTCAATCCGGCTCAGCCGGTTTTGCAGTTCCTCTTCCACATCCGTCTCGAGGTAGATCGTTTTTGGTTCTGCCAGCGCTTTTGCCATGTCGCCTCCTGGTGGTGTAATATCCCCTCCCAGGGGATAGGATATAACTACACCGCTCCGGGATGCAAGAAAATCTTCAGATGGTGCGCTCATTGCTCAGGACACTCAAGGCCCCATGTAAATTTTCAGTATCTTTGTCCCCCAACCCGAATCTGGACTAGGTGGGAGAAACCTCTTGAGCCTACGATGCCTCAAGGAGTGCATTTGAAACCGGAACCAAACGGAGATCTGTCCCAGGCGAGCGATGAGGAACTAGTCCGTCTCGTGTGTCTTGGCAAACGAGAGCTTTTCGGCCACTTGGTAGGGCGCTACCAGAGGAGCGTCTACCACATCGTGCAGGGCATCCTGGGCAATCCGGCAGATTCCGAAGAGGTCTTACAGGAGAGTTTCTTGAAGGCGCTACAGCACATCGGAGGCTTTCGTGGGGAAGCACAGTTCCGCACCTGGCTGACCCGGATTGCTATCAACGAAGCGCGGATGCGATTGCGGAAATACCGTCCAAAGCTGCACGACTCGATTGATGAGGCGCCGGAGGAAGGGATGGATATGCGGCCACGTGAGCTACGCGACTGGCAACCCAACCCTGAGGAGAAACTCGCGGAAGCAGAGTTGGCGAGGCTCCTGGAGAAGGCGATCCGCGCCTTGCCGTCCATCTATCGTGAGGTCTTGGTTCTCCGAGACCTCGAGCACCTATCGAATGAGGAGGCAGCCCAGGCTCTCGGGATCAGCCTCCCGGCCACTAAGGCGCGACTGCTGCGGGCGCGTCTGATGATGCGCGACTACCTGACTCCACATTTCCAGCATCGCTGGCACCATCGGTTGCTGGATCGATTTGCGCAGCTCCGGAGGCATCCATGATCAGGTGTGAAGACGTTTTGCGAGAAGTTTCAAATTATATTGACACCGAGGTGACCGAAGACTTGCGCCATCAGATCGAGGAGCACCTCCGTGGTTGCCACAACTGCACGGTGCTAGTAAGCACCACTCGCAAGACGGTGAGTCTCCTGTCCAGCAGCCGAATCCTGGAACTGCCCTCCGACGTTTCCCAAAGGCTGATGCAGCGCTTGGCTGTGCACTGGAGCTAACGTCTTTGAGGATTTCTGATGCAGACCCGAGAGCCACATCAAAGAATCAAGGGAGTTGCGCTGGGCTTTCTGTTCGGCTTCATTCTTGGCTGTGGCAGTTCGGCCTTCGCTCAGCTTCCTGAGCGAGTCATTGTAGAGCCGAAGAAACGTACAATCTCCCCGGGCCCAGGAAACTTTTCTTTTGATGTGACGCGGCACACGGTGCCGCTGAGCGAGATCCGAGGGGGAGGTCCCCCCAAGGACGGCATACCTGCCCTAGTGGACCCGTCCTTTGTCTCCGCCACGGAAGCCCGCAGTTTGCACTCCCAGGACTTAGTCCTGGGAGTGCACCTGGAGGGCGTCTCGAAGGCGTACCCAATCCGCATCCTGAACTGGCACGAACTGGTTAACGATTCGACCGGCGGCCGCCCGATCCTGGTTACATGGTGACCGCTCTGCGGTTCGGGCGTAGTCTACGACCCGGTGGTAAATGGCGAGCGGCTTCTGTTTGGTGTTTCCGGGTTGTTGTTCCAAAGAAACCTGTTGATGTATGACCGCAAGACATCGAGTTTGTGGTCGCAGCTAGGAATGCAAGCAGTGGCCGGTCCCATGGCGGCAGCCTCTCTTCCAATCCTGCCTGTGGAACACACTACTTGGGGAGATTGGCGGCAGCGGTATCCGGACACGGTGGTTCTCTCCTTCAACACAGGCTACGTCCGGGACTATAGTCGCGATCCTTATCAAGACGTTTCCCTCAACCGCCAGGAAGCAGCAGCCGTCTTTGTTGGGAAAGCCGTAAAACTCTATCCACTCTCCGAACTAGCCAAGACAAGAGAGTCGGTCGAGGATGTGCTCTATGGAAAGCGGCTGAGGCTGCATTACGACCGCCGAAACCGACGTCTAACAGTCCAAGACGACACTGGCGAGGCGGTAAAACACTTCGTCGGGTTCTTCGCCGATTTGCGCGCATTCTACCCAACCGCGGAGAAGTTTCAACTGCGAGAGCGCCGCTAGGTCTTGCTCGAACCGATCACTGACGATTTTTTGTATCTCCCGGATTCTTATGGAATCTGTCGTTCATGGGGACATCAGGGCCCCAAATTCTTATCAATAGGAGTGAGAAACCATGTCGCGATTTGTAACGAAAACGCATTACCTTGGCTTAGCGTTGTTGGCCGGGGTGCTTCTTCTGAATGCGCCTCTCCTGAACGCAGCCGGAAAGAAAACGCTAACGGGTACCGTCAGTGACGTCATGTGCGGCGCCAAGCACAAGATGGGCGACGTTTCGGCTGCTGAATGCACAAACAAGTGCGTGGGGATGAACTCTAAATACGCTCTGGTGGTGGGGAAAACTGTGTACGAACTGGAGGGCAAGGCGGACGATCTGAAAGCGCTCGCCGGGCAGAAAGTGAAATTGACCGGAACCGTGGACGGGAAAAAGATTCAGGTCGAATCCGTTTCCAAGGCTTGACGAAGGCGAGGGGCGGAGCCTTTGTCGCGGAGCCCAACACAATCACCATGGGCTGGGCGTGTTGGGCTCCTTTGGTTTCTGGTTGCCATTCCCGATAGGAAGCAGATCAAAGTGTCTCGAATACGCAGAAGACGGGCTTGGGGACTGCTGCTCGGTTTCGTTGCAATCCTGTCGGCGAGCTGCAGCGCGGATAAGAAACCTTCCAAGCTGGAAACGACGCTAGCAACGATGGCCAAGGATGTAGCGATCCCCATTCAGGCGAAAGACCTGCGAAATCCATTGCCTCCCAGCCAGGAGGTGGTGCAGGAAGGTCAGGCCATTTTTGGACAAGCCTGCGCGATTTGTCACGGTGCTGACGGGCGCGCCCAGACCGAGCTTGGTAGGGCGATGTATCCCCCAGCCATAGATTTGACTTCCCCGCACGTCCGTAGCTGGAGTGACGCGGAACTGTTCTGGATTATACAGAATGGAATTCGCTTGACTGGCATGCCCGCCTGGAAAGAAAGGATTTCGGAAGAGGATACTTGGAAACTCATCCATTTTCTGCGAAGTCTTTCCGAGGCCGCCACGCAGCAGTTCTCGCTGTCCGAGGACATTTCTCTGGGCGAGGAAACAAGACAGCAAGAATGGATTGCCTACGGCAGGCTTCTTTACCGCCAGGAAGGATGCTTCATGTGCCATCAACTGGATGGAGAGGGAGGAACGATCGGGCCGGACCTTACTGTTGAAGGAACTCGCGGCCGCAGCGATGAGTGGCTTGTCGGCCACTTCAAAGACCCTCCGGCCTACACCAAGGGTTCCATAATGCCTTCGTTCAAAAATCTGACCGAAGCGCAAGTGCATGCTCTGGTTGTATTCCTGCAGAACCAAAAGGGCAACTCCAATCGGAAAGATGTGTCCGAATCGGCGGCGAGGGGGCGCCCCCCCCAAACTCGCTGATTCGCGAAACCAAACTTTGGATAGAGCAAAAACAGAAGACCAAAGACGTTTTCGCCGGTACGCGGTGAGCTTTCCTTGCCTGGTTAGACCCGGGACGCGCAAGGCGACTCTTGAATCAGAAATCGAGGCTGAAACTCGCGACGTCAGTAGTGGCGGCCTGTTTTTTGTGGGATCGGCTGACTGGGAGCTCGGAACAGAAATCGCCTGTGAACTCAATCTGCCGGTGAAGGCCTGCCCCGGTAGCCCGGTAGGGATTCAATGTCGCGGCCAAGTTGTCCGCGTTGTGCCGCAGGAGGATGGACGTCTCGGCGTCGGGATCATTATCAGACACTATAAGTTTTTCCACTTGCAAGAGAGTGAAGCTACCAGTTAACCGGCGCACAGTGCTGAGTTAACGCCAAAGCTGGAGGTAAGAATGGGGGATTTGACTGGTACGATCTTGAACGTAGAAGAGGCGGTGAATCGCCGGTATTCGGAGGGAGCGACGACGGCAGCACCTGACCTGTGCTGCCCAACCTCTTACGATCCCAAGTTGCTTGCCGCCATACCGGAGGAGGTGCTGGAAAAGGATTACGGCTGTGGTAATCCAACGGCTCACCTGAAACCGGGGGAGACAGTTCTGGACCTCGGTTCTGGAGCCGGAAAGATTTGTTTTCTTGCAAGTCAAATCTTGGGGCCGAACGGACGCGTCATTGGAATTGACATGAATCTCGAAATGCTGGCGGTGGCGCGGCGCAATGCCCCGAAAGTGGCCCGCCGAATCGGCTACGCCAACGTCGAATTCCGAAGGGGCAAAATCCAGGATTTGGCGCTGGACCTGCAAGAGATGGACGAGTGGTTGCAGCAGAATCCCATCCGTACGGCAGATGATCTGCCCTTGCTGGAGAGCGCGGCTGAGCAGATGCGCACGACGCGTCCGCTGGTACCGGACAAATCGATTGACGCTGTAATATCCAGCTGCGTTCTGAACCTCGTCCGCCCGCAGGATAAGAGAAAACTATTTCAGGAAATTTTCCGCGTGTTGCGTCGCGGCGGCCGCGCCCTTATCTCCGATATCGTCAGCGACGAGGACGTTCCTCAGCACTTGCAAGCCGATCCGGAACTGTGGAGTGGATGTATCTCGGGCGCTTTCCGGGAAGATCTCTTCCTGGAGGCCTTCGAAGAAGCCGGTTTTTACGGGACCACAATCCTGGCGCGGCAGGAGGAACCATGGCGGACGGTCGAGGGAATCGAGTTCCGCAGCATGACGGTGGAAGCCCACAAGGGCAAGGAAGGGCCGTGCTGGGACCAGAAGCATGCGGTGGTATATCGCGGGCCGTTCCGGCAAGTGGAGGACGATGACGGCCACGTGCTGCGGCGGGGAGTCCGCACGGCGGTCTGCGAAAAGACATATCGCATTTACTCGCAGGAACCATATCGCACACATCTCGAACTGATCCCGCCGCGCACTCTGATTCCGCTGGAGCAAGCGCCCCCCTTCCCTTGCGCCAAAGGAGCCTTGCGACGGCATCCTAAGGAGACAAAGGGTCAGGATTATCGCGTCACTACCGAAGCGCAAAACACCTGCGGACCCGGAAGCGGATCGAAAAACGGGTCCAACGGGAGGTGTTGCTGATGCCGACCGAAGTACAAACTCTTTTACGCATCCTCGACGACCGGAGGGACGTGGTGCCGGATTTTGGGGATCTGCTTTTTCAGAACGGATCGGGTCCGCTGCGACGGGAGGAAACCACCACTCTGCAAGTCAACGTTGGAAAACGCTGCAATCAGGCCTGTCACCATTGCCACGTTGAGGCTGGACCCAAACGGACGGAAATGATGCCGCGCCACGTAACTGAACGAGTACTATCAATTCTGAATAGCAGTCCGACGGTTCAGACTGTAGACATTACGGGAGGCGCTCCCGAGCTGAGCCCCAATTTCCGATTTCTTGTGACAGAATCTCGCCGCTTGGGACGGCACGTGATCGACCGCTGCAATCTCACGATCTTGTATGAGCCTGGCATGGAGGATTTATCTGAGTTTCTTGCCGAGAATAAGGTGGAAATAACCGCGAGCCTGCCCTGCTACACGGCTGCGAACGTGGAGAAACAGCGCGGTCGCGGGGTCTTTGAAAAAAGCATTGAAGCCCTGCGAGAACTGAACCGTCTGGGTTATGGGTTGTCGAACTCTCCGCTGCCCCTGAACTTAGTCTACAATCCGCTGGGCGCATCCCTGCCGCCGTCGCAAGAGTGCCTGGAGGCCGATTACAAACGGGAACTCCGCAGGCAGTACGGAATCGAGTTTCACCGCCTCTACACGCTTACCAATATGCCCATCAAGAAATTCGCCGCGCAGCTTGAGCAGGCCGGCCAGTACGCCGAGTACATGGGCTTGCTGGTGAACCACTTCAACCCGGAGACGGTAGCGGGGCTGATGTGCCGATCACTCGTCAGCGTGGGCTGGAACGGCAAATTGTGCGATTGCGACTTCAACCAGATGCTGGAGATCGAGTTTGGGGCCGGTCCGCGAACCATTTGGGATATCGATTCTCTTTCGCATCTATCAGGCCAGCGTATCAGCACCGCCGGTCATTGCTTCGGGTGCACGGCAGGCGCGGGATCCAGTTGCGGAGGTGCGCTGCAATGACTTTGGCGTTTCTGCTCGTGCTTGCTTTAGGCATTTTCATCGCCTACGTTAACGGAGCAAATGACGTCTCTAAGGGAGTTGCTACTCTCGTGGGCAGCGGGGTCAGCAGTTACAAGCGGGCACTCTTATGGGGCACGCTCTGGACCGGCGTTGGCGGGTTGATCGGTGCGGTCCTAGCTGGAGCCATGCTGAAGACATTTGGCAAAGGTCTATTGGCGAACGGGACAGTTCCGATGCTGCCAGCAACCGTGGCAACGATCATCGGAGCCGGTGCTTGGATCGCCGTTGCCACTCGGACTGGCCTACCAGTCTCGACCACGCATGCAATCGTCGGCGCCGTCGCAGGGGTAGGTACAGTAGCGTACGGTTTCGACGGACTTAACTGGGTGGCGTTCGGCGGCAAAGTCGGTCTGCCACTGCTCCTGAGCCCGGTTCTCGCTGTGATGCTCACGGTTGCCTTGTTGAAACTTTGGAGCCGCTTCGGAGGAGGCTCAGGAAATAGGAAACCAGATTGTCTGTGTTTGGTTATGGAGCCTCCGAAACTTCTGGCACAGGCTGACCCGGCATGCTGTAATGCGGTTG
>JACPPJ010000082.1 GCA_016191085.1 Acidobacteriota bacterium | reverse complement strand
GGCTCAGTCCGCTCTCGTCGAGAAAGACGATCGTGCGCCCCTCCGCACGGGCTTTTTTTTAATGGCTGGCCAGCGCACTTTCTTCCAGTGCCGGATGGCTTCCTCGTTCCGCTCCCGTGCCCGCCCCTCCGGTCGCTGGCAACTCCAGCCCAGCCGCACCAGAATCCGCCAGACGTGGCCCGCATGGTAGCGAACCCCAAACTCCCGCTGGATCAGATCCGCGACGCGCCCGCTGCTCCACAGCGGCGTTTCGTAGCCCAAGGCTTCCGGTCCTTTCAACAGGCCTCGCTCCAGCCGCCTCAAGTCCTCTCCGCTCAAGCGCGGCTTGCGCCCGGCCCGTCCTGCCCTCCGCAGACCCTTCTGCCCTTGCTCCGCGTATGCCTTGGCCCAGCGACCTACCGACCGATCATGAACCTTCACCCGCCGGGCCACCTCGGAGGCATGCACCCCTTGACGCAGCAGCCTGAGGCCTTCCCTCCGCCGCCGCTCCAACGCCTCAAAGTCTCTTCGTACTCCTGCTGGGTTCCCCATGCTGGTGGAAACCCAGGTAGTGTTACAGTTTAAACTGTAACACTACCAAGCGCTTCCATTGATTGACTTTACCCCTCCTGACCAATTATTCTGAAGATGACGACGTTTTGTTGCCGCATACTCCCCCGTTGTCCAGAAGGGTAATTCAATCACTGTGAAGCTTAAGAATTTTTTCCGCTTGGCGATTGTCACGCAACTGCTGCCCGCTATGGAATCAGGTCAGGAAGAGTTGCTGGTAGGCGGGCAGGCCGTAATGGAAGGTGTCATGATGCGGGCGCCGCATTCTTTCTCTGTTGCGGTGCGCCAGCCCAATGGGGCAATCACGACATTCACCGAGCCGGTAAAGCGTCCCTCGGAGCGCTACCCGATTTTGCGTTTTCCCGTGCTGCGCGGGTTGGGCACCTTAGGCCAGGCGCTCTGGCTCGGCATCCGCGCGCTGCGATTCTCAGCGGAATCGGCTCTCGGTATAGAGCCGGGAAGCGGTACCAAAAAAGCGACTTCGCCCGGTGGTTGGTTTATGGCAGTGAACCTGGTGTTTTCGCTCACATTTTTTATCGCCTTCTACAAGTTTCTCCCGCTCTTCCTGGCCACGGGAATCGAGCAGCATTTTCCGGCATTTCACAATCATTTCCTGTTCAACATGGCCGACGGCGTCATTCGTCTGGCATTGTTCCTGGTGTTCCTGGCGGCCGTTTCCAGGTGGAAAGAGATTCGCCGCGTATTCGAATACCACGGCGCGGAGCATCAGACGGTTTACAATTTTGAATCCGGCAAACCGGTTACGGTTGAGAATGCCCGGGAATTCTCGCGCCTGCATCCGCGCTGCGGGACAAGCTTTCTGCTGGTTGTGATGTTCGTGAGCTTGCTGCTGTTCATGTTGATCCCGTACCAGGGTTTCGTCGGGCGGCTGCTGTCGCGGATCGTGCTGCTGCCGATCGTCGCGGGGGTATCGTACGAGGTGATTCGTTATTCCGCGCGCCGCGGAGGCATGCTGTGGGCGCAGTTGGTCAAGCCTGGTCTGGCGCTGCAACGCGTCACTACCGCCCCTCCATCCGATGACCAACTCGAAACGGCCGTGCGGGCGCTGGACGAGGCGATGCGGCTCGAGAAGGCACAGGGCGGCCAATTGGTGCTTGCGTAATGTTGATGCTGGACAAACTTCGGGAAATCGAGTCGCGGTACGAGAATCTCAGCGAGCAGCTCGGCCGTCCGGAAGTAGTGTCGGACAACCAGCAATACCAGAAAACCGCCAAGGCGCTTAGCGAAATCACTCCCATCGTCGAAAAGTACCGAAGCTGGAAAAAAATCGAGAGCGGGATCGCCGATGCAAAGGCGATGCTCCAGGAAAATGATGCCGATATGCGAGCCATGGCCGAGGAGGAGTTGGCATCGCTTGAGCAAAAGCTGCAGCAAACCGAGGCGGAGTTGAAGCTGCTGCTGGTTCCCAAAGATCCCAACGACGAGAAGAACGTGGTGTTGGAAATCCGTGCTGGGACGGGCGGCGACGAGGCCTCGCTGTTCGCGCAGGAAATTTTCCGCATGTATTGCCGCTACGCGGAATCGCAGCGCTGGCGCGTTGAGGTGCTCTCCACCAGCTACTCCGGAATCGGCGGCATCAAGGAAGTGATTGCCCTCATCGAAGGCGATCACGTTTACAGCAAACTGAAATATGAAAGCGGCGTGCACCGCGTCCAGCGCGTGCCGCAGACCGAGCAGCAGGGGCGCATCCACACATCGGCAGTCACCGTGGCCGTGCTGCCCGAGGCCGACGAAGTCGAGGTTGCCATTGACGCCAAGGATATACGCATAGACACCTTCTGTTCTTCCGGTCCGGGCGGGCAATCTGTGAACACTACCTATTCCGCAGTGCGCATCACGCACCTGCCGACGGGTGTCGTCGTCTCCTGCCAGGACGAAAAATCACAGATCAAGAACCGCGCTAAAGCCATGCGCGTGCTGCGCAGCCGTTTGCTCCAAATGGAGCGTGAAAAACAGCAGCAGGCGCTGGCCCAGGAACGCCGCTCCATGGTGGGTACGGGCGACCGCAGTGAAAAGATCCGCACCTACAATTTCCTTCAGAACCGTCTCACCGATCACCGCATCGGCCTGACCATACATCAACTCGACTCGATCATGGATGGCCGCCTGGAGGCCGTGATCGAAGCCCTCGTAACACACTTCCAAACGGAGAAATTAAGACAGGAAATGGTCACGGCGTAGGTATTTCGGTATGTCCGGATTAGTTGATTTGCATTTTTTATAGCAATAAGAACAGACTCGTGGTAATCTGATTACGTATTTGTGGTGGCCAAGGCAGTACCGGCGGAAGTCGGAGGGCAGCCACAAAAACTCCACGCCTGATATGGCGCGGAAAAATCAAACTTTGTCGGAGTTTGGAGGTCACTTATGCCTACCGAGCGAGAATCTCTTTCCGCGAAAGTCCAGTCTTCCTACCAACAATTATCAGCCGTTGCTGCAGACCTGAACTCGGTCTCAGATGAGCTGGGGAAGTGTATCGCCGATCTAGACGCGGCATTGAAGAAGCTTAATCTTGGTGTTACGAAGTGGGTAGAACTGCGCGCTAATGATGACCCGCGAACGGGAGACTATTGGGGCGAGGAACTTGGTTATGCGAAAGTTGGTGGCAAATGGGGCATTGCACTTAGGAAGGTGAGGGGAAATCCTAACTGGCCGGATGATGATGACTCAGAGGAGTGGCCATTCAACGAGGGGCCTCGGGAATTGCGACTGGCTGCCATCCAGAAAATTCCGGAACTGCTCAACGAATTGAGTGAGGCGGCCACGAAAATGGCTGCGAACGTGAGGGCCAAGCTGGGAGGAGCACAGGAGGTTGCTGCGGCAGTCAAGCAAGTGGCCAACCAGAGCAAAGGCGATCGTGCTTCAGACAAGATGACGGGAGGGCAGAAGAAATGACGCTAATGGCACTGCTCTTCCTTGCCGTCCTGCTCGTGGCGGGAGGTTTGGTTTATGGCGCTATCCGCAGAGGACGCGAGGTGGATGCACAGATCTCCCATGGACGTACAGTATTCAAGCTAAAAGTGAAATAACGAATACTGCGACACGCGGCGACTCCCGCCACTCCAGCGTTCCAGTCCTTGCTACGTCCAGGCATAAGCTTCAGTTGCACCAATTACAGAAGTTCAGATTGCAACGGGGGAAAGTTCATAGACTTTGCCGAGCTGGGCAGCCCGTTTTAGGTCGCCCCTGCGCAATGCCTCGCGGACCTCATCCAATTTCTTCGCATCGGCCAGCGACAAATAAGGCGACCATCCGGATTCAGAGTCAATCCAGTCTACCTCCACGACGGCGGCGTAATGTCCCTCATGAACGAATTTCGTCCCGTGTCGCGTGTTCATGGTTTTCTCCTCAGAAAGTCTTCACTCCATCGCCGTGGATCAGGTCTGTACGCGGTGACTAATACAGCGGGGAACTCCGATCCTCTTGGAATGCCCCACACCACATGGATCGGCTGCCTGTTGTGATCTCTCTGCAGCACCAGCACGCATGGACCCTTGGCGTACGTGGAGTATTCTTCTATTAAGACTGCGTTATCCACGCCCGCGAGAACCTCTGTTACTAGAATATCATCGGCGGCCAATTCTTCGTATCCGTGGTCTGAGATCAGCACCTGCTCAGTTGCGATCAACTCACGAATTCGTTGAAGGATTTGGCTCATTGGGCAACAAACCGTGCGAAGCGTTGCGTTGAACGTTAGCCTATCCTGGCAGCGGCTTGCCTTTGGTTTCCGGCAGGAACGGAACGGCGCAGATTGCCAACACGTAGGCGCAACTGAAAAGCAGCGCTGTGGTAGTGAATCCGCCCAGGCGTGTGATGAGAACTCCGCCGACAAACGGACCGAGGATCGACACGAACCGCGTGCCATTGAATACCACGCTGACTGATGTGGCGCGCACGGCGGTGGGAAACAGTTCGGGAGAGTAGATCGCCATCCACGCAAACTGTCCCAACGTGAACGCGCCATTGACGCAAGCGGCAATGGCTATGGCAACGGGTGAGTGGGTCCACAGGAATACGAAAGGCGTGGTCACCAGCGCGCCTACAAACAGGAACAAGAGCATGCCGCGACGGCCGATCAGGTCCGCCAGGAATCCTGCCGAGACGTAGCCGACGATGCTGCCCATCGTAAAGAGCACGCCCGCCAGCGCGCCCCAGCGGGCCGGGTTCGCGAAGTTGCCGGCCTTGGCGGCAGACTCCACATACATTGGAATCCAAGTCGACACGCCCCAGAATCCTATCATCGTGCCCAGTGACATCAGCAGACAAAGCAGCACCGTACGACGAAGCTGAGGGTCGCGAAACAGTGATGCCAGCGTAAAGCCCGCCACAATGTTCTGTTCTTGGGAGAGCGTGATTCCGGAGCTTTGCAGCGTCTTCAGGTCGCGGCGCTGTTGGCGCTTTTCCAGCCACTTCTCCGACTCTTTCACGTTCCGCCGCAGATAGAGCACGAAAAACGCCGGCAGCACTCCAAGGAAGAAGACGATTCGCCAGGCGCCGGGTCCGCCCCTAGACGCCAGCAAGTACCAGACGCAGGAGGCCGTCAGCGCGCCCCAGCCGAACGCCGATTGCATGATGCCGAGCCCTTTGGCGCGCGCGCGGGTGGGCCAGCTTTCCGCCATCAGAGTAGTGCCGGTGGCCCACTCCCCGCCCATGCCCAGTCCGGCCAGGAACCGAAACAACGCCAGTTGCGGCCAGCTCTGGACGAAACCCGTCAATCCGGTGCAGATGGAGTACACCAGGATGGTGATCATCATGGTGCGTCTGCGCCCGATGTAGTCGGCCACCACACCCCCCAGAATTCCTCCCGAGCCCACGCCGAGCAGCATGGAAGCAACAATGATGCCCGAATAAATCGACATCTCACCAAGCTGATCGGCGGTGAGGAGTTCCCGCAATGCGGGGGCGGAGACCAGGAACAGCGAGTAATTCTCGTATCCGTCAAACACCCAGCCCATGAAGCTGGCCATCAGCACGCGCCAATGGTCGCGGTTCAGTTCTCGGTACCAGGGAACACCGGAAAGCTCCGCCGCCCCGGTTGTTAACGATGCGTTCATGCTGTGTTTTTGGAGAATCGCTGAAAGCTGACCGCCGAACGCTGCTTCAAAGCGATTGCCCGCTGGGGCGCTCAGGCGCCGGTGGTCTGGGAGATCCTGGTTTCAATTCCGGATACTCTTGTGAGAGCTCTTCCATCATCTTGGGCACGCGCTCGGCCAGCCACTGCTGCGTCACGTTGACGAACTGCTGGGTCATCTGCGGCATCACCGCGGCGAAATGCTTGCCGGCCGGTGACTCGTAAAATTTGATCAGCTCCCGCACGTCTTCTTGAGTGAAAAAGTTATCGTAGATCTGGGCCAGGTGAAGAAAGAACTCATCGGAATCAATCACTGAGGTTAGTTTCCTCAACACCGCAGTGACGACCTGCTGGCTCCGCTCGCCCGGCGGCATCCCTCTTTCGAGTTGCGGCCTCAGGCTGTTGAGCATTGCGCCGGTCATTTCATGGACATTCTTTTTCGAGCCGGAGACTTCTAAGAGCCGTTGCAGGTCGGCGAGTTTGGCGGGATCGATGGGCGGCGCTTCGGCCTGCGAGGGAGAGTTAGTCGGAGGTTTAGCGGCCGTTTGCGCGCCCCACAACGGTGTAACCAAGGCTGTCGCCAGCAGTGCTGCTGAGATCACCTTCCTAAAAATAAGCATAGAATTCCTCTAATCAAGCATAGTCACGATTCCATTCAGTTCGGATTTATTGCGTTAGATCGTACGCGAAGCTTCCATCCGTTTCAAGACGGAGCGTATCAATGTGGACGGGGCGCTTGCTGCTGCTTCTCCTGTGCGTTTCGAACCAGCGCTGCAATTCGATACGTGGCGTGAACGAATTTCCCGTAAGGCATGGTCACGAACAGGCCCATCACCGCGCCGAGGTGCACTGCGAGCAGCACGCCCATCGCGGTGGTCTCGCGCAACACCAGCAGGAGGAGGCCCGTTATGCTGGTGACGAAAAGCAGCACCAGAAATGCAATGTCCATGCCGCTCTGTTGCGGATCGCCGGTCTCCGGATTGCGCCCGCGTCTCAGCCACAGCAGCCCCACAGGCCCGATCAGGAGTCCGATACCGCCCACCGTTCCGAGGAGGACAGGTGCGCTCCAGAAGGGATACGGGGCTAACCAGCCCCAAAAATAATGATAGAACGCCGCCACGGTCGTCGCTGCGAAACAGAGGATGAAGCCATAGAACGTGAAGTGGTGAAACCAGCGGCGAGCGTGAGAATGTCCTTCAGCGGGATAGGCGCAGCCATCACCGCCCCCTTCCAAATAGCGCAGCCGAAGCGAATCCGCCATGGCCTGCCCGAGGCCGCGTAAACCTACACCACCGCCGCCCGTGTCTCGCCAAAATTGAAATACTCCGGCCGCGAGCACCAGGACTACGATGATTGACGCGATGCTGAAGGTAGCCGTCATCACCGTATGCGGCATCACGGCGTAGAACGCGCCATCGGAGTCTTGATGAGCTTCGAAAAACGCTGCGGGTTGCATCGCCAGAAGCGCTATGAGGAACAGCGCTGAACCCAGAATCGTGCTGGCAGCTACCTTTAAGCCATTGCGCCGAAAAAGTATCGCTAATAATCCCGGCCATGCGTACTTGCGGTAGGTCGCCGCGCGGATTTCAGCGAAGGTCCGAGGCACATTCAAAGCGAATTCATGCGGCGGAGTATAGGGGCAGGCATAGTAGCATTCGCTACAGTTATGGCAGAGATTCGCAAGATAGTTCAGGTCGCCCTCCGGAAATGCCAGCCGCCGCTCCATGGCGGGAAAAACGGCGCAATACCCTTCGCAGTAGCGGCAGGCGTTGCAAAGCCGCATGATGCGCTCGCCCTCTTGGATGAGGTCCTTCTCAGCACCAAACTGGACCGCTCCCTGCCGGCCTGCCCCGGCTTGCCGCGGGTCGCGGCTCTTTGTCTCGTCGGCCATGACGTTAGCTGCGGGCATAGCGCGCGGCCTCCTCGCCGGCGATTCGCCCGAACACGGTTCCTATCGTCATACCTAGACCCGCCAGATATCCTTTCCCGAGAATATTGCCGGCCATGATCTCGCCGGCCGCGAAGATGTTCGGCACGGCTTTGTCGTCCTGCATCAGCAGTTGCGCGCGCTCATTGACGCCGACGCCGAGGTAAGTGAAAGTAATCCCTGGCCGCAACGGGTACGCATAAAACGGCGGGCTGTCCAGGCGCATGGCCCAGTGGCTCTTGGGCGGGGTGAGACCTTGCGTGGTGCAGTCGTCGAGTAAGGCGTGATTGAACGTGCCTGGACATACCGCAGCGTTGTATCCCGAAACGGTGGTTTCGAGAATGTTGGGATCGAGCGCCAACGCCCGGGCGAGTTCGTTGATGGTCCCCGCAGTCACGGGCGGAAACGCCGGCGGCATGAACTTGCCAATGCACTTGGAATCTAGGATCGAGAAAGCGATCTGTCCCGGTTGCTGCGCGATGAGTCTTCCCCAGATGGCGTAGCGCTTGGGCCAGAAGTCCTCGCCTTCGTCATAGAAGCGAACCGCGTTGCGGTTCACCACTATGCCAAGCGAGATGGAATCGACCCGCGTGACAATGCCGCCATCGAAGCGAGGCGCGCGGGCGTCCAGAGCAATAGCGTGACACTGTGCCGGATCGCCAACCGTCTTCGCGCCCTGATCCATCAACAGGCGCAGGACTCGTCCCTGGTCATACGGAGTGCCGCGGATGATAAAGTTTTCCGCCGCGTCTCCCCAAGCCTCCTTGAGCCATGGAATATTGGCCTGAAAGCCGCCGGACGCCGCCACAAAAGCCTTGGCACGAACCCCGTGACTAGAGCCGTTGCGTTTCGCGACAACCGACTGGAAGTTACCATCTTGAATATTGACGCCGGTGATCTCAGTGTCGTACTCGATCTCAACGCCAAGTTTCTCCGCCGCCCGGCAATAGGCATTCACGACGGCTTTGCCGCCGCCAAGAAAAAAAGCGTTCGTGCGCGAGAGATGCAAGGTGCCTTCGAGTGACGGTTGAAACCGCGCACCGTGGGAGATCATCCACTCGCGACAATTTCCCGATCCACGAATCGCGATTCGCGCGAGCCGCTCATTGGTATTTCCTCCGGTCACCTTGATGAGGTCGTCCCAATACTCGTTTTCGGTGTAGGAGTCCACCAGGACGCCGGAAGGCGCATCGTGCATGCATCGCAGATTACGAGTATGCCTGCTGTTGCCGCCGCGCATGTGCTTGGGGGCGGCTTCGAGTACCAGCACAGTGGCCCCGGTCTGTCGCGCAGCCAGGGCGGCGCAGAGCGCGGCATTGCCTGCGCCGGCAACCAGCACATCGTAAGTGCGCGATCTATCCACAGGCGGCCTCCAGAAGCACGGCCTAAACCAATCAGTATAACTTGCCCGCGGCACGTGCGAAACAGGCTATATCGTGCAATCTAAAATGTAACGCTGGGAGAATCGTCGCGCAAAACGAGAATGAACCCGTTATGGAAACGGGTTACAGGATGCAACCAAGTTCTCATCCGGCAACCGTCCGCGCCATCGCGAGCGAGGTGGGATTGCTCGGTAGAGAGGCGCTTGTTCTCGACGGCCAGGCGCTTCCACCAGATGACGCCATACTCGGAGCATTGATCGACCGCGACGGTGTAGTTGTCAGTCGTGTCTCACCCGAAGAAAAACTGCGAATCGCGCGTGTTCTCCGCAAACGGGGGCACGTGGTTGCGATGACCGGGGACGGCGTGAATGATGCTCCCTGCTCTTCAGGAAGCAGCAATTGGAATCGCAATGGGCCGGTCCGGTACCGATGTGGCTCGGGAAACGGCGGACCTGGTGCTTCTCGATGACAATTTCGCGACCATTGTCGCCGCCATTGAACAGGGGCGGACGACATTCGCCAATACTCGCCGTTTTCTCACATACCACCTGACTGACAACGTCGCTGAACTGACACCGTTCGTCGTATGGGCTCTGTCCGGGGGGACGATTCCCGCTCGCGCTCGGTGTGTTACAGGTTCTGGCCCTCGATATTGGTACAGATATTCTGCCAGCGCTCGCACTGGGTGCGGAGCCACCTAGCCCGACCGTGTTGAAACGTCCTCCGGTGGGACGGCATTTGGCAAATCGCACGCTCTGGCATGGACTGCAATGCATGATGCACCTTACAGTTCTCGTGTTTTCGGCACGAGCTCTTCCTTCCGACGCTGCTCTGTCCGCCGCGTCCGGCGCTCGAGAACACAGGTTGCGCCTCTATCATACGCACACCAGCGAAAGCATTGACGTTGTCTACCGGGTTGGTGCCGCTTACCCGGAAGCACTGAAAGAGCTCGATTATTTTCTTCGCGATTACCGCACCGGCGACGTTCATCACTTCGAACCACGGCTGTTCGACTTGCTTCGGGATCTTACCGCTGCCCTGGGCCACCCCGAAGCTGAGATTCAGATCATCAGCGGGTATCGCACGCCTTGGAGCAATGAGTTCCTTCGGACGCACACCTCTGGCGTGGCCAAGAAGAGCCTTCACATGCAGGGTGAAGCGATCGACATCCGCGTACCGGCCGTGAGGACGGCTCAGTTGCGCAATGTCGCTCTGGCGCTTCAGCGTGGAGGTGTCGGTTATTATCCGCGCTCTGACTTCGTCCATGCGGACGTCGGTCGAGTTCGGCGCTGGTAGCGTGTTGAGTCGCTAATCGGGATAAGCATACCTGTGGGCGAGGGCATGTTCGAGCGGCGCTGCGTCGTGTCTATAGATGTCGTCGAATCGTGCCTACCACGGAGAACGCAATCTCCGCCTCCAGCATTCGAGTACATGCGGTGTGACGTAGATCGTGGAAGCGACAGGCCAACTGGTTCCCATCTTTCCTTCCTTCGGCTTGCCGTACAGGATGACGCCAGCGCGAACCTTGGCGGCTTCCCAAAGAGGGGTGTATCTGGCTAAATGGCTGAAGAGCACCGCAATAACGCTGAGCGCGCCGGATAGAATAATGCGGCCTGTCACGCGCTCTGGTGTTATTCGTTATTCTTCCTGCGGACCGGCGGCCCTGATCTGTCCTCTTATCTCGCCGCCGGGAAAGTCGCCGGGGCCCGTGTTGGCCGGAGCCACGCTGTCGTTAGTGTGAACGTTTACGTAAGTGCCGCTTGTGCGCATGGCTGCCAAGAGCACTGAAAAATCCATCGCCGCCAGCGGCCCAACCAAATTAGACTGCGTGATTGTTCCTACAGCCAGAACGCCGTTCACCGCTCCTCCACCGGGCGAGAAAGGGCCGGCCAAAGACACTACCACGTCACCGTTGACGCCGATTACGCCCAGATGGATGTGCGCGGCGACAACATTGTCAATGTTCGCCACGATAAGTTTGTACTCCAGTTCGGTTCCATCTTTGCTGAGATGGAAGATGGCTTGTCCTGTCGCCGGAGTTGCGCGGGCGGGCACCTCTTCGCCTCCGGTCAAATGCGCCACAAAGTTCTTTGCCTCCAGCTGCTGCGCGCCAACGGCCCATGGAGTAGCCAAAATCATCAGGGCAGCCAGCATAACCACCCAGCAATTCCCGTTAGACGGAGTTGTTATTCGGAAAATAGTCATTACTCTTCTCCTCTTTGTAAAAACGCACCAGGAATCAAAAGCCTCATGGCCGGTGGATCTCGTAAATCGCTCCGTTCGTAAGCGAGACGATAAACAGATTGCCATTAGGTCCGGTCTGAATGTCGGTTGCAACGCCGAAATTGCTGCCGAACAGCAAGCTCTCGCTTTCAGTGATATCGAATTTGAAATTGTTGTCGGCCACGCGATCTTCCAACCGCGGATCGTCCACGGCAATCTTTCTTCGATTGCCGGTGAGCTGCATCCGGAAGATCTGTCCGCCCAGCAGAAACGTTCTGGCAGACCCGATAAAGAGATCGCCTTCGTATTGTGGCCCGAGCGCGCGGCTATTCAGGAAGCCGATACCTGCTGGAGAAACCTCGAATTTCCAGCTAAATTCCGGGTCGCTGTAATGAGCCCCCGGCAGCATGAACAACCGCGACAAGGCATCCGCAGGACTGTTGGCTATGTTCGTTGGCGGCCACCGTAGCTGTTGCAGCCCAAAGTACGGTGTTCCGAGATTCGGATCATTCGCTGGACTGGTTTCAATCGCCTTGTACTGGGCCAGCCGCTCCACAGGTCCCATGATCTGAACCCAGCCGCCGTTCATCCCCGGCTCCACCAGGTTCAGTTCGCTGAAGGAATCGTCTCCGTTCTGCTGGTCCCACAGCATTCCCGACTTCGGATCGAACGCCATGCCGAAGCTGTTCCGTACTCCGTACGCAAAAATTTTCTGGATGTTCGCTCCGACTTGTCCGCCCGTCGCAGCACCGGTGCCGTAAAACGGGTTATCCACGGGCGCAGTTCCGTCATCGTTGAGGCGCAGGATGACGCCACTGAGATGCGCGTTGTCGGGATCTGGTCCGCCGAACTGGTCATCTTGCATGGTTGTACCGGGACATGTCGCCGTCGGTCCACAGACCAGGTTCTGCAGCTTCCCGCGTCGGCCCAGGTCGCCAATCACGATGTATAGCTTCCCATCCGGCCCAAAGCGCAGGACGCCGCCATCGTGATTCCCGCGTGCTGGCTGTGTTTCGTCGCCCTGGCCTGCCGGCGTGGGCGCGCCATCATTTTGAAATGCGCGCAGTTTAATAAGGTTGCTGTCAAACGTCAGGGTCGATCCATTCCATACAAAACGATCTACGCGGTTGCCCAGCAACGGCACCTCCAATATGTTGGCGCTATCTGCGCCAAGACCAGGCGTGTTTGAGCATTCCTGCTCTTCAGGTGTGTATGGGTCCGCATCGAGCGCAGCCGTGCTCCGGCAAGTCCAGTAGAGGTACACGCCCGAGTTCGCCGGAAACTGCGGGTGTAGTGCGATGCCCAGCAGTCCGCGCTCTGAAGCGTTGTTAACCGCCAAATCCAGAACCGTGCCCTGGACGACGCCGTTGGTCACTCGCTTCACTTTTCCGGTGTTCTTCTCCAGCACAAGAAGATCGTTGGTTCCAACAAACGCCATGCTAATGGAAGCGTCAAGGCCGCTCACTACTGTCCGGACAGCGAGCTTGGGATCGACTACAGTCGGAGCAGTCGCCTGCCCACGGACACGCCGAGGCCCGCTAAACACCACCACGGCTGCGATCGCCGCCAGAATGAAACCGGCAAGAATACGCTGTCGCTTTCGCGCAGCGGGAGCAGAATCATTTCGACGCATGTGATTCTCCTTCCGTGTGCAATGCGGACGCAATCCCGCCTTCGTCGCGATAGGGCAACCCGTCCGCAAGTGATCAGATCGTCAGGATTGGTTTCGTCAGATTAGATTTATTTGATTGCCTGAAGCAGTGTCCCAGGGATTGTCAACTGTATGTAATCAATTTGTAAAAAGTTAGATGATTAGATGAGATGTTATGGAATACGAGTTCACGCGGCGTGCCCAGCAAAGAAATGTGGCGAGGGCGGGAACCACGAGAAGATACTCCCCTAGGGCTTCAATTCCCGTCTGGGGCGCTGAATCAGTACATACGGCCCGACCTCGGTTAAGCTTCTACCCACTTCGCTACGTGCGTTGGATTCGAAACACCGGGGATGTGAGGCTTTGGAAACGAATTCCTGGATAGGCTTTGTACGGCTGTGGAACACTGGGGCACACTGTTGCCAAGGCCATTTCTGTGCATGAGTCGGTATGGCTGAAAATTCTGCGCAACCCATTGTGCGGCCGAATATCATCAAACAAATGAAGGAACGGCAAGAGGTGGGGCCCACGGATATACATCGAATGAGTGTTGTCGACCCATTGACGCTATTGATGGTTGAACCGCGCGGGCGAGTCCGGTCGCGTCAAGGTGTAGTTCCGGATGCGACGGTATTCCAGCGTTACGAATACAAATACGCCATTGCTCCCGAACTGGTGGAACCGATCTGTTCTTTCATTCGGCCATACTGCGAAATGGACCGCTTCGCTGCTCGGGAGGAGGAAAACTTCTACACCGTCACATCGCTTTATCTGGATACCGACGGATACAGAACTTATTGGGACAAGCGGCGTGGGTCCCCAATTCGGTTCAAGCTCAGAGTGCGGACTTACGCCGAATACGGCGACGGGCCAGTCAAGTTCGAGATCAAGCGCAGCTTTAACCAAGTCTCCCGCAAGACTCGGGTAAACGTTCCCCGAGAGACATGGCCGGACTTGCTTACTGGTCCGGTGAACGGCTCCGTCGCAGAATTGAGCAAGCCTGAACGAGCGGCATTAGATGATTTCATCCGGGTTACCCGGACTTTTGGCGCCAGGCCGAAAATGCTCGTCAGATACCAACGACAAGCTTTTACGAGCAGGATCGACCGCTATGTTCGCATCACGTTCGACCGCCGTCTTGTTTATCTGCCCACCAGCAACTATGACTTAACCGGTGGGGCAAGCAATTGGCATTCCATTGATGATCCGGCAACGCTAGGAGAGCCGGGTTCACGCGTGCTTTTGGAGCTGAAGTTCATGAGCGGAGCACCGATCTGGCTCTTCGATTTGGTGCGCACTTTCCGGTTGGTACGGCGGGGGTTTTCGAAGTACTGCTCCGCCGTGTCGCGCACCATGGATGCAGAACAGACGGGAAAGGAGCTTTCCTTAGCCATGCCGTTGATGGGCATAAGGAGGAGAAATGGCTGAGTTTTTGAAGTTGCTGGAGGGCACTAGCGTCACGGATTATCGCGTGGTACTGCTTTCCATCCTACTTGCATTTGCGCTTTGTCATATCGTTGCAGCCTTATATTCCTGGACCAATCAGGGCCTTTCTCATTCTCGGTCTTTCGTCCAATCCCTCGTTCTGGGTGGTGTGGTTGCTTCCATGCTGATGCTTGCCATCGGCAACAATCTCGTGTGGGGGATAGGTATTATTGGAACGCTCGCTGTTGTCCGATTCCGGACGAACCTGCGCGATCCGCGCGACACGGTGTTCATGTTCGCCGCGCTGGCTGCGGGTATAGCGTCGGGTGTGCGCGCCTATGCAGTTGGCATCATCGGTACGGCCGTCTTCTGCCTGGCATCGCTGTACTTGAATAAACTGGCGTTCGGCGCACGGAATCGTTTTGACGCCCTACTGCGCTTTACGGTGCCCGGAAACGGAGACGGGCAGGAACATATTCATAGGATCCTTCGACAGCACTGCTCCAGCTTTGTGCTTATTTCGCTCCAGCAGTTAGCGCAGGGGGATGAGACCGAGCAGTCCTACTTGGTACGCTTTCGTCGGGAGGAATCACGCGATTCGATGGTCGGGGATCTCGAGCAAATTTGGGGAGTCACAAATCTGTCCCTTCTCATGCAGGGAACGCAAGTGGATGTTTAAGGTGCTGACGAGGTGGGGTGCTTTAGGCTTTTCTTAGAAGGAACTTGGGGAAACCGCTCGTAACGGCGAGGATCAATGTCTCCTATCTAATGAGAGCGAGATCCGTGAAGAGAAGACAGATACGCCGCTACCAAAGGAGACGAATTGCGGCCGCTTGTTTCCTAGTCCTTCTGCTTCCCTGTTCGATACTGGCTCAAGATTCTTCCACGTCCACGGCAGAGGGCAAGAAAGCTGAGCAACGTGGTGTGCGATTCACCTATAAGGACCGGCCGTCACTCCGGATCGGCAAATCGGTACGGATCGACTTCCGGGCAAAGTTCCACGGTGATTTCCGGGGGTTCCCTCTCGAGGACAAGAAGAAAACGACGCTGTTTGAATTCCGTCGAGCACGGGTTGGTGTCCAAGGAAACTTTCTTCGAGAGTTTGAGTACGAATTGGAAACCGAACTGACAGACGATCAACCACGTTTGCGGGACGCGTACTTAAACCTGCGCTACTTTCGGGATTTCCAGATTCAGGTCGGGAAATTCAAACAGCCCTTTGGAAGAGACCGTTTAACTGCTTTCCACAACCTCGATTTCATATTCCGCTCCCGTATCGGATCCGAGATAGCTCCGGGGCGCGATATTGGAGTGATGGTCCACGGTCGCTTTTATAACCGCGGATTGAACTACCAGACGGGCATCTTTCGAGGCAGCGGGGAGGACGATGCCTCGGGGCGCACTATCGTCGCGCGCCTGACGGGTCTTCCACTGCGACTAGTTCCGACACCTGAGTGGTTGCGGTCCCTGGAATTGGGTATCGCCGTGGCGTCGAGCCGCCTTCCCGAAGGCACAATTGCCCCGCGCGGTGAAACAGTCTTTGGACAAGCTTTTTCTCAGCGGGTCCAAGTAAACGGCCGCAGATTTCGGGCGGGAATTGAAATGGAATGGGCCTCGGGGCCCTTCTCAATCCAGGGTGAATTCATACATTCTCGAGACGGGCGACGGCAACAAAGCGTGCGCATGGAAGATCTGCCGGACGCGATTGCGCGAGGCTGGTATCTGGGAGCTACTTGGGCTATTACCGGCGAGAAAAAGGCCGAAGGCATCCACCCGCGCAAAGAATTTCTCCGCAATGGCGGCTTCGGAGCTTTGGAGGTGGCGACCCGTTATGAGCACTTGCGGTTCGCTAGCAGTGAACATCCAGGTCCGCCGGTGGCGCACGCTCGGGCGCCCAACATTCCGTCCACCAGTGATCGTGCGTGGACTGCGGGAATCAACTGGTATCTGAATCGTTATATTAGAATTCAGGGAAACGTCATCCGGGAAAGGGTCGAAGGATTCCCTCTTGATTCCTCTGCCGACCGGCAGATCTTCTGGAGTCGAATAGCCCGTCTGCAATTTGTGATGTGAAGTGGAAGATAGCCATGTGCCGTGCGAAACGCTTTCTTTTGGCCTTCACCTTACTGGCGATGAGTGCCGTGGGGAACGCGCACACAGCAGATGAACTGTTCGACGATACGATCATTCACGAAATTCGGCTGTACCTCCACCCCTATGATTGGGGCCAACTGCGGGCCAACTTCCTGGGAAATACTTACTACCCCGCTGAAATACATTGGCGCGGACTGCAGGTCGCCAACGTTGCGGTCCGCTCCCGCGGGCTCGGGAGCCGCAGTGGGACCAAGCCCAGCCTAAAAGTGGAATTCGACCGATATGTCAAAACCCAGCAATTTCTGGGATTAACTTCGCTCATCCTAAACAATTCGATCGAGGATGCTTCTTTCCTGCGTGCAAGATTGAGCATGCTGCTGTTCCGAGAAATGGGGATTCCAGCGCCCCGCCAGACGTATGCCCGTCTGTATGTGAACGATCTGTACGCGGGTTTGTACTTGATGGTGGAGCCGGTTGACAAGGTTTTCCTCGCGCGGAACTTCCGAGAGAACGAAGGGCATCTCTACGAATATCGGTGGAGGGATTCTTATTATTTTGAATACCTCGGGCTAGCCCCCGGCCTGTATTCTCCCCGGTTTTTTGAGCCAAGGACTCGGGAGGAAGATTTTGATCCTGCTACCATCGTGGAGCTGATCCGGGTGATCAACTTCTCGACCGATGGCGGCGAACTCCAGCAGTTCCTCGATATAGAGATGTTCTTGCGCTTCCTGGCTGTGGAGAACTTTCTGGCGGAATGGGATGGCATCCTGGGGCAGTGGGGCATGAATAACTTCTACCTATATCGTTTCCAGGGTACGCGACGATTCGAGTTTATTCCCTGGGACCGAGAATTTAGTTTCAAGGATCCGTTTCATCCCATTTCGTTCAACGCGGACATGAATGTGCTCACAAAGCGTCTGCTCGGAATCCCCGAGCTCTATTCGACCTATTTGCACGCGCTCCGGGCGACCGCGATCCAGGCGGGAGGGACAGGGGAGTGGCTGGCGGAGGAACTGGAGCGAGCGTACGCGCAAATGCGCTTTGCCGCTCTGGAAGATCCCCTAAAGCCGGTCAGCAATGCAGAATTTGAAAATGAAGTGGAAGCAATTCGGGATTTCGTGCGGCAACGGAGAGACTATGTTATCAGCCAAGTTGGCCCAGTATCGCCAGAGTAAACACCCAGCGCCGAATCCTAATTCCGGTTCGGTGCGCTTCCACCTACTAGGACAAATCGTGTAAAATGTCTTAATTCATGGAAATTGGCAGAAGAGCGTTTCTCAAATCCCTGATCGGCGCATTATCAGTGCCGGTCTGGTACCCCTCCCGCGCCAGTGGCGCAGCGTTCGTTTGTAACCCTTTTGTGCAGAATGTCGGGGAATCTCAGGCGACCATTGTGTGGGCCACCGAGGAGGTCGCCACTTGCACCGTGGGCGTTTCCGTGAACGGCATGCCGAGCGGCTCAGCGCAAGGTGTCGTCCAGAAGTTTCTCCCGGCAGACACTGGACTGCAATTACCGTACTATCAGCATAAGGCTTTGCTCACCGGGCTCGAACCTGGCACCGAATACTCGTATGAAGTTATCGTTGATGGCCAACGCAGAGCAGTAGGGGACGGGCTGCGTTTCCGCACCGCCGGCTCCGGCCGGTTCTCTTTCCTGGCATTTGGAGATAGCGGGTGGGGCGGGTTAGAACAAAGAACATTGGCAGAGCTGATGCTGCGTGAGAATCCCTCATTCATCCTCCACCTCGGCGATCTCGCTTACATGCAGGGTACCTTTCAGGAGTTTCAGTCGCGGTACTTTGCCGTGTACCAGGACGTCATGCAACGGGTTCCCTTTTTCCCGTGCTTGGGGAACCACGAGTACATGACGCAGAACGGCTTCCCTCACGTGGCACTGCACGATGTCCCCGTCCCGGAAGATATACCTCACGAGGATCGAGGCCGGTACTACTCATTCGATTGGGGCAACGTACATTTCGTCGCGCTAGATAGCAACGCTCCGCTAGTGCAGGCGGTTCAGGAAAGCGGCCCGATGTTGCAGTGGCTGGAAAACGATCTGCGAAATACGCAGAAGTTCTGGAAAATCGTCTATTTTCATCACCCTCCTTATGCATCCGGGCCGAATCAAGGCGATGGGCTGTCCGAACTTGTCCGCCACCATGTCGTGCCTATATTGGAACGGTATCACGTCTCTCTGGTGCTTTCAGGTCATGAACATAGCTATCAGCGCAGCTACGCCCTCGCAGGTCAGGAAATAGTACCCGATGGGGAAGGCACTGTATATGTCACCAGCGGCGGGGGAGGGGCGAGGCTCTATCGCTGTGATTCCAGCCGTTACGGAAATATACGATCTTCCGAACATCATTATCTGAAGGTCGAGGTGGATGAGGCAAGACTCACTCTCTGTTCTATCGGGACATCCGGTAACGAGATTGATCGTCTTGATCTAACGCCGCCACCCACGATCTCTGACGGTGGGGTAGTAAACGCAGCCTCCAGCCTGCCTCGCTTTGCGCCGGGCACGCTGATCAGCATCTACGGCCGAAATTTAGCGCCCGAAACTCAGCACTCCGCTGAAGTGCCCTTGCCACGGGAGGTTTTGGGAGTCTCCGTGACCGCGGATGGAGAGCCGCTGCCCCTCCTATATGTCTCTCCCATGCACCTGAACGCGCAGTTGCCGTTCGAACTTAGACAAGGTGCAGCGGTCCAGGTGCGGACGCCAAATGGCACCTACGACACCTCGATCCCCATATTATCCCGCTCCGCCCCGGGCATCTTTGTAGTGGTGCATCAGAATGGCGCCCCCGTTTCCGATGAATCGCCCGCCCGCCCCGGAGAATTCTTGACTGTTTATGCAACCGGATTGGGTGCGGTAAGTGGGCCAATCGTTTGTGGGTCTCAGACTCCTGATAACCCCCTGCTCACCACGAAGGCAGACGTAAAAGTCGAGTTGGCCGGCACTTTGCTAGACCCTGCCTTTGCAGGTCTGGCGCCGGGTAGGATCGGGCTTTACCAGGTTGACTTTCAAGTTCCCGGACAACTCGGCGGCGGCCAGCATACACTCAGCCTTGTAGTGGACCTCTCGGCCAGCCAGGCCGTAAGCCTACAGATCGCTATCGATTGAACTTCCCAACGGGAATGCAGGTAGTATGCAATCCACCAAACTGAACTGTCCGACTTATTGAAACATCGCCTCTTCCCCTCATCGCCCACCGCCTTTCCGCTGCAAGCGGGGAAACAAAATTCCCTACAGTACTCGATTCAGAGGACGTGACGCAGAGTCGTTAAGACTTTCCTTGCGATGAAGCATCACAAGCGGATGTCGTACTTAGCAGCATTCCGTTTGGCAGTCGAACTGCTATCTACGTGAAATAAGGAGGTGATACATGCATCGATTTGTCTATGCGGTTATGTCCGTATTCGCGCTTGTGTCCGTGCTAGTCGTGACCTTAGCTGTTGGTCAGAATACTCCTCCGCAGGAGCGCCAGGCGCAACCATTGCAGGCTGAGCCGCAAGCGGCGCCGACAGAACAACAGCCACAGCAGCTGCCGCAGCAACAGCCTCCAATGGGGGACGAACAGCAGGCCCAGACACCCGGCGCCGCGCCCGGCGAGGGTACGACAGCTCCCGGCGGAGTTCCGTGGAATTGGGTCCTGATTGGTCTCGGTGTGCTGGTGGTGTTATTGATCGTCGGGCTCAGCGCTCGGGGGTCGCGTGGTGCAGAACGGATCGAACGCGTCGAGCGCACGGAGCGCGACGAACATCACGACGATATACGGCGTGCCGGATGAGCTGTGCGGCAACGGTGGGGTACGTTACTCCGTTAACAGATCGTCTATTTGGGGGGCGGGTAGCACCGCCCCCTCGCTGCGGCTGAAAAAACCACTGGTTATATCGCAACCTCGTCGCCAAGATAAGCCGGGTGTGAGCACGTGAGTTCTGTCCGTGCAATTCCGCTGATGGCGCCGCCAAGCAGGAAAAAATTTCCCGGATAGCGTAGCAGTTACGTGGTGCTGGTGTTCTAACTGGGCCGGTTCCAACCATTGCATGGTGGCAAAGCAATTGCGTTTTTAAGTTTGCAGTGACGAACCGAGCTATGCGGCGGACTACAACCCATTTTACGGCACTGGCATTTGTCAGGCGTATAACCGCGATCATAGCTCTCGTTAGTGGCCATGACGCGGCGTGTATATCAGTAGCTGCGGAGCAACCGCAGACACGCGCCGCCCACATTCAAGTTGCTCGGACAGCAAAGGCCGAACACCTCAAGGATGTGACCTGCGAAGCACAACCCTCTCCCACTCGTGACACAGTAATCGACCGTGTAAAATCCGTTGCTAAGACTCTCCGCCTCAACTCGGGGGCGTCTGGATTTCGAGTCATGGCAGGCGGCGTAGGAAGAGGCGGAGGCATCGGATTCGGGCCGGAGTACTTGCGCCGCGATCTGCCGGGTGGCGCCATTCTCCGCGCCGCAGCCCAGCTAAGTTTCAGGGCTTACCAAACTTACGATCTCCGCATGGCATTTCCGCAACTCGCAGGTGGCCGCCTGTTCACCAGTTTGCATTCTGTCCACCGCAATTATCCCCGCGTGAACTATTACGGACCAGGTGCTGCTTCGATAAGCCAGAATCGCACCGATTTTCGTTTGGAGGACACCCAGTTCACCGGCTTAATAGGTTTTCGGCTGACGCCGCGGTTGCGGCTGGGCACCTCGCTCGGATACCTGCTATTCAATGTCGGCCCGGGTACCGATTTGCAATACTTGAATACGGAACGAGTCTTCACTCCGGCGCAAACGCCCGGCATCGACCAGCAGTCGACATTTGTCCGCAACTCCGCGTTTGTTCACCTCGATTACCGGGACGATAAGAGGTCGCCGAGCAGGGGCGGCAACTATTTCGTTGAATACAGCCGGTACGACGATCGTAAACTGAATCGCCATGAATTTCAGACCCTCGAATTGGAACTTCAACAGTATATTCCGCTGTCCAATGATAAGGATAGAGTGATCGCCCTACGCGGAAGGTCGGTGCTGTCGTTCAGGGATACAGATCAGCGCGTTCCTTTCTACCTGCAGCCGATTTTGGGCGGGGCTCGGGACATGCGCGGATTTCGCACGTCACGTTTCTATGACGACAATTTGATGGCGCTAACTGCGGAATACAGTTGGCAAACATTCCGGCACACGTATATGGCTCTATTCATAGATGCCGGCAAGGTGTTCCCAGAATTGCCGCAATGGAATCTGACGGGCATGCAGCACACCGTCGGGTTTGGTGTTCGAATCAACAACCGAGGCCCGGTCTCGGCACGGCTCGACGTAGGCTTCAGTCGCGAAGGTGCGCGGGTTTGGCTCCGTCTAGATAGCGCGTTCAGGGCTGCCCCTGCAATCCTGGCCGACATACCCTAAGCAGACGAGAGAGGCACATGCGCCGAATATTTTTAAATCTGACATTCTTCAATGCAACGGTTCTGACATCATGTCTCTTGCCGAGCATCCTGTTTGCAAGGACATTCTATTCAGACGATCCGCTGCGGAAGGAGCCTCCGCCAACTAGTGTCGGCAAAATTGCAGCGCGCAAGGTGGACCCGATCTGGGATTTTATTGAGAATACATTTTCCAGACGCGGAGAACGCACGGAAGACGGCAAGATCATTCCGGCACAAAACGTGAACACCTTGGGAGAAGTGCCAGACAGCAGTTGGTACACGAATCGACATTCCACCAATCGCATGACGATTGCGGAACTGGTCAGAGGCGCGGGAAACAGCAACGCACCTTGCAAAGACGGACCGTGGAAAATTATTTCGGCAAAATTGGAAGGTATAACTCCCGGGTTCGAGTTCAAGGATTGCAAGGATCGAAAATACATCATCAAGTTTGACCCGCTCTCAAATCCCGAGATGGCATCCGGGGCCGAAGTAGTAACGACTAAGTTTCTTTACGCATTGGGATATAACGTGCCGGAAAACTACATCGTTCATTTCAAGCGCGAACAGCTTCAGATCGCTCGCGATGCTGAGTTCAGGGGTCCAGAGGGCAAGCGCAGGCACATGAGCGATAAAGATATGGATGAGCTACTCGAACGCGTTCCCAAGGATCCTCAAAAGGGCTATCGCGGGATGGCAAGCCGATATATAGCGGGGGAAGTGTTGGGCCCCTTCCTTTTCTATGGCACGCGCGCGGACGATCCGAACGACATTGTTCCACACCAGCACCGGCGCGAGCTGCGCGGGTTGCATGTGTTGTTCGCATGGCTCGGCCAGTCGGATGCCAAAGCCCCGAACACTTTGGACACAGTCGTGGAAGAAGACGGCGTCCGGTTTGTAAGACATTACCTGATTGACTTCGGCGCCAGTCTTGGGAGCGCCACCGTCGCCCCGAAAGAATCTCGTACCGGCAACCAATACATGCTCGACTGGATCCCGCACGCTGTCCAGACGTTCACGCTGGGACTCCACGTTCCGCGTTGGGCCAGGGCGCGTTTTCCCGACATCCCCGCGGCGGGACATTTTGAGTGGCAAACTTTCGACCCGGATAACTGGAAGCCTAATTATCCCAATGCAGCATTCAAAAACCGCTTGCCTGACGATCTTTTCTGGGCAGCGAAGCAGGTGATGGCATTCACTGATGAAGAGATTCGCGCCATCGTCAAAACCGCCAATTATACCGATCCGGAAGCCGAGCAATGGATAGCCGAGTGCCTCATCGCGCGGCGCGACAAAATTGGGAAAGCGTTTCTAACAAGAGTTCTTCCGCTCGACAACTTCGCTGTCGAGAACGGAAGACTGGCGTTTGAACACCTGGCGGCTAAATACGACTTGGCCGTGCCGAGGAGTTACGTTGTCAGGTGGTCCCGTTTCGATAACGAAACCGGGCAGAAGAGTACCATTGAGCAGGAGACAACGGTGGTACTGCCGAAGGAAGTTATGGACGCTAGTCCCGGTGAATATTTTGCAGCCGACCTGCACGATGGCGACCCCGCGAAAGCAGTGACTGTATATTTGCGGAAGCAGCAAGCTCGCGTGGACGTAGTTGGGATTGACCGCACGTGGAGCGGGTTTGCGCCTCGTGCGAAGGAGCACGCAATCGCGTGGACGGCTCCAGTCGGAACGGATAACTGTGCTGCTGCCGTTGGAGAACACCGATGATTAACACAAAACAGCGAAAAATCCTGGCCCTTCTTGCGTCGGTTGCAGGAGCATTGCCGCTGTTTGCAACCGACGTGCAGGTGGTCAAGGATTTTACGGCACGAGTCGACGAGTACGTAAAGATGCAAAAGAGCCTGAAGTCAAAGATCCCGCCGCTGCTGGAAAAAGCAACACCAGAGCAGATCGCAACCCATCAGAAGGCTCTGGCAGCAGCGGTCCAGGAAGCACGCTCGGGCGCCAAGCAGGGCGATGTTTTTTTGTCTGCCGATCCCTATTTTCGGCGGATCATCGCGTCAGAATTGCAGCGCGCTCCGCACAACGCGGCTCGGGAGACTATCAAAGAGGGCAATCCCAAGAATGAGCCGCCGACCACGCCGGTTTCGCTCGCAGTCAACGCCGAGTATCCGAAGGCTGCACCTGTTTCGACTGTCCCCCCTATTCTGCTGCTGCGCTTGCCGCAGTTACCCGAAACCGTGCAGTACCGGTTTGTCGGCAGGGACCTTATCCTGCACGATACCGAGGCGGACGTGATTGTTGATTACCTGACGAAAGTCGTTCCGTGATGAAGGAGTACCACAATGGCTCGCTGGATTAGACATTCGTATGGCCGTTCTTTTGCCGTACTGCTGGTTTTTCTTGCGCTGCCATCTTTCGGTCAGGACCTTTTACTTCCCAACAGTCCGGACTCCCTGCGTTTTGCCGTCATCGGAGATACCGGCACTGGCGGCCGCGCCCAGTACGAGATAGCCAGAGAAATGGAGAAGTGGCATACGACGAAGTTTCCATTTGAACTCGTCCTCATGCTCGGAGACAACATGTACGGCGACGAAGACCCTCGCGACTACCGGCGCAAATTTGAGATCCCATACAGGCCGCTGCTTCGCGCCGGCGTCAAATTTTACGCCAGCCTCGGCAATCACGACGACGACGACCAGCGCTTCTACGAACAATTCAACATGCAGGGGCAGCGGTATTACACCTTTCGGCCCAAGGCAGGCGTTCGTTTTTTTGCTCTGGACAGCAATTATATGGACGCGAAGCAGCTTGACTGGATACGCTCCGAGTTGAGTCGGTCCGGAAGCGAATGGAAGATCTGCTTCTTTCACCACCCGCTCTATTCGTCGGGCGGACGCCATGGTTCGGACGAAGAGTTGCGTGCGGTGCTGGAGCCGATCTTCGAAGAACACGGTGTCAGCGTCGTCTTCTCCGGTCATGAGCATTTTTACGAACGGATCAAACCCCAGAATGGAATTTACTATTTCATCTCCGGAGCCGGCGGGAAATTGCGGCGCGGGAATATTCGAAAAACGGAGTTCATGGGCAAAGGCTTCGACACGGACTACCATTTCATGCTGTTGGAAATCAACGGTGACGAGATGCACTTCCAGACGATTTCCCGCAAGGGAAAAACCGTTGATGCAGGCGTGATCGAGAGGCCCAAAGAAGCTCGACCGGCCGCTGTCGCCGCCGGCGAATCTCTTAAATGAGCAAAGACTTCAAAACCTGGATCAGATCGTTTGTTGACATCAGGCCTGGCGAAGGACGGATCGCGGCTCTCCTGTTCGCTTATTACCTGCTCGTGATCTTCGCCTACTACATTCTCAAGCCTGTCGCACGAGCATTATTCCTGGACAAGTTCGACGCCGACAAGCTGCCTTATCTTTACATCTTGATGGCCCTGCTGGGCGGTGGCGGCGCCTCGTGGATTGCGGCATCTGCCATGCGCGAGCGGCTCACGTCGGTGATTGGCAAGAGTCAGATTTTTCTGGTGGGGAACATCCTGCTCATTTGGTGGTTGCTGCGGTATCAATCCGGGGTTGTTCTTTACATCTTCTCCCTCTGGGTCGGCACATTTTCGGTGATTACGGTAGGACAGTTTTGGCTGCTGACCAACAATCTGTTGGACGCCCGAACCGCGCGCAGGTTATTTCCATTGGTCGGGGTTGCGGCAGTGATCGGTGGGACGCTGGGCGGCACAATTACCTCCGTGCTGGTGCGCTACATCGAGACACGCCATCTTATGTTGGTCTGCGGGTCTCTGGTGGCGCTCACGGGGGTAGTCGTGCGAGTGCTACGCCAGTACGAGGAACCCGACAAGCGGCACGTGATTGAGAGGGAAGAAAAGCACCGTACGCGCGACGATTTGAGCCTGGTTTGGGAGTCGGCGCACTTGCGAACCATCAGCCTGCTCGTCGGGATAATGTTCATCGTGGACACTCTCGTTGACTACCAGTTCTCCGTGGTTGCCAAGCAGACCTACAGCGGACCGCAACTCACCGGTTTTCTGGCGCGCTTTCAAGGCATTTATCTGAACCTGCTCAGCTTTTGCCTGCAATTGTTCCTGACGCGGCCTGTGCTGCGTCTGTTTGGGGTGGGAGGAGCGTTGGGGTTCGCTCCTGCTGGTGTAGCGCTCGCCGGCGCGGCTCTCTTCATCTATCCCTCCCTCTGGGCCGCCTCCGTAATGCGGGCCGTTGAAGCTGCCAGTCGCTACACATTTACGCGCACAGGCATGGAGATGCTTTATCTTCCCGTTGCGCGGGCTGTAAAGAACCGCACGAAGGTTTTTTTGGAGGTCTTCGTTGATCGTTTTTCTCGCGGCACGGCGGGCGGATTGTTGCTGTTGTGCACGGTCGTGCTGCATTTCAACGTCCGGGGCATTACCGTTCTCACGTTGTGCTTCGTGGCTGCATGGGCATTGGTAGTCACGTTTGTGTTGCGTTCCTACGTGGGTACGCTAAGAAAGTCCCTCGAAAGGCGCGAACTGTACCCGGAGAGCGTCACGGTGCAGCCGTGGGACACGGCCAGCGCGCGGCTTCTAGTGGAGTCGCTCAGCTCGCCTAATGAGCGGCAGGTGGCGTACGCGCTGCAATTGCTGGAGCAAACTCCTCAGGTTCCGATCTCAAAATGCCTGCCGAGCCTGCTGAAGCACTCTTCTCCGCAGGTGCGCGCCGCCACGTTCAGGCTGCTTGCGTCCAGGAGAGATGCGGTCGCTATCTCAGAGGCTATGACTGCCATTCACGACCCAGACGAGCAGATCCGCGCCAAATCTGTGAATTACATCTGCCAATGCGATTCCAATCCCGAGTCCAGACTGGAATCATTTCTCAAGCAGCCAGACGTGGCAGTGCGCCGCGCTGCGCTCGATGCCGTGGAACAAGACTCGTTTGTCCGGCGCTTACGCGTGATCTCCAGTTCATGGATTGATGACCTGGTCTCCGGCGCTTCCGCTACACGCGAGACGCGCGCACTGGCAGCAAGAGCGCTAACGTTTGCTGACTCTGCATCCGTCCCGGTCCAGCAATACCTGGAATCGCTCATCAGGGATTCCGATCCCGTGGTCGCGAATGCTGCGATAAGTTCTGCGGGCAACCTGCGGAAGCAAGAACTGATTCCGCTTCTGGTACAAAACCTAGCCAAACGTAGCACGCGCGCAGAAGCGAGAGACGCTCTCGTCGCCTTCGGGCCGCAGCTAGTACCAGAGCTTGCGGCCTGCTTAGGCAACTCTGCTGAACCGGACAGCGCTCGCGAGCAGATCGCGCGGATCCTGGGACGGATCGGCACCCGTGAGGCGGCCGATGTGCTCGTCCGGTATCTACTTGACAGCTCTCTCCGCGTACGCTTCCGTATCTTGAAGGCGCTAAGCCGGATTCGCCGTGCCCATCCTCACTTACAGTTGCCTGGGGATGTGATTGACCAACAGCTCGTGAACGAAGCGCGACACTACTATGAACTGCTGCTGGCAATCGAGGCCGACACCAACGCCAATACAGCGGGACGGAAGCTGCTCATTCGCAGTCTGGAACAGCGTCTTGATCAGACACTAGAACGCATCTTTCATCTGTTAGGCCTGCGGTATCCGCCGGAGGATATCTTTGATGCCTATCGCGCAATCCGCAATCCGCAATCGCAGCGCCGCGCCGCCGCTTTGGAGTTTCTCGATAACACGCTGGGGCAACCGGCAAAACGGATGATTCTTCCCATCCTGGAAGATAGCTCCTGCGAATACCTGGAGCCCGTTGGGAAAGAGTTATTCGGGCTCGAAGCGGGAACATGCGAAGACTGCTTACGGCAGCTCATCAATGGGCAGGATAGGTGGCTCAGAGTACTTGCTGTGTACCGCGCCTCGGAGTTACAGATTGCATCGCTGGAACCGTTTGTACGGGCGGCGCAGAGCGATTCCGATCCAGTTGTCGCAGAGACGGGCGCTGAAGCCGCTCGCCGGATGCACCTCGCGGCTTAGCCGAAGTACTGGTTATGAAAAACGATTTCCAGATCTCAGCGCGCCAGATGTCCGTGATTGAGAAGGTGCTGCTTCTGCAGGACGTTGACCTGTTTTCCCAGGTCTCACCCGAGCAGTTGGCCCGCATTGCCTTGCTCGCGGAAGAGCTCCACGTCGGCAGGGGCAAAGTTCTGCTCCGGGAAAACGAAATTTCGGACGCTATGTATATCATCGCCAGCGGAAAAGTGGCGTTAGAGTCTGGCTCGGAGTGCCTGTCCGTGGCCGGTGAAAAAGAAGCAATTGGTACTTGGGCTCTGCTGGACAACGAGCCGATGCTCGCAACAGCGACTGTCATGGAAGATGCTCGCGTTCTGCGGATTGAGCGCGACGATTTTTACGATTTGCTGTCAGATCACGCGGATATAACACAGAGCATGTTTCGCGCTCTCATCCGGCGCATTCGGACTCTGGTGGACAAATGAACTCGCGCATACTGATAGTTGGCCAACCCACTGAGATTCGGGAGACGCTGCGTAATGCTTTGCAGGCTCCTGAGTGGGAACTCCGAGAAGAACCTGATGCACAGGCCGCGCTCGACCTCGTCCACGAATACAGCCCGCAGGTGATCCTGGCTGCGGTAGACATGCTCGACGTGACCAGCTTCTTGGAGCAACTTCGGAGCACGCGGGAAGCACCTGTTGTGGTTCTCATCACTCCCCCTGGCTCAAGAGAACGTGCCATACAAGAACTTCGTGCCGGGGCGCACGACTACATCCTGATGCCCCTGGCGCCTGAGGAATTGCGCTACCGGGTGAGCTGCGCAGTCGAGCGGAAGAGAACACTGGACGCCATCCTTCTGCAACTGACCCAGGCAGAAAAGATGGCCTCATTAGGAAGGCTGGTCGCCGGAGTAGCTCATGAATTAAATACTCCCATCGCCGCCATTTACAGTAATAGTGACGTGCTGTCCCGTTCGGTTCGCAGATTGATGGGGCTGGTAAGCGATTTGCCCCCAAGCGCGGAGAAGCGCGAAATCCAAGCTGTGCTGGAAGTGCTATCAAATACCTCCGAAGTGGATTGCATCGCCTGCGAACGCGTCATCGATGTTGTGAGGAACCTCAAGACATTTGCGCGTCTTGATGAGGCGGAGCGCAAGGCCGTGGATATTCACGAAGGTCTGGACAGTACGCTACGGCTGGTAGAATGCCAGTTCAAAAGTAACGTTCACGTAAGCAAAGATTATGGCGAGTTACCCCCCATCGAGTGCTACCCCAATCAGCTCAACGAAGTATTCATGAATCTGTTGGTCAATGCCAGTGAAGCGATCGAAGGCCAGGGCATCATCAAAATACGCACACGGCGCGAAGGCGACAGCGTAGTGATCACGATTGCTGATACAGGTAAAGGAATACTGGCTGCCGATCTAGCAAAGATCTTTGACCCGGGATTTACAACCAAAGGGCCAGGCGTGGGCACCGGCCTGGGCCTTTCGATTGTGTACAAGATCATTCAGGCTCACGGCGGAACCATCGAGGCAGACAGCACAATGGGTAAGGGAACAACTTTTACAATCACGCTGCCACTTGCGGCGTCACAACGAGCCACGTCTGTACCAGTCCCCGAGCCACAACCACATGGCGGCTGATCCGCTGGAGGAGCATCACCGAAAGTCGAGACAGCCGCGTGAGCCACAGCATCGGAGGATTCTCTTATGCCGGAGACCGGAACTGTTGAGCGCTCCACCCTCGGTTCGCAAGAATATCGAGGGCTCGTCGTCGTCGATGACGAGGAGATCGTGCTTACCAGTCTGCGCTCATTGATCGCTATAGCTACGGATTGCCGGATTGACTGTTATACCGAGCCAAAGCAGGCGCTGGAGAGCATCCGCAGGAATGGCGCTGACCTGGTGATTGCGGATTACTCGATGCCGGAGATGGATGGAATGGAGTTCCTTTCGTGCGTGCGCGATTTTGATCCCGAGATCACGCGAGTACTGCTGACCGGCTATGCCGACAAGGACAGTGCAATCAAAGCTATCAATCAGGTTGCACTTTTCCATTATGTCGAAAAACCGTGGGACAACGACCAGCTTCTACTGATTATCCGCAACGGCCTGGAGAGGCGTCTACTTCTCAAACAAGTGCGCGAGAAGATTTCACGATTGGACGACGCCCATGCGGAAGTCAAGGAGATGCAGATGAAACTGCTGAAGGCGTTCCTCTGATGACGAGCCGTGCGAGGCGGCTCGTCCTCTTCCTTCAGGAGCGCCCTCGGCCAACTGCGATGACGATAGCAGCCGGTCTAACTGGCCGCGGCTTTTCCGGTACCGCAGTCATTTCTGCCGCGCCCGGAACCATTTGTGAAGTTCCATTGCAGGGAAGATTGTAAGAGCCAGCAGCAATAGGGCGAGCCCCTGCGGAAGGCTCACTGGCTCGGTACGCAATACCTGGTGCCCCCAGGGGTGGAACATAGCAGCAAGGTGGATGAGAAAAGCACAGATCGTCCCGATCAACAGAATTGGGCTGCGTAGCGGGGAGAGTTTGAAGGCGGATTTAGTTTCTGAGCGGCAATTGCCGATGTGGATGTTTTCAAAGAGTACCATCAGTAGTAGGAGGCTATTGCGAGCGGAGTCTTCACTCCATCCGGTTTCGAGCATCCACCGGAAAGCTCCAAACGCGACACCGCCTATTACCAGCGCGGCGACCAGAGTGCGCTCCACCATCAGGCGATTGAAGATAGGTTCCTGTGGAGGTCGTGGTCTGCGCTTCAGCACGTCTCCCTCGCTTGGTTCAAAAGCCAGCGCCACATCCTGGATGCCATTGGTCACCAAGTTCAACCACAGCAATTGAGCGGGATGCAGCGGAAGTGGCAGGTTAGCGGCTACGGCGAGCCCCATCAAAACTAGTTCGCCGAGGCCGGTGGAGACCAGCAAGTAGATCACCTTACGAATATTGTCGTAGGCGACGCGCCCTTCTTCGATGCCCGCCACGATGGTGGCGAAGTTATCATCGCTGATCACCAACCCGGCAGTTTCGCGGGCCACATCGGTACCGCTCTTGCCCATGGCTATTCCAATATTGGCCGCCCGTAGCGCGGGAGCATCATTCACACCGTCACCCGTCACCGCCACGAAATGGCCGCTCTTCCTTGCGGCCTGGACGATTTGGAGCTTTTGATTGGGAGTCACACGGGCAAAGACGCGTATGCGCTGTACAAGTTCTCGCAACTGTTTCGCAGAAGCTTCTTCCAATTCCGTTCCGGTGATCACCTGTTCGTCCCGTTCGGCCAGACCGAGCTCGCGGGCGATGGCCAGTGCCGTGACTTGATGGTCGCCCGTCACCATAGAAACTGTAACGCCCGCTTCGCGGCAGGCCCGGATCGCCTCAGGCACTTCCGAACGCAACGGATCAATCATGCCTACGAATCCCAGAAACGTTAGACAGGATGGCTGGGGGGGGACGGGCGCGGCCAGGCACTTATCCGGCACGTTGCCCGCTGCTAGCGCGAGAACCCGGTAGCCCCTTTTAGCCATGGTAACCGCAGTATTCGCCAGTGCTCGGGACTTGGCAGGATGCTTATCCTCGGAACACATGCTCAAGACCTGCTCGGGAGCGCCTTTGACGAATACCATCGTCTCGCCATCCACTTTGTGGTACGAGGCCGCAAATCGGAGTTCCGGCTCGAAAGGAATCTGGCTCAGTTGGGGATAAAGATCTAGCATTGCCTCGCGGTTCCACCCGAGTTTGTGCGCCATCGACAACAAGGCGATGTCCACCGTGTCACCACGCCAGACCCAGGTGCCGTTGCGATGGTGAAGGTCTGCTTCGTTGCAAAGGACAGAAGCGCGCGCCAGCGACTCCAGCAGCGGGTGGCGCACACGGTCAACAGGCTTATCCTGAAACAGCACTTCTCCCAGCGGAGCGAACCCTTCCCCGGTTACCTGGAAAACTTCGCCGTTAGGAAGCTGCACCTCCTTAACGGTCAGTTCGTTGCAGGTGAGCGTGCCGGTTTTGTCCGTGGCCACGAAAGTGCAACTGCCCAAGCCTTCCACTGCCGTCAGCTTGCGGACAATCACACCTCTGCGCGCCATCCGCGAGGTGGCAATCGCCAGGGCAACGGTCATTGCCACTGGCAGGCCTTCCGGGATTGCGGAAATGGCCAAAGCAACAACGAAGAGGAACATCTCCGGAATCGCATACCGACCGAATGCGACGCCCACTACACCGATCGCAGCGGCCCCGACCAAAGTCGCTGCGGCAATCACTCGTACAAAGTGTTCCATCCGCTCGAGCAGCGGTGGCTTTCCGCCAACCGTACCCAGTACATCAACGGCTAGTTGACCTACCACAGTCCCAATGCCAGTGGATACTACCAAGCCTTTGGCCCTGCCTCGCGTCACCATCGACCCGGCGTGGCCCATATTGAGCCGGTCGGAAACAGGAGTGTTTAAATCACCCAGCCATGACGATTGCTTGAGCACGGGCAACGATTCGCCCGTCAGAAAGGACTCGTCTACTTCCAGTCCGTGCGCCATGAGGAACCGCACATCGGCGGGTACGCGATTTCCGGACTCCAGCCACACCACGTCTCCCGGAACAAGCTCCTCGGCGTCCACTTCATAAACCTCTCCGTCGCGCTGGACCGCTGCTCGAATCTGCAACAGCTTTCGAAGCGAGTGCGTGCTCTGTTCAGCCTTCCACTCCTGGTAAGTGCCGATAACCGCATTTAGCACCAGGACGGCCGCTATGAAGGCTGCATCGGTGAACTCGCCGATGGCGAGAGAAATGACGCCCGCAACACCGAGGATGTAAATCAAGGGACTTTGAAACTGGCGTAAAGCAATCTCCCACCAGGTCGGAGGCGGCTGTTCCGGCAAGCGGTTCGGGCCGTACTGGCGAAGCCGGAGGGCCGCTTCCGCACTGCTCAAGCCGTGCTCGGAGCATTTTAAGTCTGTCAGCAGTGCGGGTAACTCACGACCGTGCCAGGAAGAAATCTGTGCAGGAGCGAGCGATCGGAGCCGCTGCGGAGTTGGCATGGTGGACCTCTGAGGCAGCCCAAGCGGGATCTCAGGGCAACGCGAACGAAAACGCAGCGGGCCTAGCCACCAAGACGTCGCATGGTGCTGCGCTAATGACCCACTCGGCGACGCTGCCGAGCAGGGCGTGAGATACCCCGGAGCGCGCATGTGTACCGAGAGTGATCAGATCAGCCCTGCGATGAATGGCCTCCTCCAAAACCACCGACCTGGGGTCGCCTCGACGAACCACGGTTTTCCAGTGAATTCCAGGCTCCGAACATGTTGCGAGGATTTTCTTGAGATCAGAATCTGCCTTTCTCTTAAAGCCACGATGATATTCGGGCAATTCCTTGGGCGTTAGTGTTGAAAGAACTGCGCGTTCGAATGGAGGCCAATAGGCGTACACGACTGGTATGGAAGCCAGAGTGGGATCGAGGACCCGGCAAGCAAGATCCAAGACGGCTCGGGAAGTATCCTCCAAACCAATGGCAACCAGAGGGCGGAGATAAGCCTTTACAGGTTTCCTGTTTACGACGAGCACGGGGATGTCGCCTTTTCGAATAACGCGCATGGCCGTTGAACCGATGAGCAGATCTCGAATCCCCCGTCTTCCATGACGTCCAATGATGACGAGATCGGCTGCTGAGGTTCGGGCGTTTCGAATGATTTCGATATAGGCCTGTCCATACACTACATTTGGTGTGACGACCAGTTGAGGATTCCCGGCTGCCTTCGCCACCTTGGTGGCAGAAGAAGCCATCTGCTTTAGTTTCAGCCAGGCTTTCTCCTCGACGAGTCGACCTCGAATCTCTGGCGGGATGCCATCCGGCAGAACATGGAGCAGGTGAAGCCTCGCTCCAGCGGCTAGCGGCAGCCGAATCGCACGCCCCAGAGCGTGTTCGGCGTCGCGCGAGAAATCCGTCGCAACCAGCAGCTTTGAAAAGCATTTGTGCCGTTGTTCCTTGTTTGACCTCATCATCGCTAGTGCCCTCTGCTTTCCGTATCTTCATCTTCAACTAAGGCTTTCTTGCGGATTGCCTAAGATGCCGCTCGTCCTCTTGCTCCAGGCGCCACATCGGCCAAAATTGGAGTGGCAATAGCAACCCGTCTAGCTCGTCACGGCTCCGTGTCTCCTTACGAATGAGTTCGTCAGCAATCCGCTCCAGTTCCGTCCGACCTCCATGATTTGGTCGCGGAAAAAATAGTCTTACACAGAATTGATTCTCAGGAAGTGATGCGCATCACTGCGCCTGTTTGGCTGTCTAGGCAATCATTGTGGTGGTTCATCTTAAGTCTACTTCAACTCGTCATGATCAAGCGGAGATGCAGCGTTTCATTGTTTGTCTGAAACTGCCAAACAAGATCCGCCATCTGCCCTGGCGGTGGATCCTCTGTTTGGACGACGTTACGTGTAGGGAAAGTAAGCGTTTTGCAACCGCATCCGCCAAACCCACGAAGGCGAAAGGCTCTCGCCTGGCTTTCTCCGTCGACCACTTATTACGCGTTCAGAATCCGCAAATCCTGGCCTGTCATTTCGGCAGGTTTTGGGAGAGAGCAGATGCCGAGCAACGTCGGAGCAATGTCACGCAGCGAGCCGCCCTGGCGCAATTGGAAGCGCCTGCCGTTCGGGGTGACGACGATAAAAGGCACCGGGTTGGTGGTGTGATATGTGTGCGGCCCACCGGTAACGGGATCAATCATCATCTCGGCGTTGCCGTGATCGGCAGTGACGATCATGCCTCCTCCGGCCCGCAGAAGAGCGGCGTAGATGCGGCCGAGGCAAACGTCAACAGTTTCTATTGCTTTCACCGTCGCATCGAGCTTCCCTGAATGGCCCACCATGTCAGCATTCGCGAAATTGATCACCATGAAATCGAACGTGCCGCCTTCGATGGCTTTGACTACCGAATCCGTAACGCCTTCGGCACTCATCTCCGGCTTGAGGTCGTAGGTGGCAACTTTGGGCGACGGAACCATGATACGTTCCTCGCCGGGATAGGCCTTCTCGACGCCGCCATTGAAAAAATAAGTGACATGAGCGTACTTTTCCGTCTCGGCCACTCGGAGGTTCCGCATATTCATCTCGCCGAACACCTGCGCCAGGATGTGCTCCGGGTGCTCCGGCATCAGGACGCATGGCACCGTGAACGTCTTGTCATACTGCGTCATAGTGACGTAGTGAAGCCGCTGCGGCATGGAGGCACGAGGAATCGTATCAAGAGTGGGATCGGTCAATGCGCGCGTGATCTCCCGGGCGCGATCGGCGCGGAAATTGAAGAAGATGACCGCGTCATCATCACGAATCGTGGCGAGCGGCTCACCGCGCTTGTCCGTGATGATGGTAGGAACAATGAATTCATCCGTGACGCCCTGCTCGTAAGAGGCCGTCGTGGCAGCCACCGGGTCCTGAGCCTTGACGCCGTCGCCGAACACCATCGCATTGTACGCTTTGGCAACGCGCTCCCATCGCTTATCGCGATCCATGGCGTAGTAGCGGCCGATCACGGTCGCGATAGAACCGACGCCGATCGTGCGCATCTGCTGCTGCATCTGCTGGAGGTATCCGGCGCCGCTGTTCGGCGGCGTGTCGCGCCCGTCCATGAAGGCGTGGAGAAAAACCTGGTCCACTCCCATCTGCCGCGCCATACGCAGCAGAGCGTAAATGTGCTCCTGGTGCGAGTGCACCCCGCCGTCGCTGACAAGCCCTAGCAGATGCAAACGCCGCGTGCGGGCGTGTTCCATTGCGCCCATCAGAACCGGGTTGCGGAAGAACTCGCCCGACCGGATCATCAGGTCAATACGAGTGCTATCCATGTGGACGATGCGCCCGCTCCCGATATTCAAATGGCCAACCTCGCTGTTGCCCATCTGCCCCTCGGGAAGGCCAACGTATGGTCCGGAAGTATGAATAAGGGTGCTTGGATAACTGCGAGTCAGCTCGTCCCAGGTTGGCTTACGAGCCAGCGCGATTGCGTTGCCCTTGTCAGACGGACTGAATCCCCAGCCATCGAGAATAATGAGAAGAAATGGTTTTGGTCGCATGGGGTTCGTCGTCACTCAAGCATGTCTCTCAGAATGCATGTCGCACTTTGGGGATGGATAAGCTTTTCGCGTATTTCGATCCGAATACGAGGCCATTGGGGGGTTCCTTCGAGTTTCTTGTACCCTTTGTCACAGGTGAGATACCTGAGCCGATCGTCAGCAAGGTAGATCAGTTGTTCTAGGTCGACCTGGTCATTCATCCGTTTCGGACTTAGAAAGTTGAAGTTGTGATCTCGAAGCGCGATGGCAATAGTCTTTATTTCCAGTTCGTGATACGCGCTCAATTTGCTCAGAATATCCTGACGATTTCCACTTGCTCTTGAGACGCCGGATATCGCTCGTAAGGATTTCAGGGAAGATTCCAACAGCCGTTCTCTTGGGGCGTTGATTTTTTGGTGACGAAGGAGGAGCGTATTTGAACGGCGGGTTTCGGCGGACTTTCTCGTCTCCTTTTCCCAGACGTTTTTGATCTCCTGCGCGGTTCGTCGAAAGCTTGAGAAGTCAGGATTGGATCGGCAGACTGCACTTAACTTATCGAAGACCCGGGGCAGGCGCGCTCCACTCGGAATTGGGATACCAAATACGTACTCCTTGATAAACTCCTGCGGCCAATCTAGCCCATATGCACTATCTGCCCCTGTCCAATTGTCAATCGCCCGAATGGCCTCAAATGCAAGCTGGATTCCCTTTCCCCCAAGCTGCGCAAGCAACTCCGCTATGCTCAATGGGGAAACAGCAATCCGCGAGCGCAGACTTGCGTCCAACTCGCTAGTTTGGAACGCTTGTGCAAAATACCTTATGACGTTTGTGTCAAAGTAGACGAAAGTCATTAAGTGGGCTCACAAATCAGGGGCGAGGCTCCTCAGTTAACCGTTGCCCGCACACTCCCAAACGCCGTTTTGTTTCCCAGAAAACGCGCCGATGATCCGAGTTCTTCCTCGATGCGCAGCAGTTGGTTGTACTTGGCGATACGATCGGTCCGGCTGGCGGAGCCGGTCTTGATTTGGCCGGCGTTTGTCGCTACGGCCAGATCGGCGATGAAGGTGTCCTCGGTTTCGCCGGAGCGGTGCGAGATGACGGAACTATACCCATTCTTGCGGGCCATCTGAATGGCTTCGAGCGTTTCGGTGAGAGTGCCAATCTGGTTCAGCTTGATCAGAATGGAATTCGCCGTGCCTTCGCGGATGCCGCGCTGCAGGCGTTGTGTGTTCGTTACAAAAAGATCGTCTCCAACCAGTTGAATCTTTGATCCGAGGCGATCCGTCAGCAGCTTCCAACCTTTCCAATCATCCTGAGCCATGCCGTCTTCGATCGAGACGATGGGATACTGACGGACCCAATCAGCCCAGAAATCGACCATCTGTTCGGAAGTATGGACACTTTTGTCGGATTTCTTGAAGACATACTTTCCGTCTTCAAAGAATTCGCTGGAAGCTGGATCGAGCGCCAGCGCGATATCGTCGCCCGGTTTGTAGCCCGCCTTCTGAATAGCGTCCAAGATCAACTCGAGCGGTTCGGTATTGGAGCGCAGGCTGGGGGCGAAACCGCCCTCATCACCGACCGCCGTGGCGTAACCCTTTTTCGCCAGCACCGCCTTGAGGCTGTGGAAAGTCTCGACGCCCATGCGCAGCGCGTCGGAGAACTTCGCCGCGCCGAACGGGAAGATCATGAACTCCTGGAAGTCAACGTTGTTGTCGGCGTGAACGCCTCCGTTGACGATGTTCATCATCGGCACGGGCAGCAGCGTTGCATCAGCACCGCCGAGATACCGGTACAGCGATAATCCGGCGGAAGCCGCCGCCGCCCGAGCCGCAGCCAATGACACAGCCAAAATAGCGTTAGCGCCCAGCTTTGACTTGTTCGGCGTGCCGTCCAGTTCATCCAGCAAACGGTCGAGCGCGGCCTGATCCGCGGCGTCGCGCCCAGTCACAGCAGGCGCTATCACCTTCGCGATGTTCTCCACTGCACGCAACACACCCTTTTTCACATACCGGCGCGGATCTCCGTCGCGCAGTTCAATCGCTTCGTGCTCGCCGGTAGAAGCGCCGCTGGGAACTGCGGCTCTGCCGCGTGCGTTGTCCTCGAGCACCACTTCAGCTTCGACTGTAGGATTGCCGCGAGAGTCCAGAATCTCCCGCCCCTTAACGGATTTGATCCGAGTCTTTGTCGCATCACCCATCTAATAAGTCCGTTCTCCCGCCAATATGAATCCCCCTTTATCCGAAACGCTCCACTCCTTCGGCCATCAACTCGGGCGATTCTTCATCCGTCCCGAAGCTGCCCCGGCCGACGACAACAATTCCTGAATCCGTTACAGTGAAGCCGCGCTCGCGATCTTTGTCAAGGTCGTATCCGACCTGAGTGTTGGGAGGAATTTGAATGCCACGGTCGATGATGCATCGCCGCAACCGGCAATGACGTCCCACCTCCACTCCGGTGAAGAGAATGGAGCAGTGCACCTCGGAGTAGCTGTTGATCCTGACTCCGGGAGAGAGCACGCTTTGCACTACGCGTCCTCCACTAACAATGCAGCCGTTTGAAATGATGGAATCGAGCGCCACTCCCATGCGGTTGCCCTCCTGTGCGAAAACGAACTTCGCTGGAGGGTACTGCTCCTGCAGAGTGCGAATGGGCCAATCTGTGTCGTAGAGATTGAATACCGGGCTGACCGACACAAGGTCCATATTGGCCGCGTAAAACGTATCGAGCGTCCCTACGTCCTCCCAGTACGGCTGCTCTCTGCGGTTCTTGTCCACGAACGGACTGTGGCAGACGCGATAGTCCTTCAAGATCGCCGGCAAGATGTTGTGCCCGAAATCGTGATTGGAATTCTTGTCCTCCGCATCGCGGCGGAGAATCTCTATTAGCGCGGAGGTCTTGAACAAGTAGATCCCCATAGAGGCATGAATAAAGCCCTGATCGCTAAACGCGGCGGCGACGCGTCCATGAGGCTTCTCGATGAAATCGACGATACGGCTGTCAGGCGCGATTTTGAGTACTCCGAAACGATAGGCCTCTTCCGCCGGCTCCCGAATGGTTCCCACCGTCACGTCGGCTCCGGTCTGGAGATGATCCTCAAGCATCTCGGCATAGTCCATCTTGTAGATATGATCGCCAGCGAGAATGAGGACATGATCTGGACCCTCTTCGAGAATGCTGTAGATGTTCTGGTATACAGCGTCCGCCGTTCCGAGGTACCAACTCTCGCCCATGCGCTTCATGGGCGGAAGAATCTCGATGAATTCGCCCAATTCTCGCGACAGGATATTCCATCCGAAGCGGATGTGGCGATTCAGCGAGAGCGCCTTATATTGTGTGAGGATAAAAATTTTTCTCAAGCCTGAGTTAATGCAATTGCTGAGAGTCACATCAATGATGCGATAGACTCCTCCGAACGGTACAGCGGGTTTGGCGCGGTCGCGGGTGAGGGGGTTGAGCCGTTCGCCGGCGCCCCCAGCGAGCAGTACAGTCAACACTCTTTGCATGATTTATCCCTGTCTGCGGGCCGGGTCGAAATTTCAATTCCGCCGCGGCAATTCTCCGCCAAATTTTGCAGATTCAGAGCCTCGCGCCTTTGTTAGAAGTTCCAGTCACAGCCACGTTATAGAGGCAGAAACTCCGGTAATGATGCACTCGGGAGAGCCCTGGGATGTTGGACGCCGTCACATTCGAGTTTGCCAACTGGTCCCAGAACCAGAAACCACTTGACTTTCGAAGACGGACTCCTAATTATAGCTTCAGGCATATCGAACTTCAAACCGTTAGGGGGTGTATAGTGTGGCGGAAGTGAGGGTACAAGAAGGTGAGTCGCTGGAGAACGCCCTTCGCCGCTTCAAACGAAAGGTCCAACAAGAGGATATCATCAAGGAAGTCAAGAAACATTCCTTCTACCTGAAGCCGGGCGAGAAGAAACGAGTTAAAGCTGCGCTCGCTCGCAAACGCAACCGTAAAAAAACCAGGCGTGAATCGGAATAGACCGGCGGTTGACGGTTCGGGGAGATCCTTGGGACCGATAGGTTTGTTAGCAATTGACCAAAATAGGCGCGGCACACTGCACTCTTCCGAATGCGGTGTCCGCGCCTTGCTTTTTCTGCTGCTGTCCGTGGGTAGTGGGTCAGTTTGAAAACGGAAGGGCACGACTTCAGTCGTGCCGGTACAATTAGCAAAGCGAGGCGCTTGAGCGCCTGAGGTGCAAACCTCAGCGGCTAAAGCCGCGTCGGTGCATTCCG